>CALUYW010000028.1 GCA_944325105.1 Candidatus Gastranaerophilales bacterium | reverse complement strand
ACATCCTTATGCCTGTTCGTTCTCACTAACGCCATAGGCGTAGAGTTCGAACTTCACAGGTTTCGTATCTTAATTCTGGGAGTGCGCTCCAGGTAGTAATTCTACATTGCGCTCCCTTTTTTTATCTTATTTGTCTTCCAAACCTATTGTAACTTTTTAATCCGCCGAAGCCGCCGTTATAGTTGTAATAGTTTGGATTGTATCTATTGTAGTATGTTCTGTTTATATTGCGGTTAGTTGGTATAAAAACTCCGTTTTGCCTGCCGTATCTGTCGTAGCTTCTTGTTATACCGTTTGTATTTGTTATATATGTTCCTATGCGTCTGCCATTTGCATCATATCTGTTTGCAACTCCGGGGTATATTGTTCGCACAGTGGAGTTTGGTGTTGAGTAGTTGCTATATGTTGTAAATCTTGTCAGTGCTTGTACATCGGTAATTCCTATTGAGATTGCACTAATAGTTAAAATTCCTGTAAGTAATTTTTTCATAATGATTGCCCCTGATTTTGTAACTAAACCATTATAAGTATCATTATGGTTTTTTTATCTGCCTTTTTGATTTCTGTGTATCTTATTAGTTTCTTGATTAAAATTATAAAATATTTTCGTGTTTTAGGAGTTCAATTTTTTTCTCTAAGCCTGCACTGTAGCCCCCTAAATTATTTGCCCCCACTACCCTGTGACAAGGTATTATAATCAATAGGGGATTTTTTCCTATTGCAGTGCCTATCGCCTGTGATGACATTTTTTTAATACCAAGAGAATTTGCCATGTTTTGGGCGATATTTCCGTATGTTGTTGTTTTGCCATAAGGAATTTTTAAAAGTTCTCTCCATACTCTTTCTCTAAAGGGTGTGGAATGGATTTTAAACTCAAGTTCTGATATTTTTGGTACCTTATTGTCAAAGTATTTGTCAAGCCACTTCTTGGTGCTTACAATTGCCTTAGATGTATTGTTTTTTGTGTAGTTTTTTGACTCTTTAAATTGCTCCTCAAAGCAGACGCTTATAAGAGTCCTGGAATCTGATGTAAGGAAAATTTTACCCAATGGTGAAGTGTATGAGTGAAGATATAGCATAATTGAATTATAACAAAAAACTCCCGAATGTATCGGGAGTTAATTGGCTGGGGCGAAAGGATTCGAACCTCTGAAATGGCTGGACCAAAACCAGCTGCCTTACCACTTGGCGACGCCCCATTGGACATATTTATAATATATAATCAAGGTGTAATGTCAAGTACTATCTTTTATTTATAACATCGGTAATTGCATTAATAAAGCGATGCGTCATATCCTCAATATATTCTTGCGTTGTAAGTCCGTTTACAACAATATCTGCCATATCCATTGTCGGTCTAATATATCTGAATGCAGTTTGGTTTACGTCATGGAATTGCATATCCGCCGCTTTGCCTATCTTACCACGTGACACAGCGCGTGCATACCAGCGCTCTTTGATTATTTCAAAAGGAGTATAGACATATATTTTAACATCAACGATATCTCGCATACATTCGTTAAGGACATATAATCCCTCGTTTAGTATGAGTTTTGCGGGTTTTTTTAACACCATATCTTTTTTGCTCTCGCAGGTAACAAAATTATATAAAGGTGAGCGAATTTCTTTACCTTCCTTAAGTGCAATTAAATGCTCTTTCATGAGTGCAAGGTCAATGGCATCAGGTGTATCAAAGCTAAAACCGGATTTAAAAAGTTCTTCGTAACTGCCTGCTTGAGCAAGCTCTTTTGATGCATCTTTGTAATAATCATCACAACATACGACCGTATAAACGTCGTTTGTTTCTGACTTTAAACAGGCTTTTGCCGTGTTTTTAACAAGTGTGGTTTTGCCGGAGGCTGACTCGCCTGCTATGGACATCAAAAAAGTAGAATTCTTATCCACAAGTGCCTTGCGCGCAATATTAAAAATAAATGCTTCGTTAATCCTAAGTATAAGTGGTTGCTTTTGGCGTCTGTCCTCGGCTATTACTTCACGAATATTATTGAGAATTTTTGCCACATAAGACATCTCAATTATTTTTTCTGTACTGTTTGCACTACTCATAATCTTATTTTACACCAATCTGATTATTCTTCAAAATCAATTGTACCATTGTCTTTTTCAGAAGCTTTTTCAAGTAGCATATATGTCATATACGCACCCGTTGCTACTGCTTTGGGGTCTAAATCCGTTCCTTGGGAAATTTCAATAATTGCTGTATTTACTTCGGGATTTTCTTCTTTAATATAATGAATCATTTTCTTGCGCCAGCTATGTATATCTTGCATAGCTTCGCTTAAAATCTTCTCAATTACTTCTTCATCTATTATTGGTAACATCACTACATTTTACAAAAATTAAATTACAGTGTCAAACAAGTATATATTTATGTTAAAATCGCATGTATGAGAGTACTTGTAGGTATATCAGGCGGTGTAGATTCTGCTGTTGCTGCCCATATTTTAAAAAGCCAACATTATGAAATTTTAGGCGCTATGATGAAAATTTATTCCGGCGAAACTAAAAACTCTCTTGCCCGTTCTTGTTATGGGTCTGATAAAACAGAAGAAATTAATGATGCCAAGGCAAATTGCGCTTTTGTCGGTTGTGATTTTCATCTCGTTGATGTTTCAAAAGAATTTGACAATCTTGTATTTTCAAAATTTAAAAGTGAGTACTTAAATGCTCGCACTCCAAACCCTTGTATCATGTGTAATCCCATTATAAAGTTCGGTGTTTTTCCCAGCAAAGCCAAACAGATGGGACTTGTATTTGATAAATTTGCAACAGGGCACTATGTAAGATGTGAATTTGATGAAAATAATCAAGAATTTGTTTTAAAGAGGGCTATTGACTTAAAAAAAGACCAGTCGTATTTTTTATATGGACTTAGTCAGGATGTACTTAAAAATGTTATCTTTCCACTTGGCTCAATGACTAAAGAACAAACAAGGGAATATGCTGCAAAAAATAATATACCTGTAGCCACAAAACAGGATAGCCAAGACTTCTACTCCGGTTCGTATTCTGACCTTTTTGAATGCGAGAAAAATTGTGGTGACATTGTGGATATACATGGTAATATTCTCGGTCGTCATAACGGGCTTTGTAATTATACTATAGGACAGAGAAAAGGTCTGTTGATAGCTTATAGCGAACCCTTGTATGTTGTAGGTTTTGATACTAAACAAAACAGGTTAATAGTATCTACTAAAGATAATACTTATTCTAATGGTTTATTTGCTTCATGTGCAAGTTGGATTTCAAATATAATTCCTGATAAAGCTTTTGAAGCTCAGATTAAAATTCGTTCTGCGCAACAACCTTTTGAGTGTATTGTGTATCCGCAAGATGGCAATAAGCTTAAAATTGAATTTTTAATTCCACAGAGCTCGGTTGCTCCGGGTCAGGCAGTTGTTATTTATCATAATGACACGGTGCTGGGTGGTGCTACAATAGATTCTTCATACTAAAAAAGCGGCTTTGGTAAGCCGCTTTTGAGTTTTATTATGATTCGTAGAATATATCATCAACGCCGCTAAATATGTCATCTGACTTAGGTACATCTGGTGCCGAAGCTTGTTGTGTTGTCGGCATTGTAATGTCAGGAAAATCGTTTATTGATGAATTTGCAAACGGGTCATCATAGTTGCTATCTACTTCCGGTGGATCTTCACAGTCAGTATCAGTATCTGTATCTGTGTCAACATCCGTATCGGTATCTACGTCTGTATCAGTGTCAACGTCGGTATCTACGTCAGTATCAGTATCAACATCTGTATCGGTATCGGTATCTACGTCTGTGTCAGTGTCAGTATCTGTATCAACATCAGTATCTGTATCGGTATCGGTATCTACGTCTGTGTCAGTGTCAGTATCTGTATCAACATCAGTATCTGTATCTGTATCTACGTCAGTATCGATGTCTGTATCTGTATCGCTGTCTGTATCAACGTCTGGATGGTCGGGTTCATCTATGTCAACGTCTGTATCAGTATCTGTATCAACATCAGTGTCTGTATCGACGTCAGTGTCAGTGTCAACATCCGTATCGGTATCTACGTCTGTGTCAGTGTCAGTATCTGTATCAACATCAGTGTCTGTATCGACGTCAGTGTCAGTGTCAACATCCGTATCGGTATCTACGTCTGTGTCAGTGTCAGTATCTGTATCAACATCAGTATCTGTATCTGTATCTACGTCAGTATCGATGTCTGTATCTGTATCGCTGTCTGTATCAACGTCTGGATGGTCGGGTTCATCTATGTCAACGTCTGTATCAGTATCTGTATCAGTATCGGTATCTACGTCAGTATCTGTGTCAACATCAGTGTCTGTATCAATATCGGTGTCTGTATCGACGTCAGTGTCAGTGTCAACATCAGTATCGGTATCTACGTCAGTATCTGTGTCAACATCAGTGTCTGTATCAATATCGGTGTCTGTATCGACGTCAGTGTCAGTGTCAACATCCGTATCGGTATCTACGTCAGTATCTGTGTCAACATCAGTGTCTGTATCAATATCGGTGTCTGTATCAATATCGGTGTCTGTATCGACGTCAGTGTCAGTGTCAACATCCGTATCGGTATCTACGTCTGTATC
>CALUYW010000027.1 GCA_944325105.1 Candidatus Gastranaerophilales bacterium | reverse complement strand
CACCCACGGTGCTTATACTAACTTTGTAAAGCATTTGCTTTACGGGACTGAGCTAATCCCCCATATTAAATTTTCAATTCACAAAGTCTTAGCCCTGCGACATTTTTCATACTAGCAAAGACAAAAAAAATAATCAATATATTTTTTAAATTTTCTTAAAAAACCTCTAAATACTTCTTATAGTTTATTTTATGGCCAATAAAATATGCTACAATTGTTCCCATGAACGAATTTAATAAACCTCTTGTAAGTCTTATAGTTACATGCCATAACCTCGGCGCTTACTTGCCCGAGTGTATTAAAAGTATTGAAAATCAAACATATAGAAATTTTGAAATAATTATTGTTGATGATTTTTCTGATGAGGAAACTAAAGCAGTAATTGAGAAAAATTATAAAAATAAAAATATAATCTCAAAGTTTTTTGGGGCAAGTGATATAAGAGTTATTGAAACAAAGAAAAATGAGGGTCAACTGGGTGCTTTTTTAACAGGCTTAAAGGTTTCAAGAGGCGAATTTGTCTGTATGATAGACGCAGACGATGTTCTTCTGGAAGATTATTTGTCGGTTCTTCTCCAAGCGCATATGAATGTAAGTGTTGCTTTTGTAAGTGCTGCACAGTGTGAAATTGATGAAAATTCAACCATTCACTGTCTAAACTCTCTTGCATCTCCGACATTTAAAAACTCGGGAGGTGTGTACAAAAAACTTTCTGCCGATAAAATATTCGATACGGATTTTGAAAATTTTGAAGTAAAGAGAATAACGGATAAGCAGTGCCCATTTGGCGCGTGGTGTTGGAATCCTTCAACTTCTGCCATGATGAGAAGAAGTGCTCTTGAGTTCTTGTTTTTATTCAAAAATATAGAAAACTATAAAACAGGTGCAGATAAGTTTATATTCTCGTTTTTGCATTTAATTGGCTCAAGTGCTATTGTTTCAAAACCTCTATTTGCCTACAGGCGTCATAGGAGCAACTGCTCTGGAACAAATCCTGTAATGGGTAATTTTAGATATCTAAAGCCCGAGTCCGTAGATAGGCTTATAAGATGGAATAAAAATCTGCACTTTGATATGCTTTGTTTTATATTTAAAAACTATTCGTATTTTTGTGCTCGTATAAATTCTATGAATACAAAAAAACTTATTTTTAAGGTTATTTTTTCTTTTAACTTTTTGACAATAAAAAAAGCGCTAAAAGCGCTTTTCTATAAAACTTGTTAATTAACCCTTAAGGTCAATTAAAGCCCCGTTTTTTGAAGGGTCATGTCGCTGTAATTTAAGCGCTTCCTGATACAGTACGCCCTCGTTGTCCTTAAGCACACTTGCGTAGGAATTTCTTGCATTTAGGGGGTCATGATTTGCATTAATTCCCTTAAAATTTGTTGAATTTTGAGGTTTCATTTTAATAGGTTCAATCACGTCCTGCCTCCTTCAAGGATATAAAACCCGAGCATAAAATTTCTTGCCACATTATCAATACCTTCTAAATATATTTTAACATATATTTTGTAATATTTGAACTGTAGATTTGAATTTTTTTTGTCATTCATTTATTATTTAGAAGATGAGTTTTATGTTTCGTTTAACACCCTATTTGTTTTTAATACCCGCCTTTGTACTCTTAGGAGTGTTCTTTTTTGTACCTTTTGTGCAAACGATACATCTTAGCTTTTTTGATTATTCAAAAGACATATACAATCCGCAATTCGCATCATGGGCTAATTATCTTTACCTTATAAAGAACCCTCAATTTTTAAAAACAATTTTAAATACATTTTATTTTCTGATTTTGTGCGTGCCTTTTTTGGTTATTTTCCCGCTATTTTTGGCAGTGCTTTTAAATACAAAAATAAGGGGAAAGACATTATATAAACTTGTAATTTATCTGCCTGTTGTTGTCTCAATTGTAGTTGTGGCAATAGCTTTTAAGTGGTTGTATGCTCCGGAGGGGTTATTTAACTATTTTCTTGATATTTTACATATAAAACCCATAGGCTGGCTTTCTGACCCAAGGTTTGCAATGATGTCCGTTGCTCTTGTTACTATTTTTAAGGGTGTCGGGTACTATATGATGATTTATCTTGCAGCTTTAATGGGTGTACCAAAAGACCTCTATGATGCTGCTGATGTTGACGGGGCATCATCCTGGCAAAAGCATATGAATGTTACCGTTCCTCATATTATGCCGACAATTGCTCTTGTTTCTACCATAAGTTCAATATCGGCACTAAAAGTCTTTGTTGAAATTTATGTTATGACGCGAGGCGGCCCGCTTGATTCAACAAAAACAATTGTATACTACATTTATGAAAGAGCCTTTGAAAATCTTGATTTAGGTATAGCGTCAGCTGCAGCGGTGATTTTACTCGTTGTGGTTATGGCTTTTTCGCTAATCAATATTTTTGTATTTGAAAGGAAAAAATACGGACTGTGATTAAGAATTTTTTTAAAGGTATATCCGCTCATATAATCTTACTTCTGGTCTGTGTTTTATCACTGCTGCCTTTTTTGTGGTTGTTATCAACCGCGCTTAAAGGAGCAGGGGAGAATATTTTTCAATATCCGCCCGTTTTTATACCGCAGGATTTTACGTTTGAGAATTTTTCCGAAGTATTAAAGCTTGTACCTATTGTAGGATATGTTATAAACAGCTTTATAGTTGCATTTTTTACCGTTATTTTAAATTTAATATTCTCTGCTATGGCGGCGTATCCCCTTGCAAGAATGGAATTTGCGGGTAAGAAAATAGCTTTTTTTGCAATACTTGCAACCATTATGGTGCCTTTTCAAGCTATTATGCTTCCTGTGTATATAATTACTCTAAAGTTAAACCTTGTTGATTCATACGGGTCGCTTGCAGGATATATTGGAATGATACTTCCTTTTGCGGTTAATGCTTTTGGAATATTCCTTTTAAGGCAGGCGTTTTTATCTATACCAAAAGAGCTTGAGGAAAGTGCCGTTGTTGACGGGTGCAATTCTTGGCAGATTTTCTTTAGGATTTTACTCCCTATGATTAAGCCGTCTCTTGCAGTCCTTGCAATATTTACTTTTATTGGCAGCTGGGGAGAGTTTTTGTGGCCCAGCATTGTTTTGACAAACGAAAAATTATTTACTCTACCTGTCGGTATAAATAATCTGCAAGGTGCATTTAGCGCAGACTACAGGCTTATTGCCGCAGGTTCGATGATATCAATCGTGCCCATTGTAATTTTCTTTGTATCTTTGCAAAAATATTTTATCTCAGGAGCAAACGAAGGGGCTGTCAAGGGATAAGGTATGGATGAGATTTTCTTAAGAAATACAATGTATTGGGGCGATGAGTTTCAAAAGTATTTAAAGGGTTTGCATATAGCGGTTTTTGGCCTTGGTGGAGTCGGCGGATACGCTCTTGATGCGCTTGTAAGGGCAGGGGCTGGAACTTTTAGCATTGTAGATTTTGATACTGTTTCAAAAAGCAATATAAACAGACAAATAATAGCGCTAAATTCTACCGTTGGACACAAAAAGACGGAAGTTTTTAGAAAAAGAATGAAAGATATAAACCCTGATGTAGAGATTTTTGTTTATGAAGATTTTTATGACGGGTCGCAAAATGAGCAAATTTTTGGTAAGAGTGTTGATTTTGTGGTAGATGCTATTGATTCTCTGCGCTCAAAAATAGGGCTTTTAAAATACTGTAAAGACAATAATATAAAAGTTATAACTTCTCTTGGGGCAGGCAACAGGCTTGATGCGTCAAGACTCAGGGTTAGCGATTTATCTGAAATTAAGACAAAATGCCCTTTTGTAAAAAATGTAATTTCCCGTTTAAAAAAAGAGGGAATAGACTCAGGCATGATGGTTGTCTGGAGTGATGAGAGTCCTAAATCTCTTAAAAAAATAAAAACGATACAAAAAATAACTAAAAAGGATGAAACACAAATTGAGATAACAAAATTCACCCCCGCCTCAACCCCAGTAGTACCTGCTGTCAGCGGACTTTTGTGTGCAAATTATATTATTAATTTTTTGTATGAAAATTATACAAAAAATAATGCCTGAGTGCTAATTCCAACGGGCGATAAAATGCCTTAAAAAATAGTGTAATATATAAGAGGTGAGTCGATAACTACCTGTCATCTATATTCGGGGTTGCGATAAAAGATTTTTGGACGGGTTCAAAATGTTGGTCGGCTCGCTTTTTTGTTGCGTAAGCCGGTGCTCCCAATGACGGCGGCGACGAGCCGGCGTAATGGAGCACTACGAAAGCGACGTAAGAGTTTTGTTCCAAAACTCCACAGGAGCATAGCGTAAGCCGGTGCTCCCAATGACGGCGGCGACGAGCCGGCGTAATGGAGCACTACGAAAGCGACGTAAGAGTTTTGTTCCAAAACTCCACAGGAGCATAGCGTAAGCAAGCATGAGCTTAGCGCGAGAGCGCTTAGCAAACAATAAATCTTAATTTTGCATGGAAGTTTCTTTTTGGTTATAATTAAACAAAAAGGAGCTCTCTGGTTTTGGAAAGATTTGTTGGAATTATAGGTATAGTAATTATTTTAGGCATATGTTACCTTATGTCTAACAACAAAAAAGCAATTAGCTTAAAAACCGTTATATCGGGACTTTTGCTTCAGTTTTTGCTCGCTGTTTTTATATTAACGATACCTCTTGGTCAAAAGATAATCTCAGGGGTTGCAAAGTGTATAGAGAAAATTTTATACTTTGCAAACGCAGGCGGCGACTTTGTTTTTGGCTTTTTAAATGATTCACCTGAAAAAATAGACTCTATTTTCTACCCCGGGGCTAATTTCTTATTTGCCACAAAACTTGTGATAACAATAATTTTTGTGCTGGCAATAGTTAATATTCTCTATCACTTTGGCATAATGCAAAGAGTTGTGCAGTTTTTTGCAAAAATTATGTACAAAATCATGAATGTTTCAGGTGCTGAGGCACTTTCTAACATTGCAAGTGCTTTTGTAGGGCAGGTTGAGGCTCAAATTCTTATTCGCCCCTACCTTGCAACCGCTACAAAATCAGAACTTTTAGCCTCTATGACTGGTTCTATGGCTTGCATTGCAGGCGGAGTTATGGCAATTTATATTGCAATGGGCGTGGATGCCAAGTTTTTGCTTGCTGCAAGTATCATGGCAGCACCCGGAGCGCTTGTTGTTTCAAAAATTGTTTTCCCTGAAACTGAGGAGTCAAAGACAAAAGATGATGTAAAAATTGATATAAAAAGCCCTTATGTCAATCTTATTGACGCTATAGCACATGGTGCTTCAGACGGTATGAGGGTGTCGTTAAATGTTATAGCAATGCTTATAGCGCTATTGGCGCTAATTTCTATGATTGACTGGTCACTTGGCTATGTAGGTTTGTTTTTGCATAATGTTTTACATATAAATCTGCCCTTTATTGACCTTACGGATTTGAATTTAAAAACTATTTTGGGCTCAATCTTTTCTTTCTTTGCGCTTATTATGGGTGTTCCTTTTACCGATTGTGCCAGCGTTGGTGCTATGATGGGTGAAAAGCTTGTACTAAACGAATTTATTGCCTATACGGATTTAGTTGGTCTGCAGGGAATTATCACACATAAGGCAGAAGTCATTGCAAGCTTTGCACTGTGCGGTTTTGCAAACTTTGGTTCTGTTGCAATTCAAATAGGCGGCATTGGTGAGCTTGCACCCTCAAGGAGAAAAGACCTTGCAACACTTGGTATAAAGGCTCTTATTTGCGGTACTTTTGCCTCTTATATTTCAGCTTGTATGGCAGGGATTTTGCTTGGATGAAAATAGTCGATAAAATAATTCAGATAAAAGCAGACTCTATGCCTCCAAAGGCTGAATTTATTGAGCAAGAAATAAAAACACAAGGTACTGACCCTATCAGGTGGGCAATAATTGATACAAAAGAAAATACACTTATTTTATCCGTTGCGGGATATGAAATTTAGATATGCTTTTCTTTTGCACTGATTCTTGCGATTGCTTTTGCAAGGGCAAACTGTGCTCTTAAAATGTCGTCTTTTTCATCTTTGGCGTTAATTCTTGCTTGAGCACGCTCTTTTGCGGCGTTTGCACGAGCAAGGTCAATATCGTCGCCAAGTTCAGCGATATCGGTTAAAATTGTAGCCTCATTTTGGCTAAATTGTAAAACGCCTGCCATAGTTGTGATATGAATTGGTTCTTTATCAACTATAACTTTTGTTACGCCGATATCGAGCGCGCAAACTACAGGGATGTGATTGGGCAAAATACCCAATCTTCCGTCTGTACTTTGAACATAAAGTTCGTCAACGTCGCGCTCAAAGACTAATTTTTCGTGAGTTATTACTTTTAATTTGATTTTATTTGAATTTTCATTCATTATACTGCCGCCGTTTGCTTAGCTTTTTCAAGTACGTCCTCAATTGTTCCTACCATATAGAAAGCTTGTTCGGGTACATCATCGTGTTTGCCTTCTATAATTTCCTTAAAGCCTTTAATCGAATCTTCAAGTTTTACATATTTGCCTTTTGTGCCTGAGAATTGTTCAGCTACAAAGAAAGGCTGTGACAGGAATTTTTGGATTTTTCTTGCTCTGTTAACAGTAAGTTTATCTTCTTCGGACAATTCATCCATACCCAAAATTGCAATGATATCTTGCAAGTCTTTGTATTTTTGAAGAATTTCAAGAACTTTTTTAGCTACTTCGTAGTGCTCCTCGCCGATGATATTCGGGTCAAGCGCTCTTGAGCTTGATTCAAGCGGGTCAGCAGCAGGGTAAATACCTAATGATGCAATCTGACGGGATAATACCGTTGAAGCATCAAGGTGAGTAAATGTTGTAGCAGGAGCAGGGTCAGTCAAGTCATCTGCAGGAACGTAAATTGCCTGAACTGATGTGATTGAACCTTCTTTAGTTGATGTAATACGCTCTTGTAACTCACCCACTTCCTGAGCCAGTGTCGGCTGATAACCAACAGCAGAGGGCATACGTCCAAGTAATGCTGATACTTCAGAACCGGCTTGTACAAAACGGAAAATGTTATCAATAAACAAAAGTACATCCTGTCTTGTTACATCACGGAAATATTCAGCCGATGTAAGAGCAGAAAGCCCCACTCTCATACGAGCTCCCGGAGGTTCGTTCATCTGACCGTATATCAGTGCTACTTTGTCAAGTACGCCTGACTCTTTAAATTCGTTATAAAGGTCGTTTCCTTCACGAGTTCTTTCACCAACACCGCCAAAAACCGAAACACCGTCATGTGCCATTGCGATATTGTGGATAAGTTCTTGAATAAGAACTGTTTTACCAACGCCAGCACCGCCAAAAAGACCGATTTTACCGCCTTTTTGGTATGGCATTAAAAGGTCGATAACTTTAATACCTGTTTCAAGAATTTCAATATTAGTGTTTTGTTCGGTTAATTTTGGCGATTCTCTGTGAATCGGTAAATAATCAGCCGCCTCAATTGGGCCCTTGTTGTCAACAGGTTCACCAAGAACATTTGTAATTCTGCCTAACACGGCTTTACCAACAGGAACTTTAATAGGTTCTTTTGTGTTTACAACTTTCATACCGCGTCTTAAGCCGTCTGTAGATGACATCGCAACCGAGCGGATAGTGTTTTCTCCAAGCAGCTGTTGCACTTCTGCCGTTGTTTTTTCACCGTTTTCGTTATAAATATTTAGTGCATCATAAATCTCGGGTAAGTTGCCATGAGGAAACTCGACGTCTATAACCGGTCCTATAATCTGGACAATTAAACCCTCGTTTTCATTCAATGCCGTATTAGTCATATAATTACCTCTATTTTATAATCTTTTAAGATAATTATATGAAAAATCATTTGAATTTTGTTAAAAACGAGATTAATTTCAACCGTTTATATTAGTCAAGGTAAAATACCGTAACAACTTTGTGAGAGTCCTCGGCAAAATCAACCGCTTTGTGTAAAGTGTTTGAAGTATGAGAAAGAAAACAAATAAGCTGCTGACATTCGCTTATTATCTCTCTGTTGCATATTCTTGAAGCATCAGCAAGTGTCATCATAGCTCTATCAGGGTGCTCAATAATATTTGGTACGCCGATGAGCTGGTCTTGTACGTCTGACGGCTGCTGGCCGATTGTCTGGGGAAGAATAACTTTTAGTTTATCGGGGTTTGCTTTCATGGCGCCTCTTATGGCTGCGGCGTTTGTTCCTGATGAACCGCCCGATGTGATTATTGTGTTACCTTGCATAACAAGGCTTGTTGTAAGTGTTTCAATTATTTGCTGGTGGGTAATTGTGAGGTTACGACTACCGATTATTGCTATTCTTTTAGCGCTTTGTCTTATTGTTGCAAGCTCTTGAGCCAGTGTGTCTACTTTGTGAATGTCATCTTCCGATACCTTATCTAAATCATCAAGAGGTACTACAATTGATTGTTGTCGGTTTTCTTTTTCGTTTTCGCTCATTTAATTTCCCTGTTATCTGTTTTTATATTATAATGATAATAATATCATGACTTTGCCCATTTTGGGAAGTCCTTAACAATTTTAGAGGAAGTTTTTTACAAATGATTGCGGATAAATCTTTTCTGAACGGACTAAATGAACAGCAGCGTCAGGCGGTAGAGGAAAAATACGGAGCGATTTTAGTCTTGGCAGGAGCGGGCAGCGGCAAGACCAAAGTCCTGACTTCGCGCATTGCAAACCTTGTTGAATCAGGCGTTAACCCTTATGATATTTTAGCGGTTACTTTTACAAACAAAGCCGCAAAAGAAATGCAGCAAAGGCTTTCAAGTTATCTTGGCGAAGAAGTGGTAAAACGTATGTGGGTAGGTACGTTTCACAACATTTGCGGCAGAATTTTAAGAAGAGATTTAGAAAACTATAAAACAAAAGACGGCAGAAGCTGGAATAATAACTATGTAATTTACGATGATACGGATACAAAAACGGTTATTAAAAACGCTCTTAAAAAGCTTAATCTTGATGAGAAAAGCTTTGAGCCAAAGATGATAAAGTCCGTCATCTCAAATGCTAAAAACAAAATGCAGGACGCTTACGCTTTTTCTACCACTGCAAGAGATTATCAGTCGGATAAAATAGCGCAGGTGTATTATGAATACGAAAAACAATTGTCGCAAAATAATGCGCTTGACTTTGACGATATGCTTATGCTAAGTGTTAATCTGCTTGAGAGCAACCCTGAGGTTAGAGAAAAATACGCTAACAGATTTTTGCATATTTTAGTTGATGAGTTTCAAGATACAAACAAAGCTCAATATGACCTTATAAATATGCTCTATCCGACAGACAGTTCTAAAGATAAATCAGGCAGTCTGTGTGCCGTGGGTGATGTTGACCAGTCAATTTATTCTTGGCGCGGAGCAGATTTTAAGATTATTTTAAATTTTCAAAAAGATTATAAAAATACAAAACTCATAAAACTTGAGCAAAATTATCGCTCAACCGCAAATATTCTTGATGCTGCAAATGCGGTTATTATTAACAATAACGAAAGAATGGAGAAAAACCTTTACTCTCAAAAAGGTTCAGGCTCAAAGATAAAAGTCTTTGAAGCAGGAGATGACTATGAAGAGTCAAGCTACATTGCAGGCAAAATAAGAAATCTGGGTATAAGCCTTGATGATATAGCGGTTTTATACCGCACAAACGCTCAATCACGCGGTATTGAAGAAGCCCTTATGTCAAATTCCATTCCTTATAAAATCGTAGGCGGTTTAAAATTCTACGACAGAAAAGAGATAAAAGACATAATTGCTTACTTAAAACTCATATATAACCACAGTGATTCAGCGAGTTTAAGAAGAATTATAAACACCCCTAAGCGCTCAATAGGCGATACTACGGTAAATAAACTGGCTGCAATCGCAGATGAGATGGATTGTTCGATTTTTGATGTTTTAGATGACATTGAAAATATTGATGATTTTAACGCTTCAACAAAAACTCGACTTATAGGTTTTAGAGATTTGATAAAAGATTTTTCCAGAAATCAAAACTCTGTTGAGCTGTCTGAGTTTGTACCTATTGTGCTTGAGCGCTCAGGGTATATGGCAGAATTAAGAGAGGAAAATTCCATAGAATCTCAATCCAGAATAGAGAACCTGCAAGAGTTTGTAAATGTAGTTAGAGAGTTTGAAAGTGACGAGTTCTTGGGTGATGAGGAAGATGATTTAGGGCTTTTGGGTAATTTCCTCTCTCAAGTGGCACTGGTATCTGACATTGACCAGCTGAATGAAGATGACAAGTCAGTTACTCTAATGACTCTGCATGCGGCAAAAGGGCTTGAGTTTCCTGTAGTTTTTCTTGCAGGGTTAGAGGAGGGAATGTTCCCGCATTCAAGAAGTATAGCTTTTGGTGCGCCGTCAGGCGAGCTTGAAGAAGAGCGCAGACTTATGTATGTGGGTATAACTCGAGCTAAGGATGACTTATACCTCAGCTGGGCACAGAGAAGAAGAATTTGGGGAGATATTAAGTACTTTCCAAAAAGCAGATTTATAGATGAAATCCCCTCAAATCTCCTTGAGGAAGATAATTCTTCCCAAAGAAGATTAAACAGAGAATATGAAGATGACTACAGGCGCTCAACATTTAAAAGTGCTGCAAGTAAAATTAAAGAAAAAAAGGAGTTTAAATCCTCATCTTCATACGCCGGTTCATCAAGCTCAGGCGGAGGGCTTTCAAACAACCTTGCTTCAAGTCTTAAAAATATTAAAAAACCGCCCCTGCAGTCCGTTGAGAGGACGCCGAATAAGTCTTTTGCTGTTAAGAAAAAGACAAATACTCCTGAAAAACCTGCTAAAGAGCAGAGTATGGCAGATGTTATAGCAAGATGTAAGGCTATGGCAAAAAGTCCTGCGGGAAGCGCTGTTAAACCCACTTTTAATACATATAAAGCAGGCACAAGAGTTTTTCATCCTCACTTTGGAATAGGGCATATCCTTGAAGTAGAGGGAGAGGGGTTAAATGCAGTGTATAAAATCGACTTTGCAAAAAACGGCGTTAAGTCGGTTGACGCTTCAATAGGTAATTTAAAGACTTTTTAGTCCTCGCCTATTTCTTTTCTTATACCGTATTTAATCTCTAAAACATCTGTTCCAAGCGCCTCAAGGACTTTCATTGCAAGACATTCTTTCTGCCTTGTAATGGCGTACAGCAGGTTTTCGGATACTATTTTTGTTTTGTTATGAGATTTTGCAATTTCATAAGCGCACTCAAGTGCTTTTTTTGCTCTCGGAGTGTATTCATATGCTCCCTCATAAGGCTCATTTCCGCAGCCCACAAGCTTTTCTACCTCATAGCGAGCGTCTTTAAGTGTAATGCCTAACTTATGCAGTGCTGAAGCACCAAGGCCCGTACCGTGGGCTAAAATTCCCAAAAGAAGCATCTCTGTACCGATGTTTGTTCTGTTAAGATTTTGCGCCTCTTCTCTTGCCAGTCTTAAAATAGATAGCATTTCAGGGGTTTTGCCCGTTATTTCTTTTGTGACTTTTTCTTCAAAATTATCCGTATCATTGACTAAATCTTTTAAAATATGGTAGGCAATACCTGTTTTTGTTTTTAGCATACCAAGGATTATATGCTCAGGTTTAATCTCTACACTTCCAAGCTCGCGCGCCGTGTCAATTGCAAGGAGCATTGCTTTAAAAGCGTTAGGAGTAAATATAATCTGCTTTTCGGAGTTTTCAAACTCGGCACTTCTTGAAGAAAAGTTTTGAAGTTTTTCTATAAAAATTTCTTTATTTATGCCATTACCTGTTAAAAATTTTGTAACCTCATAGTCGTCATTTTCAAGAATAGATTGCAAAATCTGCTCTGTGCCTAAAATCTCATATCCTTTTGTAGAGAGTTTTGAGGTTGCATTGTTTAGGATTTCTTCAACATTTTTTTCTTTAAAAAAGTTGTTAATGTTTGCAAGAGTAGGGTTTGTGTTCTCCTGAAGATTTTCGGGGTGCTCAAAATCCTCGTTTGAATTTTTATCCAAAAGTCTTGTCAGGTTTGAAATTATTTTATCCTCATCAAGGTCAAATTCTTTTATAATTTTATAAGCTCCTGAATTTTTAGATGAAAAAAGCGCAAGAGCTATGTGCTGAGGCATAATAAAGCGGCTTTTGTATTTTTTTGCAAGGGCAAGAGTTTCATCTAAGATGCTTTTTGTACTCTGGCTGAAAGTTACCTCATGATGCCCCGAGGGGTTAATTTTTGCCCCTATTGAAAAGCTTATTTTTTCAATTAATTTTGAGCGCTCGATTTTGTCAAAATTAAGAATTTTTGCCTGAGCACCTTTTGTCTGAATAAAAAGCGCCAATAAAAGATGCTCGGAGCATATTTTGTAATGCCCCAGCCTAACGGCTTCTTCTTGTGCTTGAGTAACAATTTCTATCGCTTTTTGCGTAAACTTTTCAAACATTCTTTAATTTTAACCTAAATTTTAACACTTGTATAGATGATTATAAAATAATTGTAACAGGGCCGTTATTTACAAGTTCAACATCCATATGAGCCGCAAAAACGCCTGTTTGGACGTTTAGGCCTGAGGTTTTAAGTATTTGTACAAATTTTTCATAATACTCTTTTGCGCTTTTTGGCTCTTTGGCGTTGTCAAAAGAGGGGCGAGTACCTTTTTTGCAGTCTGCGCATAGGGTAAACTGCGACACTACAAGGATTTCCCCTTTAATATCCAAAAGTGATTTATTCATTTTGCCGTTTTCGTCTTCAAAAATCCTTAATTTAAGGAGCTTTTGAGCATAATAGTCAAGCATATCTTCGCTATCGTCTTTTTCAACTCCAAACAACACGAGAGCTCCTTTTTGAATGGATGAAAAGAGCTTATTTTCAATTGTAACACTGGCGTGTGTGACTCTTTGTATAATAAGTTTCATTTTTTCTCCTTATAAAAAAGCGCCCTTTTAGGGGCGCTTTTTAGAAACTAGTTTTTCATATCTTTAATAGAAAGACCGATTCTGTGTTCTTGAGGAGTGAATTTTTTGATTAATACTTCAATTTCATCTCCAAGATTGAACATTTGATTAACATTTACATAATCGTCTGAAATTTCAGACGAGGGCAGAAGTGCTTCAACTCCTGGGTAGATGTTAATAAATGCGCCAAAAGAAGTGATTTTATTTATTGTACCTTTAATAACATCGCCTTCTTTAAATTTGTCGGCAATTTCATCCCAAGGGTTTGCACCCATTCTCTTAAGTGAAAGAGAAATTCTTTTTAATTCTTCATCGATTTTAATAACTTTAACTTCGATTTTTTGTCCCAATGTAACAACGTCGGAGGGGTGTTTAATTCTTTCCCAAGAAATTTCAGAAATAGGAAGCAAGCCGTCAATACCGTCTATATCAACAAAAGCGCCAAAGTCAGCTATTCTTACGATTTCACCCTCAACGATTTGGTCAACCGCTAAGCGAGAGATAACCTCGTCTGCAACCATTTCTCTTTGTTGAGTGTAAACTTGTCTTTGAGATAGGATAAGTTTATTTCTTTTGGGGTCCGCTTCAAGGATTTTAACTTCGATTTCCTGACCAATTTGAGTGTCGGAGGGTGAGCCTGTTCTTAGTTGAGAAGAGGGGATAAAGCCTCTTAAGCCTTCAACTTCAGCGATTAAGCCGCCTTTAACGGTTGAAACGATTTTTGCCATGATGTTTTCATTAGCTGCTTTTGAATCGGAAAGCTTTTGCCAAGCTTGAGCGCAAGAGAGTTTTTTAAGAGATAAAACCGCTACTTCGTCGTCTTCCTCATCTTTCATAACGTAAAATTCTTTTTCGTCCCAAAGTTTAATAACTTCATCGGGGTCTTTGTCAGAGAAGTTTGAAACTTCACGATTTGGCAAAAATGCTTCTGTTTTTGCACCGATATCAACAAGATATCCGTCTTTTTCTTTTTTTACTACAACGCCTTTAACAACGTCTGCAACATTTAGTTTGTAAGTGTAGCTGTCTTCCAGCATTTTCTCGAACTCTTCAGCCGAGATTGTTTCAAGTGTACTCATTTATTATTCTCCTTTCGATAATTTTTCTATAACTTTGTTAATGATGTAATCAGGGGTTGAGGCACCTGCTGTTACACCTATATTTTGAGCTTTTTCAATAATATCTGTGTAATTATCAAGCTCCATATCCGTTTCAATGTGAATTGTGCGTGTTATATTGCACAAAATTTCAGCTAAATGCGTCGTGTTTGCGCTTTTTTTGGAACCTACAACAACCATAAGGTCGCTCTCTTTGGCAAGTGTTTTGGCTTCATTTTGCCTTAGAGAAGTTGAAGCACATATGGTGTTCATTATGCGCAAATCTTTGCAAATCGGTGTCAGGTAGTCTAAAACCTCTTTTAAAAACTCTATTCTTTGAGTTGTTTGCACTACAACGCCGATTTTAGTTTGTTTTTTTAATTTTTCCTCAATTTCTTTCAGGGCATAAATATTTTTTGCAACAAAAACATCCTCGATATTTTTTGCATGCGCTCTTGCGTTGGATGAAATTGCCATAACCTCAGGGTGTTCGGGTCTGCCAAGAATTATTACAAAATACCCCTCGTCCACAAGCTCAATTGCCTTATTTTGAACTTTTTTAACGTCCGGACAAGTGAGGTCAACTATTTCAAAGCCTTTGTTTTCAATATCTTTTAAAACTTCTAAAGACGCCCCGTGACTTCTTATTACACAAATACCGTCACCCTGCTCAGGTAGTGTGTCAATTGTTTTTATGCCGAGATTCTCAAGTTCTTTAATAACTTGAGAATTATGAATCAACTCCCCAAGGACACAAATATTTTTTTGCGGATTTTGGGATTTTAATTTCTTTGTAGTCTCAACCGCTCTTTTAACGCCGTAACAGAATCCGGCATGTCTGGCTAGTTTAATATTTTTAGTTATTTAAAACACGTCCTTTATATCAGAGTCGCACCAAAAAAATTAGTACGCTGATATTATTTAATCATGGACATGTTTTTAGTACAATAAAAAATAATAAATATTATTGGAGTATACGGTGGAATATTTTGAAGTAGGAACAAAAAAAGATATACTTTACTGGTCAAAAAGACTTTATCAAAAAGGCATGTCACCTGCTACAAGCGGAAATATTAGTGTCAGAACAGATAAGGGTATTTTAATCTCATCATCCGGTGTTTGTCTTAATGATATGGATGAAGATGATATTGTTTTAATAGATTTTGACGGCAATTTACTTGAGGGCAATAAAAAACCTTCAAGTGAGAAGTTTTTGCATGTTCAGATTTATGATTTAAGAGATGATATTAATGCTATAATTCATTCTCATTGCCCGTATACTACAGCTTTTGCCTGTTCGGATAAAATGATGGATGAGCCTATAATGCCCGAGTTTGTATTTTACTTTGATAAAATACCAAAAGCACCCTACGGGCTGCCAGCTTCTATGCAATTGGCCATTGATACGGCAGAGTGCTTTAAAACCTCTGATGTTGTATTAATGCAAAACCACGGGGTGGTTTGCGCTGCAAATACTCTTCAACAAGGGTTTTATTCGTTAGAATCATTGAGAGCGTACGCTGAAACTTACTTTGCTACACAGGTTTTAGGCGGATATAAAAAATTAACTAAAAAACAAATAAATGAAATAAGGAAATTGAAATTACAGTAATTTGAAAGGATTTTATAATGTCAACTCAAATAATTGAAGCTCAAGCAGGTAATATAACGGAAGAAATGAGCTTTATTGCCCAAAAAGAAGAAGTGAGTGAGGAGTTTGTCAGGGAAAAAGTAGCCCAAGGCAGAATAGTCATTCTAAAGAATAATCAAAGGCAAAACTCAATCCCTGTCGCGGTTGGCGAAGGTATGAGTATAAAAATAAACGCCAATATCGGTACTTCAAATGAGCGCTCAACCCTGGAGCAGGAACTTGACAAGGTTAGAGTTATCGAGCAGACGGGTGCTGATGTTTTAATGGATTTATCAACAGGTAAGGATATCGATGAAGTAAGAAGAAAAATTATAGCTTCAACGACTCTGCCCATTGGTACTGTCCCTATGTATCAAGCGGGCAAAGAGGCACTTGATGAGCATCATAACATTGCAAAACTTTCAAAAGATAAGTTGTTTGCAGACATTGAAAAACAATGCCGTGACGGGGTGGACTTTATTACCGTTCACTGCGGTGTTACAAAGTTCGTAATTGACCAGCTTGAGCGCCAAGGCAGAGTGACGGGCATTGTATCTCGCGGCGGAGCTATGCTTGCTTGCTGGATAAAAGCAACAGGCATGGAAAACCCACTTTATGCTTATTATGATGAGCTTTTAGATATTGCACGCACATACGATGTGACTCTGTCTTTAGGGGACGGACTCCGCCCCGGTTGCGGTGCTGATGCGGGAGATAGAGCACAAGTTGCTGAAACAATTGTTTTGGGTGAACTTGTAAAAAGAGCTAAAAAAGCAGGAGTGCAGGCGATGGTAGAGGGCCCCGGGCATGTTCCTCTTAATCAAATACCATCTATGATAAAAACTATAAAAGAACTGACAGACTTTGCACCGCTTTATGTGCTTGGGCCTCTTGTTACGGATGTTGCCCCCGGCTATGACCATATTACGGCCGCTATAGGCGGTACGCTTGCAGGCATGTACGGTGCTGATTTCTTGTGTTATGTTACACCGGCTGAGCACTTAGGCTTACCTAACTCAAAACAGGTAAGAGAGGGCATAATTGCTTCAAAAATAGCAGCTCATGCGGCTGATGTTGCAAGAGGATATAAAAAAGCAATTGAGGCTGACAGAGAAATGTCTATTGCAAGGAAAAATCTTGACTGGACAAAACAAAAGGAATATGCGATAGATAAGTCTGTATTTAGCGGTATTAACTGCGAAAAAGACGGCGCACCCTGCACAATGTGCGGCGATTACTGCTCGATGAAGATATTTAAAGAGTATTTTTAAATAGAATAATTATTATAAATAACTAAAGCACTTCGACAGGGGAGTGCTTTTTGTTTTATAATTTGTCATTGTTTTCTAAATAATTTATAATCCAAGCTTCAATAAGCTGGGTTATTTTGATATTGTTTGATTTTGCAGCGTCTTTAAACATCTCAACCAGTTCGTTATTTAGCATAAGAGTTAATTTTCTGGTTTTATCTTTCTTTAAATATGTTTTCTTTAATTCTTTATCAATACTTTTCATGATTAACAGTAAAATGCCATATTTTACATGTAAATTCTAGGATATAAATTAATAGATGTATTTACACGTGTAAAAAATTATGTTAAAATTTTTGCTCTAATCACAGATTAGCTCTGTAAGATGTGATTTGGGTAAAAATTTTAAACCCGAACGTCTGGAATATGCTGGCACAAAAAGCACTTAAGTTAGTAAGAGTGCTTTTTGTGCTATAATTAAATATGAGGTAATTATGCTTTTACTTGCTTACGATGCACAAATGAACCCATACGGGCCTGCAATTGACCAATTGAGGCCTTATAAGGGTACGCTAAGCGGTGAGAAGGAAGACCAAAAGCCTTCCTATAACTATGGCCCTCCATCTACAAAATACCCTATTTTAGCGCTTGAAGATAATATCATAGGGCAAGACGGCAGAGGATTAAAAAAAGGATTTTATGAGGTAAGAATTGACTCAGAAAACAGATTCCTGCTTCTTGTGCAGTCAGGAAATCTAAAAGCAAAGATTCCAGTAATTTTTTATAAAACAGAAGAAAAACAAGAAAAAAAGCCTCCCGAGGGTAAAACTTCAGATAAAAAGCTGGCAAAAAAACTGAGGAAAGAAGCAAAAAAAGCTCAAAAGGAGGATTATAAATACAGAAAAGGCGAAAATCCAAAGGATTTGTCTTTTAGTTCCGTTAAAATGACATACGATGAAAAAAATTCCTGCTGGGTTATAAGGTGGGAATTAGACTCCTCATACGCCATTGGCTGCTTTAGGATTTAATTACACTAAAAAGATGATTTTTTGAAAAATAAAGTGTGATAACTTCGTTCTTACAGGAGTTAGTGAATAGAGAGGCTGTTATGCAAAAAATTTCCCCCTTACGCGCAAGCGTGGCAAAAGCTTTTAACGACTTTAAGGCCAACAGAGCAAAAAAACCAGAAAATAATGAAAATTTACACACAAATCCTTTTGGAATTACTTTTAGAGGTGTATTGTTACAGAGTGATGTTTTTGAATCAAGTGCAGCAAATCAAAAACCTGCACTAAAAGACAGGCTTGCATCAGGTACAAAACTTCTTGCAAGTGCTTGGGTAGGCACAATCAATAAGTTTAATTCCATGAAAGGTGCTGCAATTTCTTTTGGCAGAAAAATCAAAGAAACCACTAAGAATACAATTGATATGTTAAACAATACAAATGTTGAGTTTGATATTTTTAAATACAACGTATCAAGACTGCAAAAGCAGCCGGTATCAGAACTTGAGGATATGCTAAGGAAAGAATTGGGGGCGTAAGTTATGAACAATCGCAGAATTAAAAACATTATTGAAGCTCTGGCTCGTCACAATGATGAAGAGTCAATCAGAGTACTTGACGAATTGGGTACAAACTGCCCGATTGATGAAATTCGTGAAATGACAAGCAAAGCTCTAATTAAGAAAAACACTCACAGATCTCTTGAAACGGTTATTGTAAACAAAGGAAAAGGTATAAATGACCTGTCCGCTCGTGTTGCAATGACAGCAATTAACGAACTTCTGGCTCTTAAAGATAAAGAAGAAGCTATTAAAATTCTTGACGATACAATTAATATGCACTCTGAAAAAGATGTGCAAGACACTGCTCGCTCGGTAAAAGCTTTGATGTCTTTTAGTTCATAAGTTTTAAAGGGAAATTTTATTTAGCCAAAACCCGCTACCGGCGGGTTTTTTGGTATAAAAAAAGAGAGTATATAAACATACTCCCATAATGTGTTTTTGGTTTATCAAAAAGTTTAAAGTAACTATATATAAATACAATTTATAATATATAAATTGTATTGTCAAGAAGTTTATAATTATTCAAAAAAATATGTCCACGAGAGGACTAGACGAGCCTTGGGCGAGGATATGCAGCTTGTCTGCATTTGTTCGAATCCTCTGTTTTTTGATTTGCTATTGTGTAAAGGTTTACAAAAAATATGTCCACGAGAGGA
>CALUYW010000026.1 GCA_944325105.1 Candidatus Gastranaerophilales bacterium | reverse complement strand
AGAGGATTCGAACAAATGCAGACAAGCTGCATATCCTCGCCCAAGGCTCGTCTAGTCCTCTCGTGGACATATTTTTTTGAATAATTATAAACTTCTTGACAATACAATTTATATATTATAAATTGTATTTATATATAGTTACTTTAAACTTTTTGATAAACCAAAAACACATTATGGGAGTATGTTTATATACTCTCTTTTTTTATACCAAAAAACCCGCCGGTAGCGGGTTTTGGCTAAATAAAATTTCCCTTTAAAACTTATGAACTAAAAGACATCAAAGCTTTTACCGAGCGAGCAGTGTCTTGCACATCTTTTTCAGAGTGCATATTAATTGTATCGTCAAGAATTTTAATAGCTTCTTCTTTATCTTTAAGAGCCAGAAGTTCGTTAATTGCTGTCATTGCAACACGAGCGGACAGGTCATTTATACCTTTTCCTTTGTTTACAATAACCGTTTCAAGAGATCTGTGAGTGTTTTTCTTAATTAGAGCTTTGCTTGTCATTTCACGAATTTCATCAATCGGGCAGTTTGTACCCAATTCGTCAAGTACTCTGATTGACTCTTCATCATTGTGACGAGCCAGAGCTTCAATAATGTTTTTAATTCTGCGATTGTTCATAACTTACGCCCCCAATTCTTTCCTTAGCATATCCTCAAGTTCTGATACCGGCTGCTTTTGCAGTCTTGATACGTTGTATTTAAAAATATCAAACTCAACATTTGTATTGTTTAACATATCAATTGTATTCTTAGTGGTTTCTTTGATTTTTCTGCCAAAAGAAATTGCAGCACCTTTCATGGAATTAAACTTATTGATTGTGCCTACCCAAGCACTTGCAAGAAGTTTTGTACCTGATGCAAGCCTGTCTTTTAGTGCAGGTTTTTGATTTGCTGCACTTGATTCAAAAACATCACTCTGTAACAATACACCTCTAAAAGTAATTCCAAAAGGATTTGTGTGTAAATTTTCATTATTTTCTGGTTTTTTTGCTCTGTTGGCCTTAAAGTCGTTAAAAGCTTTTGCCACGCTTGCGCGTAAGGGGGAAATTTTTTGCATAACAGCCTCTCTATTCACTAACTCCTGTAAGAACGAAGTTATCACACTTTATTTTTCAAAAAATCATCTTTTTAGTGTAATTAAATCCTAAAGCAGCCAATGGCGTATGAGGAGTCTAATTCCCACCTTATAACCCAGCAGGAATTTTTTTCATCGTATGTCATTTTAACGGAACTAAAAGACAAATCCTTTGGATTTTCGCCTTTTCTGTATTTATAATCCTCCTTTTGAGCTTTTTTTGCTTCTTTCCTCAGTTTTTTTGCCAGCTTTTTATCTGAAGTTTTACCCTCGGGAGGCTTTTTTTCTTGTTTTTCTTCTGTTTTATAAAAAATTACTGGAATCTTTGCTTTTAGATTTCCTGACTGCACAAGAAGCAGGAATCTGTTTTCTGAGTCAATTCTTACCTCATAAAATCCTTTTTTTAATCCTCTGCCGTCTTGCCCTATGATATTATCTTCAAGCGCTAAAATAGGGTATTTTGTAGATGGAGGGCCATAGTTATAGGAAGGCTTTTGGTCTTCCTTCTCACCGCTTAGCGTACCCTTATAAGGCCTCAATTGGTCAATTGCAGGCCCGTATGGGTTCATTTGTGCATCGTAAGCAAGTAAAAGCATAATTACCTCATATTTAATTATAGCACAAAAAGCACTCTTACTAACTTAAGTGCTTTTTGTGCCAGCATATTCCAGACGTTCGGGTTTAAAATTTTTACCCAAATCACATCTTACAGAGCTAATCTGTGATTAGAGCAAAAATTTTAACATAATTTTTTACACGTGTAAATACATCTATTAATTTATATCCTAGAATTTACATGTAAAATATGGCATTTTACTGTTAATCATGAAAAGTATTGATAAAGAATTAAAGAAAACATATTTAAAGAAAGATAAAACCAGAAAATTAACTCTTATGCTAAATAACGAACTGGTTGAGATGTTTAAAGACGCTGCAAAATCAAACAATATCAAAATAACCCAGCTTATTGAAGCTTGGATTATAAATTATTTAGAAAACAATGACAAATTATAAAACAAAAAGCACTCCCCTGTCGAAGTGCTTTAGTTATTTATAATAATTATTCTATTTAAAAATACTCTTTAAATATCTTCATCGAGCAGTAATCGCCGCACATTGTGCAGGGTGCGCCGTCTTTTTCGCAGTTAATACCGCTAAATACAGACTTATCTATCGCA
This sequence comes from Candidatus Gastranaerophilales bacterium, assembly GCA_944325105.1. Classification (GTDB taxonomy): domain Bacteria; phylum Cyanobacteriota; class Vampirovibrionia; order Gastranaerophilales; family Gastranaerophilaceae; genus Galligastranaerophilus. Next base: position 16,892 of record CALUYW010000026.1, on the reverse strand, counting down.
TATTCCTTTTGTTTTGTCCAGTCAAGATTTTTCCTTGCAATAGACATTTCTCTGTCAGCCTCAATTGCTTTTTTATATCCTCTTGCAACATCAGCCGCATGAGCTGCTATTTTTGAAGCAATTATGCCCTCTCTTACCTGTTTTGAGTTAGGTAAGCCTAAGTGCTCAGCCGGTGTAACATAACACAAGAAATCAGCACCGTACATGCCTGCAAGCGTACCGCCTATAGCGGCCGTAATATGGTCATAGCCGGGGGCAACATCCGTAACAAGAGGCCCAAGCACATAAAGCGGTGCAAAGTCTGTCAGTTCTTTTATAGTTTTTATCATAGATGGTATTTGATTAAGAGGAACATGCCCGGGGCCCTCTACCATCGCCTGCACTCCTGCTTTTTTAGCTCTTTTTACAAGTTCACCCAAAACAATTGTTTCAGCAACTTGTGCTCTATCTCCCGCATCAGCACCGCAACCGGGGCGGAGTCCGTCCCCTAAAGACAGAGTCACATCGTATGTGCGTGCAATATCTAAAAGCTCATCATAATAAGCATAAAGTGGGTTTTCCATGCCTGTTGCTTTTATCCAGCAAGCAAGCATAGCTCCGCCGCGAGATACAATGCCCGTCACTCTGCCTTGGCGCTCAAGCTGGTCAATTACGAACTTTGTAACACCGCAGTGAACGGTAATAAAGTCCACCCCGTCACGGCATTGTTTTTCAATGTCTGCAAACAACTTATCTTTTGAAAGTTTTGCAATGTTATGATGCTCATCAAGTGCCTCTTTGCCCGCTTGATACATAGGGACAGTACCAATGGGCAGAGTCGTTGAAGCTATAATTTTTCTTCTTACTTCATCGATATCCTTACCTGTTGATAAATCCATTAAAACATCAGCACCCGTCTGCTCGATAACTCTAACCTTGTCAAGTTCCTGCTCCAGGGTTGAGCGCTCATTTGAAGTACCGATATTGGCGTTTATTTTTATACTCATACCTTCGCCAACCGCGACAGGGATTGAGTTTTGCCTTTGATTATTCTTTAGAATGACTATTCTGCCTTGGGCTACTTTTTCCCTGACAAACTCCTCACTCACTTCTTCTTTTTGGGCAATAAAGCTCATTTCTTCCGTTATATTACCTGCTTGAGCTTCAATTATTTGAGTTGACATTATAAAATCCTTTCAAATTACTGTAATTTCAATTTCCTTATTTCATTTATTTGTTTTTTAGTTAATTTTTTATATCCGCCTAAAACCTGTGTAGCAAAGTAAGTTTCAGCGTACGCTCTCAATGATTCTAACGAATAAAACCCTTGTTGAAGAGTATTTGCAGCGCAAACCACCCCGTGGTTTTGCATTAATACAACATCAGAGGTTTTAAAGCACTCTGCCGTATCAATGGCCAATTGCATAGAAGCTGGCAGCCCGTAGGGTGCTTTTGGTATTTTATCAAAGTAAAATACAAACTCGGGCATTATAGGCTCATCCATCATTTTATCCGAACAGGCAAAAGCTGTAGTATACGGGCAATGAGAATGAATTATAGCATTAATATCATCTCTTAAATCATAAATCTGAACATGCAAAAACTTCTCACTTGAAGGTTTTTTATTGCCCTCAAGTAAATTGCCGTCAAAATCTATTAAAACAATATCATCTTCATCCATATCATTAAGACAAACACCGGATGATGAGATTAAAATACCCTTATCTGTTCTGACACTAATATTTCCGCTTGTAGCAGGTGACATGCCTTTTTGATAAAGTCTTTTTGACCAGTAAAGTATATCTTTTTTTGTTCCTACTTCAAAATATTCCACCGTATACTCCAATAATATTTATTATTTTTTATTGTACTAAAAACATGTCCATGATTAAATAATATCAGCGTACTAATTTTTTTGGTGCGACTCTGATATAAAGGACGTGTTTTAAATAACTAAAAATATTAAACTAGCCAGACATGCCGGATTCTGTTACGGCGTTAAAAGAGCGGTTGAGACTACAAAGAAATTAAAATCCCAAAATCCGCAAAAAAATATTTGTGTCCTTGGGGAGTTGATTCATAATTCTCAAGTTATTAAAGAACTTGAGAATCTCGGCATAAAAACAATTGACACACTACCTGAGCAGGGTGACGGTATTTGTGTAATAAGAAGTCACGGGGCGTCTTTAGAAGTTTTAAAAGATATTGAAAACAAAGGCTTTGAAATAGTTGACCTCACTTGTCCGGACGTTAAAAAAGTTCAAAATAAGGCAATTGAGCTTGTGGACGAGGGGTATTTTGTAATAATTCTTGGCAGACCCGAACACCCTGAGGTTATGGCAATTTCATCCAACGCAAGAGCGCATGCAAAAAATATCGAGGATGTTTTTGTTGCAAAAAATATTTATGCCCTGAAAGAAATTGAGGAAAAATTAAAAAAACAAACTAAAATCGGCGTTGTAGTGCAAACAACTCAAAGAATAGAGTTTTTAAAAGAGGTTTTAGACTACCTGACACCGATTTGCAAAGATTTGCGCATAATGAACACCATATGTGCTTCAACTTCTCTAAGGCAAAATGAAGCCAAAACACTTGCCAAAGAGAGCGACCTTATGGTTGTTGTAGGTTCCAAAAAAAGCGCAAACACGACGCATTTAGCTGAAATTTTGTGCAATATAACACGCACAATTCACATTGAAACGGATATGGAGCTTGATAATTACACAGATATTATTGAAAAAGCTCAAAATATAGGTGTAACAGCAGGTGCCTCAACCCCTGATTACATCATTAACAAAGTTATAGAAAAATTATCGAAAGGAGAATAATAAATGAGTACACTTGAAACAATCTCGGCTGAAGAGTTCGAGAAAATGCTGGAAGACAGCTACACTTACAAACTAAATGTTGCAGACGTTGTTAAAGGCGTTGTAGTAAAAAAAGAAAAAGACGGATATCTTGTTGATATCGGTGCAAAAACAGAAGCATTTTTGCCAAATCGTGAAGTTTCAAACTTCTCTGACAAAGACCCCGATGAAGTTATTAAACTTTGGGACGAAAAAGAATTTTACGTTATGAAAGATGAGGAAGACGACGAAGTAGCGGTTTTATCTCTTAAAAAACTCTCTTGCGCTCAAGCTTGGCAAAAGCTTTCCGATTCAAAAGCAGCTAATGAAAACATCATGGCAAAAATCGTTTCAACCGTTAAAGGCGGCTTAATCGCTGAAGTTGAAGGCTTAAGAGGCTTTATCCCCTCTTCTCAACTAAGAACAGGCTCACCCTCCGACACTCAAATTGGTCAGGAAATCGAAGTTAAAATCCTTGAAGCGGACCCCAAAAGAAATAAACTTATCCTATCTCAAAGACAAGTTTACACTCAACAAAGAGAAATGGTTGCAGACGAGGTTATCTCTCGCTTAGCGGTTGACCAAATCGTTGAGGGTGAAATCGTAAGAATAGCTGACTTTGGCGCTTTTGTTGATATAGACGGTATTGACGGCTTGCTTCCTATTTCTGAAATTTCTTGGGAAAGAATTAAACACCCCTCCGACGTTGTTACATTGGGACAAAAAATCGAAGTTAAAGTTATTAAAATCGATGAAGAATTAAAAAGAATTTCTCTTTCACTTAAGAGAATGGGTGCAAACCCTTGGGATGAAATTGCCGACAAATTTAAAGAAGGCGATGTTATTAAAGGTACAATAAATAAAATCACTTCTTTTGGCGCATTTATTAACATCTACCCAGGAGTTGAAGCACTTCTGCCCTCGTCTGAAATTTCAGACGATTATGTAAATGTTAATCAAATGTTCAATCTTGGAGATGAAATTGAAGTATTAATCAAAAAATTCACTCCTCAAGAACACAGAATCGGTCTTTCTATTAAAGATATGAAAAACTAGTTTCTAAAAAGCGCCCCTAAAAGGGCGCTTTTTTATAAGGAGAAAAAATGAAACTTATTATACAAAGAGTCACACACGCCAGTGTTACAATTGAAAATAAGCTCTTTTCATCCATTCAAAAAGGAGCTCTCGTGTTGTTTGGAGTTGAAAAAGACGATAGCGAAGATATGCTTGACTATTATGCTCAAAAGCTCCTTAAATTAAGGATTTTTGAAGACGAAAACGGCAAAATGAATAAATCACTTTTGGATATTAAAGGGGAAATCCTTGTAGTGTCGCAGTTTACCCTATGCGCAGACTGCAAAAAAGGTACTCGCCCCTCTTTTGACAACGCCAAAGAGCCAAAAAGCGCAAAAGAGTATTATGAAAAATTTGTACAAATACTTAAAACCTCAGGCCTAAACGTCCAAACAGGCGTTTTTGCGGCTCATATGGATGTTGAACTTGTAAATAACGGCCCTGTTACAATTATTTTATAATCATCTATACAAGTGTTAAAATTTAGGTTAAAATTAAAGAATGTTTGAAAAGTTTACGCAAAAAGCGATAGAAATTGTTACTCAAGCACAAGAAGAAGCCGTTAGGCTGGGGCATTACAAAATATGCTCCGAGCATCTTTTATTGGCGCTTTTTATTCAGACAAAAGGTGCTCAGGCAAAAATTCTTAATTTTGACAAAATCGAGCGCTCAAAATTAATTGAAAAAATAAGCTTTTCAATAGGGGCAAAAATTAACCCCTCGGGGCATCATGAGGTAACTTTCAGCCAGAGTACAAAAAGCATCTTAGATGAAACTCTTGCCCTTGCAAAAAAATACAAAAGCCGCTTTATTATGCCTCAGCACATAGCTCTTGCGCTTTTTTCATCTAAAAATTCAGGAGCTTATAAAATTATAAAAGAATTTGACCTTGATGAGGATAAAATAATTTCAAACCTGACAAGACTTTTGGATAAAAATTCAAACGAGGATTTTGAGCACCCCGAAAATCTTCAGGAGAACACAAACCCTACTCTTGCAAACATTAACAACTTTTTTAAAGAAAAAAATGTTGAAGAAATCCTAAACAATGCAACCTCAAAACTCTCTACAAAAGGATATGAGATTTTAGGCACAGAGCAGATTTTGCAATCTATTCTTGAAAATGACGACTATGAGGTTACAAAATTTTTAACAGGTAATGGCATAAATAAAGAAATTTTTATAGAAAAACTTCAAAACTTTTCTTCAAGAAGTGCCGAGTTTGAAAACTCCGAAAAGCAGATTATATTTACTCCTAACGCTTTTAAAGCAATGCTCCTTGCAATTGACACGGCGCGCGAGCTTGGAAGTGTAGAGATTAAACCTGAGCATATAATCCTTGGTATGCTAAAAACAAAAACAGGTATTGCCTACCATATTTTAAAAGATTTAGTCAATGATACGGATAATTTTGAAGAAAAAGTCACAAAAGAAATAACGGGCAAAACCCCTGAAATGCTATCTATTTTAAGACTGGCAAGAGAAGAGGCGCAAAATCTTAACAGAACAAACATCGGTACAGAGATGCTTCTTTTGGGAATTTTAGCCCACGGTACGGGCCTTGGTGCTTCAGCACTGCATAAGTTAGGCATTACACTTAAAGACGCTCGCTATGAGGTAGAAAAGCTTGTGGGCTGCGGAAATGAGCCTTATGAGGGAGCATATGAATACACTCCGAGAGCAAAAAAAGCACTTGAGTGCGCTTATGAAATTGCAAAATCTCATAACAAAACAAAAATAGTATCCGAAAACCTGCTGTACGCCATTACAAGGCAGAAAGAATGTCTTGCAATGAAAGTCCTTGAGGCGCTTGGAACAGATGTTTTAGAGATTAAATACGGTATAAGAAAAGAAATAGGCGAGGACTAAAAAGTCTTTAAATTACCTATTGAAGCGTCAACCGACTTAACGCCGTTTTTTGCAAAGTCGATTTTATACACTGCATTTAACCCCTCTCCCTCTACTTCAAGGATATGCCCTATTCCAAAGTGAGGATGAAAAACTCTTGTGCCTGCTTTATATGTATTAAAAGTGGGTTTAACAGCGCTTCCCGCAGGACTTTTTGCCATAGCCTTACATCTTGCTATAACATCTGCCATACTCTGCTCTTTAGCAGGTTTTTCAGGAGTATTTGTCTTTTTCTTAACAGCAAAAGACTTATTCGGCGTCCTCTCAACGGACTGCAGGGGCGGTTTTTTAATATTTTTAAGACTTGAAGCAAGGTTGTTTGAAAGCCCTCCGCCTGAGCTTGATGAACCGGCGTATGAAGATGAGGATTTAAACTCCTTTTTTTCTTTAATTTTACTTGCAGCACTTTTAAATGTTGAGCGCCTGTAGTCATCTTCATATTCTCTGTTTAATCTTCTTTGGGAAGAATTATCTTCCTCAAGGAGATTTGAGGGGATTTCATCTATAAATCTGCTTTTTGGAAAGTACTTAATATCTCCCCAAATTCTTCTTCTCTGTGCCCAGCTGAGGTATAAGTCATCCTTAGCTCGAGTTATACCCACATACATAAGTCTGCGCTCTTCTTCAAGCTCGCCTGACGGCGCACCAAAAGCTATACTTCTTGAATGCGGGAACATTCCCTCCTCTAACCCTGCAAGAAAAACTACAGGAAACTCAAGCCCTTTTGCCGCATGCAGAGTCATTAGAGTAACTGACTTGTCATCTTCATTCAGCTGGTCAATGTCAGATACCAGTGCCACTTGAGAGAGGAAATTACCCAAAAGCCCTAAATCATCTTCCTCATCACCCAAGAACTCGTCACTTTCAAACTCTCTAACTACATTTACAAACTCTTGCAGGTTCTCTATTCTGGATTGAGATTCTATGGAATTTTCCTCTCTTAATTCTGCCATATACCCTGAGCGCTCAAGCACAATAGGTACAAACTCAGACAGCTCAACAGAGTTTTGATTTCTGGAAAAATCTTTTATCAAATCTCTAAAACCTATAAGTCGAGTTTTTGTTGAAGCGTTAAAATCATCAATATTTTCAATGTCATCTAAAACATCAAAAATCGAACAATCCATCTCATCTGCGATTGCAGCCAGTTTATTTACCGTAGTATCGCCTATTGAGCGCTTAGGGGTGTTTATAATTCTTCTTAAACTCGCTGAATCACTGTGGTTATATATGAGTTTTAAGTAAGCAATTATGTCTTTTATCTCTTTTCTGTCGTAGAATTTTAAACCGCCTACGATTTTATAAGGAATGGAATTTGACATAAGGGCTTCTTCAATACCGCGTGATTGAGCGTTTGTGCGGTATAAAACCGCTATATCATCAAGGCTTATACCCAGATTTCTTATTTTGCCTGCAATGTAGCTTGACTCTTCATAGTCATCTCCTGCTTCAAAGACTTTTATCTTTGAGCCTGAACCTTTTTGAGAGTAAAGGTTTTTCTCCATTCTTTCGTTATTGTTAATAATAACCGCATTTGCAGCATCAAGAATATTTGCGGTTGAGCGATAATTTTGCTCAAGTTTTATGAGTTTTGTATTTTTATAATCTTTTTGAAAATTTAAAATAATCTTAAAATCTGCTCCGCGCCAAGAATAAATTGACTGGTCAACATCACCCACGGCACACAGACTGCCTGATTTATCTTTAGAACTGTCTGTCGGATAGAGCATATTTATAAGGTCATATTGAGCTTTGTTTGTATCTTGAAACTCATCAACTAAAATATGCAAAAATCTGTTAGCGTATTTTTCTCTAACCTCAGGGTTGCTCTCAAGCAGATTAACACTTAGCATAAGCATATCGTCAAAGTCAAGCGCATTATTTTGCGACAATTGTTTTTCGTATTCATAATACACCTGCGCTATTTTATCCGACTGATAATCTCTTGCAGTGGTAGAAAAAGCGTAAGCGTCCTGCATTTTGTTTTTAGCATTTGAGATGACGGACTTTATCATCTTTGGCTCAAAGCTTTTCTCATCAAGATTAAGCTTTTTAAGAGCGTTTTTAATAACCGTTTTTGTATCCGTATCATCGTAAATTACATAGTTATTATTCCAGCTTCTGCCGTCTTTTGTTTTATAGTTTTCTAAATCTCTTCTTAAAATTCTGCCGCAAATGTTGTGAAACGTACCTACCCACATACGTTTTACCACTTCTTCGCCAAGATAACTTGAAAGCCTTTGCTGCATTTCTTTTGCGGCTTTGTTTGTAAAAGTAACCGCTAAAATATCATAAGGGTTAACGCCTGATTCAACAAGGTTTGCAATGCGCGAAGTCAGGACTTTGGTCTTGCCGCTGCCCGCTCCTGCCAAGACTAAAATCGCTCCGTATTTTTCCTCTACCGCCTGACGCTGCTGTTCATTTAGTCCGTTCAGAAAAGATTTATCCGCAATCATTTGTAAAAAACTTCCTCTAAAATTGTTAAGGACTTCCCAAAATGGGCAAAGTCATGATATTATTATCATTATAATATAAAAACAGATAACAGGGAAATTAAATGAGCGAAAACGAAAAAGAAAACCGACAACAATCAATTGTAGTACCTCTTGATGATTTAGATAAGGTATCGGAAGATGACATTCACAAAGTAGACACACTGGCTCAAGAGCTTGCAACAATAAGACAAAGCGCTAAAAGAATAGCAATAATCGGTAGTCGTAACCTCACAATTACCCACCAGCAAATAATTGAAACACTTACAACAAGCCTTGTTATGCAAGGTAACACAATAATCACATCGGGCGGTTCATCAGGAACAAACGCCGCAGCCATAAGAGGCGCCATGAAAGCAAACCCCGATAAACTAAAAGTTATTCTTCCCCAGACAATCGGCCAGCAGCCGTCAGACGTACAAGACCAGCTCATCGGCGTACCAAATATTATTGAGCACCCTGATAGAGCTATGATGACACTTGCTGATGCTTCAAGAATATGCAACAGAGAGATAATAAGCGAATGTCAGCAGCTTATTTGTTTTCTTTCTCATACTTCAAACACTTTACACAAAGCGGTTGATTTTGCCGAGGACTCTCACAAAGTTGTTACGGTATTTTACCTTGACTAATATAAACGGTTGAAATTAATCTCGTTTTTAACAAAATTCAAATGATTTTTCATATAATTATCTTAAAAGATTATAAAATAGAGGTAATTATATGACTAATACGGCATTGAATGAAAACGAGGGTTTAATTGTCCAGATTATAGGACCGGTTATAGACGTCGAGTTTCCTCATGGCAACTTACCCGAGATTTATGATGCACTAAATATTTATAACGAAAACGGTGAAAAAACAACGGCAGAAGTGCAACAGCTGCTTGGAGAAAACACTATCCGCTCGGTTGCGATGTCATCTACAGACGGCTTAAGACGCGGTATGAAAGTTGTAAACACAAAAGAACCTATTAAAGTTCCTGTTGGTAAAGCCGTGTTAGGCAGAATTACAAATGTTCTTGGTGAACCTGTTGACAACAAGGGCCCAATTGAGGCGGCTGATTATTTACCGATTCACAGAGAATCGCCAAAATTAACCGAACAAAACACTAATATTGAAATTCTTGAAACAGGTATTAAAGTTATCGACCTTTTAATGCCATACCAAAAAGGCGGTAAAATCGGTCTTTTTGGCGGTGCTGGCGTTGGTAAAACAGTTCTTATTCAAGAACTTATCCACAATATCGCAATGGCACATGACGGTGTTTCGGTTTTTGGCGGTGTTGGTGAAAGAACTCGTGAAGGAAACGACCTTTATAACGAATTTAAAGAGTCAGGCGTACTTGACAAAGTAGCACTGATATACGGTCAGATGAACGAACCTCCGGGAGCTCGTATGAGAGTGGGGCTTTCTGCTCTTACATCGGCTGAATATTTCCGTGATGTAACAAGACAGGATGTACTTTTGTTTATTGATAACATTTTCCGTTTTGTACAAGCCGGTTCTGAAGTATCAGCATTACTTGGACGTATGCCCTCTGCTGTTGGTTATCAGCCGACACTGGCTCAGGAAGTGGGTGAGTTACAAGAGCGTATTACATCAACTAAAGAAGGTTCAATCACATCAGTTCAGGCAATTTACGTTCCTGCAGATGACTTGACTGACCCTGCTCCTGCTACAACATTTACTCACCTTGATGCTTCAACGGTATTATCCCGTCAGATTGCATCATTAGGTATTTACCCTGCTGCTGACCCGCTTGAATCAAGCTCAAGAGCGCTTGACCCGAATATCATCGGCGAGGAGCACTACGAAGTAGCTAAAAAAGTTCTTGAAATTCTTCAAAAATACAAAGACTTGCAAGATATCATTGCAATTTTGGGTATGGATGAATTGTCCGAAGAAGATAAACTTACTGTTAACAGAGCAAGAAAAATCCAAAAATTCCTGTCACAGCCTTTCTTTGTAGCTGAACAATTCTCAGGCACAAAAGGCAAATATGTAAAACTTGAAGATTCGATTAAAGGCTTTAAGGAAATTATAGAAGGCAAACACGATGATGTACCCGAACAAGCTTTCTATATGGTAGGAACAATTGAGGACGTACTTGAAAAAGCTAAGCAAACGGCGGCAGTATAATGAATGAAAATTCAAATAAAATCAAATTAAAAGTAATAACTCACGAAAAATTAGTCTTTGAGCGCGACGTTGACGAACTTTATGTTCAAAGTACAGACGGAAGATTGGGTATTTTGCCCAATCACATCCCTGTAGTTTGCGCGCTCGATATCGGCGTAACAAAAGTTATAGTTGATAAAGAACCAATTCATATCACAACTATGGCAGGCGTTTTACAATTTAGCCAAAATGAGGCTACAATTTTAACCGATATCGCTGAACTTGGCGACGATATTGACCTTGCTCGTGCAAACGCCGCAAAAGAGCGTGCTCAAGCAAGAATTAACGCCAAAGATGAAAAAGACGACATTTTAAGAGCACAGTTTGCCCTTGCAAAAGCAATCGCAAGAATCAGTGCAAAAGAAAAGCATATCTAAATTTCATATCCCGCAACGGATAAAATAAGTGTATTTTCTTTTGTATCAATTATTGCCCACCTGATAGGGTCAGTACCTTGTGTTTTTATTTCTTGCTCAATAAATTCAGCCTTTGGAGGCATAGAGTCTGCTTTTATCTGAATTATTTTATCGACTATTTTCATCCAAGCAAAATCCCTGCCATACAAGCTGAAATATAAGAGGCAAAAGTACCGCAAATAAGAGCCTTTATACCAAGTGTTGCAAGGTCTTTTCTCCTTGAGGGTGCAAGCTCACCAATGCCGCCTATTTGAATTGCAACAGAACCAAAGTTTGCAAAACCGCACAGTGCAAAGCTTGCAATGACTTCTGCCTTATGTGTGATAATTCCCTGCAGACCAACTAAATCCGTATAGGCAATAAATTCGTTTAGTACAAGCTTTTCACCCATCATAGCACCAACGCTGGCACAATCGGTAAAAGGAACACCCATAATAAGCGCAAAGAAAGAAAAGATTGAGCCCAAAATAGTTTTTAAATTCAAATCCGTAAGGTCAATAAAGGGCAGATTTATATGTAAAACATTATGCAAAAACAAACCTACATAGCCAAGTGACCAGTCAATCATAGAAATTAGCGCCAATAGCGCTATAAGCATTGCTATAACATTTAACGACACCCTCATACCGTCTGAAGCACCATGTGCTATAGCGTCAATAAGATTGACATAAGGGCTTTTTATATCAATTTTTACATCATCTTTTGTCTTTGACTCCTCAGTTTCAGGGAAAACAATTTTTGAAACAACAAGCGCTCCGGGTGCTGCCATGATACTTGCAGCAAGCAAAAACTTGGCATCCACGCCCATTGCAATATAAATTGCCATAACTCCGCCTGCAATGCAAGCCATAGAACCAGTCATAGAGGCTAAAAGTTCTGATTTTGTAGCGGTTGCAAGGTAGGGGCGAATAAGAATTTGAGCCTCAACCTGCCCTACAAAAGCACTTGCAATGTTAGAAAGTGCCTCAGCACCTGAAACATTCATGATTTTGTACATAATTTTTGCAAAAAACTGCACAACTCTTTGCATTATGCCAAAGTGATAGAGAATATTAACTATTGCCAGCACAAAAATTATTGTTATCACAAGTTTTGTGGCAAATAAGAAATTAGCCCCGGGGTAGAAAATAGAGTCTATTTTTTCAGGTGAATCATTTAAAAAGCCAAAAACAAAGTCGCCGCCTGCGTTTGCAAAGTATAAAATTTTCTCTATACACTTTGCAACCCCTGAGATTATCTTTTGACCAAGAGGTATCGTTAATATAAAAACAGCGAGCAAAAACTGAAGCAAAAGTCCCGATATAACGGTTTTTAAGCTAATTGCTTTTTTGTTGTTAGACATAAGGTAACATATGCCTAAAATAATTACTATACCTATAATTCCAACAAATCTTTCCAAAACCAGAGAGCTCCTTTTTGTTTAATTATAACCAAAAAGAAACTTCCATGCAAAATTAAGATTTATTGTTTGCTAAGCGCTCTCGCGCTAAGCTCATGCTTGCTTACGCTATGCTCCTGTGGAGTTTTGGAACAAAACTCTTACGTCGCTTTCGTAGTGCTCCATTACGCCGGCTCGTCGCCGCCGTCATTGGGAGCACCGGCTTACGCTATGCTCCTGTGGAGTTTTGGAACAAAACTCTTACGTCGCTTTCGTAGTGCTCCATTACGCCGGCTCGTCGCCGCCGTCATTGGGAGCACCGGCTTACGCAACAAAAAAGCGAGCCGACCAACATTTTGAACCCGTCCAAAAATCTTTTATCGCAACCCCGAATATAGATGACAGGTAGTTATCGACTCACCTCTTATATATTACACTATTTTTTAAGGCATTTTATCGCCCGTTGGAATTAGCACTCAGGCATTATTTTTTGTATAATTTTCATACAAAAAATTAATAATATAATTTGCACACAAAAGTCCGCTGACAGCAGGTACTACTGGGGTTGAGGCGGGGGTGAATTTTGTTATCTCAATTTGTGTTTCATCCTTTTTAGTTATTTTTTGTATCGTTTTTATTTTTTTAAGAGATTTAGGACTCTCATCACTCCAGACAACCATCATGCCTGAGTCTATTCCCTCTTTTTTTAAACGGGAAATTACATTTTTTACAAAAGGGCATTTTGTCTTAATTTCAGATAAATCGCTAACCCTGAGTCTTGACGCATCAAGCCTGTTGCCTGCCCCAAGAGAAGTTATAACTTTTATATTATTGTCTTTACAGTATTTTAAAAGCCCTATTTTTGAGCGCAGAGAATCAATAGCATCTACCACAAAATCAACACTCTTACCAAAAATTTGCTCATTTTGCGACCCGTCATAAAAATCTTCATAAACAAAAATCTCTACATCAGGGTTTATATCTTTCATTCTTTTTCTAAAAACTTCCGTCTTTTTGTGTCCAACGGTAGAATTTAGCGCTATTATTTGTCTGTTTATATTGCTTTTTGAAACAGTATCAAAATCTACAATGCTAAAAGTTCCAGCCCCTGCCCTTACAAGCGCATCAAGAGCGTATCCGCCGACTCCACCAAGGCCAAAAACCGCTATATGCAAACCCTTTAAATACTTTTGAAACTCATCGCCCCAATACATTGTATTTCTTAAGAAAATCTCATCCATACCTTATCCCTTGACAGCCCCTTCGTTTGCTCCTGAGATAAAATATTTTTGCAAAGATACAAAGAAAATTACAATGGGCACGATTGATATCATCGAACCTGCGGCAATAAGCCTGTAGTCTGCGCTAAATGCACCTTGCAGATTATTTATACCGACAGGTAGAGTAAATAATTTTTCGTTTGTCAAAACAATGCTGGGCCACAAAAACTCTCCCCAGCTGCCAATAAAAGTAAATATTGCAAGGACTGCAAGAGACGGCTTAATCATAGGGAGTAAAATCCTAAAGAAAATCTGCCAAGAATTGCACCCGTCAACAACGGCACTTTCCTCAAGCTCTTTTGGTATAGATAAAAACGCCTGCCTTAAAAGGAATATTCCAAAAGCATTAACCGCAAAAGGAAGTATCATTCCAATATATCCTGCAAGCGACCCGTATGAATCAACAAGGTTTAACTTTAGAGTAATTATATACACAGGAAGCATAATAGCTTGAAAAGGCACCATAATGGTTGCAAGTATTGCAAAAAAAGCTATTTTCTTACCCGCAAATTCCATTCTTGCAAGGGGATACGCCGCCATAGCAGAGAATATTAAATTTAAAATAACGGTAAAAAATGCAACTATAAAGCTGTTTATAACATATCCTACAATAGGTACAAGCTTTAATACTTCGGAAAAATTCTCAAACGTAAAATCCTGCGGTATAAAAACGGGCGGATATTGAAAAATATTCTCCCCTGCTCCTTTAAGCGCGGTTGATAACAACCACAAAAAAGGCAGCAGTGATAAAACACAGACCAGAAGTAAGATTATATGAGCGGATATACCTTTAAAAAAATTCTTAATCACAGTCCGTATTTTTTCCTTTCAAATACAAAAATATTGATTAGCGAAAAAGCCATAACCACAACGAGTAAAATCACCGCTGCAGCTGACGCTATACCTAAATCAAGATTTTCAAAGGCTCTTTCATAAATGTAGTATACAATTGTTTTTGTTGAATCAAGCGGGCCGCCTCGCGTCATAACATAAATTTCAACAAAGACTTTTAGTGCCGATATTGAACTTATGGTAGAAACAAGAGCAATTGTCGGCATAATATGAGGAACGGTAACATTCATATGCTTTTGCCAGGATGATGCCCCGTCAACATCAGCAGCATCATAGAGGTCTTTTGGTACACCCATTAAAGCTGCAAGATAAATCATCATATAGTACCCGACACCCTTAAAAATAGTAACAAGAGCAACGGACATCATTGCAAACCTTGGGTCAGAAAGCCAGCCTATGGGTTTTATATGTAAAATATCAAGAAAATAGTTAAATAACCCCTCCGGAGCATACAACCACTTAAAAGCTATTGCCACAACTACAATTGAGACAACAACAGGCAGATAAATTACAAGTTTATATAATGTCTTTCCCCTTATTTTTGTATTTAAAAGCACTGCCAAAAATAGCGGGAAAATAACCAAAAAAGGCACGCACAAAATCAGAAAATAAAATGTATTTAAAATTGTTTTTAAAAATTGAGGGTTCTTTATAAGGTAAAGATAATTAGCCCATGATGCGAATTGCGGATTGTATATGTCTTTTGAATAATCAAAAAAGCTAAGATGTATCGTTTGCACAAAAGGTACAAAAAAGAACACTCCTAAGAGTACAAAGGCGGGTATTAAAAACAAATAGGGTGTTAAACGAAACATAAAACTCATCTTCTAAATAATAAATGAATGACAAAAAAAATTCAAATCTACAGTTCAAATATTACAAAATATATGTTAAAATATATTTAGAAGGTATTGATAATGTGGCAAGAAATTTTATGCTCGGGTTTTATATCCTTGAAGGAGGCAGGACGTGATTGAACCTATTAAAATGAAACCTCAAAATTCAACAAATTTTAAGGGAATTAATGCAAATCATGACCCCCTAAATGCAAGAAATTCCTACGCAAGTGTGCTTAAGGACAACGAGGGCGTACTGTATCAGGAAGCGCTTAAATTACAGCGACATGACCCTTCAAAAAACGGGGCTTTAATTGACCTTAAGGGTTAATTAACAAGTTTTATAGAAAAGCGCTTTTAGCGCTTTTTTTATTGTCAAAAAGTTAAAAGAAAAAATAACCTTAAAAATAAGTTTTTTTGTATTCATAGAATTTATACGAGCACAAAAATACGAATAGTTTTTAAATATAAAACAAAGCATATCAAAGTGCAGATTTTTATTCCATCTTATAAGCCTATCTACGGACTCGGGCTTTAGATATCTAAAATTACCCATTACAGGATTTGTTCCAGAGCAGTTGCTCCTATGACGCCTGTAGGCAAATAGAGGTTTTGAAACAATAGCACTTGAGCCAATTAAATGCAAAAACGAGAATATAAACTTATCTGCACCTGTTTTATAGTTTTCTATATTTTTGAATAAAAACAAGAACTCAAGAGCACTTCTTCTCATCATGGCAGAAGTTGAAGGATTCCAACACCACGCGCCAAATGGGCACTGCTTATCCGTTATTCTCTTTACTTCAAAATTTTCAAAATCCGTATCGAATATTTTATCGGCAGAAAGTTTTTTGTACACACCTCCCGAGTTTTTAAATGTCGGAGATGCAAGAGAGTTTAGACAGTGAATGGTTGAATTTTCATCAATTTCACACTGTGCAGCACTTACAAAAGCAACACTTACATTCATATGCGCTTGGAGAAGAACCGACAAATAATCTTCCAGAAGAACATCGTCTGCGTCTATCATACAGACAAATTCGCCTCTTGAAACCTTTAAGCCTGTTAAAAAAGCACCCAGTTGACCCTCATTTTTCTTTGTTTCAATAACTCTTATATCACTTGCCCCAAAAAACTTTGAGATTATATTTTTATTTTTATAATTTTTCTCAATTACTGCTTTAGTTTCCTCATCAGAAAAATCATCAACAATAATTATTTCAAAATTTCTATATGTTTGATTTTCAATACTTTTAATACACTCGGGCAAGTAAGCGCCGAGGTTATGGCATGTAACTATAAGACTTACAAGAGGTTTATTAAATTCGTTCATGGGAACAATTGTAGCATATTTTATTGGCCATAAAATAAACTATAAGAAGTATTTAGAGGTTTTTTAAGAAAATTTAAAAAATATATTGATTATTTTTTTTGTCTTTGCTAGTATGAAAAATGTCGCAGGGCTAAGACTTTGTGAATTGAAAATTTAATATGGGGGATTAGCTCAGTCCCGTAAAGCAAATGCTTTACAAAGTTAGTATAAGCACCGTGGGTGCTCTACCAACAGAGCAAGTTGAAAATTTAATATGGGGGATTAGCTCAGTCCCGTAAAGCAAATGCTTTACAAAGTTAGTATAAGCACCGTGGGTG
>CALUYW010000025.1 GCA_944325105.1 Candidatus Gastranaerophilales bacterium | reverse complement strand
AAGAGTTAAATGTCTGAGCTCCGCCCTCCAGGACACAGCGGCCCGAAAAGGCGTACCGAGGACCGTTATAACCCTCGTAGAACGTACCTTGAGAGAGGTAACGGTGATAGTAGTAACTACTGTTAGGCGTAGATGACCAGACGTAGAGCGGAGTGCAGTAACCAACTGACCCTGTACAAACGCCGTAATTGTCGCACCTAGCGGAACCGTAACCGCTGTAGTTGTCACAAAGTCTAAGACCGTTATCACCCTGGTTTCTTGAAATAGTTGTAATGTTAGATGCCCATTTAGATAATTCATCTCTTGTTGGCATACGCCAATCACCTGCTTTAGTTCCTGCGTATGCTAAAAGTTGGCAAGATGAATTAACTGCATACCAAGTACAAACAGTTCTATTGCAACCGCTGTAACTGGTGCCTGAGGAATCACATGGTGACGCGGTTTGCCCTCTCCAACAACATGCATTTGCTGAGCAGTTTGTACCCGTGCTTACGGTTGTAACACTTGTTGCTATGCCACCGTTTGCAGCACCGGGGATATCACCTACGTTATATTTTGTTACACAAACCCCTTTGCCGTTTTGAGCAGATGTAAGGTATTTTGCCTGATAAGGGTCGCAGTCTGCCTGAGAAGCGGGCGCACTTGAATACTGCTTATAGGCTCCGCCGCCTCCTCCTCCGCCTCCGCCTGCGAGGTAGGTAACTGTGAAGTTTTTCATACCTCTTGTTATTTTTAGTTCTTGAGATTTTGCACTTCCTATTGTTGCGTTAGAAGTTGTTACTTTTTTATTATATTGAATAGTAGGTTGAGTAGCACCTGCCCCTCCACCACCGCCTGACACAACAAGGGCGTTAATTTCCCTTACGCCTTCAGGAACGGTAAACTTACAATCAAGTGAGTTTTCAACTCCTGAAACTTCCGTGCAATCGGGGTCATTTTTATCATAAAGATAAAGATGGGTCGCATTTTTTAATTGAGCAAGCTTAAAATCATCGGTAGCTCTTCTTGTTAAAACAGGTGCTAAAACCACCATGACCACCGAGATAATCAAGACTGAAACCAATAACTCCGCGAGCGTAAAAGCGTTTCTTCTGCCATCGTTTTGACGGCACAACAAATCTGCCATAAACCTGACCTTTATATTCAGCTATTCAATTAACTCTACGGTATTTTTAATATAACATATTTATTCATAATTTCAAGTTTGTTTTCAAATTATAAATATAATTGTAAAGTATATGACAATATAATTTATACATGTTATTATACTTTTGACACGCCTCCCCGGAGTGCAAAATGTTCAAGGATGTTTGCAGAGCGGGAGTCGAACTCGTCGGAGTAGTCTTAATAATTAGACTAAAGAGCTGCCTTGACAGATACCGTGCACTAGGGTCTATATTAGTGCACCATATTCAACCTCCGAAATAGTTTGTGACTACAACAGTGGTTACAGTTCCGCTAGATGCAACAATTACAATGTTTGTACGGGGTCGAACAATGGTTGGTGCAACCCGAACAACGTCTGGTCATCTACGCCTAACGGTAGCAACTACTACAATCGGAACCTGAATTCTGGTACGTTCAACGAGAATAACAACTATCCTCGCAACGCCTTTTCGGGCCGCTGTGTCCTGGTGTTCGGCAACAGGCGTGTCATATTTTAACCAAAACGTGACAATATAATTTATACATGTTATTATACTTTTGACACGCCTCCCCGGAGTGCAAAATGTTCAAGGATGTTTGCAGAGCGGGAGTCGAACTCGTCGGAGTAGTCTTAATAATTAGACTAAAGAGCTGCCTTGACAGATACCATGTGTCGAAGTATATGTCGACATGTCATATCCAACCTCCGTCATAGTTTGTGACAACTACAGCGGTTACGGTTCCGCTAGGTGCAACAATTACGGCGTTTGTACAGGGTCAGTTGGTAACTGCAATCCGAACAACGTCTGGTCATCTACGCCTAACAGTAGTAACTACTATAACCGTTACCTCAATCAAGGTACGTTCAACGAGAATTATAACAATCCTCGGAACGCCTTTTCGGGCCGCTGTGTCCTGGTGTTCGGCAACAGGCGTGTCATATATATGACAATTATATTTACTGCTTGAATTTATTGGTCTAAAAATATAAAATAAAGTAAATTATCCTCAGAGTATGCCTTATTTACGGATGGGCATAGAGCAGGATATTTAAACTCGTGTGAGGTAGTCTTAATAATCAGACTCAGTTTATCTAAGGTTTATCAAAACAGATAAGATTATGTACGCTAGTGATAGGGTACAGACAATCAGCAACCCTCACTAACAGTGTACGCCTTTTAGGGCCGCTGTGTCCTGGAGTTTAAAGTAACAAGCCCTCTTTATTTTTTTAAAGAGGGTTATTTTAATGGCGCTGACGCGGGTCTTTGTGAACCTTGGTGAACAATGCAGACTTGCAATAGGTTCGATACCCGTACTAAAAAAGCACCCTGTTGGGTGCTTAGTTATTTTAATGGCGCTGACGCGGGTCTTTGTGAACCTTGGTGAACAATGCAGACTTGCAATAGGTTCGATACCCGTACTAAAAAAGCACCCTGTTGGGTGCTTAGTTATTTTAATGGCGGGGACGACGGGTATCGAACCCGCGACCTCATGCGTGACAGGCATGCACTCTAACCAGCTGAGCTACGCCCCCATCCATTATTCAATTTTCAATTTTGACAGAGGCTCAGCTGGTTAACTTTGCGGACAAGCCGCTTTGACTCGTTAACCTCGTCAAGTGAGCTACGCCCCCATCCATTATTCAATTTTCAATTTTGACAGAGGCTCAGCTGGTTAACTTTGCGGACAAGCCGCT
>CALUYW010000024.1 GCA_944325105.1 Candidatus Gastranaerophilales bacterium | reverse complement strand
GGAAAATTTTACCCGAGTGTTAAAACAATTTTTACAATAGCTGAGGTTTTAAATATTGAACCTTATAAATTTTTTATGAAATAGAAAAGGCGCTATAAATTAATATAGCGCCAATTTTATATTTGTTGCACCTGCGGTCTTGCTCATCGCAAGCCTCAAGGCTCACTCTGCATTACGCTTGAGCTTGTTTAACAACAGCTTCAAGAGCTTCAAGAGCGTCAGCGGGAAGTTTATCCAAGCCTGCCTTTTCTGTTTCTCTTGATTTAACGAATTCGATTCTGTCGTTCATACGAGCGATGAATTGTTGAGCGTATTCTTTATTTGCAAAAGAAGCATCAAAGCCTTCAACATCCATAATTTCTATATCTGAGAAGTTTTCCCATTTGTGGAATTTAGCGCTTCCTTCAACAATTGCTTCGATAATGCCAAGAGTGTGTTTAGGTTGAACTTTTGTACCCATAAACTCGCCTGTATTTAAGATGTAGCAGTCAACGCCATCTAAGATAAGTTGTTTAAATCTTGTGTAATCCATTTCAAGAGGATATACACGGAATGGGTTTGCGTAAGGTTCAACAACTAAAGCATTGGGGTCAACGCCTTTTGCAAGTCTTTCTGCGCTTGAGCGTTTTGTAGCAAGTGTTGCACCCATTGCAGAACCTAGCGATGCACCTGATAATTTAAGTACAGGAGGAATTGTCGGGTCTTTCATCAACCAGAAAATAGCGTTAATAGGTTCATCGATTCTATCAACTCTGTTGGGTGACCAAAGTTTTGATTTAACTGCACGGCCGTTACCGTTTCTGATATCTTCAGTGATTGAGTAAGTTTTGCCGTCAGCTCCTTCAATAACACCTGCGTTTTGTTGAGTTAAGATATATTTATTATCTTCGCAACCCATCGGGTAATCTGCAGTTTTATCAAAGTATGCAGGTTCCAATGCGATTGTGTATTTATCATGTACGTTAATTACAAATGCGTCATCGTGAAGTACTGTGATGTCATATTTGTTGTTGTGTTTAGCGTGTGTAATTGTTGATTTACCTGAACCTGAAAGACCAAATACTGCTACTTGGAAAGATTTTCCGCCGTCAAGGTTGTAGCGTTTCATACCACCGTGGCATGAAGCATAACCGTTACGAGCAGCGCAACCCCAAGCAAGAGTAAGTGTACCTTTTTTGTGTTCACCAAAGTATCTCATACCCAAAATTGCAGCACAGTTGTGTTCAGGGTCAAAGAAAGTTAAACCGTACGGGAAGTCAGGGTGTGTCCAGTCAGGGTCTGAGAATACGAAAATGTCGCCATCGGGGATAGCTCTTGAATTTTCATACATTTGAGCGTAGCATTCGTTAATGTATTGGAAGTTTAACATCCAAGAGTACATAACATTTTCAAAACCTTCAGGAATTAAAAGGTGAGCTTTTACCATGAAGTCTTCTTCAAGACCTACAACGGCTTCTGTTCTGTACATTAATCTGTCACGTGTATTGTAAACCGCTTCACGGATGATAGGTAATAAATATCCTAAATCGCAATTCGGTTCGCCTACGATTTTTCTTGCAGCAGCGCAACGGCCAACAACTGTGCCGTCGTTGAATAACAATTGGTTAGCGCCTTGAGGAAGACCGATTTTTTCAGGCATATAAATAGGCATACCTGTTAATTCAACTGTTCCGGGGCTGTTTTTAGCTAATTTGTAAGCTTCTGAAACTGATTTAACATGTTCAACATTGTTACCGTAAAAAGGAGCGGTAATAGTTGCACGTGCAGCAGAATAGAGTTTTTTCAACTCCTCTGAATTAGTAAAGTACTCAACTGTTGACATAAATTTTCTCCTATTTTGTCTACTTTATTTACTCTCGTAAATTTCTACTTCCTATGTTATCATAAACATTTTTTTTGTGTTATTATTTTTATCAATTACAACAAGAGGATGAAAAATGACACAAATGACTGTTAAGTGTGAAATTAAAGACATCAGCCTTGCAGAACAAGGTAAAAAGAACATAGAGTGGGCGTTTAAAGATATGCCTGTTTTAACTCGTATTATGGAGCGCTTTAAAAAAGAGCAGCCTTTTAAAGGCCTAAGGCTCACTGCATGCGTGCATGTTACAAAAGAAACCGCAGCGCTTTGCGTTGCTATGCAAGCAGGCGGAGCAGATGCCGTGCTTGCTGCGTCAAATCCTTTATCTACTCAAGATGATGTTGCAGCAGCACTTGTTAAATACTGGAATATGCCTGTTTATGCTATAGCAGGCGAAGATTCAGACACTTATCATCGCCATGTACAAATGGCGCTTGACCATAAACCCCATTTAATAATTGATGACGGTTGTGACCTTGTTGCTACAGTGCACAAAGAAAGACAGGATTTACTGGAAAATATCATAGGTTCAACTGAAGAAACAACAACAGGGATTATAAGACTTGAGGCAATGGAAAAACAAGGCAGTCTTAAGTTTCCTGCTCTTGGGGTTAATTCAAGCCTTACAAAACACTTATACGATAATCGCTATGGTACGGGACAGTCTGTAATGGACGGTTTTTTGCGTGCGGCAAATATTTTGCTTGCTGGTAAAACCTTTGTAACTTGTGGCTATGGCTGGTGCGGCAGAGGTGTTGCCACTCGTGCGCGCGGTATGGGGGCAAATGTTATAGTCACCGAGGTTGACCCTCTAAAAGCTCTTGAAGCTGCAATGGACGGCTTTAGAGTAATGCCTATAGCTCGCGCTGCTCGTGAGGGTGATATTTTCCTTACTGTTACGGGCGATAAAAATGTAATTGATGTTGAGCACATTATGAATATGAAAGATGGTGCTTTCCTTGCAAACTCGGGCCACTTTGACGTCGAAGTCAATGTAAACGGCTTAAGAAAACATGTTGTAGAATACAAAAATGTACGTCCTAACTTTGACGAGTGGAAACTCGATAACGGAAAATCAGTTTATGTTTTAGCCGAAGGCAGATTATCAAACCTTGTATGTGCTGAGGGCCACCCTGCAAGTGTTATGGATATGAGCTTTGCAAATCAGGCACTTGGTATTGAATTTATTCTTAAAAATAAAGGTAAACTTGAAAATAAACTCTATACCCTTCCAAAATCTGTTGATGAAGAAATTGCAAGAATAAAACTTGACTCTATGGGTATAGAAATTGATACATTGACTGATGAGCAGCAAGAATATCTTAACAGCTGGACTTCAGGAACATAAAACAAATATTTTATATTTAAGGCGCTCGGGTGAGCGCCTTTTTTAATTCTAAAAAAAAGAGGCGTGGTTTAAATTTTGAGTACGCCTCATAGAATTAAGATACGAAACGGATTTTGTGCGGGCGCGATAGCATTAGCGTGCGCCCATACAATAACTTCTACCCGGAGCAAGAGTTCTACTCCTGCTCACTTGCTCCTGAGGAAATCTTCGATTTCCACGTCGCCTTGGAACGGTTTGCATATGCCCGCCAAA
>CALUYW010000023.1 GCA_944325105.1 Candidatus Gastranaerophilales bacterium | reverse complement strand
TCCATCACAGCACCTGAGGAACCACCTGCGCCGCTATATCTGTTCATACGATTGAGGGCACGGACACAACGGACGGAGTTGGCAGTATTCATATTCATTAAGGCAGATTGCTTTACCCATGCGCCTCCAGGAGCAGTAGAGAAATCTAAAATACATAGCACTCCAGAATCTTCACACCAAACATTAGAAGGGTTGCAAGCATCCGCAAGGGCACCATTGCATTTGTTGGTAACGGTACAAAATGACGTATCAGGATAATTACCATAAGTCTGCAAATAATAATATGAACAAAGGTTAAGACCATTAGAACCCATATTCGTTGACCAATCTTTTATATACCTACCCACTTTATTTAGTTCACTTGAGCTTGGTAATCTGTAAGTTCCACCTTTGTCAGGTTCTAGATTTGTTTTATACAAACCGCATAACTCGGATGCTATAGTGTATGTACATACAGTTCTGTCACAACCTTTTAGGGCGCCATTAGAAGTTGCGACGTTGCTACAATGAATACCCCCCCATTGATTTTTTTCACCTAGATTACTCCAACAGCATTTACCGTTAGTACAGGACTCAGTTTCAGAGTATACTTTACTTCCGCCCCATGACTCTGAAGTAGCATTTGAAACATTTGTTCTGGTTATGCATAAATCAGTTTCATCAGACGCCCCTCTTATCGCCAAAAACTCATCACTCAGGCATTTATCATTATAAACACTAGAATTTATTGCATTTACACTCGGATTAGCACTTCCATTGCTTCCCCCTCCACCACCACCTGCTCCAGTGATAGTAAGAGTAACCTGATTAACACCATTTGGTATTATCCAACTTGAATTACTTGTAAAGCTAACCGTTTTTTCATTACTAACGGTTGCTCCTCCTCCACCTCCTGCTCCTCCTGAACCTTGAATAAATAATGTATTAATACCGACAGGAACATCAAATGTATAAGTACCGGGATTGGTATATATCTCTAACCCCTCTCTATTATCAGTCTGTACGGTAATATTATCTTTCATCCTCTTTGTTATAACAGGAGCTAACGCCACCATAATAACCGATATCACAAGTACTGCAGTTAAAAGCTCTGCCAAAGTGAAAGCAAGATTTTTATTTTTAGTCATATGTATATTACCCTTTTAAATGATAATTTTTAATAAAATATTACATTATAATTCTATAAATTACAACTAAAAATAAGAAAAATATAAAAAAATCTATTTAAAAATAAGTTTTTATCACCGTGCTTTAAAATTAGAATTATTAAAAACAAGGAAAAATTAATGCAAGAGGTTGAAGCCGGAGAGCTTAAAAAAATTCTCGGTAAGAGGATTAAATTTTTTAGAAAGCGGTTGGGTTTATCGCAAACGCAGCTTGCGGAGCTGGTAAATATAGAAATGAAAAGCCTTTCAAGGATTGAATCAGGGCATAACTACCCGCAATGTGAAAACCTTGTCGCTATAGCTCGAGTATTAAAAGTTGCACCGTGGCAGTTATATTTTGACGAAAAAGAGCCTGACCTTGAAACTATGAAAAAAGAAATAATTTCTGCTCTTGATAAAGACAAAAGCAAAATCACTCCGCTTTATCAATATTTAGCTTATTTAAGATGAGAATTTTTATAAATTGCATTTAGATAATTGCTTAAAATCTTTGGTACAAGGGGTGAGTGGATAGATGAAAAATCTATAATAAATTCATTTATTCCAAGGCTTTGATAATAAGGGATTTTATCGAAATTCTGCACTATTTTTTCTTCAAACATATGCATTTTGCAAAAACCATCCACCATTATGGGAAAGGTTTTTTCTATAAGAGGGTCTGTTATGCACCAGTGGCCCTTGTGGCACGGAGCTGAACAAGAAAGCCTTGAAACAACGGCACTGTCGCAGTTAAGCGGGCAAAGTCCGATGCTCTCTACTCTTTTTGCACCGCCTATAAACATTTTTTTATTAGGTATTAAGCGTTTTGTTTTTTTAATGCAAGAAACTACATTATCTTCATCTCCCAATGTAGAAAAGTCTATAGCGCGTATGGGGTGCAGGTTTGAGAGGCATTTTATCGAATAACTGTTAAGCAGGTTTATTCCTCCGCCGATTTCAAGATTAACGTCGGTTAGTTTGTTGTCGTTAATTATCGCCCACCACATGCCTATATTGTTTACAACAACGGTTGAGGGTTTTGGAGCTTTGAGAGCAAGAGTTCTTATAAGTTCATAAACCCTGTCAAAATCCCTTTCTATAAGTATTCTTGGTGTAGAGAGGTTAAGTTTTATTTTATGCTTTTTACAAAAATCCTTAACAACATTTACTAATTCATCAAAACTTTTTGTATAAAGGTCAACCGTTGAGGCAACTTCTCCGTATTCAATTGAGTTAACAGGGTTAAAGCCTGCTTTTTCAATAAACTTTTCAAGCTCTTTTAACTGCTCCAGACTTGATATTCTAAGGTTTAATTTTGGCAGCTTTAGCTCTTGATAGTTACAGTCTTTTTTAAGGGTTGAGCCTTTTATTTTCCAGTCGTATTTATGTATATTATTTGCAAATTTAAAATCCCCGCCCTGAGCGCTTTGTATCTCTCCGCAGAAGTGATTTGTCCTGTAAAAACTCTTTCTCACGTGTTTAAAGGGGAGTTTTTGCTCTTTAAACATTTTTGGTTTAGCAAGGATTTTTTCTATAAGTTTTATAGCGTGCAAAATCTCATCCGAGTTTTGGAATTTCCCTTTAATTACAACAGATGAAACTGCGCGGGATTTTATAATATCATCGGCAAAGTACGGGAGATTATCCGTATCTATTGCAAGAGGGATTTTTGCGTATTTTTTAATTTTTTCTATATTTTTAAGGTACAGCTCTTCTGTTATTATAAGTCTGTCAATTTTGTGAAACATCTCCATAAACTCTATACCGCAGAGGTTATGAATATCAAAGTAAGAATCTATAATGACCTTAAAAGGTAAGTCCATGGTCTTTATAATCTCAAGTATTCCGTATGAATTTACAAAAATACCGTTGATTTTTGTTGTATGGAGAAATTCTATAAACTTTTTTGTTTTTGATACTTCTTCTTCATCAATTGAGTGTTTGAAGTTTACATAAATCTTTGCGTCGCACTCTTTTGCCGCTTTTATGTACTCTTCAATATACTCAAAATTGTCGTTTATAAAGCGATGATGATATACGTAAAACTCTCTGCAGTTGGTCTTTTTGCAAAATTCTCTTATATTGTCTGGAGTTTTAACAGGCGATACTATAAAAATATCTTTCATCTCTCCATAATAGGATTTTGAGCGTATTTAGTCAAGTTTTTAGGGATTAATTTTAATCCTGCCTCTGACGTCTTTATCTATGTTTAAACTTTCAAAAAGACTGTTTCTTAATTCATCGGGAGAGTTTGCACTGTAGAATTTGCCCGATGTAGTAAGGGCGGTGCACCTCAGTTGATTTCTTGCCTCTTGGTCAAAAATATCAAAAGCTATAACGTCAATTGAAATATCGTTTCTTGTTTTCATAAGTTCTATAGCATAAGTACAAGGGCTCTCGTCGCAGTTTTCGCCCCCGTCGGTTAAAAGAATTATGTGTTTTTGACCGCTGACACCTGCAAAATCTGAGTTTATTGCCTGCTTTAGCGAATAAGTAATAGGCGTCCAGCCTACGGCTGAGGTTTTATAAAGGGAATTTAAAATGTTGCTTGAGTTATTTGCGCCAAGCGGTACGGCTAATTTTGATGCCATACATCCGTCCATGTAAGTAAAACCGCCCCGATGTCCGTAAATTCTAAGACCTGTTTGCACATTTTGGGGAATTTGCGGCAATATGGAAGATAGCGTATCAAGCGCTACATCAAGCTTTGTCCTGTCGCCCATTTTTTCATTCATACTGTTTGAAAAATCAACGATAAAGAGCACTTTTGAACCTTGAGAAAAATCTTTTGCACTAAGGTTTGAAGTTTCACCTGCACGATAGACATTGTATCTGTAATTTGGCTCAGATAGTGCCGTATTTACAAAAAAATAAAAAGCAAATAAAATTAAAATAAATTTTTTCATAGCGTTATTATACCATTAAAGGGGGTATTATGGATTTTTTTGAAATAATTGATACAAGAAAAACTAACAGAAAATATGAGGATTATATACCTCCAAAAGAAGATATCAAAAGGATAATAAACTCTGCAAGACTTGCACCGAGTGCTATAAATGCTCAAAACTGGAAGTTTATTGCCATATACAACGATGAAATTAAGCACAAAATGGCTCAAGCCGTGCTTGATACTTATGATGAAATTTTATCAAAATTAAAAGATGAAAGTATGAAAGAAAAAATCGAGCGCTACAGAGGACACTCTACATTTTTTGAAAAAGCTCCGGTTGTTATTGCCTGCATTATAACAAAAGCCCCCTCATTTTGCGAAGGGGTTCTTGAGAACTGTGGATTTGAGTGTGCAAAAATCAGCCAAATGCGTCCTGATTCCCAGCTTTTGAGCATGGGGGGAGCAATTGAGGACATGGCGCTAAGTGCGCATGCTCTTAATCTGGGCAGCTGTTGGATGGTTGCGCCCGTTTTAGCATCAGACAGATTTAGAGAGATTTTAAATATAAATGATGATGATAGGATTGTTTCACTGCTTGCTATAGGTAAGCCTGAGGTTTCAGATAAGCGTTCGCCAAAAAAAGAGTTAGACGAAATTATGACGATTTTGGATTAAAAGAGACTTCTATAAGCCTGTCAAATGTTTATGACAGGCTTATAAAATCTTAAATTTTTAATCAACACCTAAAGTCTTTTTTTAAACTACATTAAACCTAACATTTTTTTGTACCAGCTGAAAGTTTCAAGTTCAAGACCGTTGAATGTAGTTTTCAGGCATTGTTTTTTGAGATAGTGTTGGAATTCATCGTTGAATTTTGATTTGATGACCGGTTTCACTTTCAATTTTTCTACAAGAGTTGACATAAATTTTGCCTCCCATTTTTTTTAAAGCACACACATATCTAACAACCTTAGACTTATTATATCATGCTTTTACAAATTTGTAAGCCCGTTATATTATCCATGTGGCTAATTTTTAGGCTATTTTTGAAATTTTTTTGTAAATTTTTATTACACATATGTTGCACTTTGGTATATAACTTTTATTTCATCTGCTATTTTTGTAGCAGGATGTTTACCATCCCCGCTTTGAAGATACCCGTACTTATCTGCAATCCTCTGTTTAAGGGCGTTTTTATAAAAGCTGAAAAAGAGCTTGGGGTATAAACTCACTCCTTCCGTGTATAAAAAAGAATTTTGGTTATAAAATACTTTAGGGTATTTTTTCTCGTAAAATCTATGCGCCAATACATTTAAACTGAGGCAGTTAAACTCTTCCTGTATAGAGTTTTCGCTGTCCTGGTCTTTTCCATGCCCGCATTCATGAAATATCGCCTCAGAAATTGCAAGTACATCAGAGTGAGAACACTTGTCTTTATAATTTGAATTAATAAAAATCATTGTCCCTTTGTCTTTGTCATAGTTTAGGCAGGCATGGACTTTAGGGTTAGAAAAATCAGCATAAAGTATTTTTGCGCCGCTGCTTTTTATCCACTCAACAGCCTCATGGCCGTTATTAAAGGGAGGGTTTGCACCTAAATTTTTTACATAAATAAGGTCATTTGGTAAAAACTCTACCTTATCAAGCTCGCTAAGTGCTCTTGTAATAGTTGAAATCTGTGTGGAATCAAGCGTTTCAAGCGTTGCATATACAGGATGCGCGCCTTTTTCACCGTTACTTTCCGCACTTTTTCCTCTAAGTGCAGATGTTTTTGAATTAATCAGTACAGGCAATATTCTCATAATATCTCAGGCTTATAAAACCCCTAAAAAAATTTTTTTTATAGTATAATACAATTTGTGATTGAAAGATATTCAAGAGAAAAAATTTCATCCATATGGGACATAAACTCAAAGTTCGCTTATTACCTAAAGGTAGAACTTGCGGTTTGTGAGGCATACAACAAAGTCGGCAAAATTCCCGATGAAGCACTTTCGCATATTAAAAAAACAGCCTCTTTTGATGTTAAAAGAATTGATGAAATCGAAGCAGAAGTTCGCCATGACGTTATAGCTTTTTTAACTAACGTCAATGAAAACGTGGGCGAAAAATATTCTCCTTATATTCATATGGGGCTTACAAGTTCTGATGTCATAGATACAGCCCTTGCACTTCAGATAAAAGACGCATCTGACATAATAAACGAGGATTTGGATACTCTTTTAAATTCTATATTAAACCTTGCAAAAGAGCATAAAAATACTCTCTGCATAGGTCGCTCGCACGGTATAGGAGCAGAGGTTATAACATTCGGGTTTAAGCTTTTAAACTGGTATGATATGTTATCTCGCGCAAAGGAGAGATTTAACTATGCGCTGAATGATGTCCTTGTAGGGCAAATATCAGGCCCTGTGGGTACTTATTCAAATGTTGAACCTCAAATAGAGCAGATGACTTGTGAGATTTTAGGCCTTAAAAGTGCAAAAATCTCTACTCAAGTAATCGCAAGGGACAGACACAGTGCTTACATTAGCGCACTATCTCATATAGCCTGCGCTATAGAAAACTTTGCCGTAGAAATTCGCCACCTGCAAAGATGGGAAGTTTGCGAGGCGGAAGAGGGCTTTAGCAAGGGTCAAAAAGGCTCAAGCGCTATGCCGCACAAGAAAAACCCTATAGCTTGCGAAAATCTCTCGGGCTTAGCGCGTATAGTCCGTGCAAATTCTCTTGCTGCAATGGAAGATATAACCCTGTGGCATGAGCGCGATATTTCTCACTCAAGCGTTGAGAGAATTATTTTCCCCGATTCAACGATTTTAATTGATTACATGCTTAATCGTTTCAATAATGTTGTGAATAATCTTGTCCTAAAGCCTAAAAATATGATTAAAAACATCGAAAAATACGGCGGGATAATCTATTCGCAGGCATGTCTTTTAAAACTTACTCAAAAAGGTAAAACCCGCGAGCAAGCTTATGAAATTGTGCAAAAAGAGGCGCTTGACGCCTTTAGTCGCGGTGATGAGGGTAATTTTAAAGAAAATATGCGTCATCATTTAAGTGAAGAAGAAATAAAAGATTGCTTTGACGAGAAAAAATATTTGCGCAACATTGAGGCGATATATAAGCGTTTCGGGGTTTAGAAAAAAATTTTTAAAATAAAAATGAACATTTTTATTTTGTGCTTCGTTATACAAATGTAGGAGCGAAAAAAATGGAACATAAATGTAATAAATACGAAGCATATTTTATTTTTAAAGATGATAAAGAATTTCTTGAGCATGTTGCAAATTGTCCTGAGTGCACAAAAGAACATGAAAAGATGCAGAAAGTATCGTCTTTAATAAATGAAGTACGCCCGTATTTTTTAGAGCAGAAAAAACGTAAAAACAAAGTTCAATATGCGCTTAAAACCGCATGTCTGACTCTTGCGCTTATGTTCTTCGCCATAGGAGGCAGTGCACTTAATTATCAATATGATATAGTAAATTCAATTGTATATCATAATTTAAGTGCGGAGGATTTAGGCTTTCCTACGGATGAATACGGCCTGATAATGGTAGAGTGATGAAGTTTAGTGAATTAATCGAACAAAACAAAAAAAATGTCAGATATATAATCAGAAAAATTACAAACGAGCAAAATGAAGATATAGAACAGGAAGTTTATATCAAAATCTGGCAAAATCAAGATAAATATAAAGAACAAGGGAAGTTAAAAGGCTGGATAGGAACCATTGCAAAGAACCTCTCCAAAGACTACCTGAAATCTTCCTATGTCAAAAACAGGACTGATATTGATGAAGAAAAAATAAATGAAATAAAAGACAAAAAAACGACTCCCGAATTGAAACTTATTCAAAACGAGCGTCATCAAATGATAATTAACGCCATAAACGGCTTAAAACCAAAATACAGAGAAGTTATTATGCTTCATGAAATAGACAACATGCTCTACGAGGACATTGCAAAAAAACTTAAATGCCCTGTAGGCACAGTGAAATCAAGATTGTACAACGCAAAAAAAGAGCTCTGCGAAATATTGAAGGATTTAATTTAGAAAGGACTTTTTATTATGAAAAAAACTATAGTACTTGCTTTAACTTTGGCACTTTTCTTTGTAACTTCAGCATCATATGCTGCACCATGCCCTGTTGGCGATGTAAATAATAAGGGCATTAAATGCGAACAAAAAAGAATTGAACACCAAAGACCTCCTATGAGCCCTGAAATGAAAGCTAAAATGGAGAAAAAGAAGGCGGAATTTGATAAGAAATTAAATTTAACAGATGAACAAAAAGCGAAAGCCGAACAAATCAGAAAAGACGGTTTTGAAAAAATGAAACCCGTAATGGATCAAATCAAAGTTAAAAAAGATGAAATCCGTGCAATTCGTGAAAACGGCTCGCTTACTCAAGCAGAAGCAAAAACAAAAATTGACGCTCTGCACAAAGATATTATGGAGTTAAAAATCCAAGCAAAAGAAATCAGAAAACAAAATATGCAAGACTTTGAGGCAATTTTGACTGATAAACAAAAGAAAACTCTTGAAAAAATGAAACAAGAAGGCAGAAAAGAATTTGCTAAAAATCATAAAGGCAAAAGAGGCCCGCAAGGTCATCCTATGCCTCCTAAGCACCCCGATGTCCAAAATCCCGCCAAATAGATAATTCACTACAACCGAACAAATTGCCTCTAAGACACTCTTAGGGGCAATTCTTTTTTGCTTGCTTTGCTTTCTATAAATTGTATAATATACTTATCAGACATTATTATGGAGAAGGTATGAAAAAAGCGCTTATAACCGGTATTACAGGACAAGACGGCAGTTATCTTGCCGAGCTTTTATTGGAAAAAGGATATGAAGTTCACGGTATGAAGCGCAGGGCTTCATCTTTTAACACTTCAAGGATTGACCACCTTTATCAGGATATTCATAATCCCGATTTGAAATTTAAGCTGCACTACGGTGATTTGACCGATTCTGCAAATCTTATCAGATTAATAGGTGAAATTCAGCCTGATGAAATCTACAACCTTGCAGCTCAATCTCATGTAAAAGTTTCTTTTGATGAGCCTGAATATACTGCTAACTCAGATGGTATAGGTACTTTAAGACTTCTTGAGGCAATAAGAATCTTAGGACTTGAAAAAAAGACAAAATTCTACCAGGCATCAACTTCAGAGCTTTTCGGTCTTGTTCAGGAAACACCTCAAAAAGAAACCACGCCTTTTTACCCTCGTTCGCCATATGCTTGTGCTAAGTTGTATGCATACTGGATTACGATAAATTACAGAGAAAGCTACGGCCTATACGCTTGCAACGGTATTTTATTTAACCATGAAAGCCCCCGCCGCGGTGAAACTTTTGTTACAAGGAAAATCACCCGTGCTGCGGTTCGTATGGTGCTTGGCATGGAAGATAAATTATACCTTGGAAACCTTGACTCTAAGCGCGATTGGGGTCATGCTAAAGACTACGTTGAGGGTATGTGGAGAGTTCTTCAACAGGATGAGCCCGAGGATTTTGTACTTGCAACGGGCGTAACCACTACAATTCGTGATTTTTGCAACATGACATTTAAAGAGCTCGGTATTGATTTAATCTGGCAAGGTAAAGGTCTTGATGAAAAAGGTATTGATTCAAAGACAGGCAAAGTTTTAATCGAAGTTGACCCGAGATACTTTAGACCTGCTGAGGTTGATTTTCTGTTGGGTGATAGCACAAAAGCCCGCCAAAAACTCGGCTGGGAGCCTAAATATGATCTTAAAACCATGGTAGCTGAAATGGTTGAAGAGGATATGAAACTTGCTAAAAAAGCGAAAGTTCTAAAAGAAAGAGGATATGAAATTTTAGTTCCTCAAGAGCCTTAGAGTTATTAGTTTAAGGAGAATATATGAAAAAAATATTACTTACACTAGCTCTTTTACTTTTTGTGACACCTGCTTTTGCCGCAAATAAAGCGGTTGTTGAGTGTTTAAATTCTTTTTCGACAGATAACCCCTCTGCAACATTTAAAGGCAGAGTAGTTGAAGAGGTTGAGTTTAATAACGGTGTACTGTTAAGAAAAAACGCTATCGTACAGGGCAAGGTTCTTCAG
The DNA here is from genome assembly GCA_944325105.1 of Candidatus Gastranaerophilales bacterium. Classification (GTDB taxonomy): domain Bacteria; phylum Cyanobacteriota; class Vampirovibrionia; order Gastranaerophilales; family Gastranaerophilaceae; genus Galligastranaerophilus. The sequence goes on along the minus strand of CALUYW010000023.1, from coordinate 7,651 downwards.
GTGGTTGACGCTAAACGCGCTAAGCGTGACGCTTATTTTATTATAAAACCGACATACTACACTGACCCCAGACAAAATGTAACTTATAAGGTCAAAGATGAGGATTGGGAGGCAAAAGTTGTAGGATTTAAGCCTTTTGATGCAAAAGATACCGCAAAAAAAGCCGGTATAAGTGTTGCGAATTTCTTTGTGCAGGGTTTTAGTACGGCATATCATTTTGGTAACGGTTTTATTCACCCGACATCAGGCAGGGGCCGTTTTAAATCGGGCGTGAATGAAGCATATGAAAATTCAATACTTTCTTACATCGAAGAAGGTAAGGCGCTTCAGGTAAGAAGCGGAGATTTGCTTGCGCTTAAATTTTATCAGGCGGATGTACCCAAGTGGAAGTTTTGGGCAAGAAATCGCTAAGCATTAAATTCTTCAAAGAATTGCTTTAAGAATTTATACCCTTCAAGATAAGTTTTGGTATTTATGCACTCGTTTGGCGAGTGCATATTTTTTATGTCTGCAATACCTATTAAAACGGGCTTAAAGGTTCTATTGTATTTATTTTTTTCATTAGCGTAGATGTGAGTTTCAGCGCCTGCATGAAATGAACTTACATCAAGCTTTAAACCTGTTTTTTTAGCCGCTTCGCGCCCTATTGTAACAAGGGTATTATCGTCTGATTTTTCAAAAGGTTTTAAGTGTTCCGTTACTTCAAGCTCTATATCAACAAGCTCGCCGTATTTTTTCTTAACTGCATCTGCAATATTTTTGTAAGCGTCTATTAATTCCTTTTCATACCAGGCGTTTGAGCTTCTGATAGAGTAGTGAGCGCAGGCAATTGTGTTTATTACGTTATCCGTGCAATTTTTTGAGATAAACTCATGCGGATTTTTCTCTTTAGCGGCGGCTTTTAGGGTTCGCTCTATTCCTCCGCCTACAATGCAGCCTAAGTTAGCGGATGTAACAACACCAAGCTCATCTTCGTTAATAACGCCTATGGGAGCGACTCTTACATAGTCAGCAATTATTTTTGCGGCGTTAATTCTATCTTTTTTGCCGATATCAAGGCCGCTGTGCCCGCCTGTTTTTGTTCTGACGGTTACATCAAGCTTTGTGTAGCTTGCACCTGATATTTCAAACTTGCCAAGTTCTGATGAGTCAAGGACTAAAATATATTCACTTTCAAGATTAGAAAAATCAAGGTGGTGAATACCTGTCATACTCTGTTCTTCATCACGGGTAAATACAAGCTCAAGCCCGCCATGAGAGAGGTTTTTGTTTTTATTTACTTCTGATGCCAATCTTATCGCCGCAGCTACTCCTGCTTTGTCGTCCGCACCTAAAGTCCTTGTTTTATCTGTTTCAATTATATCGCCGTTTACTACGATGTTCACGGGCGAATCATCTCCCACAACATCCATATGTGCACTTAAAAGCAGTGGTCTTTTTGTATTATCGGTTGCCTCAATATAAGCATAAACATTTCCGTAGTCATCTTTTTGAGCTTTTATGTTTTCTTCTTGCAGAATTTCAATGATTTTATCCGCAACTTTCTCTTCCCCTAAAGAGGGAGAGGGTATTTTTGCAAGTTCAATGAAAGTTTCTACGAGTTTATCCATTAATACATCCTCACAACTTCTTTTACTTTATCAAGTACCTTTTGTGCCTCTGTTTGTGCTTTTTTAGACCCTTCCATAAGAATTTCCCTTACAAGCTCGGGTTTTTGGGCTAACTCAAGACGTTTTTGCCTTATTGGCGCAAGCATTTCATTTACTTTCTTTGCAAGTTCGCGTTTGCACTGAGCACAGCCTATTTCACCTTTTCGGCAGAGTGAGTCTATTTCTTTTACTTTTTCTTCACTGTCAAAAATTTTCCAATAATCATAAACCACTTCGCAATCTTCAGGATGCCCCGGGTCATCGCGTCTTAGGCGGCTTCTGTCTGTTATTGCACTCATGATTTTCTTTGTCGTGGTTTCTTCATCGTCTGAGATTTTTATATCGTTGTTAAACGATTTACCCATTTTATTTCCGTCTACGCCTTTCATAAGTGGTATTTGGGTTAAAAGCGGCTCAGGCTCTACAAAGTAGTCTGTTTTATAAATATTGTTAAAACGCCTTACAATGTCGCGAGAAAGTTCAACGTGAGGCACTTGGTCAATGCCTACGGGTACATAATTTGCATTAAACATCATAATATCTGCTGTCATTAGCACAGGATAACCTAAAAGCCCGTATGAAACCTGACTTTCAGAGCTGCCTTTAAGTCTTAGTGCTTTTGCCATATCTTTAAGGGTGGGGTCGCGCTCTACCCAGTTTTGAGGTGTTATCATACTTAAAAATATATGCAGCTGGGCAATTTGCGGGACATAAGACTGGACATATATTGTTGATTTTTCAGGGTCAATACCGCAAGAAAGCCAATCCAGCGCTACATTGTAGACATTTGTAGCTAAATCTTCCGTTGTATCAAATTTGGTAGTAAGCGCATGCCAGTCGGCTATAAAAAAGAAACTGTCATATTGCTCCTGCAGTTTTTTCCAGTTTGCAAGCACGCCAAAATAGTGCCCAAGGTGCAATTTTCCCGTTGAGCGCATGCCTGATACTATTCTTTTTTTGCTATCTTCAGTCATTTTGTCTTTCTACCTCTTTTAATATTTTTAATGCCTCGTCATAATCGCTAAAGACAACAAGCGCGTCTTGTGCGGCTTTTTTTGCCTTTTCAAATTCATTTAATTTCAGATAACACTGCCCCAGAGTCGTGAGCAGAATGTGATTTTTAGGGAATTTTGCCCTTAAATTTTCAAATATGCCAATAGCCCCTTTGTAGTCTTTTAATTTAAAATAGCACATAGCAAGCATATTAAGTATTTCAGGGTCATCTTTTGTTATATTTAGCATATCTTCAAGGATTTGCATTGCAGTAGAATATTTTTTCTTCGAAAAATAAACCCTTGAGAGATTATAAAGCGCTATGTAGTTTTTCGGATTGATTTTTATAGCCTCTTGCAGCTTTTCTACACCCTCGTCATATTTGCCCCAAGCGATGAGGTTTTCTCCGAAATGTGCCAGATAATCCGCATTATCAGGCACAAGAGCAACGGTTTTTCTATAATATTCATCAGCCTGTTCAAAGTTGTTTGTTTTATTCAGATAAACGGCGTAGGCAAAAGTTATTTCAGAGTCGTTTGGTTCAAGCTCAATTGCCTGTTTAAATTCATCCCCTGCCCAGTCAACAAAGTTCATTCTCAAATACAAAAGCCCTAAGTCCTTGTGTACAAAGGGATTGTGGGGTTCAAGAGCAATACATTTTTTAAACGCTTCTTTTGCACCCTCAAGCTCGTCAAGGTTAATTAGGCAAAGTGCGTAGTTGTAGTATATTTCAACATCAACTTTACCCCTTTTTATCAATTCTTCAATTGTTTCTGCCGCTTTTTCATTATTGCCGGTTAATCTTAGAAGAGCTGCGTATTTCTTAGTTAAATCCGTACTTTTGGGGTTAAATTTTAAAAGGTCTTTTACTGTTTTTACGGCTTCGTCGTATTTTTTTAAGTCCATAAGAACAGACATCAAATTGTTTTGAAAATTAGCTTTGTCAGGGTATAGTGCAACAAGACTTTTGTACAAGTCGCAAGCCAATTCAAGATTCCCTGCTCGTCTTGCACAGTAGGCAAGAGTTGTCATAAGTGATATAGAGGGTTCTTTTTGGTATGCAACATTAAAATACGAAAGCGCTTTTTTGTAATCGCCCTTTATTTGGTACAAAACCCCGAGATTGTAGTTTGTCATTGCAAAATTCGGGTTTTGAGTATAAGCATTTTCAAGGATTAATTTAGCATTTTCAATTTCATCAAGCGCTATGTAACAGTTAGCAAGATTGTTTTGTAACTGCAGATGGTCAGGACGCAGCTCGATTGCTTTTTTCAGATACTTTATGGCGTCTTTTTGTTTTCCTGTAGCTATTGTTGCGGTTGCGATGAGATAATAAAAAAGATAATCATCGGTTTTTACCTCTAATACAGGCTCAATTAAAGAAATAATGCCTTCATGATTACCTTGTTTCATATAAATTACCGCAAGGTTTTTATAAGCCTCAAAAAACTCATCCCTGAGCTCTATTACTTTTTTGTACTCTTCAATTGCCTTATCTTCAAAACCAAGCTTGTCATCACAGTTTGCAAGGTAAAAAAGCGCCGTTGCGTCTTTTGGCTCTATACTAAGGGCTTTTTTAAAGGCAGCGGAGGCTTTTTCAAAGTTTTCGGTGTTTATGTAACATAATCCGAGATTTTTTATAAGCTCAATATTTTTTTCATCTTCTATACAAATTTTTTCTAAAAGTTCTGCCGCACTTTTAAATTCACCTTTTGCCAATAAGTCTATAGATTGGTCTATTAATTCTTTTTTATTTTCCATGTACATAATTATAGCAAAGAAAAGGTTTTTGTGATAGAATAGCGCTATCTTTTATCCAAAAAAGATAAATTGGCGCAAACCCACTGTTTGCAAGGTGTTTTAGATATTTAAATATTGAAAAGGAGAAAATATTAATGACAACACAAAAACGTGTATGGCTCTTTAGAGAAGGTAATGCCGATATGCGCAATTTGCTTGGCGGTAAAGGTGCAAACCTTGCTGAGATGACAAATGCAGGTCTGCCTGTTCCCCCCGGTTTAACTATTACCACAGAAACCTGTATGGAATATATTAATGCGGGAAATAAAATGCCTGATGGCGTTATGGATGAAGTAAAAGCGGCTTTAGCCGATGTTGAAAAACAAACAGGTAAAAAGTTTGGTGATAGTGAAAATCCTCTTTTGGTATCCGTGCGCTCAGGTGCAAGACTTTCTATGCCGGGTATGATGGAGACAATTCTTAACCTCGGTATGAATGATAAGACCGTTGAGGGTATGATTAAACTTACCAACAACCCGCGTTTTTGCTATGATTCATATCGCAGATTTTTAACAATGTTTGGCTCGGTTGCTTGGGACATTGAAAGAGTAAAATTTGAAGAATACATTGATAAAATCAAAGAACAAAAAGGCGTTAAACAAGATACCGAATTAAGCGCTGATGATTGGAAATCACTTATCGAGCCTTATAAAGAATTAATTAAAAAAGAAACAGGAAAAGAATTTCCCCAAGACCCTTATATACAGTTACAAGAAGCAATTGAGGCAGTATTTAGAAGCTGGAATATTCCTCGTGCGGTTGCTTACCGTAACCACTACAAAATCGACCATAACTACGGTACAGCCGTAAACGTACAGACTATGGTATTTGGTAATATGGGTGATGACTGTGCTACAGGTGTTTCATTTACCAGAAACCCCTCTACGGGCGAAAATAAATTCTACGGTGAATATTTAACAAATGCTCAAGGTGAAGACGTTGTTGCAGGTATCAGAACACCTAAACCGATTTGCGAACTAGAGCATGAAATGCCAGAATTATACAAAGAATACGTTACAATTGCTAAAAACCTTGAAAAACACTACAAAGATGTTCAAGATATGGAATTTACAATTGAGCGCGGCAAGTTGTATGTTCTTCAAACAAGAAACGGTAAAAGAACAGCTGCAGCTGCAGTTAGAATTGCTGTTGAAATGGAGCGTGAGGGTATAATTTCAAAAGAGCGTGCAATATCTCTTGTTGACCCTTATCAGCTTTACCAGCTTCTTTTACCTTCATTTGATACAAAAGCTAAAAAAGATGCACACAAAATCGCTCAAGGTCTTGCAGCATCCCCCGGGGCTGCCGTTGGTAAAATTGTTTTTGATACTGACGCTGCAGCAGAGCGTGGTGAAGCTGGCGAGAAAGTTATTTTGGTCAGAATTGAAACTTGCCCCGATGATATCCACGGTATGATAGCTTCTCAAGGTGTATTGACACTCAGAGGCGGTATGACATCTCACGCTGCAGTTGTTGCAAAAGGTATGGGTAAACCTTGTGTTGCAGGCTGCGAAGACTTAAAAATTGACCTTGCTAATAAAACCCTTACGGCAGGCGATGGTAAGGTATACCATGAAAATGACGTCATCTCGCTTGACGGCGGAACAGGTGAGGTTATGGAGGGCGAAGTAAAAACTCTTCGTGCCGATATGGATGAAAACTTTGAAACTCTCTTTAGATGGGTTGATGAGACTAAAAAACTTGTAGTTCGTGCTAACGCAGATACTCCGACTGACGTTAAAAACGCCGTTAAATTGGGCGCTCAAGGCGTTGGTCTGTGCCGTACGGAGCATATGTTTATGGACCCTGACAGACTTCCTTGGGTTCAAAAAATGATTATTGCAGGAACTCCTGAAGCCAGAAAAGAAGCTCTGGATAAGCTTTTACCAATGCAGTATCAAGATTTTGTTGACATGTTTAGAGCTCTAAACGGACTTCCTATGACAATCCGTCTGCTGGACCCTCCGTTACATGAGTTCTTGCCTGATAAAGAAAGCTTGATTGAACAGGTTGCAACTCTTAAAGCCCAAGGCAAAGATTACAAAAAAGAAGAAGAAATGCTTCACATAGTTGAAAACTTGAGCGAATCCAACCCTATGATGGGCTTAAGGGGCTGCCGTTTGGGTCTTATGTTCCCTGAAATTAACGAAATGCAAGTAAGAGCAATATTCTCGGCTGCTTGTGACCTTAAAAAAGAAGGTTTAGAAGTTAAGCCCGAGGTTATGATTCCTCTTGTATCTCACGTTAATGAGCTTAGAATTGACCGTGAACTTTTAGAGCGTGTAGCTCGTGAAGTTATGCAGGAAAAAGGCGTTGAAATAGATTATATGTTCGGTACGATGATTGAAATTCCTCGTGCAGCGCTTACTGCGGATGAAATTGCTCAATACGCACAATTCTTCTCATTTGGTACAAACGACTTGACACAGATGACTTTCGGGTTCTCTCGTGATGATGCTGAGGGTAAATTCTTGAACAAATACGTTGAAGAAAAAATCTTACCTCGCAACCCGTTTGAATCACTTGATCAGGTTGGTGTGGGACAATTGATGAAAATAGCTCTTGAAAAGGCTCTTCCTGTAAGACCTGACCTAAAAAGAGGTATTTGCGGCGAGCACGGCGGCGACCCTGATTCAGTTAAATTCTGCCACAGAATAGGCTTGAATTATGTGTCTTGCTCTCCGTTTAGAGTTCCGCAAGCGCGCCTTGCAGCTGCTCAAGCGGTTATTGAAGAGCACGCGTAGCGCGCTTGCAATATTGTGCATTCGCACTTTGCAAGCAAAGCTCGCAAAGGCTCGCTGCAGCACAAGCTGTAATTGAGGAACAAAAATAATCGATTTTAAATAAAAAATCAGGCGCTCACCCGAGCGCCTTTTTTAATTCTAAAAAAAGAGGCACTATGTTGTATAGAATTTAATCTAACTACCTGGAGCGTGCCTCATAGAATTAAGATACGAAACGGATTTTGTGCGGGCGCGATAGCATTAGCGTGCGCCCATGCGAGTCACTTTGACGAAGTGACAAAATTTCTATGAAATTTTCAAACGAAGTCAAAAAGTGAGGAGCGCCAATAATCCAAGAGACTTAGCGTAGTAAATTTTCTACGGGGCTTGTGCCCCGTTAAAATTTACTTTCTACTCCTGCTCACTTGCTCCTGAGGAAATCTTCGATTTCCACGTCGCCTTGGAACGGTTTGCATATGCCCGCCA
>CALUYW010000022.1 GCA_944325105.1 Candidatus Gastranaerophilales bacterium | reverse complement strand
TCGTTATCTCAAACACATCCTTAGGCAGAACATTAATTGTCTTCTCCATCACAGCACCTGAGGAGCCACCTGCGCCGGAGTAGTTGTTGTATCTAGTTAATTCATGGATGCAGCGAACTGATAAAGCAACCGAACCATCACTTACTCCACTAAGGTAAGAAAAATATGATTTTTGAAATTCGATTGCATATAAACTGTTACCGTTTTTTTGTAACCACAAACTAAATGGATTACAAGTATTTGCCGGTGCGCCTAAACAAGCTTCCCATTGACACATTGGTACTTTAGTAACAGGAGAAGAATCTTGATAATAAACCGAACATAAACCCAGCCCACTTGCTCCTGCATTTACAGACCAGTCATCAAGATATTTAATTAACTTATTCCCCTCATCGAGAGTTAATAACCTGTAGCTGTAAACATTGGCGTCTGATGTACTTTTATAATAACTGCAAACATGCTCAGCGGAATAATAGCTGCAACTTATCCGTTCACAACCCTTTGGAGCCCCATTTGTAGAAATTGTATTTGAACATTGAGGTCCAGGCGAAGTTTTGTAGCAACAATATAATTTATCAGTACAGGTTTTGCCTACGTCTGTGTCCCAAGTTGGATATTGAATAGTATCCTTATAACTTATATTTCTTTTTGTTATACATATATCGCGTTCGTTTTGAGAGCCCCTTATTGCCAAAAACTCATCACTCAGGCATCTATCATTATAGACTGCTGGATTGTAACTGCTAACACTCGGATTAGCACTTCCATTACTTCCCCCGCCTCCACCACCTGAACCTGTGATAGTGAGAGTAACCTGGTTAACACCACTTGGTATTGTCCAGTTAGCAGAAGAAGTAAAAGAAATACTCTTATCAACATAAGTAGAACCTCCTCCACCTCCAGCTCCTCCTGAACCTTGAATAAATAATGTATTAATACCGACAGGAACATCAAATGTATAAGTACCGGGATTGGTATATATCTCTAACCCCTCTCTATTATCAGTCTGTACGGTAATATTATCTTTCATCCTCTTTGTTATAACAGGAGCTAACGCCACCATAATAACCGATATCACAAGTACTGCAGTTAAAAGTTCTGCAAGTGTAAATCCTTTTTTGCCAAAGCAGCATTTGGCACAAGACTTCCAGGTAATCATAAAATTCGTATCTTTCCTTAATGTATGTATAACTTTCGTATCTTATTGTCAACTATAAGATAACAATTTAGAACAAATTTGTCAAATTGCAGACAAATAATTTACAGTAAATATTGTATGTATAACGTAAAAGATTTGATTAGAATTTTGCTTCTTAAAAACGGGCTTTCTATGAGGAAACTTGTACAAAAAATGAATGAAGCAGGATACCACGAAATGACAATTGGCGGTTTTTCAAAAATGCTTAAAACCGAGTCTATAAAATTTACAAAAGTACAGGAAATTCTTGACTTTTTAGGGTACGAACTAAAAGTTGTTAAAAAAACAGAAACCAAAACAGAAAAAGACCTTGAACTGCTAAATGTTTAGATTAGTCTACATTCACGGGCTCTCTGTTAATTGAGCGAATTGCTTTTTTAGCATTTTCAACAAGGTTTGAGCTAATGCCCTCTATAATTGTAATTTGCCTCAAGATATCAATTGTACGCTTAAATGCTCTTACAACATCACCTTGTGAAAACTCACTGCCTTTAAACATTTCATCCCACGCAGCAATAGCTGAAGTGTCTTCATTATCTGAATTTACCCAGTATTCAATCAGATAGCAAAAATGTGAGTGTAAATTCATGGGATTTTCTATATGATAATCACGCTCAAGAATATAAATTTTTCTTCTTAATTCTTTTATTTTATTTAAAACTTTTCTTACGTTTTGGCTTGGAGGATTTGTCACACACTCGTCTTTTGTTCTCATCTCTTCACAAGCTATAGCACAGATGACAGACGCCAGTTCATAAGGCACAAGATTATCCAAAAGCCCGCTTAAAATAATCTCTGAAAGATAAAGTTCGTTTTCCGTCCTAAGCGCCATTGTAACCTTGCCGCGCTCAGTTGGGAAATCATCAACAAGATTATCCGTAAGCTCAAGAATGCTCTTGTGTGCAAGGAACTTTTGCCAGTAGATATCTTTTTGAAACTCTATTTCTTTCTTTAGAGTGCGCATTTTCTTTTCGTAGCGCGCAAGAAGTTCGAGTTCTTTTTTGTGTTTTTTATAAACCTTACATTGATTGCAGCCAAAAAGTTCAATTTTTCTTAAAAGTTCTTTTGATTTTCTGCCAAATTCGACAACCTCGGGGGCGTCTTTTTTGCCCGATTTGTGCGCCTGTCTTTTAAGGGTTTTAAAAATACTCCTTGTTTCGACATACATATTTTTTAGTTTATTGTATTCGATAAAATCCTCATTTTTTAGACCATATTGGCATTTATAGTCTTTTAGCGCGTCTATTATATTTTTATACTCTTCCATTTGCACCAAAAGAGGAGAGATTCTATCTGACGAAGAATAATAGCCAAAAGTCTTTAGTATGAGCTCTTTTGCCTCATCCAAACTAAAGCGCTGCAAGAGGTTTAATACCATTGAATAACAAGGGGAAAACTTGCTCTCAAGCGGATTAGCTTTAGATGTTGCCAAAGTTGCAACCTCCTCGGGAGTCTGAAAAGGTGTGCCAACAATTACAACATAGCCAATCTCATCCATACCGCGTCTGCCTGCGCGCCCTGACATTTGCAAAAATTCATTTGCGCTTAGCATCCTATGCCCCTCGTCAGTTCTTTTAGAAATTGAACTTATAACGGTTGTACGGGCAGGCATATTAATTCCTGCTGCAAGAGTTTCTGTAGCAAAAACCATTTTTATCAGCCCTTGTTGGAACAAACGCTCTACAAGAACTTTCCACCCCGGGAGTAAACCCGCATGGTGAGAGGCTACACCTTTTTTAATCAACTCTACTTGAGGGTTGTTTTCAAGATAAGGGTTTTCCTTGATATATTCATCAACAAGTGTGTTTATTTTAATGCTTTCTTCTTTTGTTAAAAGCTCAAGAGTGGCACACTTTTTAGCGTTTTCATCACATTTTTTGCGAGAAAAAGTAAAATATATCGCAGGGAGCATATTCTTTTCTTTAAGCGCCATAGTAATTGACGCCACAGGATTTTTAACGGCATTTTTTTTATTAAAGTATTTATACTTGCTCTCGGGTTTAATTTTTTTGTTCAACTTACCCTCAGGTGTTAAAAGGGGCAGCACAGTGTCTGGTTTTGAGCTGTCATAATAATAAAACCTTAAAGGCACAGGGCGAAAGTCCGTATAAACATGTTCTGTTCCTGAGTGAACAGTATTTATCCAGTTGGTTAACTGTTGCGAGTTTTGAACAGTGGCACTAAGGGCTATAATTTGAATATTTGTAGGACAATAAATAATGCTCTCTTCCCAAACAGTACCCCTTTGCTCGTCGTTCATATAGTGAACTTCATCTAAAACAACATATCTGACATCTTTAAGGTTGTCTTTTAGTGTACCAAAGGTTGTACCATAGAGCATATTTCTAAAGACTTCAGTTGTCATAACAACAATTTGAGCCTCGCGGTTAATTGTTGTATCGCCAGTTAAAAGTCCGACATTTTTCTCACCGTATTTTTGCGAAAAGTCAAAATATTTCTGGTTAGACAGAGCCTTTAGAGGTGTAGTGTAGAAAATCCTTGTGCCATTTTCAAGCGCTAAGTGAATAGCGCTCTGAGCAATACAGGTTTTACCCGCACCTGTCGGGGCGCAGACAACAACACTTTTGCCGTTTTTTATATGCTCGATTGCCTCTTTTTGGAAATCATCCAGCTCAAAATCAAATCCATACATTGTCTTTTTATTTTAACACAGAATCTGACGCCTTTACAACAACCGATATATAAGGTTTTGAGAAATATTTATTTGCAAATTCGAGTATATCAGTCTGACTTACTTCGCTTATTTGTTTTTTGTATTTTTCAAGATAATTTATATCTCTGCCACTTACACCCCAATAGCCAAGGAGCGAAGCGTCATCCATATTTGTTTCTATTGAGATAATAATATTACCCAATATCTTGTCTTTTGCCTCTTGAAGTTCTTTTTGAGAAACATACTCACTTCTAAGCGCTGCAATTTCATTTAACATACCTTGTTTTGCAACATTTACGCTTTGATTGTTTGTACCAATATATGCCACAAACACACCGTCTAAAATGTTTTGCAGAACGGTTGAACCGACAGTGTATGCAAGACCCTTTTCATCCCTTAGATTTTGAAAAAGTCTTGAGCTCATACCCTCGCCTAAAATTGCATTTATCACTTTAAGAGTTGCTATGTCTTTTTCATTGTACACGGGACAGGTTTTATACCCTACAAAGACCCACGCTGTTTGAGTATCGGGTTTTGTAAAAGTGGCATCAATATTTTTTTGCGGAACAAAAGTGTTCATTTTTTCATTTTTGTAGTCAATTTTTCTTGCTGATTTAGAAGAAAAAACAGACTCCATTTTTTCAATTATTTTCTTGTCATCCACATTTCCCACAACTGTTATTGTTATGTTTTTAGCATCTAAAATATTGCCATAGTATTCTTTTAAATCATCAGGGGTAATTGAGGGGATTTTATCAAGCAGGAATTTTGAATTTTGACCGTAGTATGTGCCTCCAAAAGCTATTTTTTTAAACTCATCAAGGCCGATTGACATTGCATTATCCTGAACTTTCTTTAAATCAGCCTCTTTTAGGGTTTTAATTTTTTCTGTTTCGGAAGTTGAAAAAACAGGATTATTCACAACTTCATCCAATACATCAAGTGCACTGTCAAGCTCGTTTGAAGTTGTTTGCATAGCAATTGAGAAAGTATCAGCACCTGATGAGAGGGCAAGTTTTATACCCTTTTCATCAAGAAGATTTGCAAGTTCCGAGTTTGAGTATTTTTTTGTACCTTGTTTAACGGTAGCTGCCGCAAGCAGACCTGCAGAGGGTGTTTTTTCAAATATTTTAGAACCTTTGGCTTCGATATCTACTGCTATAATTGAATTTGAAGTATTTTTCTTTATTATAAGCTCAGCCCCGTTAGAAAGAAGGTATTTTACCGTGTTTTTATTTTGTTCAAGAATTTCAGGCTCAGAGGGGACTTTAGCCGCAGCTGCAATGTGGGCCACATCTTTTAGCTTTTCTTCTTTTGGAACAACGGTTGAAACAGCGTATTTATTAAGTGTCAAATATTTTTTTGCAACCCTTATAACATCAGCTCTTGAAACTTTATCTATGTTATTTAAGTAATTATCATAATAAGCGCTCGTTCCCCAAAATAGTGTCAGGTAGCCCATTTCATCGGATATATTGGAAATTGATTCACGAGAGTAGTAAGTATCTATTTTAATCATATTTTTTGCTTTGTTAACTTCGGCTTGAGTTAACTCGCCTTTTTGAATTTTTTTAATTTCATTCAGCACTTCTTTTTCGCAGTCGTTAATATTTTTAGGGTCAAGCGTTGCAGTTACCGAAAACAACCCGTCATCCATAAAAGAAGAATTTGAAGCACTTATACTGTATACTAAATGCTTTTGCTCTTTTAGTATTTGATTGAGTTTGGAGCTTTTCGAATCTCCTAAAATTGTAGCTAAAACATCAAGAGCATAATTGTCCTTATCTTCCTTAAACTTTGGAGCTTTAAAGACCATTGTCATATAAGCCCTGTTTATATCCATTTGTTCATTTACTCTGATAATTTTATTTAGAGGTTGAATTTTTGGATACTGGGGCTCTTGGTATTCTTTTATTTCCCCTTGAGGGGCAAAGTATTTTTCAACTTTTCTGATTGTTTCTTCTGGCTCAACATCACCTACAATGACTGTTGTCATGTTTGCAGGAACGTAGAATTTATTATAAAAATCTAAAATCTCTTCTCTTGTAATTTTTTCTATTACTTCTTTTTTACCTATAACAGGCCTAAAGTACGGGTGTTTAGGGTCAAAGTTCCCGTAAACCAAAGCAAAAAGATTTTCCCACATAACATTTTGCGGGCTGTCTTTTCCTTTAGAAATTTCTTCCAGCACAACAAGACGCTCTTTTTCGAGTTCTTTTCTGGGTATAAGTGGATTTAAGAGCATATCGGAGTGCAGAGAAAGCGCAAGGTCAAAATCTTTAGAGGGAATTGTTATGTAATAATGCGTAAAGTCTTTGCTTGTTGCGGCGTTTGTAATAGCACCCTTGCTCTCAAGTATTCTGTCAAATGTGCCTGTAGGGTTTTTTTCCGTCCCCTTAAAAAACAAATGCTCAAGAAAATGCGCAACGCCCGAGTTTTTGTCATCTTCGTTTATTGAGCCTGTTTTTATCCAGGTATTTATTGTAACCGTAGGGTTGTCACTTACTTTTTTTACAATGACGTTTTGTCCGCTCTTTAATTTTTCACTAACGTAATCTTTAGCTTGAGCACCCAGCGGAATAAAAGCAAATACAAAAAATAATATTAAAAGTGCGCTTATTTTTTTTGCATAGTTCATATATTATCCCCCTGATTTTTTACCTTTAGTTCGCAGCACATCTGACAAGATGTGAATGATTTTGAATATTTTAAATTATTTCTAAAACATTTAAACTTTGCTTCATTATACACGTCAATTATCTTTTTGTCTTTAACATTACCGATTTTTAAAGAAAGACAAGGATAAACATCGCCGCGCGGGTTTATTATTATATTTGAGAAAGGGAACTTGCACGGTTCATAGATATCTCTTGGTAGTTTGTCTTTTTTATTTGTAAAAAAGTCCCTTATTTTCTTTAGTTCAAAATCCCAATTATCATCCTCAAACTTTGGAGAAAAACGGATTTTAGTTTTTGAGTGTTTTCTTATTTTATTTATTTCTCTAAAAATTTTCTCAAATTCATCTAAATTAAAATATTGCTCAATAGGATAATTTGTTTTATAGAACTCTTCCCCAAATTCATCTCTTAAATGAGAATTTTGCTTTAGATTATTGTTCCTTAAAAAAGATACCGAGAAAAACTCAAAACCTGATTTATCGCAGTATTCGTAGAGTTTTAACAAATCCTCGAGATTATCTTTAAGCGCAATTGTTTTTATATCAACCATGGGGCGCTTTTTTCTTGAGTTCAGATTTTCCAGATTATCTTTAATTTTATTAAAAATACCCTCTTTTGCGCGGTTTTTGTCATGGTTTTCACCCCAACCATCAAGCGATACGCTCAAGAGCATCATTTTTGATTTAATAAACGCATCAATTACCTCATCATTCATTAAAATGCCGTTTGTAACGACATTCATTTTACCGAGTGTCTTTTTGGCGCAAAGATATAAAATATCTTTAAAGTCTTTTCTTACAAGAGGTTCGCCGCCAACAAGAGTAACAAAAGAATAAAAAGGAATTTGCGATATTATTTTTGACCACTCTTCAAAAGAAAGCTCATCTATACAGTTGTTTTTACCAACATAACAATATGGGCAGTTAAGGTTGCACCTGTGAGTAATTTCAAAAAAGTATCTAATAGGCATTAGTGCTCTACTTAAAGGCTTTCTGTATGAAAAATCAGCATATGTGTTTCTAAAAAAATCAAACAAAAGCGAATAGTCAAAAATATTTTTCATTTCTTAATTTTACTACAGGGAATGTTTATAGTAAAATGAATATCGTTAAAAAATTTTAGGAATGGCTAAAGACTTTTTAGTATCAGGAGCAGCCTTGAAACAAGAAGAACTTGAACTCTGGCAAAAGATTATTGACGAAATAAAAATCAACATACCCGAAACGGCTCACACTTGGCTAAATAACCTCGAGCCTGCACTACCCCTTTATGAAGAGCCCGCAAACGGTATTTTTTTGCTAAAAAGCAATCAGGGCTTTGGCATTCAGGTTTTAACACAAAAGTATTTAAGCGAAATTGAAGAAGCACTTTTTAAATTTACTCAGCTGAAAAGAAGTGTAAGAATAGTTCTTGATGAAACAAAAAAACCGCAAAAGAAAAAACAAACGACACAAAAACAACCTCAAGAGTTCACTCTTGTACAGGAGCAGATTGATAACTTAAAACAGATGCACTCTTTTTGCGGACTGAATTTAAAATACACTTTTGATAATTTTGTCTGCGGAGAAAATTCAAATTTTGCCTACAATGTTGCAAAAATTGTAGCCCAAGCCCCCGGGCAAAAGTATAATCCATTATACATTCACGGCAATGTGGGGCTCGGTAAAACCCACCTTATGCAAGCTATAGGTCATGAGATTTTAAAAAACTTTCCCACGCTAAAAGTAAAATATGCAAAAGCGGAAGAAATAACAAATCAGCTGACAGAATCAGGAATTGTAGCCTCTGAGCGCAACTCAAAAATGAAAAAACTAAGAGACCGCTACAGAAATATTGATGTACTTTTGCTTGACGATATTCAATTTGCAGAGGGTAAACAAAGAACGGAAGAAGAAATTTTCAACATTTTTGATGTCTTATTCCATGCCGGAAAACAAATCGTCTTTGCCTCAGACAGACCGCCATCAAGCCTTGTTTGCACGCCTGAGAGGCTAAAGAGCAGATACGAATGGGGAATTAACGCAGAAATTTTAATACCCGATTTAAACACGAGATTTGAAATTATTAAAAAACACGCTCGCAATTCAAACTTTGAAATAACTGACGATGTTGCAATGCTTCTTGCAAAAACTTATGACAAGAATATAAGAGAGCTTGAAGGTGCGTACAATAAACTAAGTGCTTATGCTTCAATTCAAGGAGTTGAGGCAGATGTTGAGCTTGCAGTAAAAATACTGAATTTAAACAGTGTTAAAAAGAAAATCACGGTTGATGAAATTATAGATAAAACGGCAAAATTCTTTGGCATAAAAAAAGACGATATTCTATCTTGTGCTCGTTCTAAAGATATAGCAAACGCAAGGAGGCTTGCAATGTTTCTTTCTCGAGAAATAACACAAATGAGCCTGCCCGAGATTGGAAATGCTTTTAACAAAAACCACACAACCGTTATCTACAGTTGTGAAAAAGTTAAAAAAGAAAGCACAACAAACCAAGAGTTCGAAGAAGTATTAAATGAATTAAACAAATTTATACTCGGTTAGAGTTTAATTTTTATAACATTATTTGTGTCTTGCTCGGATACGATAAGTATTTTTTTCACGGGGTCAACCGCTAAGCAGTATGGTTTTTTAACAGAAGCAAGTTCACTTATAACGCCTGAGGGCGTAACTTTTAACACATTATTTTTTGTATAGTTTGCAACATAAAGATTTCCCGCATCATCCGTTGCAAGACCAACGGGCCCACCAAGATTAACAGGCCATATATATACACCTTTTGTACCGTCGGGTGCTATTTTATAAACCTTATTTTCAGAAAAACTTGCAACGTATATATTGCCTGAATCATCTGAAGCAACACCTGACGGTGCTTGTACTTCAATAACTAAGTTTGTATCCTCTGTGACTTTAGGCTCTTGAGTTGCAACCGTTTGAGTTTGGGTGTTTTGCCCCGCTAACCTTGCCTCTTCTTTTTGTTTTTCAATAAGGGCAAGCTCTGCTTGTCTTTTTCTGATTTTAGTTTCAAGTACGGATACCTGAGGAGCAATATCTGCATTATTTGGAATTCTGTCCAAAAAGCTTACCGCACGGGACAGATAACCTCTTTTGTATAACAATCTGCCAAGCTCATAAATGCTTTCATAATCATCGGGTTTTAGCTGCACCACTTTTTCATAACTTTTTATTGCAGCGTCAGTGTAACCGTATGAAGCCTGAATTTGTGCCAGATTGTAATACGCCTCATAAAACTTCGGGTCAATTGATATTGCTTTTTTAAAATAGTCCATAGACTTTTGCACTTGGTTTTGCGAATAGTAGTCTATTCCCATATTATAAAGCGCCGTAGCGTCATCTAAGGTATAAGAATACACAGGCGTTAGATAAGCAATGGTTATTAGCGCAAAAAAACAAAAAAATGAGCCGAAAAATTTTCTTTTCATGATACTATTATTATAGCAAAAAAGGATATTATATACAACAATGCTTATATTTGCAATTGAATCAAGCTGTGATGAAACTGCTTGCGCCATAGTAAAAGACGGGCGCAAGGTAGTGGCAAATGTTGTTTTTTCTCAAATTAAAACTCACAGTAAGTTTGGTGGCGTAGTACCTGAAGTCGCCGCAAGGGAACATCTTGAGTCAATAGGAAGTGTTATAAAAGAAACATTTGAACAGGCAAAAATAAACCCTGATGAAATTGACGCGTACGCATCCACCGCGGGCCCCGGGTTAGTTGGATGCCTGCTTGTAGGACTTAATGCCGCAAAGACATTGTCACTTGTGCACAATAAGCCCTATATTCCCGTAAATCATCTGCAGGCTCACGTTTGCGCTAACTTTATTGAAACCGATTTAGAACCTCCTTTTATATGCCTTTTGGTATCAGGCGGACACACTCAGGTGATTTATGTAAAAGACTATGACGATCAAACAATTGTAGCCTCAACTATTGACGATGCGGTAGGAGAAGTTTATGACAAAGTTGCCCGCCTTATGGGTCTACCCTACCCCGGCGGTATTATGCTTGATAAACTTGCTCAAGAGGGAAACCCCAATACCTTTAAACTCCCTGAGGCAAAAGTAGGCGAAGATGAGTTTAGTTTTTCAGGCTTAAAAACAGCACTTTTGCGTCTGGTACAGTCATTTAACGGCAAAGAGCTCCCACAAAAAGATATTTGCGCAAGTTTTCAAGAAAGGGTTTCAGATACTTTAATTAAAAAAACCCTAAATCTGGCCGATAAATACAACTGTAAAACAATAGTAACGGCAGGCGGAGTTGCTGCAAACTCGGAACTCAGAAAAAAACTCTTTGCACTAAATGAAAGAGGCTATAAAACCTTTGCACCTCAAATGAAATACTGCACGGATAACGCCGCCATGGTGGCATCTTGTGCTTACTTTAACCCTATTAAATGTGACAACCCGCTTGAGATTGAAGTTTTCTCAAGAGCCTAAATTACCAGCCGTACCTTCTAAGCGACATACAATCATTATTCAAAACGGCAAAAGCTCCTGCTGAGCGGCCTGACGAAGCATAAAGAACATCTATTCCCATCTCATCTTGCAATAAATCATGACAATACCTGTTAATTACCTTTGTTTTATCATTGCCACATATACCATCCAATTTATCCATAAGTTCTTTATTGTATATAACTGCTTCATAAAAACAGGGTTCAAAAATCGGGTATTTATCTTTTTTCCCTTTATAAAATGCAGCTATAGGAACACTTCCCGCGCCTTGTTCCGAGCCTCCGACCGAAGATTGGGAAAAATACGTTCCCGGGCCGCATTTTAGTCTTGAGGTTTTTGTCCAGTCTAACCCGTTTTTTATAATATCATCGGCTATATCTTTTGTTTGGGTGCAATGTATTAAAGAGCCAAGTCTGCCCATATTTTCATATCTTATAACGGAATTTTCAAAATATTCCTTTATTGTTCCTTGAAATTCTTTCCCGTTGTATTTTTGAAAAGTAAATACAGAATTATCAAGCAAACTTTTTAAATCTGAATCCAATACGGGCAAATTAACCCCGCTAAAGTTCACTTCGTCATTTTTGGGGCTTCTTTCAAGAGTGTTTTTGCTCACTGCTTTAGCACCCAAAAAATTAATTTTGGGAACATTGAAAGAAATTTTTGAAATCATATTTTTAACCTTCATTATGTGCATTTTGGACAAAACACCTGAAAGTTAAAAATTGCCTACTTTATTTGTTTTGCTATAAGATTTTTTGCAAACTCAAGCTGCCTGTCAAAGTTTTTTTGCACATCTTCCCTGGTAAAAGTCACCTCATAATCAGGCTCAATGCCTTTTTCGTTAATATCTCTGCCACTTGGAGTTAAATATTTTGCAATGGTTAAATTCATTCCCATTTGATTTGGCAGAGCGTATATTTTTTGCACTACACCTTTGCCAAATGTCTTTGTGCCGACAATTTTTGCTCTATTGTTATCCTTAAGAGCGCCTGATACAATTTCGGAAGCAGAAGCACTGTCGCCATCTACCAGAACTACAAGGGGTTTATCGTAAACAAACTGATTCTCCTGAACACGATAAGAGCTGCTGAGACCGTCCCTGCCTATAACATTTACAATATCGCCGCTCTTTAAAAATAAATTTGCGACAAAAACGGCATTTTGAAATAATCCGCCCGTATTACCCCTTAAATCTAAAATAAGCCCTTTTGTGTCTTTTACCTTATCAAGTGCACTAATAAATTCAACAGGTGTTTCGTTGCCTATAAAGCTTAATATATGAATATAGCCCGTATTTTTATCCAGTTTTTTGCACTCAACGGTTTTTACTTTAATCTCGGCACGTTTAATTTTTTTTGTGAGTTTTTGCCCATCCCTTAAAATAACAAGGGTAACACTTTCATTCAGTGCACCTTTTATATATTGTGCCACCTGAAAAATCGACTTACCTTTTATTTGATGGTTATCAACACTTACAAGCATATCTCCCTGTTTTAAACCTGAAGAGTCAGCAGGGGAGCCCTTTATAACATTTACTATATAAATTTTACCTGATACCGAGGCTATATTTACCCCGATGCCATACATTTTAGACTCTATTGAGTTACTTTGCTCAATAAATTCCTCTTTTGACAATAATCTTGAATAAGGGTCATCAAGGCTTGATAACATGGTGTTTATGGCAACATAAACGTCGTCATTATCTTCTATTTTATTTACATATCTTTTTTTCCACCTCGACCAGTTTTGATTGTTTAATCGAGGTTCTGCGTAACTTTGTTTAATTAAAAGCCAGCTTTCAAGAAAAAGCTCCCTTGGCGAGATTTTTTCATTATTAACATAAGAATTTGAAGAAAGCTCGTTTATACGCTCTACCTGAGCGACTTTATAGTTTTGAAAACTTGCCGCAAAAAGTATTGCAAGACAAAAACACAAAACTGCAAGCTGTTTAAACTTAAAATTCTTTGGCATTTTCTATCCGTTCACTTATCTTCTGATTTTACGCCGGCAGGAATCAATCTGTATCCTCCGCCGTATATTGTCTGGATGTATTTATTTTTTCTATCAGAAATTCCATCAATTTTTGCTCTCAGGTGTCTTATATGAACCCTTATCGTATCGATATCTTCATCCCCCTGATAACCCCAGACCTCTTTTAGAAGGACTTTTGATGAGACCATTTCATCATGGTGCTGCATTAAAACATTTAAAATCTCAAACTCAATAGGGGTAAGTTTTGCGCTTTTATCAAGAATTTTTACACTGTAACTTTCAGGAATTAGTGTAATATCACCTAAAGTCAAGACTTCCTTAAACCTTAAAGACTGTGCCACAAGTCCAGAGCGGTTTAAAAGCGCCAAAACGCGCGCCTTTAGCTCTT
Organism: Candidatus Gastranaerophilales bacterium; assembly: GCA_944325105.1. Taxonomy (GTDB): domain Bacteria; phylum Cyanobacteriota; class Vampirovibrionia; order Gastranaerophilales; family Gastranaerophilaceae; genus Galligastranaerophilus. The sequence continues at coordinate 6,775 of CALUYW010000022.1, read as the reverse complement.
CTATTTCAAAGGGTTTGGTAAGATAATCATCTACACCGGAGTCAAAACCCCTTAGTTTGTCTTGCAGTTCACCAAGAGCAGTCAGCATGATTATGGGGATGTTTTTTGTGTTTTCATTTTGTCTTATTTTAAGCGCCAAAGAATACCCGTCAACTTCGCCCATCATAACATCCAGTATAAGCAAATCAGGCATTTCTTGTTTTATAAGGGCATAACCCTTTATGGGGTCCGTTGAATACTTGCAGTTGTGTCCCGCTAATTCAAGGTTTACTTTAATAAGTTCGCATATTGCTTCGTCATCATCAATTATAAGAATTTTGCTCATAAAAAAATTTTATTACAAAATAGGTTTTTAGGATAAGGAAAAAATGTAAAAGAATGTTAAAATAAAATTGAAAAAGTAAATAAAAATTACTTGTGCGTTTTTTTCTTATGTTGTAATATTATCTAGCATATAAAAATCTGTACAAAATCTATAAGGAGGATTATGAATTGGCGATAACAACTCTTGAAGCACGCGAACAAACTCTTAGAACTCATTCGCAATACCTTGGCAGACACATACTCGCTGAATTTTTTGAATGTGACCCCAATGTTTTAAATAATCCGAAGCTGGTTGAGAAATATATGGTAGAAGCAGCACTTGAGTGCGGAGCTACTATTGTTAATAAATGTTTTCACTTATTTGCACCACACGGTGTTTCAGGTGTAGTTATAATCTCTGAAAGTCACCTTGCAATTCACACATGGCCCGAGTTAGGCTATGCGGCGGTTGATTTATTCACTTGCGGAGAGGCATGCGACCCTAAAGTTGCTTATGACTTTTTGAAGAAATGTTTTAATTCAAAAGACGCATCTTTCACACAACTAAATCGCGGTATTTTGGATGATAAAAACCTAAGCGTTGAACATACGCCTTTCTACATTAGTGCTCAACTGTAAACCATGGAAAACCAAAGTCAAAAAGACGCTTTGCACGTCTTAAATTTGTTATGCTAAAATAGTCCTATGGATAAGTTCAAAATAGAAAAGATGACACTATCGTCGCTCGATGAAGTCATGGTAATTGAGGAGCTCGCTTACGGTCAACATCACTGGAGCAGGGACTCTTTTGTTGCCGAAATTGATAACAAAATCTCAACGTACAACTGTGCCATGACTCAAGATGGTCATTGTGCAGGCTATATGGGGCTTTGGAAGATAATTGACGAAGCTCACATAACAAACCTTGCGGTGCACCCTGATTACAGAAGAAAAGGTGTGGCTAAAGCGCTTCTTTTATGCGGACTTGAGGAATGTTACAGAGAAAAAATAAAATATTTAACACTTGAAGTCAGAGTGTCAAACACAGGCGCCATAAAACTTTACGAGAGTTTTGGTTTTAAGTCACTTGGTGTAAGAAAAAAATACTACCAAAACAACAACGAAGATGCTCTTATCATGTGGAGTGAAAATATTTTTAGCGACAATTATAAAAAACGCTACGAGCAAATAAAAGAAAAAGTCGGGGATTTGATTTTAAGATGAATAAAAGATTTAAAGAGCAAATAGACGATTTTATCTACAGAGGACAAAAAACGCCGTTTAGTATAGGCACTCTTGTTGTTTGTTTTTTGTGCTTACTTTTTATGATTGTTGCAACTTTTACCCAAATAAATGTTTCACATATTTGGCCTTCAACAGATGCAGCAGGAGATTTTATATTTAAAAACATAACCCACCCCTACGTGGCTCAAATTCCTGTTGTCATATTTATTGCAGCCATTCTTGGCCCAAGATTTTCATTCTTGGTAATATTAATGTATCTTATTACAGGCTTTTTTATATGGCCGGTTTTTGCCCTTGGCGGAGGACTTTCGTACGTCAAAAGCGGACTTTTTGGTTATATTTTAGGCTACATTTTTGCTGTTATTCCGGTAGGTAAAATTCTTGAAAAAAATTACAATTTAAAAAATATAATACTTGCCTCGTTGATAGGTGTTATAGTAATTCATATATGCGGTATGCTATATTGCACAATCCTTGCACTATTAAAGGTTGTGAGCTTTTCTTATGTTTCTGCGGCAATTCACTCTATTGGCGGCATAAAAACACTATATGACATAGTTATTTCATTTATTCTGCTAATTGTTGCAATTCCTGCCAAAATGGTTCTTTGGATTGCAATGAAAGGCCCTACACCAATAAAGTCCAAAAGGCATAACGGCTCTATTTAAAAATTTCATTAAGTTCTTTTTGAAAAGGTGAGATTTTTACAAGCTTGTCTATAATTGCAGGAAGCTTTTCAAGAGTGTAGTCTATCTCGCTCTCTGTTGTATATCTGCTCAGGGAAAATCTTATACTGCCATGTAACGATGTAAATGGAACTCCTTGTGCGCGAAGAACATGACTTGGTTCAAGAGAACCTGATGTGCAAGCACTACCTGAACTTGCGCAAATTCCAAGGTCATTCATGTGCAAAAGAATAAGTTCGCCCTCAATGTATTGGAAACCAATATTGGTTGTATTTGGCACTCTGTTTTTACTTTTTGAGTTAAGTACAGAATTTTTAATTGTGGATAAAATGCCCCTCTCAAGCTTATCACGAAGTGCTTTTACCCTTGTAAGTTCATCGTTTAGCGCTTCTTTTGCAAGCCTTGCAGCAGTTGCCATGCCTACAATATATGGCACATTTTCCGTTCCTGCCCTTTTTCCTCTCTCTTGATGTCCGCCAACAATTAAAGGGCTTATCATAGTACCTGTTTTAACATACAATGCACCAATACCTTTTGGAGCATGGAACTTGTGACCCGAGATACCAAGCATGTCTATTTTTGTATCTTTAACATTTATGGGTATTTTTCCCGCTGCCTGAACCGCATCAACAAAGACTTTGGCCTCAGAGTTTCTCATTTTAACAGCTTCAGATATCTTATCTACAGGATAAATCACCCCTGTTTCATTGTTTGCCATCATAACAGACACAAGAGCCGTATCGTCACAAACTTCTTCAAGCAGCTGCCCTATATTTAAGTCTCCGTTACTGTCAACATCAATCCAGCTTACCCTGTAGCCTTTTTTCTCTAAATCCTTGTAAAGATTTAGCACGCAGGGGTGCTCAATTTTTGTTGTGATAATATGTTTTTTATTTTTATTTACTTCTAAAGTGCCTTTAATTGCCATATTCGCAGACTCTGAACCGCAAGAAGTAAATGTTATTTCCTTTGGGTCATTTGCACCTAAGAAATCCGCTATAATTTCTCTTGATTCTTTAACTGCATTGTTTGCACCATGCGCCAAATCATAAATGCTTGAGGCGTTACCGTACAATTCACTAAAATACGGCATCATAGCTTCGCAAACTTCAGGTGCAACCATCGTTGTAGCATTATTATCAAGATATACAAGAGTCATTTTATTTCACCTCAATAACATTTATATTTTCATCAACATGTTCTCTCAGTTGAGCTTCAACAAAGTTCTTAAGAGTAAGTGTGGCGTTTTTACAAGATGAGCAAGTTCCCGTTAATTTAACATAAACATCATACCCGTCGACATTTACAAGCTCTATACCGCCCGAGTCCTTACCCAGCTCATGAGCAACATTTGTTTCAAGAACTTTATTAATTTTTAAGATAAACTGCACAGGATTGAGTTTAACATCTTTTTTAGCATACTTATCTAAAAGTATTTTAATATTGGGCACACACCTTGCACATCCGCCGCCGGCGTAATTAATTTCTCTAATGTCATCAAGAGTTTTAGCACCCTTTTCTTTAATAGCTTTTATTATTTCACTCTCTGTCACACCAAAGCAGTTGCAAATTACCTTGTCGGTATTTTCCTTTACAGGCGTTTCTTCTTTTTCGCCAAAATAATCCTTGAGTGCATCCTCGAGAGCTTCATGTCCCATAACGGAGCAGTGCATTTTCTCAGGCGGCAGGCCATCCAGTTCATCGGCTATATCTTTATTTGTAATTTTTCTTGCCTCTTCAACAGTCTTACCTATAATCATTTCCGTTAATATGCTTGATGAAGCAACTGCAGACCCGCAGCCAAAAGTTTGAAACTTGGCGTCAGTTATAATACCGTTATCTATTTTTAAATAAATTTTTAATTTATCTCCGCAGGCAAGCGCGCCTGCTTCGCCTATGGCATCGGCGTTTTCTATTGAGCCGACGTTTTTAGGGTTTTTATAATGTTCTTTTACTTTATCCGAATATTCCCACATAATTTTCTCCATAAAATCAACAATATTATATCACGCACAAAATACAACTTGCATACGGCGCATTATTTTAAAAAATAGTGCATAATAATCTTATGCAAGAGTCAAAATATAAAAATCTTGATAAGGCAAAAAACTCAAACGGATTTTCACTTTTGAGCGAATTTGGCGCACAATATCTGAAGAAAAAAATGGAGCAGATAAGCGTTAAAATTTTGCCTGAAAATATTTTTGAAAAAACCGCAAATATATTATTTAAAGGAATTTATCAAAAAAATGCACAAAAAATTGCACTTGATAAATTTAGTGAAATAAACAAGATAGCACAACAAATCTCCGAAAAAGAGAAAAACTCTTAAGCTTCTCTGTCTAAATATCTTCCCTCTACCATTTGTCTTAAAGAGCGTTTGCCAAGGAAACCGGCATTTTTTGAAATTGCCTGTTTGTATAGTTTATCCAGCTTGCTTGCTATGTACATTTCTGAGTTGTCTTCGTAGTTACGCTTTGTGTATAAGCTCATACCAAGGCTACCGGCGTTGTTGCGATTTATTCCGTCTATTCTGGACATGCCAAAGTTCCTATAAGATTTGTGCTTATCTATTTTATTAAAAAAATAATATTTGTCAAAGTTTGCCACAAAAATATTTTGCAGTTAATAAATATTTACAAAAATATGAAAATATTTTTTTGTTATAATTTAAACTATGATGAAAAAAGATTTTTTTGCACAAACAGTGCACGGGGCAATTGATAAAGCAATAAAAGATAAAAAACTAAATAACCTTGAAGTTAACAACTTTACACCAATTTGTGAGATTCCTAAGAACACTCAATTTGGTGACTTTGCAATAAATGTTTCATCCCTTGCGCGAGATGCCAAAATGGCACCACCGCTTATTGCACAAAATATAGCAAGCTATATTGAATGCAAAGGCTTTAGTGTGAACACGGTTGCAGGTTTTATTAATTTTAAACTTGAAGAAGATATGCTCTGCGACATAACAAGAGATATTTTAGATAAAAAAGAAAGCTACTGCGCATCTGATGTAGGCAAGGGAGAAAAAGTAAACCTTGAATACGTTAGCGCTAACCCGACTGGGCCTTTCCACATTGGTCATGGGCGTTGGGCAGCACTTGGAAGCTCACTTGCAAACATTATGAACTATTGCAATTATAATGTTTATCAGGAGTTTTATATTAACGACGCAGGTAATCAAATAAACAAGCTGGCCCGCTCTCTTGAGCTTAGAGTAAAAGAGCAAAAGGGTGAAGAGGTCGAGTGGGAAGAAGACTTATACCCCGGAGAATATCTTATAGACTGTGCCAAAAGATATATTGAATCAGGCTCCAATGAAAGCTATGGAGATTTTGCAAAAAAAGATATGCTAAGATTGCAAAAAGAACTCCTTGAAAAGTTCAGAGTAAATTTTGACTGTTTCTTTTCAGAATTATCTTTATACAAAAATGACGAAGTTGAAAAATGCGTTAAAGAGCTTGAAGACAAAGGAAAATTATACAAAAAAGACGGCGCAGTGTGGTTCAGAAGCTCTGATTACACAGATACTCAAGATAGAGTGCTAAAAAAAGCCGACGGGTCTAATACCTATCTTACGGCTGATATTGCATATCATAAAAACAAACTGGACAGAGGCTTTGAAAGACTTATTAACATCTGGGGCGCAGACCACCATGGCTACATTGCAAGAATTAAAGCCTCAATTGACGCTCTCGGGTACGATAGTTCATGCCTTGAAGTGCTTTTGGGGCAGCTTGTAAATATCATTCAAAACGGTGAGCAGATGAGAATGGGCAAGCGCAAAAAAATGGTTACGCTTGATGAACTCGTTGAAGAAGTCGGTGTTGACGCTACAAGATTTTGGATGCTTATGCGTTCAATAGATACAACTATTGATTTTGATATCGACCTTGCAAAAAGTCAAAGCGATAAGAATCCGGTTTTCTACGTTCAATACGCCCATGCCAGAGCATGCTCAATTTTAAGAAAAGCAGTTGAGAAACGCCTTGATACAGAAAACAAAAAAGAGCTTGAGCCGCTGTTTTCTCAAGATGAAATAGATAAGATAGATAAAAATATTGATATAAAAGGTCTTTTTGACGAGAAAAAAGGCAAAGAGTCAATTGAGGCAACAAGGGCATTGATTTTAAAACTGGAAGAGTCCATAGCAATAGTTGAGGCTGCAGCAAGACTTAGAGCACCGTACTTGTTGTGTAAATACTCTCAAGAGCTTGCAACGGCGTTTCACCATTTCTACAACTATTCAAGGGTTTTGACTGATGATAAGGAAGTTTCATCTCAAAGGCTTGCGCTCACTAAGTGTTTCAAGATAATTCTTGGTAAAATACTTAATCTGCTTGGCGTGAGCGCACCTGAAAAAATGTAGTTGATTTTAAAACTTGTCTGTGATAATTTAGAAACACAGTCGGAGCGTTCGGCTCGGCTTGGTCACAAGCTCAGGTGGCCACGAGGGTGAAGCCCTCGAAAACAAAATAAGCACCCTGACGGGTGCGCGAGCAAAAATTGAATATGCGGGCTGCTAGCTCAGGTGG
>CALUYW010000021.1 GCA_944325105.1 Candidatus Gastranaerophilales bacterium | reverse complement strand
CCGTGAGGTCGAGAGTTCGAATCTCTCCCTTGCTATTTTTTTGCTTATGGCGCATTGAGCGCCACTCACGGGTACAGCACATTTGTAATTAAACTACCAATTTAATAAGTACAGCTAGTTTGATTATTTTGGTACGAATAATATATCCTTTGGGGCAAAAGAGGAAATCGAAAAATTTTATAAGAAGCCACTTATAAGCTTTAAAACTTCTACCATACAGCTTCTTTTTAAGATATATTTTTGCTCAATGATTTAATATTGGATAAATACCTATTAATACAGATTAATTAAAAATTGTAAATATTTATAAAAATTTAATCAATATTTTTTTACATTTATATTTATTTTTTGTGTGTGGAGGAGAAAAACATGCAAGTTAATAGTCGTTTAAATTTTGGTAATTACGGGGTAAATAAACCTGTAAAAGCGGATAACAATAGTATTTTAAAGCAAAATAATACATCAAATGTAATTAAAATTGATAATATTCCCTCGGGTATAATTAGAGCAAATTCTTGCCCCATATCGTTTACCGGCAATGCAGAAAAGATAAAAGAAGCTTTTATCATAACTGACAAAGAAAAAGAAACTCCTTTGTTGATTACAAAAGATAATGCTTCTTATGTAATTGATTTTGACTCCCAAACAGAGATTATATATGGGGTAGATGCAAAAAAGTATCTTGATGGAAGAAGTGAGTTTGAATACGATACTCAGGTTGTCTTTCCTAAAAAATCCTCCGGTATATTGCAAACAAAGGGCAAGAGTATTCCTTTACCTGAAAATTCTGCAGTTATTTTAAAAGCAGGAACAAAAGATGCAGTAATAAAAGTTGACAGCGGTTATCCCATGCTTGTTTTAAGCAAAAAAGATTACAATTGGTATGAAAGATATTCAAGAAATGCAAATGATGAGAATATAAGAAACAAGTTCTTAGAACTAATGTACTATAATTCCCATATGTGTAATGCAGAATTTAGCCCAAATGTTTTATTGCCCGAATATTTAACTGAGCAAGATTTCCTTGCTTCCGTCGGAATAGATAAATATAAATCAAGAAACAGATTAGTATTTGATTTATACGAAAGAAAAGATATGCTTTCTGATGATGATAAGCAAAAAGTTGAATTTGCAAAAGAATTGGTTGACAGTCTCTATCAGAAGGGAATAGTTACAACGTATGGAGATGACTACTGTAGATTTGTTCATTTATATAACGATGATTTTGAAAGAAAATATCTTGAAGACCAAGGCTTGACGAAAGAGGAAATTGAAGCCATTATGCCAATATTTCATAAGACAAGAACCGCAAGGTTTGATTCAAAAATATCTTTAAAAAATCCTGCGGATGGCTACCCTCCTGAGTTATTAGAAAAAATGAAAGCAAAAGGTTTATTGCATGACAATAAAAAGGATGCAGATGAAAATATATATTGGAGACATATTTATGGTAATGAGCAGTCACTGAGACAATCTTTGTATGAACTAGGGTTTGATAAACAAGAAGAAGATATTATTGCTGATAATTGGAGCAAAAATAATAGGGTTGGATATGATACAAGTGGCTTAAAGTATATTGATGACGATATGGCTGTTTATAATCTGGATGATAAATTGAATAATTGGACGGGCGAAAAGACAAATTGGATTACAAATTCGACTGCAATAAGCGCTAAGGATGGGAGCGCTCCTTTTGTTGGAGTTTCTATGGTACAGCATGAGCAAGATGAAATTTTGCCCATGAGCGCACTAAGAAAAGGAGAAAAGCTGCATTCGCATCCAAATTCTGAAGAAAAAAGACAAACAGAGATATACCTAATAACCAGCGGAGCTGCTGCGCTTAATATTGTTAAAGAAGGGAAAAGTCAAATAAAAATATTAAAAGAAGGCGATTTGGCAGTTGTCGGACCTGATGTTATGCATTCTGTTAATTCGATATCCGGAGAGTATGAACATATAGTAACTCAAGTTCCATCAGCATTTCAATATGGCTTGAGTTTTAAACAAATAGTTACTCCGCCTCAGGATTTTAATGAAGATATACTTACTCAAGATGCGCAAGGAAAGCTCCGGAAATACAAGGGCTTGAATTAATAAATGTAAAATTACGATAATTTACTTAACCGTAACTGATTTTGCAATCCAAAAGAAATAGTGAAATTTATCAACAATCAGCTTTTAAACTTAATATTAAAAACAGGCCAGATAAACAACTCGCAAGGGGATTGTATCGGTGTAAAAATGTAATAAAATATTAAAATAATAGTTTAAAAAGGAAACAAAATGAATATAACAGGTATTAATGAAAACGGAACCGAACAGACATATAATCTGAATGAATTTTTAGGTAAGAGGGTTGTTCTGTACTTCTACCCCAAAGACAATACACCGGGCTGCACTCAAGAGGCTTGCGATTTTAGAGACAATTTTAACAGGCTAATTAATTATGCTGTTGTTGTTGGAGTTAGTCCCGACAGTATAAAAAGTCATTTGAAATTTAAAGAAAAACAAAACCTAAATTTTATTTTACTATCTGACCCTGAGCACATCCTATCAGAAAAATTTGCCGTCTGGAAAGAGAAATCCATGTATGGCAAAAAATATATGGGGATAGAACGCTCTACTTTTATTTTGGACAAAAAGGGTAATATTGTAAAAGAATGGCGCAAAGTAAAAGTAAAAGGACATGTGGATGAAATTTTAAACTTTTTAAAAGAAAATAATTGATGCATTTTACAAAAATTACAAGAAACATACTATATGAAAAAATTTTTTATATTACTATTGATTTTATTTTTAAACAGCCCCGTGTATGCAATTAATTCCTACAACCAATATGGACAAAAAATCGGTTCTTATAAAGAAACATATTCAGGCTATGATTCTTATGACAAATATGGTTCAAAAACAGGCTCATTCAAACAAACCTATGATGGCTACAATTCCTATGATAAGTATGGTCAAAAAACAGGCAGCTATAAAAAAACAGTATCAGGATATGATTCATACGATAAGTACGGTCAAAAAACAGGCAGCTATAAAACAAATACCAACGGCGAAACAATAAAATACAACAAATACGGACAAAAGGTAGGTTCATTCAAGAAAGACTCTTCAGGTCTGGTTAGTGAATATGACAAGTACGGAAGAAAAATCAGAAGCTATAAATAAACCAAATAGTCTCTGCGACAATATTTTTCATGCATTTTGAATACAATAAAATCTACACCAAAGACAAGCTTTAGTTACTGTCCGCTGCAGCAAGATTCTTTTTTAGCATATCATTAAAAGCACATGTTGCTCTTTTTGTTGAATTTGAATCACATGAGCCCATGTAGTAGCTTATTTTTTGCGTTCTTTTTTGGGCAAATTTATCAAAAGTTTCAATTTTTTCCAAATACTCCAGTATCTTTTCTTTTTTATTTATTAAATAACCAAACTCAAAAATATCATCATAAAAATATTCTTTTAAATTTTTACGCACGGAAAGAAATAATATTGGTATATCTTTTACAAGATAGGGCACTTCACAGGTTGCACCGCTCTTTGCGTCAATAAGGGCAATATCGGCAATTACTGCAGCATTTGAAAAACCATAATTTCCCTCAAGAACTATGTCTGAAATTTCATATAGAGCTTGCAAGTCCTGTTTTTTCTCCGGTCTTCTAAAGGTACAATGATGTGCCTTTGTAACTACAAAATATCTTTCTTTCAGCTTTTTCAGTTCATCGTAAAAAGGCATAATTGAACTATCTTCATCCCAAGTTGGAAAGTAAACCAGTACTTTTTTATCTGTATTTATGCCAAGTTGGTTTTTTATTTGTTCTTTTTGAGGCGGATTTTTAAAGTATAAATCGTGTTTTGGTGAGCCGATTTCATATATATTATTTTCATCTATAAAGTTTTTAATTTTATTTTTCGTATACTCGCCATATACTAATCTTGCATCAAATCCCTCTGTAGCACTCTTTGTACTACAGAAGTTCGTTCTATTTAACCCCACTCCGTACTGTAAACTGATTTTAAAGTTAAGATATTTACTTAGGTAATATGCTCTCTGTGTTGTCATTGCAAATTTTGCGTAAGGGTTGGCTTTTTGAGTATATTTTAAATTCAAATCTTCTAATATTTTTTTTGAATTTTCAAAGTCGAACCAGTTTTTTGCCACATTAGTTGCCTGAGGTTCACAGACAAATTTTGCATCGTAACCTTCTTTTATTAATTCCCTGTATATTGGCAAATATTGATAAATTTCAAAAGAATCCATAAGGTAAAATTCGACATCGATCTTATCATCCTTTATTGCGCTTAAAAAAATATTGTTTTCGGCTCCGTTTGTTTTATATGGAATAATTTGAATGTCCTTGACTTTAAGGTATTTATTAACCCAAAAATTCAAAGTTTCCATGCTAAAGAGCCTAAGATGATTATTGGACTCTATGTAGTTTTTGTATGGCACTTGGATGTATGTTTCGCCGTTTTTTTTGAGCACTCTTTTTATTTCACTTAAAACTTTTTTTAAATCAAAAACATGCTCTAAAACTTCTTGAGCAATTACAATATCAAAAAAATTATCCCCAAAGGGCATTTCTTCCGCATATCCAAATTCAATATTTTTCAATATTTTTCTGTTCTTAAGCACCCTTATTGCCGACAAATCAAGACCATAAACCTGATGACCCAAATCTCTTAATTCGTTGAGCAACTGACAGTTACCACAGCCGATATCAAGTATTTTTAAGTTTTGCTCGGACTTGTTTTTTATTATGTCGTATATCTTTTGCATACCATAGCGGTTTTGAAAATACTCATCATGCCATAAATCCTGATGTTTGTAATCTTGTTGAGCAAGGTGTGATATAAAATATCCCCAATCTCCGTCTTTTGCTTTTTTAACAAGGAGTTTGTTTTTTAAAGATATAAAAGTTTCCCTGTATAAAGCCGTATCATTGGTATATAAGCTGGTTACCAAGCGTATTTTTTCCTTTTTACCATGTTCTATAATTTCTTTTAAATGCCTTGTGATGCTGTATTTAAAAGACAACGGTATCATAGTTTTTCTCCAAACCAAGCAACATAGAGCCCATTAGCACAGTTGTTGCTTCCGTAGGGAATATTTTCAATAATCTCTACTTTTAGACCCTGCTTTGTCATTATATTTTTCAATTCTTCTTTATCAAACCACTGTTCCCAGGGCGGAGTTTCAAGAGCACCCTTAGCTTTAATATCTTTATCGATAATCAAAACCTTACCGCCCTTTTTTGTAACTCTAACCAGTTCTTTAACTGCATTTTCAATATCCAAGGCATGCTCAAGCGCCTCTGTTGTCATTGTAAAGCTGCTAAAATTGTCCTCAAAAGGTATTTGAAGCAATGAGCCAATTTTACCGCTAATCCCTTTAGGCAGTTTTTCAACTATTTCTTTGGTGATATCAACCCCGTATATGTCTAAATCAATTCTTTTTGCGGCAATTTTTTTTAAAATTCTTCCCAATCCGCAACCTACATCAAGCATTTTTTCGTTTGGATTCAAGCAGCTTTCTACTTTTTCAAGGATTAATTTTAATCTGCCGTCATTGTCGCTTATATAATCTGAAAGCGGGTAGGTTCCACCCATTTTGGGTACATTTTTGTCAACAGTTTTTGCAAAATGTGACGATATTTTTAAGCTTAGGGCATCCAGAAAATATTTTACCGCCCAAGAAATTTCTTTGTACTGTGCATAATTTGCCCCCTTGCCATAACTTCCGAGCCAACCCCCGTTTTTTGTTTGCAAGCTGCAAGCATAATCAAAGGTTAAATCAGCCTTTGTTTTTTCTCCTAATTTATACCATATAAGTGCAAACTGAAATAATCCCGTGGAACATGTCCAGTTAACACCTTTATATGCAGGAATAAAACCGTTTTTCTTTTGTATTTTTGCAATTTTATCCATTGCCGTTTTTGCAAGCTCAATTTCACCCAAATCAACAAGCGCTTCAACCATATACGCATAAAAGTGCGACAATGTATGAAAATCAAGTATTTGTTCCAAATTATTTTTTTTGTAATATTCAAGAACCTTATATGCCGCAGTTTTATATTCAGGGCGGTTAAATAATTCTCCCGCATCTACAAGAGCGCTCAAGCAATACAGATGAATAAGCTCGGTGCATATATTTTCCGGCCAAAAGTCATCAGACGGGGTAGGTAATCTGCCATCATCATGAATTTGCGAGATTATATAGTCACATGCTCTTATAATAGAGTCTTTTACCTCGGGCATTATCGGGTATATTGCAATTAAACCTTTTATAATTTGTCCGGTATCAAAGACATAAGGGGCTTTATCCAGATAATCATGCCAAGCGCCGTTTTCGTGTTGAATGGATAAAAGCCAGCTTGCGTATTGTTTTGCTAAATCTCTAAAACCGAATTTTAAAAGTGAAGGAATATAATAGCCGCTAACTTCAGGATAAGCAATGTTATTTAGCGTACCGCTTATGTCTACCGTTGGCCTTATGCCTTTATTTTCAACAGTATTTGTCAGTATCCATTTTTTTGAATTTTTATACACGCAGAGCAAGTCTATATTTTCATTGAACTTAAAATATTTTAAATATTGCTTTCTTTTTTTATTCTGCTGAATTTTTGAATAAATTCTTTTGGCCAGTTTTGCCTTTAAGCTATACTTATTTGCCATACACTTCCTCTAGTTTTAGTGTTTTAACTATAGTATTTACTTTTTCTTTCCAAGATTGCATTTGCGCCTGCATTAAAAGTTTATTTTTTATGTTTTCATCTTTTGAGATATTAATAGCCTCGTCAATTTTTTTAATGAAATCCTCATGGTCTTGCGAAATCAAAACGCCTTCATAGTTATAACACTCTATTAAATCTTTTGTACAGACAACAGGTTTTTTAAGCGCCATATATTCAAATAATTTAACAGGGGAAGTAGCCTTTGCAATTTCACCCAATTTAAACGGTATGACCGCACAGTCAAACCAAACCCCATACTCGGGAAGAATCGAGTAATCTTTCCTGCCTAAGATATAAACATTTGGCAACAAATCCAGCCTACCGGCTTTGGAGTTGAAGTTTTTGCCAATATATACAAAAGAATAATCAGGACGGGCTTTTGCAGCTTTGTTCAACAACTCAATATCAATCCATTTTGCCAAATATCCCCAATAGCCTACTATTGGCCTTTTTAAATCCACTATATCCTTCAAATCACTTGGCACCTTGCAGTAATCTTGCTCTATTGCAAAATGCTCTGTTGTAACACCATTTTTTACAAGAATTTTCTCTACATTAGGGTGATAAACTTGCAAGTCGTTAAATAATTTATCCGACGAAGCGATGCACAATTCAGGTCTTAACTTTTCCAAATTTTTCCACAAAAGCCTTGTATTTTTTGTACAAACAATATCTTCACTCATTTGGTCCATATAATCATAAATTAGCTTTTGACCATTTTTCACGTGTTTTCTGTTCAATTTGTACGGATACGAGTTAACCGAAGTAGTGTAATAGTACACTTCTGCATTCTTAAACCTGACATCAGGAATCCATTTTGTAAGCCAGATATTGTTTTGCCAGTTTTGTATATTGTTTTCGGTCAAACTTCTGTATAAAACCAAATCAAAATATGGAGACAAAAGCTCCGCAAAATGATGAGAGCGCTGCTTAAACATGCCTGCTATATATGCAGAGGAATTCATGATTAATATTTTTTTGGGGTTATTTTTTTTAATAAAATTTAAACACTCTCTTTTTGTATTTCGTAAGATTATTTTCCTTCTGAGTATTCTTAATAATTTCTCGTATAAATTAAATCTCACATTTGTAAAATACAAAATTCTTCTCCGTAAAATAATATTTATTATATAATAAAAATGAATTTGGTGCTGATTGTAACTTTAAAGGATAGTTATTATGGATTTAGAAAGATACTTGCAAGAAATAAACGCTCAAAAACAAATTGACAAAATTGCAAAAAAATATAAAGGCAAAAAAGTTTTGATTTATGGTGCAGGCTCTTTCTTTGATTTAATTTGCAAAAAATATGACCTCACAAAACTAGATATTGTGGGCATTTCTGATATGAAGTTTGCAAGCGATATTTCATCCAACACAACTCCATTTAGAGCAATCGCACCGAATGATATGAAAGATTTTGAGTGCGATGTCATAATAATTACACTGCTTAATGATTTGTCAGTTGCCAAATCTATAGAAAACAATATTTTAAAAGACTCAAAAAACAAAAAAGTCCCAATTGTTCCCTTGCTTTCGCCTACTTTTAAATACTTGTTTAAGCTTTATTTTGAAAAAGTTTAAGATTTCAAAAGGGTTTTATACGCTTCATCAAGATAATCTCTTGCCATAGTGCTTGAAACATCCGGGGTGCGAGGTAAGATTTTAACCTCACAGTATTCTTTCAAAAAATCAAATTTTCCTCGCCAGTCATCTCCCATAACAAAGATATCTATATTGTACTTTTTGACATCATCTGTTTTTTGTTCCCAAGTTTTTTCGGGAATTACCAAATCAACATATTTTACCGCTTCTAATATGGTTTTTCTCTGTTCGTAGGTGTAAAACGATTTCTTCCCTTTTAAAATATTGAATTCATCAGTCGATAAACCCACAATCAAATAGTCGCCAAGTTCTTTTGCTTTTTTTAAAATGTTTATGTGTCCGACATGCAATAAGTCATATGTTCCATATGTAAGTACTTTTTTCATAGTCCTAATTCCTTTTTTATGTCATCAACAATATTTTTTGCTGCATAGCACTCATCCAACTTCATCTCTTTTAGCAAAGAAAGTCTTTTTTCTTTTAAATAATCATTTTTATCTATTATAACCGTTTTTAAGAAATTTTCGAGTTCGTCAACATTGTGCGCCTGATAATATGTTTTTACAATTTTTTCCGCCGAAGGATTATATGGAATAGCACTGCTTGATACAAGGTGAATAACAGGTTGCTTTGTCAGTAAAAATTCAGTCAAAAAAGAGCCGCAATCCGTAATCATTGCATAGGCATTTTTGAAAAAGTCCATATAGTCGCCTGTTTCATAAACGGTTGCAATTTTTGCCCATTCGTTCCAATATTCTTCAATTTCATTTTCTGACATAATTCCTTGGTTTTTTAGTCTGTATTTTAAAATCGGATGAGGTTTAAATACCCAAGATATCTCAGGATGTGATTTTGCAAACTCTAAAATATATTTACCATTCCAAAGAAAAGTCGAATAATTTTCAACAGGCACATTTATTGACCAGTGAGGAGCATATATTACATGCTTTTTTTGCGCTTTGTCTATTTCTTCTCTGTTTAAAAAGAAGTAGTCCAGTTGCGGGTGCCCTGCTATTTTTAGATTGCTGCCTTTATTTAACATTTTTGAAGAGTAAAAATTATAAATTTCATTATTTAAAATGTAATGACGGTATAATTGCAAATGAAAATCAAGCCCATACTCAATTTCATTGCCTGCATTTGCTATAAAATATGGAACATAACAAGTAAGAGCATATTTTGACATCGCCGCAGGCTCTTGGGTTTCTTCCACATTCCAAGGCTGTTGGTATATAATTATATCCGGCTTAAATTTTTTAAAATGTATATATTTTTTGCTATTCCAATCATAACCCTCAATTACACGATAACCCCTATCTTTAAAGAATTTTACCGTTTCGTCAAAATGCTGTTTTTGCATACTCGGATAGTCTAAATTTTCGGTATTTGGGATTGTAACAATTATATATGGTTCAAAATATTCACTTTCAATCATAAGTTGATATATTGTTTCGCACTTCCACTTTGATGCCTGATGAAGAGTAAAACAGACTTTTATCTTTTCTTTTTTTACCTTTTTACGCAGCCTCGAGAGCACCTTTTTTGAATTGCTTTTAACCAATTTCATAATTTTTATTTTAGACAGATAATTTAACTCCTTCAACAAAGTAGGAAGTTTTCTTTTATTCTTAAGTATTTCTGCCCAATTCACCCTGTGCAAAAGAGTGACTAAATTACAAAAATTTTTAAAATTAAAATTTTTATTTTGTTTCGCGAGCGGTAATATTTTAAAATCAGTTTCGTTAAATGAATTTGCTTCAAAATCTAACCAAACCTTTTTGCAATGCTGCATTGCAAGCAAAATAACATCAATTTTTTGAGATTTTATTTTTGAAAAAGGCACAATCTTGTACCCCAAAAAATCTTTTCCCTCATCTTGTTCACCAAACTTTAAATCACTTATTGCCACAACATTTAGTGCGGATAAATCATAGTTCTTGTAAATATACTGAAAAAAACTTCCGGCTCCGTATACTAATATCCTTTTATTTTTTAGCTTTTTAACTAAACTTTTGTATTGAGATTTAAAATTTATATCCTCAACATATTTGGAAAAATCGCTACCCATTTAACTATCCTTAATAAGGACAATAATACTTTCTCCTGTCATTCAATGTCAAGCTCATTTTTTAGGTCATTTAATATATTTAGCGCAGCATTATTGGAATTTAAACAGAGCTTTTCAATTACCTCTTTTCTTTTTTCTCGCATTGTATCAATGTTTTTTATAATAACTTTATCCAAAAGCTCATATAACTCTTGCAGGTTAGAGGCACTATAGTACGCGCTTACAACAATTTTGGCCGATGGATTATAAGGATATGCATCTTTTGAAACAAGTCTTATCAGGGGGTTATTTACAGGTAAATATTCTGTTAAAAACGAACCACAGTCGCTAATCATTGCTTTTGAATTTGTAAATAATTCCATGTAATCTCCACCCTCATACACAAGAGCGATTTTTTTCCACTCAGACCAGTAATTCTCTATTTCATCCTCCGTCATCACGTTTTGCGTTAACAAACGATGTTTTAATATCGGATGCGGTTTATAAACCCAATTTATCTCAGGGTGCTGCTTTGCAAAACTCAATATTTCCCTGCCGTTCCATTCAAATGTTGCATAGTTTTCCTGAGGATAATTTATTGACCAGTGCGGAGCATAGATTACATAGTTTTTGCAATTTGTTGCGCTTTTATTTGTTAAATAATAATCAAGCTGCGTATGCCCTACTACTTTAAGATTTTTACCCTTATTTTTCATTTTTGAAGAATAAAAATCTCTGATAATTTCATTTAAAACATAGTAGCAATGTATGTATCTGTGAAAACGCAAATCATATTCCATAGGACTTGAAACATTTGTTATGTAATACGGGACATAGTATGTAAGTGCAAACTTTGATGATACTACAGGGCCTTGTTGTGTTTGAATGTACCAGGGCTGCTGGTAAAAAATTAAATCAGGTTTGAATTTTTTTATAGGTATAAATTTATCTTTTGAAATATCATATGCAAAGTATGTCTTAAATCCTTTTTGTATGAAAAAATTATAAATATCCAAAACCTCTTTGAGGTTCATTTGTTTACTACTGTTTTTGGGTGCATCACTCTTTGTAACCAAAATAAAAGGACTAAAGTACTCACTTTTTTCAAGTAATTTAAAAAGACTTTCACATTTCCACTTGGTTTCATCGTTACACAAAAACGCAACTCTTAGTTTTCTTTTATTTTTTTCTTTTTTTAATTTTTTTAAAACTTTTTTTGAATTATTTTCAATATATTTACAGTTCTGTACAGTTTTTAGTTCAAGAAAATAATTTAAAACCTTGTCTTTTGTATTTTTATTACAAAAAAACGCAATTATTTTTCCTATTTTTTCAAAAGGAATATACATAAAACTCCTCTAATTTGTTAATAATTCTTTTGGTATGGCATACATAACCGTTTCAAAAAGGTCATAGCTATAATGCCCGAGATGAAATATATAATCATCCAACACTTCATGTAAATACAATGGAATATTAACAAAATCGTCAATTGTATGGTAAATAGAAATAGCCATTTGCGGACGGTCTTTTTTTATTGTTAATAAACCACCCCTTAATACATCGAGTTCCGAGCCTTCTACATCAAGCTTGATAAAGTCAATTTTTGGCAAATTTAGCCTGTTTTTCTCATCATCAATCGATACGCCCGGCAAGACTTGTTTATTTTCAAAAGATTTTACAAAATCAGCACCTTTTGTGCCGAGTACCCTTGAAGCGGAATTATAATTTTTGTTTTCGCAAAATTCAATATCACAAGAACAAGACCATAAACACTTTGGAATAATTTCAATGCGAGAGTCATTTTTTATAAAAGAGTCGTAATTTTTATTTTTAAATTTTTCATAAAGAGGTTCATAAGCATATATTTTCTCAAGATTTTTAAACTCCCGCCTAAAAACAAACGAGTTAATACCGTTACAAAAGCCGCCATCAATCATATTTTTTATTGCATTTTTGTTAATGAATTCCAAATACTGCTTTGAATAATTTCTTATAAGAGTATATCTTGAAATTTCATGTATTTTCTTTGCATATTGTTCGCAGTTTTCATAAAAACCACTGCAAATTGCTTCCCATACGGTATCATACAAGGTCTTATCTTTGTTATCGGCAAATACATCAAGTGCCAGTTTTTGTTTTTCAATATATTTTTCAACTTTAAAAAATATCTTATCCCTTTTGTCAGGTATCTTGTAAGCGATATTAAAATACTCAAGAAGCTCTTTTATTTCAAACAATTTAACATCAGAAACCAAAATAACAAGGCTGATTAAATCCCTAATGCCAATAATTTCATAAAGACTGTAGACTTTTTTGTTTTCAATACAGTTGTTATTAGTTCCATCTGATACAAATATAATATCCACATCGGGACGATTGTTCTTTATGGAGTTGAAAATATTAAGCGCAGTATAATCAGTGCCATATATTGCAATTGTAGAATTTTTCTCTATATTGGTTAAATATTTTTTAAACATAGAAAGATAATAACACAATTTGTATTATAATATAATATGATTTGTTATTTATTACGAGAATTATATGACTCATTTTGAAAATACTGCAAAACTAATAAAAAGGATTAAAAAAGGTGCAAATATATGCATATACGGTTCTAATGATATTGCAATTAAAATATATGAATTAATAAAAAAATACAGAAAAGATATAACCGTTCAATTCTTTTTGGATTCCAATAAAAATGGTCAAATATGTAAAGTACCTATTTATAGACCAACAGAAGTCTTTGACAAGATTAGCAAAATAGACAGTGCCATCGTCACCTCTTATTCTTCCGGGTATTATTTAGAGCTTATATTGAGCTCTATGGGAGTAAAAAATATAATAAAAATAGATAAAAAATCATTTGACGAAGTCAATTCACCCATTAATAACTTACCCGATATTCGAGATATATTAGATATTTTCAACTACAGAGAAGATAAAGAACTCTACAAATTGCTAGTCGAGTACAGATTTAAAAATCGAGACAACAAAAGGATAAAAAAATATTTCGAAAAAAATCATCGCGAAATTATAAAAGGACACGGCTCAAATAACTCATATTCCATTAAACATTATTTTGAATATATTAAACCCGAAAAAATACAAACAGTAATTGACGCAGGAGCATATGACGGTTTATTTTCTCTTATGTTTTTGAAAAAATTTCCCAACTGTCAAAAAGTCTATTCTTTTGAACCTTGCTATGAATCTTTTAAAGCACCAATTTTAGATGATATAATAAAAAGAGAGAACCGTATAGAAATAATCCCCAAAGGACTTTGGAGTAAACAGACAAAAATAGAATTTCGAGAAGAGCTGGAAACAAAAGTAGGCTCGGGAATTGTGTCAGTTAAAACAGATTTCAACAGGCCGCAAAAAATAATAAGCATAGATACGGACACTATAGACAATTTTGCTGCAAATAAAGATATTAAGATTGATTTTATAAAAATGGATATAGAAAATTCAGAAATGAACGCCCTTAAAGGAGCACTCAAAACAATTACCGCTCAAAGACCTCAGCTTGCAATTTCCATTTACCATACAAATGAACAATTTCTCGATATACCGGTATTTTTAGCTAGAAATCTCAAAGATTATATATTTAGACTTGGACACTATAGTACAGGGGAATTAGAAACCGTTTTATATGCCATACCCACGGAATTGTGCTGATTTTTAATTCTGGGAACTATCTATTTTAACCCACTCACCAAGCTCTTTTTTGGAAATAGCATAATCCACAAACTCATCCTCACCCTCATTACAATACCTGCAAAAATCAACAGGGTGATTAAAAATACTGTTTATCTTTGTCGCGCTTTTTGTTTTGTCTAAATCTATATAATCGTTTTTTGTAATCTCAAAGTTAAGATTAAAATGCCTGTTTAAAAAAGGTATGTTCGGTATAGCCGTGCAAACATAGAGTTTTGAATCTCTTAAAAAATGGCATTTTCTCTCACTACATTTATTAAACGTGCAATTTTTATCACTTCTGCCATCAGGGTCAAGATTCATTTTTTTCATTCTAAATCTTGGATTATTAAAAAAATAAGACTTTATGCCAAGCTTATCGCACTTTTTTAATTGTTTTTCATAATCAACTTTTATGGGGTATTTTGTCATACTAAGAGCTATATTATACTCTGCAAGAGCATTCCAGAAATTCTCATCCATCTCATCCAACAATATACCGTTTGTTATAATTACAATTTCGCTTTTTGGATATATTTTTCTCAACGGTTCAAAAAGTTTTGTTATATCAGGATGCAAAAGAGGCTCGCCTCCCAGTATGAATATTTTCCCGATATTGTCAAAAATCTTTTTTAGCTTTTTAAAATCGGAGACAATATCTTCAATTTTGAAAAAATGCTCCGGAGTCACAGGCGTAAAATGATTACAACAAGCACAGTTTAGGTTGCAGTGGTCAACAAGATGAAACTCAACTTGTGACAAAAAAGTGCCACCGCCAAAATACCTTTTTATAAAATCTTTAACGGGATAAGGGCAAAAAACTGCAATATACTTGGTTAATTTCTTTAGCTGAAAGATAATGTGCATTATTTGCCTTTTTTAGATAAAATCTCATCAACTCGTTTTTTTATATCCTGCGCCATATCAATCTGTAATTGTTTAATCTGCACAAGCACATGCGCCATAGCCGGCGTTGGGTCGTTTGTGTTAATATTTGTGCCGATAAGAGTTGATTTAAGTGCTTCAATTTTACCTTCAGCAATGAAAATTATATTGAGCACGCTTTTAATCTCGTCTTGCGTAAAGTTGAGACTTTTAAGTTTTTCAACCATTTTTTCTTTTATTGATTCTCTCTCTTTTGCAATTTGAAGAGTTTTATCATCACTTTCCGAAAAACTATCATCAAACATAAATTCCTCACAGTTTTAATTTGTACTCACTCAGCTCTTTTTGAGGATACTTACAAAGATACAAAAATAAGTATTCCCTATATCTTAAATACATCCATAATGGATTATTATAAGCCTTATAACAGGTATTTGTACAGTCTTTTAAAATCTGCGTCAGCTCTTCGGTTTTCATTCCTGAAGAATCAAACGTATAACTTGGCATAAATTCGTCTTGATTTGGATAAATTTTGACTATACCATACTTTTCAGGATTATCTCTAAGGCGCGTATGTTTGCCCATGGTAAAAACGCTCCTGCCGTACGAGTGCACAATATCTTTATTTTCAACCAACATATCAATGGTTTGTTGCGCATCTTCCCTTGTTTCAGCAGGAAAGCCAAAAAATATAAATGCAAAATTCCAGATACCGGCATTTGACGAATCCCTTAGAATATCAAGCCTTTTATCAATATCAATACCCTTATTGATAAGCTCCATAATTTTTTTTGAGCCTGATTCCAGCCCCCAGAGAATCATCTTTAAGCCGTTTTTATAAGCTTTTTTTAAAGTATCAAAATCAAATGCCCTCTCCAGTCTTGCATCCATGAAGTAATTTACTTTAACATCACTTTTATCAAGTTTATCTGCAAATTCCTTAAGATATGCAGGGCCTACAGATTCATCAATAAATTCAAATTTATCTATACCGTATTTTTCTTTTATTTCTCTAAATTCATCAATTAATTTATCGGGATTTTTTACATTAAAATTCTGCCCGAAGCCTTGGTCGCAAAAGCTGCACTTACCCCAATAGCAGCCTCTTGAAGATTGAAAAGGCAAAATTATTTCAGGCGCAAAATATTTTTTAAAATCATACCCGTCAAGCGAAACATTAGCCATTTTATCAAGCTTCATCGGGGGTTTTTTCTCGTTTATTTTAATCTCATCACCTACAGGATAAACAAGATTTGATACCTCTTCAATAGAGATATCACCATTTATATATTGAGCAAGTTCAACAACAGGTAGCTCGCCCTCTTCGACAAGCAAACTGTGGCAAAATAAATCAAAAAATTCTTTTCTTTTAACTATCTCATCCACCACCCTGCCAAAGAAATTGCCACCAATGTTTATATGAGCATCAGTGTGGTTTTTTAACATATTAGCTAATGTTAAACCTGCTACTATCTGGCTTGAAGAATTTATGGAAATTCCGAT
Organism: Candidatus Gastranaerophilales bacterium; assembly: GCA_944325105.1. GTDB lineage: Bacteria > Cyanobacteriota > Vampirovibrionia > Gastranaerophilales > Gastranaerophilaceae > Galligastranaerophilus. The sequence goes on along the minus strand of CALUYW010000021.1, from coordinate 10,201 downwards.
ATACTCGGCGCCTATTTTTTTAATTTCTTCAATTTTTGATTTATAAAAATCGATAAAAATATTTGTATTTTTATCAAAAACAAAATATTTAATAGAGTCAAAATTCAGCCTAAAAAAAGGATTAGAGTAAGTATCCAGGCTTATTTTTGAAGGGTAATAGGGAAGTGAAACAATCTCAAGCGCCTCATCTATCACACTCATTGATTTTATAAGAATTTCCGGTTTATAAAAAACATCCTTGTCTTTTATTGCAACGCATGCATCTTTTATAAAATTTGAAATATTAACAAAATCATCCGGTTTCTTGGTGATATATTCTTTTACTTTGGAATACCTCACCATTTTATTTTGAATATCCAAAGGATAATCCGAAAAATTTTTATCGGGACTGTGGTATTTAGCAATTTCCTGAAGTATTTTATCCTGAGCACCAATAGCTAAAGTTGCACTGTTTAAAATAAAAGAAGGCCTAAGCACGGTACCATAAAAATCAATATTTAAGTCTGATACAAAAACCTCAAACCCCGCTCTTTTAAGCTGTCCGCTTAGCGAGGGAATAGCAAAATGAGGGCTTATTGGTGTCCATTGCGGAGGAAAAGCAAGTAAAACTTTCATAATTATAAAGTATAAAACCCCTATAAGAGTTTAAAACCATACAAACAAGGGATTTGTAACATTTTATTAACTCATTCCTGCAATTACTTAATAAAAAGAGCATTATAACCGATATTATAAACTGAAGTGATACAACATTTGGTTAAAGGAGAAAAAATGAGCACAAACGGCATTGGAAGTTCATATGAAGATTTTCTTCAAAGCATAAAATCAAGAGGACTTAAGACAACAAGCCTTGGAAACGGTGAAGCGAACTTTGCCGACTATGCCAATGCACTAAGTAGCGGTTTAAAAGAAGAACTACTGCAAAGCATAGGTGATGAAGCAGGCGATGCTCAACTGCAAAGCAAGGTTGCAGGGCTTTTTGGCGGAAAATCCGTCATGCAGAGCAATGAAATAATAAATGCAGCAAAAGCAGCGGGGTTAAATGTATCCGTAGAATATGTTTCTACATCGTACATAATAGACAACAAGCAAGACGGGCATTATGACAAAGATGTAACAAATGGGGCAATTGCTGTATATACATTCTCTGACGGCAACTCCACCATAAAAATTGCCGATGCTAACGGCAACGGAGCCCTTGAAGCAGAAGAAATATATTTAAATGAAATACTTGGAGATGTTACAAATAGCCTTGGCACCTCTGCAACAGGAGCTTCAAACGGCACAAGTGCAATTGATTTCGCAAAAAAACAACAAGAAATTCTGATGAGTCAAATTCAAGCAAGTATGGAATCTCAACAGGAAATAATGAAACAAATGGAAGAACTCAGAAATTCGTTTGCAAACGAAGAAGTTGATAACAATGATAAAACAACTAAAAATCCAACCGGCACGACACAATCGGAAGAAAAAATGAGCCAAAAAGATTTTGAACAAAAAGTTCTAAATGAGGCACTGTCTTCATACAAGAATACAAGCCTTGCAAGTGTAGAAGTAATTGAAAATGCTATAAAATCAATAAATAGCGAGAATGGTACCGACTTTAGCCTTTCTGCACAAGAAATAGTTGAGCTTGCCGATGAATATAAGCACTCAATAGAAGAAGAAAAAAAGAAAGATGAAACTCAAGAGCCAAAACTAAATGACAAAAATTTCTTTGAAGAAGAATTATGAAAAATAACCCCGTTTGCTACGGGGTTATTTTTTTATGTACCAATTTTATGAACCCTTACAAAATTTGTCCTGCCTGAAATTAAATTTGGAGCAGAGCCTGTTATAACAACATAATCACCGTTACTTAAACCTGCCTCGTTTATTAAAAATTCATCAATTTTAATTAACAAATCACTGCCCAGAACACAGTCCCATTTTTTTAAAAACGGATAAACACCCCAAGCAATAGTCATTTTTCTGCAAGTTTGTTCTATATCAGACACAAGAATGATGGGTACCGATGGTTTTAACTTTGACATAAGACGCGTTGAATAACCAAAGTGAGAAAAGCTTAAAACTGCTTTTGCATTAACATATTTAAGCATCTTATCCGCACCGAAAACAATTGCCTGACGGGTAAGGGCCAAGTCCTCTGACATTTCAAAATCTTTATCAAACTTATAAAACGGACTGTTCTCAGTTTCATGAGCAATTTTTGACATGGTTTTAACAGCCTCAATAGCATGTTTGCCTACCGAAGTTTCACCCGATAGCATAACCGCGTCAGCCCCATCTATAATAGCATTTGCAACATCTGATACCTCTGCTCTTGTGGGTATGGGCTGATTTATCATAGATTCAAGCATTTGTGTTGCAACAATAACAGGTTTTTTACGCTTAGTGCACTCACTTATAATTAACTTTTGGCAAACGGGAACTTCAACGGCAGAAAGTTCAATACCTAAATCACCGCGCGCAACCATTATACAATCTGCAGCATTTATAATATCGCTTAAATTCTCAATTGCCTGAGGCTTTTCAAGTTTAGCAATAACAGGAATATTAGAATTGAAATCATTTATATATTTTTTTGCAAGCAAGACGTCTTCTTTTTTTCTTACAAAAGAAAGAGCGATAAAATCAGCCTGCATTTCAACTGCAAATTTAATATATTCAACATCTTTTTGAGTAACTGCTTCAAGGCTTGCGGTTGAACCGGGGATATTAAGACCTTTTCTTGATTTTAAAACCCCGCCGTTTGTGATTTTTGCATAAACTTTATTACCTTCCACACCAAGCACAATTGCTGCGATTTTACCGTCATCAAGAAGAATTTTGCTTCCCTTTTCAACATCTTTTGCAATACCTTCATAGTCAACAGGGATAATGTCATTGTACTCTTGAGATAGCATATGCTGAAAAACTACTTCATCGTTTTCTTTCAAGTTTATTTCTTCTTTTAAATTTCCAACCCTAATCTTTGGCCCCTGCAAGTCAACCATAATAGCGCTATATGCGCCCATTTTTTGACTCACTTCTCTAATCATTTGAAACTTTTCCCTATGGTCGTCCATTGTCCCATGGGAAGTATTTAGACGAAAAACATTAGCACCGGCCAAAATAAGCTCTTCAATAGCTTCTTTTGTAGCAACTGCGGGCCCTATAGTGGCAACTACTTTTGTCCTTTTATAATACTTGTAATTCATAAAAAACTCCATTAAAAATCGCACAACAATTTTACCACAAACAATATTAATGGTGTAAAATAACTTTATTACAAGAGGTGAAAAATGAATATAATACTTATGGAATCACTTAGTATAAGTGAACAATGTCTTAAACAATACAGTGACAAACTAATTAAAGAGGGTCACAATTTTAAAACTTATGACAGAACTTCAGACATAGAAAAACAAAAAGAACAGCTAAAAGACGCCGAAATTGCAATAATAGCAAATATGCCTCTGTGCTCTGAAGTTATTAAAAGTGCCAAAAATTTAAAATTTATAGACATAGCCTTTACCGGAGTTGACCATGTGGACATCAACTGTGCAAAAGAGCTAAAAATAGACATTTCAAATGCCTCGGGCTACTCTAACGATTCTGTTGCAGAGCTTACAATATGTATGATTTTAACCCTTTTAAGAAATGTCAGAGAAGCAGAAAAAAGCTGCCGCGCCCTTGGTACAAAAGAGGGGCTTGTTGGTAATGAACTTAAAGGCAAAACCGTAGGTATAATAGGTACAGGCGCTATAGGGATGACCGTTGCCAAAATTCTTAATTTTATGGGTTGTAAAATCATCGCCTATAACGGTTTTTCAAACAAGCAAAGTAATGAACTTATAACCTATATGCCGCTTAAAGAAATGCTTGAAAATTCAGATATAGTAACTCTGCACTGCCCTTCTACAAAAGAGTCAAAACATCTTATAAACAAAGAAACTCTCTCTTATATGAAAAAGGACGCTATTCTTATAAACACTGCAAGAGGAGCAGTTGTTGACTCTAATGCTCTGGCTCAAACACTAAATGAGGGTAAAATAAGAGCAGCTGCAGTTGATGTTTTTGACAAAGAACCTCCGCTAAATAACGATGAGCCGCTGCTTAGCGCTAAAAACGTACTTTTAACACCGCACATTGCTTTTGCAACAGAAGAATCTATGCAAAAAAGGGCAAAAATAGTATTTGAAAATATCGACATGTGGCTTTGCGGCAAGCAAATAAATAAGGTTTAAATATGGAAAAAATCAAACTGCACTTTTGCGACTTTTGGAAATGTCATACTTATGAGAATGATTTTTTTCTAAACATTCTAAAAGACAAGTATGACATAACACAAGACCCTAAAGACCCTGATTTTGTTATATGTTCCTGTTATGGTCACGAGTACAGAAAATACAAATGTCCGAGAATTTTCTACACGGGAGAAAACCTGACACCTGATTTTAACGTCTATGACTACGCAATAGGCTTTGATAGGCTAAGTTTTGGCAACAGATACCTAAGAGTGCCTATTTATTACTTTTTTAGCAAAATAAGAACCCCCATGCCTGCACCAGAAGACCCTTTTAACAGAGATTTTTGCAGTTTTTTATATTCTAACGGAAACTACTGTAATAATATTAGAAAAGACTTTTTCAAGCTTTTATCTAAATACAAAAAAGTAAGCTCGGGAGGCAGACTTTTTAACAACACAAAAGAAAAAATTGAGGATAAAATCGCATACCTCTCGAGGTTCAAGTTTACCATAGCTTTTGAAAATTCATCCTCTGACGGCTACATTACAGAAAAACTCTACGACGCTTTTGTAGCACACACTATACCAATTTACTGGGGAGATAAAAACATCTGCAAAGACTTTAATCCTGAAGCTTTTATTAACGTCAGCGATTTTAGTTCGCTTGAAGATGTTGTTAAAAAAGTAGCAGAACTTGACTGTGACAAAGAAAAATATTTAAAAATGCTAAATACTCCGTTTTTAAATGACAATAAGTATTCTGATGACCTTTGCAATGAAAAAATTATAAGCTTTTTTGATGAAATTTTTAAACAAAAAGGGGTAATAAGAAGGAAAGACAACCTTGAGGGGTGGAATAAAAAGGGAGAATTTTACCTGTATTCAAAATTTCAAAGAGGTTTTATTAAAAGAATTAAGGATATTATTCTGAGGTAGATTTTCTTAGCCCGATTTCATTTAACAGGACATCTTTAAATTCTTTTCTATAGAGATAACCAAGGTGCGAGCCTCTGTCAAAAAGCACAAGGTTAGAGCCTGCAAATTGCCTTAAATCCTTTAATTGCTTATCATTTACCAAATAATCATCCAAGGCATGCAGGATTTTATAGTTTCTGTTGTTCTTTAAAAAATCACTTATATAGTACAAGCTTGCTTTTTGATTTAGCGATTCTATAGTCTCGCTGCCGCCATCCAGCATATATTTTTTAGCATAATCATAATAACTTACATTGTTTATTGTGTCGTAGATATCAGTTTTTTTACTTTGAGAAACCTCGTTTAATGTAAAAATCAAATCAGACAACTTTTGCCTTAGGACAAAGCAAGTGATTAATTTTGCCTCATCTTGAGAAAAAGGAAGCGAGTCGAGTTTAAAATCTTCTTTATCGCTCCTTTGCTCATAAAGCTGAATAATCTTTGAAGCACTGATTGCAACTCTGTTTTTTATATCTGCAAGACTTTCTGACACAGTATCATTGTTCTTGTCTATGACATTTACCGCATAAAGCAGCTCCACGGGAGGGTTTATGGAGATGTATTTAGAAATATTTAAAGTATTTTCTCTTGATTCCATATCTGCAAGAAAAAGCGTTGCAAAAGCCCCAAATGACGTACCCAATACTACTTTATCGGAGAATTTGCATTCATATTTATCCTCAAGTTTTTTAACCATTTTATTTGTAGCATCTCTAAGATAAGCAACATCGACCATAGGCATTCCAGGTGCATAGCCTTTTGGCATACTTTTTACAAATTCCCAATTAAAATGACTGCCAAGGATTAAAACACTATAGCCAGCATCATAAAAAATCTTTGCAAAAACAAGCGAATGGTGAGATGTTATACCCTCACCTATTGAGGGGTACAAGATAGCAAGGGGCGAGTTTTTATCTTTTTGCATTATGTATTTAAAATTGTAATCTTCTCTATCTTGAGCAAGATTTATGTCAGAAGTTTTTACTTTCTTTGAAAAATTTCTGTTCCAAACCGAAAGCTCGCTCCAGATAGACTTGTATTTTTCATCTTCGCTAAAAAGTGCCGTTCTCATTGCGTCCGTTACAGGGCATTGAGGGTTAAAATCCTTTAAAATAATATCAGGTACAAGTTTTTTATCCGCCAAATCAACATCAGTCTTATCAATAGTATCAAACCAGGCATAACCTTTTATAGAGTCATCCACTATAAGATTTGACCCCGATTCAAGCTCTTTTTTATCCACAACATCAACAGGCTCTTGGCGTTTTTTATCTTCAATTAATTTTGCATATTCTCTAAGAGCACTCTGAAGCACTTCTTTTCTGTCTAAGTTATTATCTTTTATATATCTTTCAAGCCCGTAAATCTTTTTTGCAATGTCGTAAGGGTCGGCAAAATTTGACTCTACAAGCTTTATAAAAGGCTGAGCGTAAGAGGTGCGATTTACTATAAGCCCAGCTTTTACAAGGGCTGTTATAGGGCTTCCTATGTACATTGAAGCATCAAGCGGACATTCAATTAGTGAGCCCAATAACGCACGAGGTGTAGTTGAATTTATAAAAGGTAAAACAAGATAAGGCCCTTGCTTAATTTTACATTTTGCAAGCCCTTGTGCCACATCTTCCTTGAGCGGTTCAAGTTTAAAAATACTTTTTGCAGGGTCATACATACCGCCAAGACCAATAGTAGTATTGGTTAAAAACCTAAGTGTTTCATGACCTGAGGCTTTAAAATCCCTCTGCAAAAGGGTGCTTACAAGTCTTTTTGGATATTCAATATTTGTATAAGCACTTTGTATCCTATCCATACCATACTTGGGCATAATTGACGCCCAGACAATATGCACAGGCTTTAGGGCATACTTATTAAGTTTTCTGTTAAAAGAAAACATCTTTCTGTTAAATGTTTCAAATTTATCTCTGCCAATAAATTCTTTTGCATAATCAGGGTATTTTGTAACAACAGGGGCAGGTATTGTCTTTGCATCCACTCTTAAAATTACCAAGGAAAACAGCAACGCAATAAGTGATGCTATTGTATTTTTTAAATTCATCTCTAAATCCTATCTCTGATTTTTAATGACATTTTATTTAATAAAAAAAGTTTTATATCAGACACAGGGATATCAAAAAGCACAGTTTAAAAAACATAAAAAATAATATAAATTAATAGCAATTTTGCTAAATAATTTTTTTTATATATAATAGGAGAACTAAAAGGATAGGAATGGTATGGCACTAGTTTTTAAAACAGTAGGTAACATCTTCAACAAAAGGACATCTCAATTAGTTACGGCAATGGGCCCAAAAGCCAGTACAAGTGGCACAAAAGCAGTACTAAAAGAACTTAGTTGTGACGTATTTACACCTAGCGGAACAACTCAAGAAGTTATAATAGAAAAGACAAAGGATTTCTGGGCAAAAGCAGTAAGGCCTTTTGTTGACTGGAGCACAGAAATACCAAAAGACAACATGCATGGCTCCGAATTGATTGGCAAGCAAATAGATGAATTATGTCAACTATATAGCAAAGCAGAGCCCGAGACAATAAAACACTCTCTAAGATTATTGTTTGGCACAACACAAGTTGATACACTTGAAAGGGCCACAAAGGTAAACAGCTCGGTAAAAAAACTTATGGGGCAAATAGAAACTTCTACAGGAAAAACTCTAAGACAAATAATAGAAAAAAGCGAATAAACAAATATGACGCTCGAAATGAGCGTCATATTTTTAACTTGCAAAATCGGTAATAAATAGTTTTGAATATGTATCGCTCGGATGGGTAAAAAGCGTCATGGAATCACAACAAAGCTTTTTTCTTAAAGCATAAGCATTAACATGTCTGCACATTCCAAGGTAACTGTTAATCCTATTTCTAAAAGTCACCAGTTCCTCCTGAGAAAACCTATTTGCGCTATTCTTCCATTTTTTTATTGTATTAAAAGATTTTTTTACCGTTCTTGGTCTAAGATGTATTCTGTTTGGCTTAACAACATGACCCACAAAATCAAACCCGCGATAAATAGAGTTTAAGTTTTTCTTTTTATGATTTAGTTTTAGAGCTAAGTTGTTTTGCATAAATTTGTTAATCTCCGCATATGCGTAGTTTAAATATCCCGGGTCCTCATGAACTAAAATCATATCATCGACATATCTGCAATAATATTTGCAATGCAGTTGATGCTTTACAAACTGGTCAAGCGGGTTTAAGTACACATTTGAAAAAAACTGGCTCGTAAGGTTGCCTATAGGCAAGCCTTTTCTGGGGTCAGTATTAAAAAGACTTTTATACTTAGGCAAAGCCTCATATAGCCATTTTGGAGACTTCATATACACGTTATTTTTCGGGTCATGAAAAAGCACTTTTTCTATAAGTCTTAAAAGCCAAGGTTCAAAAACATATTTTGATATTTCATCATATAAAATTTGTTTATCTATGCTATTGAAAAAATTTGCTATATCAACCTTTAGAAAATAGGCGGGTTTACTATAATTTCGACTCACCTTTCTTGCATAATTTCTGGCTTGCAAAGAACCTCTAAGCGTCCCCCTGCCGGGAATACAACTGTATGTGTCTTTTATAAATCTACGTAAAAATCTATCCTTAATTGCAATATAGATAAGGTGATGAACTATCCTATCTCTAAAAGCACCTGCCCAAACTTCCCTTAACTTAGGCTCTGTTACAACAAAACAAATGCTTTTACCTATCTCGTAAGTGTCATTAAGGATTTCTTCATACAGTTCATAAATATTTTTCTCAAGTTCAAACTCAAAATCAATAGACTGCATGGTAGAACGCTTATGCTTCCTGCAATCATAATAAGCCTGAAAAAGACTCTCCAAAGTAAACTCTTTTGGTTCAATTAAATGCCTTTTATTAGCCTTGGTTTTCATACACCTGAACATCCGATTTATTTTTTGAACTGTGAGAAAGCCAGCCGTTTAACTGCTTTTCAATATCTTGAGTCATTGAAGTAAGACCGATATATTTATCTTTTGAAATATTTTTCAACTCGCATGAAAGACGCAAAATGACATTTATATACTGCAATCTCTCCAACATATCCCTTATAAAGTCAGCACGCTCAACAAGATTACGCGCAGAGTTTGCCTTGTAAATACGAACTATAAACTCAATAGCGCTATCATTCAATTTTTCGCCGAGAGTATAGCGAAAGTCACGCTGAAAGTGCACTGTCTGTCTGGTCAATTCAACCAAAAAATCAAAGGATTTCTTATAAACATTAAGATGAAAATACTGTGCCAAATCTCTATCCGTTTTTTAGTACAAAGTCAATTATACACAAGTACAAAAATTCTTTCAAGTATTATTCTTTTCATTATAATTTGAAAAAACATTTGAATAGTGCCCCTTTGCACTGTTTATACATATAAATACCATTTATACATATTTAAAAAATGGTGCAAAAAATCAAGTTCACATTTCTTAACAATCAGTGTAAAAAAACAGGGCACATTTTTATTTAAACTGGAGTGTGCCCTTTGCTAATTAAGATACGAAAACTTTTATCCCATTCTTTAATACTCTGCCCAAAACAGATACACATAGCCGTTTTGACCCTGAGAACCCGAGCCGGGGTTTGGATAGAACGTCACATTCTCACTCCATCCGCCACCGCCACCGCCTGCTCCTGCAGAGCCATATTCTGCAGCCTCAAAGACATCGCCGGGCGCAATAAAAGTCACAACCACACCGTTTACGGTTGTATTTGTGCATATTGAACTATCAACAAATAAACCTCCGCAGCCGCCTTTAATATTAAGTCCTGATGTACCGCCTACACCTCCGTATGAACCGCCGTAGGGATTTTCAACAGTTGGTGTTATAGCGGCAGCGCTTGAACCATCTAAGCCATGTCTGTATGTAAGATTTGAATTGCTTGAAACATTACTGCTTACAATACCTCTTGCCCCGCCTGTACCTTGTACAACATCTTGAGAAGCAGTTTGTGAAGTACCTACATTACCT
>CALUYW010000020.1 GCA_944325105.1 Candidatus Gastranaerophilales bacterium | reverse complement strand
AATTGTAATTTTGTTGAGTCAGGGTATTTGTTATATGCAAAATTTGGCACCAAAAGAGGAAGTTATGCTTATGAAAAAGGTTTCTATCATTATCCCTTGTTATAATCAGGCAGGATATGTGGAAGAGGCTGTTTTGTCTGCCATTAATCAAACATACCAAAATATAGAAATCATATGTGTTAATGATGGTTCAACTGACAAAACGAGCGAAGTTATAAGAATGCTTGTCAATAAGTATAAGAACATTGTGTTTTTTGATGAATCTGAAAACAAGGGTGTTGTTGCTGCACGTAATTTTGCAATACAAGCATGTGCCGGTGAATATATATTGCCGCTGGATGCAGATGATACAATAGAACCAACTTATGTTGAAAAAGCTGTAAAGGTGTTAGATGAAAATAAAAATATAGGTATTGTATACTGTCGTGCAAAAATTTTTGGAGCAGAAGACAAAATATGGGACTTGCCTGCATACAGTAAAGAAAGTTTCCTGTATGGAAATGTCGTATTTTGTACAGCATTGTTTAGAAAGTCTGATTTCGTAAAAGCAGGTGGTTATAAAGCCAATATGGAACACGGCTGGGAGGACTATGATTTGTGGCTTTCATTTGTCGAGCTTGGGTTAGATGTGTATCAAATTGATGAAATACTGTTTAATTATAGAAAGCACCATAATGAATCCAGAACTGATTCCTCTAATAAAAATATACATAAAATCTTTAAACAAATAATCAAAAATCACTTGGATTTATACCTTGATAACAAGTACTTTATTCGTAAAATACTTACTGATACAGAAGGAATAAATATAAAAAAGAAAAAATATAAGAATTTGTTTAATAAATTATTACTGATAGCAATTGGTGAGTTTGTGACCATTTTTGTTTTGACCATAATTTTGCTGGTTAACTTGTAGGGGGTGCTATGCCAAAAGTATCAGTTTTGACTCCACTGTATAACACCAAAGAAGAATATTTGAGAGCTGCAATAGAAAGCATTTTAAATCAAACATACACTGATTTTGAGTTTCTTTTGTTGAATGATTCTCCTGGCAATAAAGAGCTGGAGAAAATTGTTAAATCTTATAATGATAAAAGAATTATTTATCTTGAAAATGAAAAAAACATTGGTATTTCAAATAGCAGAAATAAGTTGTTAGAAGTTGCAAAAGGTGAATATTTAGCAATTTTCGATCATGATGATGTTTCCATGCCTGAAAGATTAAAAAAAGAAGTTCGTTATCTTGATGAAAACAAGGATGTTGGTGTTGTTAGTTGTAATTTCATGTGGATGTCAAATAAAAAAAACTCGAATTTTCCCACTGAAAATATCGATATCAAAAAAGCATTGCCAAAATTTTGCGCCCTATTGCACACAGGTTCAATGATAAGGAAATCCGTGCTGATTGATAACGGAATTAGGTATGAGCAAGATTACTCACCCTGTGAAGACTTTTTATTGTGGACAAGATTAATGAACAAAACAATGTTTCATAATCTGCCCGAAATTTTAATTCATTACAGGGATTTTGATAACACTACTCACAGAGTGGTATCAAAAATGGAGGAAATGACGTACAGAATCACAAATATTATTTATAAAGAAAATCCATACTTGCTAACTTTAGATCAAGTTAAGCAGGAGGCTATGGATAAAACAAGCTTTATGGAGAAAATATTTTCGATTCGAAATGAATGCAAATGCGGTGTAAAAAGAAAAATAATAACTGTCTGCGGAGTAAAAATAAAGTTGCGGAGTAAAATATTTTTTACAAAAAAGTATGATTTAGTTGTTTCTATTGGAGAAGCATGTTCTTGTGCGACAAATTTAAAAATAAATCATCTAAGAAAATTTTCCGGTCCTTTTGACTGGCTTTATGGAGCAAATTTAACAAAAAGAATTGATTATTTATTATCAGACTTTGAAGCTTGTTTTAATAGGGAAGATTTTGAATTTATTGATAATGGCTATAGGTTGGCTGATATTTACGTAAACAAGAAAACAGGTATTGTTTATAATCATGATTTTCCAAAAGGCGAACAATTTAGCAAGGTTTTTCCCAAGGTAAAAGAAAAATATCAACGCAGAATTAGTCGTGTTCTTAGTGCGTTAAAAAATGACAAACAAGTTTTACTGGTGTACTTAGAGCTACCAAATGTTGCCGGCTTTGAATCTCGTGGCATTGGGACTAATGAAATAATTGCTTGTGCAAAAAAGCTAAGCAATAAATATCCAAATGTAGATTTGCTCTATATTCGACACAATGAGACATTAAAAGATAAAACAAATTTGTGCTATCGATTGAGGGAGAATCTTGTTATAGCCGAGTGTTTCAATTATGAAAGAAATAATATTCAAGCAGACGGTAGCAATACTAATTTAAGGAATGTTAAGACTATATTGCAAAAAATAAAGCTTAAGGGTTATTGGAAAAATCGCATAAGAAGAGGAAAATAATGGCAAAAGATATCAGCTATTCTGATGGAAATATAGAGTTATATATAGAGAAATTGTTGCGCGAAGCTACAGATTTAAGTTCTGCAACAAATATTGCATCTGACAAATACAACAACTGGCCTATCAGATATCACCTATCTTCTGTGCGCAGAAATTCTGTCTGTCATCTAAATTTCGAAGGATTGAATGTGTTGGAGCTTGGCGCAGGAATGGGTGCAATATCTCGTTTTATTGCCGAAAAGGCAAACCATTTGACAGTTGTTGAAGGCACACAGCAAAGGTTTAATTGCCTTAAGCTGCGCTTACGTGATTTAAAAAATTGGGATGGCTTTGTATGCAATTATCAGGATTTCAAAACAGATATCAAGTATGATGTGGTATGTTTTTTTGGTGTTTTAGAATACGCGGGGAGGTATATTAAGAATGAGTCTCCTTTTGTTTGGGCAATTAAACATGCTAAAGAATTCTTAAAACCTGATGGTGTGCTTTTAATATCCATAGAAAATAAAAATGGAATAAAGTATTTTTCAGGCATTTCTGAAGATCATTATGGCAAAAGTTTTTATGGGCTTTGCGGTTATTCGGAAATCCCAGATATTAAAACATTTTCAAAAAAAGAAATGATAGAAATATTGACAGGATGCGGATTTGCTTCGGTTGAAACACACCATTTGGCTCCTGATTACAAGTGTACACGTGCTGTTTTGACAGATGAATTTGTTTTAAAAAATCCAATTATTGCTGCCGAGATAGAAACAAATTATTTCTCGGAAGATTATGGGTTGAAAAGTTCGCGATTGTTTCCTGAAAGACTTGCGATGAATAGCTTGGCAAAATCCGGAATTTTGGAACATTTTTCAAATTCATACCTGTTTATTGCTTCAAATTCAGTGTTATCTACAACAAAAGAAAAATTACTGAGCAGGGTAATTAACGAAGGTGTTCAGGGTTTTTTGTATACTTATGGCAGAAAAAATGATGTAGTAACAGAAATCATACATAAAAACGAGGAATACTACACTACCAAAAGGTATCTTAATTCTGATAACATCAAAGAAACATCTGATATTTTTTCTAATTGTTTTTCCAAGGAGCCTTTATATAAGGGTGAATCGCTTTCTTGGTTGTTGTTAAATTATGCATATTATGGAAACGAAAAAGCCTTTCTTGACTTGTTGGATAGGTTCTTTGAATTTGTTTTTGAAAAATTTTCTGTTGAAAACTCCAGTGTTTTGCAGTCTATTGCAATTGATGCAGTAGCAAAGAACGTAAAAATTTTAAATGGCGAGTTTATTAATTTTGATAATGAATATTGCCCTAATTTTGAAATTAGAAGAAATTATTTTATATTCCGTACGCTTGTTAATATAGCGGATTATTTTATTTATTTGGAACATTTTCAGTTCAATTCATTGAATGATTATTATGTGGAATTGTGTAAGCGATACAATGATACACCTGATTTAAAATCTAATATTATGCAAGAAATTGCATTTCAGTATGCAGTTACTGGGGGTGGGGACCAATTTGAGGATTACGAAAAGGTATTCAACAAGCCTTTAAATAAAAACCAAAGTAAAGAAATATGTTTTTTAGGAATTCGGATTGGTTCAGTAACGGTACAAGATAGTAAATACAAAATTAAGATATTTGGAATTAAATTTACTTATAAAAGGAAAGAGTCTATAGATGACTAAATATTTATATATGGATAATGAATCCTTAAAGCTTTTTGTAGATGGTGAGTGGTGTAAAAAACATATGCGCCAGCAAGTAATGAAAAAAGAAACTTGTGTTGACCTTGGTATTGTTTTATCTCCGCAAGCATCTGTCAACAAATACTATTTGCAAGGTGTAATACGCCAGCTTCCAGAATACAAGCTATATAATGCTGAGGTTGGCGTCTTAAACAGCAACAGAGAATATGTACCAGGTACAGGGATGGCAGAAATGCGCTTTGTTGATTTAAAATTGCCTGATGAAATTCCTTTTGTCAATAAAACAGTGATTTGGGGTGGACTGCTAATTCCTCATTATGGCCATTTCTTGCTACAAAGCACGACTCGTCTTTACTATTACCTTAAAAATTGCGACAAAAGTACTCCTATTGTTTTTGCGGTGTTTAATCAAGAGCTTCCAAAATATATGCGAGACTTTTTTGATTTGCTAAATATTCCTCCAGAGCACTTGATTTTGGTTGATAAGCCGACACAATTTAAAAAAGTTATATGTCCTGCGTTATCAAGTGTCTATTACAAGGATTGGACAGAAGATTTTATTTTACCTTTTAGCGAGGCAGCAAAAGATATTAAACCAGCTCCATATGAAAAAGTGTTTTTTAGTCGCAAACACTGGAGTGGTCTTGCTAAATGTTTTGGAGAGGAGAATTTAGAAAAGGTTTTTAATAAAAATGGTTTTCATTCCGTGGAAATGCAAAATCTTTCCTTGAAAGAACAAATTTCAATTATTAAAGGGGCAAAGGTTTTAGCGGGTATTAATGGAACCGCATTTCACAATATCTTATTTGGGCAAAAAGGTAAACAACTTATTTTGCTAAACCGTAACGAGGAATATGATTCTCAATATATAGTAAATGAGGCTGCAGAGGCCGAGTGTTTTGTGGTGCAAGCATACGAAAATCCCTTGCCGGTTAATCATCCGCATGGTCCGTTTATTGTTGGTTTGACAAAATATGTAAAATCATTTTTAAAAGATTTTGGACTAGATGATTTTAATGTTTCTTTTGACCCACTAAAATATGTAAATCGATTTTATAAATTGTATTTTCAAACGTATTGCCAAAACAATTTTTATATTGAACTTTGTGTCAGAGATAAAAACAAAATAGAGGTTGGTGATCTTTTTAAGTTAAAAGAACTATGTGCATATTCTCGATTTAAGGAGTTATTGTTTCGAATTTTATCAAAGGTTACCCTTGGCAATGCAAAATTAAAATTTAAACAAGAATATAAAAGGCTGAAAAAACTTAAATCGATGCCAACCGAATTTAAATATTAACTGAAAGGAATAGCAATCATGAGTCAAAATAAGATAATACCGCTTTTTAAAGTTTTTGTATCGAAAGATGTTGATAAACCTCTTTTGGACGTTATTCATAGTGGTTGGATAGGTGAGGGTCCAAGGGTTGCTGAGTTTGAAGAAAATTTAAGAGCTTATACTGGTAATGATTATTTGTGTACTCTAAATTCGGGAACATCCGCACTACATCTGGCTTACCATATTGCACTACATCAAAATGATTCAAAAGGTTATTACAACACAAACTCGGATGAAATAATTTCTACTCCAATCACTTGTACCGCAACAAATACTCCAATATTAAGCAACGGAGCAAAAATTGTCTGGGCAGACGTTGATCCGATAACGGGAGGTATTTTGCCTGATGATATAGAGCGTAAAATTACTAAAAATACAAAAGCAGTAACAATGGTTCATTGGGGTGGTAATCCTTGCGAGGTTGAAAAAATTAATAAAATTGCCCATGATGCAGGCATTAAAACTATTGAAGATGGTGCACATTCGATGGGTATGGAGTACAAAGGACAAAAATTTGGGAATCATTCAGATTATTCAATGAACTCTTTACAAGCAATTAAACATGTTACATCTGTTGATGGGGGTTTGTTGTGGTTAAAATCAAAAAAAGATTTTGAACGTGCAAAATTATTACGTTGGTACGGTATAGATAGAACAATACGTGAGGGTATTGATTTGCGTTGCGAAATTGATGTTCCGGAAGCAGGTTATAAATTTCATATGAATGATGTTTGTGCTGTTATCGGAAATGAAAACTTTAAACATTTACCTGAAATTTTGCTCAAGCACAGAGAAAACGCAACTTTCTATAATAATGCTTTCAAGGGTGTTTCTTCAATCACTGTTTGTCCAGAAAATCCGGATGGAAAATCTGCATACTGGCTATACACTATCCATGTTAATAATCGCGATGAATTAATGGGCAAACTTAAGGAATTGGGTATTATGGCATCAAAAGTCCATGCTCGCAATGATACGCATTCAATGTTTGCGGAGTTCAAAACAAAACTTCCTGGCGTTGAGTCCTTTAATCGCACTCACCTTTGTATTCCTGTTGGTTGGTGGGTGAATAAAGAGGAACGCGAGTATATAGCGGAAAATGTAATTAAATTTGCAAGATAGGGCACGGAGTTATAATGTATATAGGAAAATTTTTCAAAGAATTATTTTCAAAAGGCATAAACACTAATGGAAAATATGATATAGATGCTTATTTAAAGTATTTGGAATATTTAAGACAATTACATGAATGTATTATGCCTAAGTTGTATGTAGAAATTGGAGTTAGAAATGGTGATTCTATAGTTCTTGCGGGTGATCAAACTGTTTCAATTGGCATAGATCCTATGCCTTGTAAGAATGAAAATTTAAAAGAAAATACCCATCTTTTTTGCCAAACTTCTGATGAGTTTTTTGAGCAACATTCTATAAAAAATGAATTTAGTATGCCTATAGATTTTGCATTCATTGACGGAATGCATTTGTTTGAGTATTATTTGCGCGATTTTATTAATTTAGAGAAAAATTCTCATAAAAACACTGTTATATGTCTACATGATACTACGCCTGTTGATGAAATATCTTCGTTAAGAGAAAGAAAACAGGGGTTTTGGACTGGTGATGTATTTAAAATTGTTCTAATACTTTGCAAGTATCGTCCTGATTTAAAAATTGTAAATATGAATGAAGGATATACTGGACTTTGTTGTGTAACTAATTTAGACCCGTGTTCTAAAGTGTTGTCTGATAATTATAGTCAAATAAAAGATGAGTATATGACGTTATCCTATAAAAGTATTTCCGATATAAGAAATGATTTATATATAGAGGCAGATTCGGCTAAGTTTTTAGAATATCTGAGAAATAGAAATACTTTAGCCTATTGATATGTTTTCATTATTGGTTGATAAATAAGGAAAGACTACCATGAAAAAGCTAATGCAAAATATATTTTCCATTAGAAATGATGGAATGCACAAAGTTATTATAATATTTGGTCTAAAAATAAAGTTTTTAAACATAAAATTTTTAAAGAAAAAAATAGAAAAAGATGGCAACGATGAGATTCCGGAAGTTCTAAAGGGTGGCGATACAACTGTTAGGTATTTAAAAAAATACATAACTGCCTATGATAGAAATATTGATATTGAAATTTCAGATAAATTTCAAAATGTTATCTGGCAGTTTTGGGCACAAGGAAAAGAAGATATGCCCGATATTGTAAGAGTTTGTATTAATAGTGTCAAAAGAAATAATCCGCATCGTCAGGTTATTCTTTTAACGAATGAAAATTTGAATGAGTATGTCCAGTTGCCTGGTTTTATATGTAAAAAATATGCCGAAGGTAAGGTTTCGGTTCAGCATTTTAGTGACATCATTAGAACATGCCTGTTGTTTAAATATGGTGGAACATGGGTGGATGCAACAATCTATATGTCAGATAGAATTCCTGACGCAATTGAAAATTCAAGTTTTTTTGTATTTAAGGAGGGAATTGGTAATATGATTGATGAAAATATGGGCTTGGAAGAATTTATGATTCTTTCTAACATTGGTAATTATGAACCTGTGCCAATAACAAGTACACAATCTTTTATACATGCATCAGCCCCTAATAATGCAATTTTGAAGGGTATGTTAAATTTATTATTTGCATATTGGGAAAAAGAGGACAAAGCAATACATTATCTTTTTTGGCATTATTTTTTAACTACATTGATATTTTATTCTAGAGATATTAAATTAGATTTTATGAATATTCCCTACATTCCGTGTGAAAAATATTGTGTACTGCAAAAAATAATGTTTAACGAGTTTGATAAAGAAAAATTTAGACTTGTTTTAAATTTATCTCCAATACATAAGCTATGGAAAACTTGTAAAAAAGACGATTGCAAATACACTTATATAAATCATTTGCTAGAAGATGTTCACAATTACTAGCCTGAAAATAGCGTTACAGTAGTACGTATAAAATTTTAAACCTACTATATTGAGAAAATATTAGAATTAAAAATAAAGAAGGGTTGCCATGAAAAAGCTAATACAAAATATATTTTCCATTAGAAATAAAGAAATGCACAAAGTTATTACAATATTAGGCTTGAGGATTGCATTTAAAACAGAAAAAACCATACGTGCAATCAATGAGTATGTTGATTACGTAAAATTTTTGGAAAGCACTATGAATGTTATTCCTGTTGTTCCTAGCTTTAAGCCGGCTAAAACTTTTAATACTCATTTAATAGCTTTTTATTTGCCGCAATTTTACCCAATCCCACTGAATGATGCTTTTCATGGAAAGGGGTTTACAGAATGGTATAATGTTGCAAAAATTTTGCCTCAATATACAGGACATTATCAACCTCATTTGCCAATTGACGTTGGATTTTATGATTTATCACATGATGACGTGATGAAAAGACAAATTGAACTTGCGAAGCAATTTGGCATATATGGATTTTGTTCTTATTATTATTGGTTCTCAGGAAAGAAATTATTGGAAAAACCATTTGAAAATTTTCTTAAAAATGCGGATTTGGATTTTCCGTTTTGTTTTTGTTGGGTTCTAGAAAACTGGTGCAGAAAATGGGATACAGGTAACAACGAAGTCATGATAAAAATGGAATTTAATGCAAATGAAGCAGACCTGTTTTTTAAAGATGTTCTCCCCTTCATGAAGGACGACCGTTGGATTAAAATAGGCGACAAGTCTCTATTATTATTTTATAAGCTACATAAATACCCTAAAGATGAGGTTAGAAAATTTGTTAACCGACTAAGGGTATTGGCAAAAGAAAACAATTTAAATGATTTGTATATTATCTCATGTAGAACTTCTGACATGTTTGAAACCGGAATTTACAATAGTAATCCCAAGGATTGGGATTTTGATGCTTGGGTTGATTTTCCACCTCACAATCTTAGAAGTAATGCAAATCATGCGCATAATGTCCCTATAAAAGAAATAAAGGGCTATGTTAATCCAAAATTAAAAGCCACTATTTATGATATGAAAAAATATATTCAAAATGAAACTTATAAGAATATATCTTCGCCATATACTTTATTCCAGGCGGTTTTTCCAAGTTGGGATAATTCATCTCGTTGTGCCGAAACTGGGTGTAGTATTTTTGAAGAAACTTCGCCTGCTCTTTATAAAAAATGGTTAACATACTGTATAAAATGGACACAGAAAAATCACAGCAAAGACAAGCAAATTGTTTTTATTAACACATGGAACGAGTGGGCAGAAGGTGCTCATTTGGAGCCTGATAGAAAGAATGGGTATGCATATCTGATAGCTACTCGTGAAGCACTGGAAGAATGTTCTGATTAAATATCGTTTATGAAACTGGAGAGCAGTAAATAAGTAAAGAAAATGTTGTGTTAATTATTATAAACACGGTATTATATGCTAACTATTCTGATTATTCAAAATTGTGTTCTGCTTTTAAACTTGCAAAAGAAGTCTGGAATTAATTTTCTCTAATTCAAAGGCTGCTCTATATAAATGCCTTCTCCGCCCATATATTCTGCTTGTTTGCCATCGAGGTACAGGTAGACAGGTTTTTTAAGGTTAAAAGAATCAACAGTGAGTTTAATTTGTTTAATTCTGTTTTGAATACTTTTTGTGCCTCCACCGTATTCAAAGTTGCGGGTAAGATTTACTATTATTTTTCCGTTTTCATCCTTAACCCACATAAGCTTAACATCTTGCGGTATTTCAGAGTAAACACCATGGGATGTTTCGTATTTTGTAGGGCCTTTTAAAAGTTCGTTTATAGCATCTTCAAGTGTTGGTGTTTCAACTTCTCTTTTTACGTAGTGTACCGTGTTCTCGTCACTCATAAAGCAAATTTGAACCTCTTTTTTCTGAGCTTGGGGTTTTTGCTCTGAGTGTTTTTGTGTTGTTGGTATATCATGTTTAACTTCGCGTGTTACGGTTGTTTCATTGGTATTTAGAGGCTGATAACTCTCTTTGCCTAAAAACAAATAAACATAGTAGCCGACGCATATAACAAGGCAAACAATTAAAGTTCTTATAAAAACACCCATTTTCTACTCCGCTTTAAAAACTTTTTCCATTCTCAATATATTATCCGATAAATTTGCAATTGACACAAGTGTGTTGTTGTAAATCAACATAAATTTTTCGTTTTCTTCACCCGTTACTTGTGATTTTATAGAGTTACCGTTAAGCACTTTTTTGTATTCTTGCTCATTTAGGTTTATTTTTCTAAAATCAAGCACATCAATGGGGTTTAGGGCGTAGTTTTTTATCTCGGGTGAAATTTTTTGAGAATTTTCTATTTTAAAATTCCCTGCTTGAGTTCTTACAAGTTCGCTCATATATGCGCCACAGCCAAGCTTTTGCCCTAAATCCCTTACAATTGAGCGAATGTAAGTACCTTTTGAGCAATGTACAAAAATTTGAGCTTCATCCTTGTTGTTAAAATTTAAAAGTTTGATTTCAAATATTTCTACCTGCCTTGGTTTTATTTCGGGCATGGGTTTATTTTGCCTTGCAAGGTCGCAGAGCTTTTTGCCGTTGACTTTAATTGCACTGTACTTTGGCGGTATTTGTTCAATTTTTCCGCTAAATTTTTTTAAGGTACAAATAAGCTCATCTTTACTGAATTTTGGCTCATCTATAAATGTTTTTTCTCCTTCATTGTCACAAGTGTTACTTGTGTAGCCGAATTTTATATCAGTAATATAGCTTTTATCTTCTTTTAAGTACTCAAGAAGTCTTGAGGCATTTCCTACACCAATTTGCAAAACACCTTGTGCCAGAGGGTCAAGAGTGCCTGAGTGCCCGATTTTTTTAATGTTTAATATTTTTCTGAGTTTATGTATGACATCAAAAGATGTCATACCTTTTTCTTTATATACATTTAGAAAATACATCGGCATTACTTGATTTCGCCGCGAGAAATTTTATCTATAAGTTCTGTAATCTTTGCACCGCGCTCAAGTGATTCATCTAAAATAAACAATAGTGAGGGTGTATGGCGAAGCCTTATTCTCTGTCCCACGGCGTGGCGAATTCTTGGCGTGTCTTTTTCAAGAGCGGCGCGAGTCTCTTCTTTTGTTTTTTCGTCGCCAAAAACACTGTAGAAAACTCTTGCTGCAGAGTTGTCAGGTGAAACGTCAACATCGGTAATAGACACTATGCCTGCAATTTTCGGGTCTTTTATTTCAGTGCGCAAAATGTCAGAAATCTCACGCATAAGGGCTTTTCTTACTCTTTCGTTTCTTAAAGACATAGTTTTTTCCTATACCAGTGTTACTCTTTCAACTTCTTTCGTGGTCGAAACTTCTATAATGTCGCCTTCTTGAATGTCATTGAATTTTGCAAACGATATACCGCATTCAAAACCCGTTGCAACTTCTTTAACGTCATCTTTAAAGCGTTTGAGCTGGTCAATTTCACCTTTAAAGATTTGTTCGCCGTTTCTTATGAGTACTGCAGTTTTCGAGCGGACAATTTTACCCTCAAGTACGTAGCAGCCTGCAATACGGTTAGTTTTACCAACGGTAAATACTTGTCTGACTTCAGCTTTACCCAGTTCAACTTCTTCAATTTCAGGCTCAAGAAGAGAAAGCATGGTTTTTTCAACATCTTCAAGCACCTGATAAATAATGTCGTATTTTTTAATTTGAACCTTTTCTTTTTCAGCTGCAAGTAAGCTGTTTGCATCTTCTTTTACTGTAAAGCCCATAATTATGGCATTAGATGCTGATGCCAGCATAACATCGGCTTCAGAGATGTCACCGACACCAACGTGTATAATCTTAGGTATAATTTTTGTAGATTTAACATTTTGGATTGCTTGTGAAACAGCTTCTGCAGAGCCGTGCGTGTTTGCTTTGATGATAAGATTTAAGTTCTTAATTTCATCATTATTAAGAGTTTCTTTCTTAATATGTGCCGCAGTCATTGCCTCAAGCCTTGTCGAGCGTTCTTTTTGTTTGCGCTCTTGAACAATTTGGCGCATAACTTTTTCGTTTTCAACCGCCTCAAAAGTATCTCCCGCTTGCGGTACTTCATTTAGCCCGAGTATCTCAACGGGAGTTGAAGGGCCTGCAACTTTTACGCGTCTGCCTGAGTCATCCAACAACGCGCGAACTTTGCCGCCCACAGTACCAACTACAATAGAGTCGCCTATTTTTAAGGTTCCGTTTTGTACAAGCATTGTAGCAACAGGGCCTTTTCCCTTATCAAGATTTGCTTCAATAATTACACCCGTTGCAGGGCATTTTTCAACGGCTTTTAATTCTTGCATATCTGCAACAAGCAGAATGTACTCTAAAAGCTCATCTATACCTGTTTTTTGCAGTGCTGATACATTTACACAAATTGTATCTCCGCCCCATTTTTCAGGTATTAACCCATGTTCTGTAAGTTGCTGCAGTACCCTATCAGGGTCAGCGTCAGGCTTATCCATTTTGTTTACTGCAATAATAATCGGGACATTGGCGGATTTTGCGTGGTTGATAGCCTCTACAGTCTGTGGCATAACACCGTCGTCCGCCGCAACAACAAGAATTGCAATATCTGTTGATTGTGCTCCTCTTGCTCTCATTTGCGTGAAAGCTTCGTGACCCGGGGTGTCAATAAACACGATTTTTCTATCATCAAGCCAAACAGTGTATGCACCTATACTTTGTGTAATGCCGCCAACCTCTGTTGAAACAATTTTGTGTTTTGAAGCTCGAATTGAGTCAAGAAGTGTTGTCTTGCCGTGGTCAACGTGACCCATAATTGTTACAACGGGAGCGCGTTTAACGAGCATGCTTTCATCGGCATTTAGAAGATATTTATTTTTTTCTTCTTTCATTGTTTCTTCTTCAATGAACGCTTCAATATCTTCATCAAGCACTTCTATTTCAAAGTTTTGTGCAACTTTTTTTGCAGTATCGATGTCAATAGGAGAGTTCACTGTAACCATGATACCTTGCATCATTAAAAA
The DNA here is from genome assembly GCA_944325105.1 of Candidatus Gastranaerophilales bacterium. Lineage (GTDB taxonomy): Bacteria > Cyanobacteriota > Vampirovibrionia > Gastranaerophilales > Gastranaerophilaceae > Galligastranaerophilus. The sequence continues at coordinate 20,376 of CALUYW010000020.1, read as the reverse complement.
TTTTATAATTTCTGCAGGTGTTTTTTTGATTTTGTCAGACAATTCACCTATTGTCATCGGTCTGTCGATTACAACCGATTTTACTTCTTCAACCGCTTGAGTCTCTTGTACATGTTTTTTATGCTTAGACTGTACTGCCTTTTCAAGACTTATTCTTTCTTGTTCTTCCTCTTTGTTGTAGGATTTTTCTTTCTTTTTCTTTTTGTTTCTTGAATCTTGGTTTGCATAAATATCTTGAGATATTATGTGTCGCTTAATGGGAACTCTTGATTGCTGAGCTCCGTTTTCTTTTGTTTCTTTATCGTTTTCTTTGTTTTTCTTGGGTTTTTCTTCAGATTTCTGTTCGGTTTTTTGTTCAACTTGTGGTTTTGCAAAGTTTTTCTTTGTTAGAGAAGGAATATCCTCAATCTTATTTATTTCAGGTTTTTTAGGCTCTTTTATAGGGGCTTTTTTGGGAGCAGGGCGAACTATCTCAAGTCTGGACTTGAGTTTTGGTTGTTCAATAATTACCGTTTCTTTTTCTTTTGCTTCCTTAGGTTCTATCTGTTCGGCTTTTTCTGACTTTGTTTCTTCCTTTGCTTGTACGGGTGAGTCTTCTGTTTTCGGTTTTTGTTTTTTTACAACAAAGGCCTTTGGCTTAGCTTTTTTTTCTTCAGGTTTAATATATAGTGCTCTAATTTTATCAATATTTGCTTCGCTTACCGTTGCGCTATGTGACTTGAGGACTACACCGAGTTTGGTGTTAGCCCTTTCAATAAGTTCCTTTGCCGTTGTATTAAGTTCTTTTGCGAGTTCGTGTACTCTCATTATGCTCCAATGTCTGTTTTTGATACTTTACTTATACTATTATTAATAACACAAGCATAATATTAAGTACAGTTTTTTACACTATTTTGTGAAACTCACCGTTAAATAATCAATAATTGTCCATTCAGAGCGTATATTTTTCTTGGCCAGTATTTGTATTTCTCCATACTGTCCAAACAAATCGTCCCTGCATTGTACCGGTATTAGAATTCTTTTTATGAGCTTGTCGGGCATAAGGGGATTGTCCCTGTTTATTATTTTTTTCTCCGATTCAAAAGTGTTTTCGCCGCGAGGTTTTATAATAACCTTAATAAAAAGATTATTCAGCGGGTATTTGCTATTGTTTTTCAAGTCAAATGTGATGTTATATCTGTTTTTTAAAAAAATGAATTTACTTCTTTTTTCTATATTAAGATTTAAAATTTGAATGTCATCTTTGTATATATTGTTATTTACAAGCTTTTTTTTGAAGTTTTCAAGTTTTAATCTGTAAAAATTTGCCTTTGAAAATTCTCCTGCCTCGTTAAAATCTTCAACAAGTTTATTGAGAAGCTTGTTGTATAACTCTATATTTACAATGTCAGGATTTTCACTATACGCCTCTTCTATGTATTTTTGCGCTTTTGTGTCGTCTACATTTTGATACATTAAGCCAAGCTTGTATTTAGAATATGGGTCAGGGTATATTTCAAGTGCATTTTTCAGCATTTGCAGAGCATGAATAGGGTCATTGTTGCGTATAAAGTAATCTGCAAATTCACTGTATGAATTAGAATACCTTTTTGCTATTTTTTCTTTGAGGTCGTCATCTGTGTTTCTTGCGTACTTGTATGACATTTTATATGTTTTGATTGCATTTGGATAGTCTTTTTCCAGTAAAAATGAATTTGCAAGTTCATCATAAAGCCTTGCTTTCATTTCGTATGTTCTTTTATCTTTTGCAGCAGGCAACATTAGTGCAAGATTTATTGCTCTTTGTGTATCCATTTGTTTCGCGTAAAAAATCGCCGCCTTATAGATTGCAAATGGCGCATTGTTTGATTTTACAAGGGCTTTTTCATAGTTTTCCTTTGCTTTTTCATTTTCCTTAAGTATTTCATGTAGAAAAGCTATTTTCAGGTTTATGACATAATTTCTCGGGTCTCTTTTTTCAAGATAATATAGTTGGTCCAAGCCCATTCTGGCATCGCTGAATTCCATTCTTTCTTTTTTTTCAAGAGGGATTTTCTTGTTGCCTGCGTTTATTTTTAAGTCTATAACCATAATAAAGACAACTATTACTGCAACAAAAAGCGTCCAGCCTATTGTTTTTATATATTCTTCTATTTCACTTACATCTTTATTCATATACTTCTTGTACCTCAAGGGAGTTTATGCACTCAAGATGTGCAAAAATTTCATTAATGCTGTACAGTCCTTTGTTTGTGATTACAGTCATATTGATTTTCAAGTCAGTTCCGTTAAGTACCTTTTTTTCAAGTTTAGTAATTCTTGAGAAGTTTCTTTCAAGAATTGCACTTATTTTGTCCAGATTTGATATATTTGTACTGAGTTTTATTTCAATGTTTCTGTAGTGTGAAATTCTCTGTTGAATAACTTTTTTTTCAAAAATTCTTATAAGTATTAAAATCGCCATTGTAGAAATGGTGGCGATAGCAGCAAGTGAAAATTCCCCCGTGCCGCATGCCATACCGACTGCAGCACATACCCATAAAGTTGCAGCGGTTGTAATGCCAAGGATGTTAGCACCGCTTCGCATAACTGTACCTGCACCTATAAAACCGATACCAGTGATTATCTGTGCTGCAATACGAGCGGGGTCATTTGTACCCACAAAACCAACCGTCTCCGCCATTTTAAAGCCGTAAATGGAAAGTATTGTAAAAACGCACGCGCCCGTACAAACAAGAATATGAGTTCTAAGGCCTGCAAATTTACCTGTTATTTCTCGCTCAAAACCCAACATAAAACCAAAAAGTATTGATAAACCTATACGTGAGAGTATAAGTATGTTGTAGTCTGATATTAAGTTAATCTCTTCCATTAATCCTCTATCTTATCTGTGATTTAGGGTCAAGTATATCCCTTATTGTATCTCCTATCAGATTAAATGACAAAACCGCAACAAAAATTAAAAAACCGGGGGTCAAAAGCCAGGGGCGATACATTATGTTTGTAAATTCCTGAGCTTCTTTGAGCATATTGCCCCAACTGGCATCAGGTTGCTGAATGCCTAAGCCTAAAAAACTTAAGCCTGATTCAGCCAGAATGTAACCGGGGATGCTTAGAGTGATTGCTATAATTACATAACTTGATGTCTGCGGGAGTATATGTTTTAAGATTATTCTTGCTCTTGAAGCACCTATTGAACGGGCTGCTTTAACGTAGTCTTGGGTTTTGATTGATAAAACCATGCCTCTTACAACACGAGAAAAACCCGCCCAGCCAATAAGAGCAAGGATAACCGTTATAAGTAAAAATCTTTGTGAGCTTGTCATGCCGGAGGGTAGTATTGCTGCAAGAATTATAAGTAAATAAAAGCTCGGTATAGACATTATAGCCTCTGCAAAGCGCATCATAAACATATCTGTTTTGCCCCCGAAGTATCCTGCAATTCCGCCATAAATTAAACCTATCGGGAAAGATATAAACAAGGCTAAAAACCCTATTGTAAGAGAAACTTGCCCGCCATATAGCAGTCTTGAGAAGTTATCTCTTCCGTTTATATCACAGCCGAAAAGAAAAATATCTCCGCCCTTTTCGACACCAAATAAGTGTCTTTTTGTTTTAAAAATTCCTAAAAATTTGTATTCAAATCCTTTTGGAAAAAACTTAAGATAGTATTTTTGAGTTCTGTCTTGAATAAAATACATCCTGAGCGAGTCTTTATCGAATTTTCTTATGTAATTGTATGTATATGGGCGCGTGAGCTTGCCCTCCGGTGTTATAAAATAGATGTTTGAGGGCGGTGCATAGGACAGATTTCTGTTTGAGTAGTTTTTTGGATATACCGCAATAAAATTTGCAAGAAATATTGATATATAAAGTAGTAAAAGTACTACAAGAGAGGCGGTTGCAAATTTGTCTTTGAAAAATTGTTTAAAGAAATTTTTCACTACAACCTCACTCTCGGGTCAGTCAATTTCAAGAGAATATCAGACAGGATATTTCCTGCTATAAGCATAAATGAACCTATCATAAGGCTTGCCATAACAAGGTTTATATCCGATTTCATAACTGCTTCAAGTATTAATCTGCCAAGCCCTGGGTATTGAAAAACGTACTCTGTAAGAGCTGCTCCGCTTAAAAGCGCTGCAAATTCAAAACCAAGCAGTGTTACAAGTGGGTTTATAGCGTTTCTTAGGGCGTGTTTTATGATTACTTTTGATGGTGGCAAACCTTTTGCTCTTGCAAATTTTACATAGTCACTGTCAAGTACGTCAAGCAGATTTGAGCGCATCTGTCTTGATAAGCCTGCAAGAGATATTGTAGTGAGTACAAGCGTGGGCAAAAACAGATGATGAGCCACGTCAAGCACTTTGTGCAGGGGGCTGAAGTTAGAAAAGTTCGGGCATGTGAGTCCGCCTATCGGGAATAGTCCCGATTTTTGCGCAAAAATCAAAAGTAAAATCGCAAAGAAAAAAGAGGGTATTGCCATGCCAATACTTGATAATACCGTTAATATTCTGTCATATGCGCTTCTATAGTTAAGGGCTGCAATAACTCCAAGGGGGATGCCTATTATCCAAGTCCAAAAAATAACACTGAATGACAGTAAAAGCGTATTAAAAGCACGTTTTTTTATCTTAGTGCTTACTTTTTCGCCGCTTACTGTTGTACCCATGTTTCCGCGGATAAAGTTTTTGCCCCAGATAAAGTATTGAACAATGACGGGTTTATCAAGCCCAAGGCGGATTTTTTCCGCTTCAAGAGTTTGTTTTGTGATAGAAGGGTTCATCCTGAGTTCTGCAAGCGGGTCAACAGGAGAAAGTCTTATTAGAAAGAAGCTTATAAAGGATACGATTATAATAATCGGTATACCTTGTAAAATCCTCTTTAGTATGTAGCTCCATATAGACATAAAAATACTTTACACCAGATTTAAAATTTTATTATTAGTCAAAAAGATTATTTAGTCTTTCTTGAATTTCTGCAGGGTCGATTTCTTCTGTTATAGAGTTAACATCGTATGCAAGTTGATAATACTTGGCGGCTTCAATTTTTTCTCCTTTTATGGCATAAGCCCTGCCAAGGTTATAGTATGCAAGTGCGTAGTTGGGGTTTGACTCTACTGCGTGCTTAAAACATTCTATTGCGTTTGAAATGTGTGCCAAGTCATCAAGATATATAACACCAAGGTTATTGTGTGCTATGTCATAGTGTGGGTCATATTTGATAGAGAGATTGTATTCTTTTATAGCTTCTGTTAAATCTCCCATACCCCAGTGTAAATAACCCATGTTGCAGTGGATTTTTGCATTGTTTGGTTCGAGCTCAAGAGCTCTTCTGTAGACTATAAGCGCGTTTTTGTAGTCTTCAGCATCGTAGAAGGCGCTTCCAAGGCTAACGTAAATGTCAATTTCCTTTGGTGCAAGTAAATGCGCTATGTGAAAAGACGAAACGGCGGCTTGCATATTTTTTGTGACATTTTGTTGAATATATCCTAAAGTTTGTGCCACAAGGCTTGTCCAGTCTTGTTTGGGATTAAGTGTTATAGCACTTTGATAGTGTGAAACCGCTTCTTCAATTTCACCTTTCATAAAGTATAGATTTGCTATGTTGCTGTGTAACACTGCGTTGTTAGGGTGAATTGAGATGAATTTTTTGTATGTAATAATGGCGTTGTCATAGTCGCCCATTTCTTCATATGCTTGGACAAGACCTGAGTATGCACTAAAGCAAAGAGAGTCAATCCAACGAGCCATTTTGTACTCTACAATTGCTTCTTCATGTTTGCCAACCGCCCTGTAAACATCTCCTAAAAGTGAGTATAGAGGAGCAAAGCCCGGCATTTTATCGATTGCTTGTGAATAAATACCTATTGCTTTGTCAAAATCTTTAAGTGCATAGTGCTTGTATGCGTTAATAAGCGCCGGAAATATTGTAACTATTTTCGCTTTATTTGCAACATTTTTTATTGCTTCTGTGTCAAACGGTAAAGTTAATACTGACAAAATAAGGTCAATATAACTTTCAATTTTTGTTTTTGTGGACTTAAAGAATAATGCCTTTAAAAGCCTGTATTTAAGATAGTGTATTCTTGATGACCTTAAAAACGTATGTCTCAGTGCTTCATTTGCCTCATCAAGAGCATCATGGTAGCGGTCTTTTTTCTTTAAGCATTGGGCTATCATGTAGTGGCACTGGGCCTTGCTTGCGCCTTTTGACAATGCCATATTGAAATAATTTATGGCTCTATCCAGTTCTCCCTTGTGGTAAAAAGCAAAACCTATTTTGTAATATATGGATGGGTCGTCGATTAGACTTTCGGACGCTCTTTGGTATTGAGTTATTGCCTCATCAATGTACTGTTTTGCCTGATATACATCTAAGTGCCAGTCCATGTACAAGTCACCAAGGCGAACACATAGTGCTGTATTTGATGGTTCTTTCATCAGCAACGATTGACAATATTCAATCGCTTTTTGAATTTGTCCGCTTTTTGCAAGTTTGTTAATTTTTCTGTTTATTTTACTATTTGTTTTCAAAAATTTTCTCCGATATGCAACTAGCCTTTTTCGCTTAGCACTCTTAAGCAAAAGCCTGCTATTTTATCTCTGTCAAATTCGCTGATTTCTGTGTATTTTGCGATAATTTTATCGCCAAAAATGTTTATAATTTGTGCTGAAAAATCAATGTCTTTTCCAAATTCTTCATTGAGAAATTTAAGTTCAATAAAATCATTAACGGCAAAAATGTATTCATCGGGAACAAACTTAACCCCGCCTGCCGATATATCCACAGATTTTGCCCCGATGAGCTGACCGTCTTTTTTGATAAAAAATCTAAAATCAATCGCTGCACGTACAAATTCACGCTTTTGGTAGATACCAAGTGCTTTGGCATTTTCTATGACAAGTTTTCCGTCACCGGATGGAGAACAAATTACCATGGAATTCATTGGTTTTATCCCAAATTGAGTGTGAACTTTGACAAAAATTTCGTCCCCTTCACTAAGTGCCCATGCGTAACTTTCGTAGTCTTTTGAGTAGTAAATCTCCAATCTGTCGCTTTCAACAGCAGATATTATCCCTTCAAGTTCAGGGAATTTTGGGCATTTTATTATTACAATTTGTCCGCGTTTTGCTTCTAACATATCTACATTCTAATTTATGGTTTATTTTAATGCAAATTATTAAATAAATTTAAAAATCTAAAAACTCCTCAGGCGCAAGTGCACAAATTAGGGATTTTTTGTTAAGTATATACCTTGCAGCTTCGCAAATATCGTTTGCGTTTGTTTTATTTATTTCTTCAATAAATTTCTCACTATAGTTAAGTCCGAGTCCCATAAGATAGTTGTACCCTTCCATTGAGGCAAGCTGTGAGTTTGTTTGAGAGAAGTATTCCAGTTTTCCTATTATATTTTCCTTTCCGCCTTGTATTTCTTCCTGTGAGGGCGGGTTGTCGGCGATTTTCTTTAGCTCAAACATAAAACCGTCAAGAGATTTTTTAATATTTTTTGGTTCCGTTGCAATATAAAAACTAAAAAGAGCTGATTTTGAAAGCGTTTCGTAACTGCTTCTTACTGTGTAAGCCAGTCCCTGTTTGTCTCTTAACTCTACAAAAAGTCTTGAACTTAAACCTGATGCGCCTAAAATATTATTCATTAAAGAAATTTTGGGATATAGTTCGCTTTGCATATTTGGAACAATCCAGCCTTGAAAAAGCTGAGCCTGATTCAGGTCATTTTTTGAGATTTTAATTATTTTTGCGTTTTCATCATCAAGTTCATCAATTTTTTGAATTTGAGATTCTGTTTCATTTGACTTCATAAAATCAAAATTATCCGCAAAATACTGTGTCATTTCTTGCGGGTCTTTAATATCGCCTGCTATTGAGATAACTTTTTTTGAAGCAAGAATTTGTTTATGAATTTCAAACATGTCTTCTTTTTTAATGTAGTCAATCTCTTCAAGAGTTTTTGTAGCGGTATTTGAATAGTAATGCCCTTTAAACATGTTTCTTACAAAAGTATCGGTAGCTAAAATTCTTGGATTATCTAAGTCAGATTTTAACTCGCCTTTGACCTTGTAGAGTTCTTTTTCAAACTCATCAAAAGTAGAGTTTAAAAGTATATCTTGCGCATAGTCCATAGCGCGTTTAAAATCTTCATTTAAAAACAAAAAGCTTACTTTCAGGTAGTCTTGTTTTGTTTTTATGGAAACATCTATGCACTCGTTTTCAAGCTCTTGGGCAAGGGTTTTTGAGTCTTTTGTTTTTGTTCCTTGTAATAGCAGCTTTGCAAAAAGTCCATATGTGCCTGAGTATTTTTCGGGCTTATCTATTTTAAAATAGAAGCATACCGAGGTTCTTGGAGTGTTTTTTTTGTTATTTAAAATTATATCTATACCGTTTTTTAAAATATGTTCCATTACTTTTCTCCTTGGGGTAAAAGCACACATGTTGAGCAGATGTCTTTATTTAAGTATTTTGAGGCTATTTGAGATATATAGTTTGTGTCAATTTCATTTAGTGTATCAAGGTAGATTGATGCAGGTTTTAAATCTTCACATACAGTCATATAATAGCCTATAGAATCTGCTATATCAGAGACGGTTTCAGCCTCTTGAGCAAAGTTTACTTTTGCTCTTTTCTTTGCTTTTTTAAGTTCTTCCTCGCTTATTGAGCAGAGTTTTTCAAGCTCTTCTTTTATTTCTTCTATAAATACATCTTTTTTTTCTGGGTCAAAATTGGCCTCTATAAAGAAATTATCCCCGTCACGGAACTGATAGTGACAGGTTTCTATTTGATATACATAGGGCTCTTTTGGATTTTCAATAAATCTTGTTTGCAGTCTTGAGCTTTTGCCTTCGCCTAAAATTATTGAAATCACATCAAGCGCTATTGTTTCTTTTAAGTTTTTTGCACTGTCACATAAAAATCCTGCCATTAAATAGCCGGTGTTTACATCTCCTTTTAGTTCAATATTCTTGGGGTTTTTGTTAATAGTTTCGGGTATTTTTTCATCCGACGTGCATTTTTCAATGTTTGAATAATCCTTAAACTTAAATTCTTTTTCAAGTTTAGCAAGAATTTCCTCGTCCTTAAAATCTCCGACAACAATTGTGGTTAGGTTATTCGGAGAGTAGAACGTCTTATAATAGCGCATTATTTCATCCCTTGGAATGGATGCTATAATTTCCCCCGTGCCTATTACCTCTCTTTTGTATGGGTGCTTTTCATACATTGCATCGTTAAGCGCCGAGTATACTTTTCGCCAGTTATTGTCTTTTCCCATGCGGATTTCTTCAATGACAACATATCTTTCGCGCTTTTGTTCTGGTATTTCGCTGCCAAATTTAAAAGCCGGTCCCACTTCATCTTCAGGAATTATGGAGTCAACCATCATATCGGCATGCATTTCTATTGCCGTATCAAAAGCTCTTTTTGGAATGGTTACATAGTAGTATGTGTAGTCTTTCCAAGTTGCAGCGTTAATTATACCGCCTTTAGATTCAAGGGTTCTGTCAAAAACTCCTGCTTTATATTTTGTTGTGCCTTTAAACATTAAATGTTCAAGGAAGTGTGATACGCCGTTATTTTGTTCGTTTTCATTAATTGAGCCTGTTTTTGCCCAGGTGCTGATGTTTGCCATGTGTGAATCTTTTTTTGCAATGACAATTTTATGCCCGTTTGGATATGTGTAGATATTTACGGGCTTATCAAGATAAGGGTATGTTACTTCTTCTTTTTTAATGTAGTTTGACATTTTTCCTCTTATTCCGTTATGTCGCGGCGAAGTTTTGCCGCGCCTTTTAAGTATTGGTGTTTAATTTCTGTTTGAGATTTTGTTGTGTTTACGCTAAGGAGTATCCTAAGACACATTTTAATAGCGCCCTTTACGTCCATTTCCCGATAACACATCATGGGAACATTTTCAAAACCGCAGTATTCTCTTGCAAATTTTGCGGGAAATTCTGTGTCAATATCAGATGTAACTGTAAAAATCGCAAAAGCTATGTCTTGAGTTTCAATATTATTTTTCTCTAGCATTTGTTCTAAAAGCTCAACAGTTGCTTCTTTTATGCTTGTTTTGTCGTTACTCTCAAGTGTTATTGCTCCTCTGATTCCTCGTGTTAACATTGTTCGAAAATATCTCCTGTTTTAATTTTTGCACCCAAGCTCCAGTTGTATGCACTCATTTCCCCCTTGCCCTCGGGTTTTACGCTTACAAGCAAGAGTGCATCTTCACCGCAGCATACGCAAATGCCGTTTTTATCTATGCTTATTACTTCACCGCACTTTTTGCCCTGTGAGCATTTAATGGGTTTGGTTTTTAAAATTTTTACAAGTTTAGAATTAAACTTTGTATGATTAGTGTTAATCGTGTGCATAGCACGGATTTTGTCGTGTATTTTTTTCGCGCATTGTTCCCAGTCGATGTTTTTATCTTCTTTTTTTATTTTTTTAGTAAATGTTGCCTTGTTGTGCTCTTGTTTTCTTGGTGTTAATTTACCGCTGTATAGCCCCTTTAGGGTTTCATCCAGAACTTTTGGCGACATGTTTGAGATTTTTTGCATAAGTTCAGGAGTGTTAATCTCTTCATCAAGGTCAATTTCTTTCTGCAGACAAATATCCCCTGCATCAAGTTCAAGAGCTGTTTTCATAGTTGTGATGCCTGTTTTTTTCTCTCCGTTTAAAATAGCCTCACATATGGGGTTTGCTCCCCTATAAAGCGGCAAAAGTGAAGCATGGAGGTTGATTGTTCCGTATTTTGGAATATCAATAACCTCTTGGGAGAGAATTTGACCAAAGGCAAAAGTTATGAAAAAATCACACCCGTATTGTTTTAGTTTTTCAATTATTTCAGGCTCTTTTGAGATTTTTTGAGGTTCAAAAACGTCAATTGAATTTTCGAGCGCTATTGTTTTTATTTCTCTTTCCACAATCTTTTTGCCGCGGTTAGAGGGTTTTGGCGGTTGAGTGACAAGGGCACAGACCTCGTAATCTTTGGATTTTATAAAGTATTCAAATGACTCTATCGCTATATCGGGTGTTGCAAAAAATACTATTTTCAATGATTATTCCTTGTCCTGTGTTTTTCGTTTTTTAAAATCTCTTCTTCAAGCTCGGGCTCGTCAATAAGTTTTTCTTGCTCAATCGAGGGAAGATTGTTTTGTTTTAACACTTCTATCGCATCAAAAATATTTCTTGAATGGTCAATAAAAAGAATACCATCCAGGTGGTCATATTCATGCTGAATAGCTTTAGCTAACAACTCTCCGTTTTTTGCCTCAAGTACAAAAGGTCTGCCGTTTATGTCCATTGCTTTTACCATGACATTTTTGTATCTTCTTACATCAACATATGCTTGAGGAAAACTTAAACAGCCTTCGTTACTTTTTATTGCGCCGCTTTTTTTAATGATTTTTGGGTTTATAAAAACTATAGGATTGAGCGGTTCATCATCCATAGACACATCTATTACAAACATTCTTAAATTTTCGCCAACCTGAGGAGCCGCAAGGCCGACGCCGTTGTTTGCATACATGGTATCTATCATGTCATGCGCCAGTGTTTTAATCTTTTTTGATACTTTTGATATTTCTTTAGATTTCAAACGGAGCTTCTCGTCTCCGTACTTTAAAATTTTTAATATAGCCATAGTTAAATATTACCACAAAATATATTATAATTATAATATTAGGCAAGATTTATTGTCTTTGTGTTTTAAATAAATACAACAGGAGAACGACATGAAAAAGATTTTTACATTATTTGTGGTTATGATTTTTGTACTCAGTGCGCCTGCTTTAGCAAGAACAAAGTACGATAAATACGGACACAAGATTACCCCGCAAAAGAAAGTAAAAGTGCAGGCGGCAGCGAAAGTTGATGAAGAGAAAAAAGTAAAAGTTAAAGACATTGAGGACGGACGCGGCAGAAGTCTGGGGCGTGCGGTTAGAAACGGTGATACGGACAACTTTACCATGTATGATGCTCGCGGCAGAAAGTCAGGTACTTACGTTGAAGATAAAAACGGCAACGGTAAATACTACGATGTGCGCGGCAGAGAAGTAAGAGTAAGACGTCAAACTCAAGATATGGAATAAGTATAAATATAATCATCCATAACAAAACCGTCTCCAATGTCGCAAACAACGGAGTCGGTTTTTTTAAGACCAATTTTTTCGTAAAATGCAATAGAATTCAGATTGTTTTTGTTGACTGTTAGTATGATTTTATCAAGACCAAAGTCTTTACATTTTGTGCATACAAAGTTAAAAGCTTTTTTGCCGTAGCCTTTTGAGCGGTAGTCTTGTTTTATATAGAGTTTTGATAAGAATAAATGCTCGGGCTTTTTACAAAGTCCAATGTAGCCTATACTGTTTGAGTCCTCTTTTATAAAATAATATTCATAACCTTGCTCTATTTGCTCTTTTATGGCGCTTTCGGATTGGAATTTTTCAAGCATGTAATCAATCTGTTCTTCGCTTAAAATGCTTGAATAATGTTCGCGCCAGATGTCATTACCAAGAGCGGCAAGCTCTTTTATGTCGTCTTCAACTGCTTTAGAAAAACCTATGAATTCACTCATAGGTTTTAATATAGCATATTTTTAAAAATCATTAAATAATGCCGTACTTTTTGCCTATTTTTGCAATAATTTCTACTGCTTTATCTATTTGAGCTCGAGTTAAATCTTTCATAATGCAAAGCCTTAATCTGCACTCTTTTCTTCTGACTGCAGGGTATGTAACGATATTTGTGTATACTCCGCTTAGCCTTAGGTCTTGATACATTTTAAAGAGAATTTGTTCATCTCCTATTATAATCGGTACAATACCCGATTGAGTTTTGCCAGTGTTAAAGCCTAATTTGTTGAGTTTTTCTTTTATGTAGTTTATATTCTGCCAGAGCTCTTTTCTGCCCGCTCTGTCATGTTCAAGAAGTTTAAATACCTCGTTTAACCCTGCTACAGTAGGCGCTGGTAGTGCTGTTGAGAAAAAGAAACTTCTTGCATAATGCCTTAAATATTGAGCTATTTTTCTTGTTGTTGCACAATAGCCGCCGACTGCTCCTGCGGTTTTGCTTAGCATGCCTACATTTAAGTCAATTTTATTTTCAACTCCGTACACCTGAGCGCTTCCTCTGCCTGTAGCACCTACTATTCCAAGCCCATGGGCGTCATCAACCATTACTTTGGCACCCCATTTGTGTGCAAGTTCGCAGATTTTATCCAGACGGGCAATATCTCCGTACATTGAAAAAACACCGTCTGTTATTATAAGTTTTGGCTTATTTAACTTGTCACATTTTTCAAGTATATGCTCAAGTGCTTTCATATCGTTGTGCGGATACACTCTGACATCTGCGCCTGATAATTTTGAGCCGTCAAAGATTGAAGCATGGTTTGCACTGTCGTTAATTATAATATCTTCTTTTGAACACAGTGCCGAAATTACACCTATATTTGTGCCGTAGCCGCTTGGAAAAAGTACCGCATCTTCTGTTTTATAAAAATTTGCAATTCTTTTTTCAAGTTCTTTATGGATGTCGCTGATACCAGCATAAACTGAAACTGCACCCATGCCGTAGCCGTATTTTTCTATTGCTTTTATGGCTGCTTCGCAGACTTTTTTGTTTGTTGTTAGATTTAGGTAGGAATTTGACCCTAACATAATTACTTCATGCTCGCATCCGCTTCTCTCTTTTATTTTGACGCTTGGGCCTGCTTTTTCCAGTATTTGTACTCCAAGGCCTTCGCTACCCGTCATTTGTGAGCTTGAAAGTACTTTATCAAGACCTTCCGTTTTTTCAAAAAGGTCTTCCCCCTCTTGTGTATACAAAAAATCCTCAAATTTCATCTTTAATCCTCCTAAATATTGAATAAGTTTAAATTTTTGATTTAAAACATTCAATTGCCATAAGAGGTAATAAATGTGGGGAATTTAATTAAGAAAGTGATTTTGCAAGAGCTCTGACATATTCTTTTTCAAATTCTCCGCCCTGCGCTCTGCCTCTTAAGATATCAAGAGCTTTTTTATCACTCATTGAGGCTTTATATGGTCTTTCTTCTTTAAGGGCACTATAAATATCTGCAATTTGCAGGATTTGAACCATTGGCTCATTTGAGTTTGAGTACGTGTGATGATTTTTTACAAGTTTCAGTACCGGAGCTTCAACCCCTGCGCTCCTTAGGGTTTCATAACCAAGATGAGCGTGCTTATCTACTATTTTTCTTTCCCAATCATCAAGTCTGCCGTTTTTATTTAAAATAGCATCAGGGATGTATGCCTTTCCCACATCATGTAGTAATGCCGCTTTGTTCATTGTGGTAAAATCTTTATTGCTGAAGCTTTTTCCATAGTGCTTCATTATGCCTTGAGCAGCTTTTGCTGTAGGTACAAAGTGAGGATATACTTCCCCTGATACATTTTGAGGATAAATATTACTTGCACTTAATTCTGCTGCGAGTAGTTTTTGTAAATCATGATTTTCTCCTAAGGCTGATTTAAGTACATAGGGGTTAGAGTATTTTCCTACAAATTCGCGCGGAAAGAGTTTTACTAAAAAATCATCTCTTATGGCATAAATCGGGTTTTGTGCCGCAGGATTAATTTTTGATTTCTCGCGCACAAAAGTATCGGCGTTTAATATGTATCTTCCGCCTATGGCTCCCGAATTATATGCAACTGTACTTACAGGGCGAAAACCTGTTGTTGTAATTCTTTCTACGTTCACTTCTATAAACCACACACAAGTTATGTATTAATAAAAAAAACTTATAAGTCAAAATTGCATAATTGTAAAAAAAGTTAATAATTGCTAATGTTAACTTTTGTAAATTAGATTTTTTTCCAGTAATGGTGCACATTATCAGGACTTTTATTTGATGTATATACATTTAGTATATCAATTTTATATGAAATATATTTTTTATTAATTTACAAAACACAATTAAGAGAGGATTAATATGAGCTACAGCACCATTTATGCTGACAGTTTAACTGCGTATCAAAACGGACAAAACATGGCAAATGCCATACAAAAGAAAATTGAAAATGTTGCCGATAACGAAGTTTTGTTTGGCAATGTTGATTACTCAAGCAGTTATGATTCAATATTAGATAACTTTTCTTCATCTGCTGCAGGTGATTCTTCAGGCGATGGCTCAGGCGATTCATCAACGGAAGGTTCCGGTCAAAGCGGTGAGCTTGCGGCTGACGGCGGCACTAAGGCAACTGAAGAGCAAATAGAACAACTGAGAGCTGCTTATCAACAAGTTCAAGACCAACAAGGTTGGGTAGGTAAAGCTTGGAACGGTATTAAAAATTTCTTTGGACACAGTAACGGTTCAAATGCCGTGGAAGATACAATAAATAAAGCTGCGGCAGGTGAAATATCATATGAAGCTGCCGTTGAAAAATTAAATACATATGCTTCTAAACAAGGCTCTGTAGTTGATGTCTTTGCTAACATAGCATCAGGTCTTGCTGTTGCAGCAGGTGTTATTTTGGCTCCGGTTTCATTTGGTGCAAGTTTGGCAATTGGTGCCGGAGTTGGCGCTGCGGTCAAAGTTGGCGTAAAAGCAAGTAACGCTGCCACTAATAATGTTGAAGGAGATTATTCGCTAAAAGACGGACTTAAAGACGGTGTTACAGGTGCCGTAGGTGGCGTGGTTACGGCTGCAACTGCCGGTATAGGTGCAAGCGCTACTGTTGTTAAAGAAGGCGGCAAAGTTCTTGTTAAAGAAACTGTAAAACAAGGTGCTATTGCAGGTGCCAAAGCAGGTGCCATAGACGGTGCCGTTATGGGTGCGACAAATTACACTGCTGATGCCGTATTTGATGGTGATGAGTTTACATTTGGCGGACTTGTATCTAATACAGTAACAGGCGCTGCTGGCGGTGCTGTTGTAGGTGGTACGATTGGTGGTCTTACTGCAGGTGTTAGGGCGCATGGCGCAAATAAAGCAGCTAACTCTGCAGCTGATGCAGCCGATGAGGCAATAGCTTCGACCCCTAAGGTTGATATAGATTCTGAGGTTTCTGCATTTACTCAGCAAGCTAAAAATATGACAACTGCTCAAAAAAGAGAATATATTAACAACCTTATACAAGAAGGAAAAATTACATCAGAAGCTGACCTGTTAAAGTTCTTTGACGGAAATGTAGGGGTAGCAAAAACAACAATGGGAAGTGGTAATGCATACAGACAGGCATTAAAACAAATAAAAGAAATTCAAACTCCTACTACACCTGCCGCACCTGAGGCGCCAACATCTCCGGAAGGAACTGCAAATCTCACATTCGGTCAAATGGCTGCAAAAGCAAGAAATAATGTAGTTGAATTATTTAAGAAAGGTGCAAATATTAAAGATATGTCTCCTAAAGATATAAAGCAAGCTTTTACAGGTAAGGTTAATTCAACTGCAAGTGAATTTAAGGCAGCTTATGAGGCGATGAAACAAACAACTGATTATAAGACAAATCTGGTATTTAGAACTTTTGTAGAAGATGCATTTAGTATTGGTTCTGCAGAATAATGAAAAGTAAAAATGAAAGTGCCCCGCAAGGGGCATTTTTAGTATGTAAAGAAATGTGAATCCGAAAATACCTAATTCTATTGAGTTTTATCTTAATATATAAAAAATATGTCAATTTTTATCATCATAAATACTTTATATATATACAAGATATAAACATTAGGAGAAAGTTATGTCAGGTAACTACAGTATAATGTCTTTTGGTCAGTATTGGGATGATAACAATTACAACACCAAAACAAATACGAATTCAGGTTACGACTCATACGACTATCAAGATGATACAAGTGTATTTGCAACGGAGTCTTACACAACTTCTCCTTATGGAAGTATATTTGGTGGCGATGTGGATTATTCTTCATCATACGATGCCATATTTGACCAGTTCCATAAAACACTTGCTGAAATGCAAGCTCAAGATGATGAAACTTCTGATGGTTCAGATGTTACGGGTTCGCAAGGCGGACAAACGGGTGACGGTTCCGATACTCAAGTGGGAGGCTCTGATGGTGACTTAACCGGTGATAATGCATATGGAGATGCAGCCGGCAGTCAGGGTGCTTCGGGAGAAGTAAGCGGTGCAGACGGCTCGGGCGATAATCAAGACCAGCAACCACAAGTTGAATTGTTAAGATCAGAACAAGTCCGTAGCGGCTTTGATGCTGATGCTATAGCTACCTCGTTGCACGGGGCTTCAGAACCCGGAATATTTGGCTGGGGTACAAACGAAAGTGTATTTGAAAAATATTTTGACGGTACAGATTCATACACTGCTCTAAATGGTGCGGAAATGGCAGCGGTGGCTCAAGCTTACGAAGCTAAGTACGGCGAAAGCCTTGAAAGCATGGTAAGAGGTGAGTTTAGTTTTTCTACTGAAGATAAGTATGTTGCTAAAATTAAAAACTCGCTTGAAGCAGTTCTTGAATACGATGAAAACGGTAATGTTTCAGGAGCAAAATATGTCGACGATGCAGCGTCTGAAGATGTGCTCTCTGAAGAGTTCTTAAAACAAATGGCTTCAAAATTCTACGATGCAACACGCGGTCAGTGGGGTACGGATGAAGAGGCTGTATGGCAAGTTATGAATCTTGACAAAGACGCATTAAAACAAGTAATAGAATATTATAATAATAGCCCATACGCAGATGAGATGGATTTTAAAACCGCAATTCAAAAAGACTTCAGTTTTATGAGCGGAGAAGGCAAGCTGATTGATATTTATAATAAGGCAATGGGCGAAGAATAAAAATCCTTGTTTTTAAAAATATGTTTTGATTGTATAATACTCATATAAAGGAGTATTACTATGATTGAAATGAGAGTTATGGGAATTGCGCTAGACACTAGGAGCGGTTCACCCATAGTGGTTTTAAATGATTTAGAAAACAGAAGGGCGCTACCTATTTGGATAGGCTCGGCTGAGGCGAGTTCTATTATAAGAAAGATTGAAAATATACCTTCTTCAAGACCCATGACACATGATTTATTTTTAAATTTTTCGGAGTCTGCGGGTTATTTAATTACAAAAGTTGAGATAAATGATGTTGATGAACAGACTTACTTCTCTACAATTTTTATGTATAATGATTTGCTCGATAAAGAAGTGCAAGTTGATGCCAGACCCTCTGATGCAATTGCTATTGCAATAAGGGCTGATGTTCCGATTTTTGTTACCGAAAATGTGCTTGCTGCAGGGGTAGTTTCAACGGATACTCAAAAAGATGAAGAAGAAGCCGCAGAGTTTAAAAACTTCATTAAGGACATTAAGCCTTCTGATTTTGAAAAATTAATGAAAAAAAACTTTGAATCCGATCAATAGTTTTTATGCATTTTAGAATAAAAAGCTTTGTGGTATAGATTTTTGAGTGCTTATTTTCTCTAAAAGTGAAGTTGTTTCTTGCAAATTGTTTCTGAAGTGAGTGTAAGCCAATAAAATTTTCGGTTGCAAATTCAAAATATTTCATAGTAATATGTTAATGACGAGTTTAAAAAAGGCAAAATGATGGGAAAAGTTACTAAAGACATGGGTATAATCGAGATTGTTCAGAATCATCCTGAAAGTCTTGAAGTTTTTGCTAAATATGGTCTTGGTTGCATTGGTTGTGCAGCTGCAAGATTTGAAAATCTTGAAGCGGGTGCAAAGGTTCATGGTGTAGACCCTGAACAAATGGTGGCTGAGATAAACGAATTAATTGAAAAAAATAGCTAGACATCATTTTATTTTTATATTAGAATGAAATGGCTAATTTTGCCCTGGTGGTGGAATCGGTAGACACGTTGGACTTAAAATCCAATGGGGCTAATAACCTCGTGCCAGTTCAAGTCTGGCCCAGGGCACCATATATCCCGCATAAATGCGGGATTTTTTATTGTCAAAATTTGAAAATTTTATAGGGCTCAATCTTTAGGGCATTTGCCAGTTTTATTATTGTTTTTAGTCCGGGCTTATTTATATTTACTTCAATTTTCCCCATGTAATCAAGACTTATGCCTGATTTTTCCGCGAGTTTTTCCTGTGTCATACCGGCTTTTTCACGTAAAAATTTTATTCTTGCACCAAGTTTTTGGTAGAAAATATCTTCATCCATAATTTTAGACTACTGGAAAACTCCCAATAAAATTACTGGACAATATCCAGTAAATAAGTTATTATTTTTTTAGATTAACCTGGAGAATTTTATGAATAGAGATACGAATTTTGCACGCAAGTGTCATGTTTTTGCTGCGTTTACACTTGCAGAACTTTTAACTGCAGTACTTGTGATATCGGTTATTATGGTGGCGTTAGCTCCTGTTATAACAAAGAGGATGAAAGATAATATTACCGTACAGACTGATAATAGAGAGGGGTTAGAGATATATACCAATCCGGGTACTTATACATTTGATGTTCCTGTCGGTATTAATACATTATTTATTCAAGGTTCGGGAGGAGCTGGAGGTGGAGGAGGTTCTACTTATGTTGATAAAAGTATTTCTTTTACTTCTTCTGCTAACTGGACAATACCAAGTGGTGTTAATCAGGTTACTCTTACTATCACAGGTTCAGGTGGTGGTGGAGGGGGAAGTAATGGAAGTGCTAATCCGAGTGTAAATGCAAAAAACCCCAATGTTTATAATGATAAATGCCTGAGTGATGAGTTTTTGGCAATAAGAGGAGCAGAGAGTGAAGAGGATTTATGCTATACAAAGCGTAATTTGAGCTATCCTGATGTTGCTGGAAGACCTGGACTAGACCTGACTCCTGATGTAGAAAGAGGACAACCTTGCATCAGAAGTGGTGTTTGTTGTTGGGAAGGTAGTAGCTCTTATTGCACTTCCCCTAGCCAAGGTAGTTCAGCGAGCGGTTGTAATCGACCTGTATGTACATATGCGGCTGCATCAAGAGTTTGTCTTGCATATAAAGCAACAAAAATAGAAAATCGCTCAACATATACACTTCCTGGCAATGTTGAGCTGGGCAAGATAGCTAAGTATTTTAGTGATTGGAGTGTGGGAGCAGGTTCAGGAGGTTTGCAACTTTGTTCTCATAATGACAATTATGGATGTTCCTCAGGTGAAGATTCAAGAACGGCAATTTGTAATATTGCTAGGGGGTGCTCAGGAGCACCTGATGATTATTGTAAAGAGGCGTATATATGGGGCAGAGCTGAAAAAATTTATATAAGACATGGTGCGTGTAACAACGGTGCTGTTAACAAAGGAAATGAAGACGCACTTTCCGTCCGTTGTGTCCGTGCCCTCAATCGTATGAACAGATATAGCGGCGCAGGTGGTTCCTCAGGTGCTGTGATGGAGAAGACAATTAATGTTCTGCCTAAGGATGTGTTTGAGATAACGATAGGTAGTGGCGGTAA
>CALUYW010000019.1 GCA_944325105.1 Candidatus Gastranaerophilales bacterium | reverse complement strand
GATCTGGATACTGTCTCGGAGAGAGACTCGGCGAAATTGGATTATCCGTGAAGATACGGATTACGCGTACCAGGACAGAAAGACCCTATTGAGCTTTACTGTAGCTTGAAATTGAATTCGGGTTCTTATTGTGCAGTATAGGTGGGAGACTTTGAAGCGAAGTCGTCAGATTTCGTGGAGTCGCCGTTGAGATACCACTCTGTAATAATTTGAGTTCTAACCGCGATCCCTCTAACATCAGGGCGTGGGACAATTTCTGGTAGGCAGTTTGACTGGGGCGGTCGCCTCCTAAAGAGTAACGGAGGCGCTCAAAGGTTCCCTCAGGTTGGTCGGAAATCAACCATAGAGTGTAATAGCAGAAGGGAGCTTGACTGCAAGACCTACAAGTCGAGCAGGTACGAAAGTAGGATATAGTGATCCGGTGGTCCCGAATGGAAGGGCCATCGCTCATCGGATAAAAGTTACCATAGGGATAACAGGCTTATCTCCCCCAAGAGTCCACATCGACGGGGAGGTTTGGCACCTCGATGTCGGCTCGTCGCATCCTGGAGCGGTAGTACGTTCCAAGGGTTGGGCTGTTCGCCCATTAAAGCGGCACGCGAGCTGGGTTCAGAACGTCGTGAGACAGTTCGGTCCATATCCGGTATGCGCGCAAGAGAATTGAACGGAGTCTTCCTTAGTACGAGAGGACCGGGAAGAGGGAACCTCCAGTGTACGGGTTATCGCGCCAGCGGTAAACGCCCGGTAGCTGTGTTCCAAGCGGATAAGTGCTGAAAGCATATAAGTACGAAGCCCACCGTAAGATGAGTTCTCTTTTGACACAAGTCAGTAAGTCCCCTTGCAGACCACGAGGTTGATAGGACGCAGGTAGAAGAATGGCAACATTTGCAGCCGAGCGTTACTAATAGGACGAGGGCTTTTCCTGATAACCATATTGGTTAAGGAAAATACATCGGTTTTATATTATCTGTGCAACTTTCAGCGTGCAGGCTGAATAAGCTGCATGACATCAGGTTTTCTGGTGGCCAAGCGGTAGGACTCCACCCGTTCCCATCCCGAACACGGTCGTAAAGACTACTCGCGCTGACAATACTCGGAGGGTAGCCTCCCGGGAAGATAAGTTGCTGCCAGATCTTATATTTAAAAAAAAGAACTCTCTGTTTTAGGGAGTTCTTTTTTAGTTTCTGCATGGGTTTATTGTTTTTCTTTATTTAAGTAGTTTACCTACTGCTCCTCTAAATATACCGCCCGCGATTTCTTTTGAAGTTTCTTTGGTTCTGGCTGTTGTATTTGATAGTACTGTTCCTACTGCTCCTCCAAATATACCGCCTGCAATTTCTTTCATTGCTTCTTTAGTTTCATCGGGGATATTTTCCGCAATATCCATTCCTAATTGGATTGTTCCCTTATTACCTAGTGTTCCACCTAAAATTCCGTCTGCAATCTTGCCTGTTGTTTCTTTAAATGTTGTTTTTGGTATGTTGTAAAAAATTGATTCCAGTTTTCTATCAATTTTTGTTACACCATCTTCGCAAACGCAAATTTGGGGCAACCCACATTTGCCTTCAGATCCGACTTTTGCTTGAGTTGTTTGTGTTGATACTAATTCCATAGTTTTTCTCCTTTATATCTTCGTATAATACCTACTCTTATATAAAGGAAATTTAATATCTAAAATTGCTTATTTTAGAAAAATAACTTCATACTTCTTAATGTTTTTTCTTTGAAAAGAAGCTTATAATCTTCTCAAGAAACCCTTCATCTTCGTATGTTGCTTCTTTTTGCGAGCTTTTTTCAATCACTTTACCGTAGTATTGTGCAAG
The DNA here is from genome assembly GCA_944325105.1 of Candidatus Gastranaerophilales bacterium. Lineage (GTDB taxonomy): Bacteria > Cyanobacteriota > Vampirovibrionia > Gastranaerophilales > Gastranaerophilaceae > Galligastranaerophilus. The sequence continues at coordinate 33,596 of CALUYW010000019.1, read as the reverse complement.
TTTTAAATCACCTTGTTCGTAGTAAAAATCGCCTAAAATCTGCCCTGCGCGTTTGTCGTTATCTATTTCATAAACTTTTTTCCAATATTCCATTGAGGCAAACTTTTCGCCGTTATTTGCATAAAGATTAGCAAGCTCAATTAGGGTATTTTTATCATTTGGGTTTGCGTTGTGAGCGTGAGTAAATTCAACTATAGCTTCATCAAAGCGTTTTCTTACTTTGTAGCAGTAGCCCCAGTTGTATGCGGATTTAAATTCATCCTCCATACCCTCATAAATTAAAGCCTTCATTTGGAAAGAAAGTGCATTTGGCAGGCTAATGTCCGTGTATTTTTCAACAAAATCAAGCGCCTGTTCAAACTCTTGCTTGTTGTAGTAGTACTGTGCCTCAAGCAGATAATATGTTGCAAGCTGCTCTTTGTCTTGTTCTTTATAGAGGTTTTTATCTTCTTTAATTTTGTCTAAAATCTCTCTTGCTTTGTCATTTTGTTCATTTTGCAGAAGAATTTTAGTCTTTAAAAAACCATCTTCAACAACTTCAAGTGCGTTTTTGTAGTCATTCATTTTAAAATACAAGTTAGCAAGGATATTTTTAAATTCACTGTCATTGCTAAACTGTGCAAGAGCTTTTTTTGCTATGCCAATGGCGCTCTCGGGGCTGTCTTCTTTTGAATACAGGTCAATAAGTTCAATGTATGCATCTTTTTGAGTGGCGTCAATGTCAATGATTTTTAAAAATTCATCCACGGCGCGCAGATTTTTGCCTGTAACTTTGTATAAGCGGCCAAGTTTTCTTAGTGCATCAACCGATTGAGACTCAAGGTTAAGTGCTTTTTTTACATCGTTTATGGCATGTTCATATTTATTTTGAACAATGTTTACATTTGCGCGTGTTAAATAATACATAAACTTATCGCGCTCAAGATATAAATCCATTAGCTGAGAAAGAGCAGTTTCATCGCCGGGGGCAAGTTCTACGATTTTTGTATAGATTTCAATAGCCTTTTCTTCGTTGCCTTTTATGAGTTCATCGTTTGCCGCTTGGTGTAGGTTGTATACATCATTCATAAGATTACTCTCCCCTTAGATACATTCTTGCAAGCTCATCACTGTGCAGAAAGCCTCTTTCTTTTATAAGATTGCTTACTTTTGTGTTGTCATATTTTGTACTTTTGTGCTCAATTTGAAATGTAGCATCGTCGTTGATTTGAAGCAATGCCCAGTATGGCATTTTATCTTCTGTCATTGAGCGTCCTACAGAGCCTACGTTTACTACGGTTTTTCCTGAGTTTAAGGAATAACCGCAGGGAATGTGAGTGTGTCCGCACAAAATAAGTTCTGCTTCAGAATCTGCAACAATCTGCTCTACATTTTCCAAGTCTAAATTAGGATAAATATTCTCATCCTGTGCCCTTGGCGAACCGTGCACAAGCTGTATTTTAAGATTGTTTGATTCAATATATTTTTTCTCGGGCAGATTTTTTACAAAGTCTATATATTTTTTATCAACTATTTTTAAATCTTCTCTTAGAGCATAGCCCATGCAGGGAAATTTGTTTTTTGCTTTTTCAAAAAGCTCTTCACTGTAGTTTGCAACCATTTTGTCAGTGTTGCCTTGGATTATTTCAAGGTTTTTAATGTTTAAAATCTTTTGCGCCGTGCCGTTTGGGTCATAGCCTGCTATTAAAATATCGCCAAGGCAAAAAACTCTATCAACACCGATTTTATCAATTTGCTCCAATACTGCATCAAGTGCCAGTGTGTTTGCGTGAATGTCTGAGATAACCGCTATTTTCATGCTATGATTTTAACATAAAAAAAGGAATTAATGTTATGGAAAAGATTCAAATTAAAATCGGCGATGTAAAAATAGGGGCAGGTGCTCCTGTTAGCGTGCAGTCTATGACAAATACAAAAACCGATGATGTTGAGGGTACATTAAGACAGATTAACGAATTAAAAGAGGCAGGGTGTGAGATTGTGCGTCTTGCTGTTTTAAATAAAGATTGTGCTCAAAAAATCAAAGATATAAAAAACAAATCACTTCTGCCTATTGTAGCTGATATCCACTTTGACTACCGTCTTGCGCTTGAGTGTATGAACTCGGGCGTTGATGCTCTTAGACTTAACCCCGGTAATATAGGCGGCATGGAGCATGTAAGAAAAGTTGTTGATATGGCAAAAAAAACACAAACTCCGATAAGAATAGGTGTAAACGCAGGTTCACTTGAGCGTGAGCTGCAAGCTGATAAAACACTAAAGCTTGAAGAAAAAATGGTTAAAAGCGCTATGTCGCATATAAAAATGCTTGAAGATTGTGATTTCAACCTTATTAAAGTGTCACTAAAATCAAGCGACGTGATGACAACGATTAAAGCATACAGATTAATTAACGAATTAATTCCATATCCTTTACATGTCGGAGTAACAGAAGCAGGAACTTTAAGAGGCGGGCTTATAAAATCTTCAATCGGCATAGGAACGCTTTTGGCCGAGGGCATAGGTGATACCATAAGAGTTTCACTTACAGAGAACCCCATTGAGGAGGTTTATGCCGCTTGGGATATTCTAAAAGCGCTTAAAATGCGCCAAAGAGGGGTGAATTTTGTTTCTTGTCCTACATGCGGACGCACTAAAATTGACCTTATAGGTTTGGCAAAAAAAGTAGAAGAGAGATTTAAAAACCTTGATGCGCCAATTACAATAGCTACCATGGGGTGCCCTGTTAACGGGCCAAATGAAGCTCGTGATGCTGATTTTGGTATAGCAGGTGCAATTGGTGAGGGGTATATATTTAAAAAAGGTGAACTTATAAAAAAAGTTCCACAGGAAGTCTTGTTGGACGAATTTGAAAAGGTAATTAAAGAGGGGCTTGGAGAATTAAAGTTTTTTAAATAAAAATTACACTAAATAGTTGGTTAAAAAGTTAATATATTATATAATAATATTAATGTAGTATGAGGTATTTTATGAAGAAAGTAATATTAGCTTTAGGAATTACACTTATAGCACAGAGTGCTTTTGCTTATCTTGAAGAGGGTAACACTGCAAATGTTGAAAGATTGCAAAAAGCAGGTTATTCACAAGCGGCACTCAAGGTTATCGACAGAACAGTGAGCCAGTCTCAGGGTGATGGAAATTTGGAAAATGAGCACTATGTAAGATACTATAGTGACTATAAACCCAAAAACGGTATTGCAGCTTTTTATACAAAAGCCAGAATTTATCTTGACCCTACAACAGAGGACGATTTTTTCGGACGTCACGAGCATGACTTCAACAATGCTTGGTTCCCTGATTTGCACGATAGCACGGTAAATGTTAATACAAACAGAAACTCTGCAGTTGAAGATTTATAGAGAGATAAAACACAGAGTTATTGATAAGATAACAAGTAAAGAGAGGATTGAATAATTTAGTTTCATCCTCTTTTTTAATGCAATTTTTTCAAAATTATCTCCTCTGTGGGGTTTTTTGTAGATTATATTTACAAATTTAATCACTGCGTAAGCTAAAATTATATAAGAAATAAGCATAAAAGCGTTTGCTAATGTGCTCCATAAACCGGTTTGAAAGAGTGCAAGTGACATTTGATATCGTGCCGCGATAATACCCGAGGGTATAAAACCTGCGCTTATAAAAAGAGTTATGCTTAAAAAAGTTGCATAAAAAGGATTTTTGTAATAAATGCTTTCAAAACATTTTAGCTTAAAGCAGTCTTTTTTATTGATATCAAAAATTGCAAATGCACATAAAAGCGCAAGGGTTGAAATTACCGTATTTGTCAGCAAAAATATGGATGCTTTGTTTACTGCCGCAGTGCCTATGAAAAATCCCAGTGTTATTATACAAAAATTGAGAGAATTTAGGGAAAATAAAAAACTGCTATATGTCTTTGCTCTAGGTATTTTAAGGGCAATAAAGGGCAATCCTATAATTAACAGGATTATGAAAAATGCTCTTGTAACAGGCGCAAGAGGTATTACATCATTAAAAATTTTTGTAAATATTGAACAATATATTGTAAAGATTACAGTATTTAAGAATACAAAAGATGGAAAATTGTATTTTAAAAATCCTTGTCCATCCCTTGTAAAAATAAAGGCAAATGCACCTTTGAGAATAACTGATGATAAAAATAATGTGCTAAATATTGTCAAAATAACAGTGTTTTTTGTGTCAGCAATGTTTAAAACACCATATGATAATATCATAAGGGCGCAAGACCCGAGTGAAAATAGAATAAATTTGTACGCACTGTAGAATATTTCGCGATTTTTAAATGCAAGGATAATAAAAAGTGTACAGGCTGATATTGCTTCAAGCGAAAGCATAAAGGGTAAAAACCCTTTTGAAGAAAATAGTATATTTGCGCTCAATGCGCAACACAAATAAAGGGTATTAAAGTAGTGTTGTTTAAATCGTAACTGCTTAAGGTGTTTTAATGATATTAAAAATGCAAACAGAATAGTTGTTTGGGTCAGAATACAGAAAGCTGTTTCAAGGGCTCCAAAAGCTATATTTCCGTTTAATATGCTTATGGCATCTGCGTTGTTTGTAAATAAAAATTCTGCCAATACCGGCAATTGAAGAATTATCGAAGATGTTAAAACAGATATGGTAATAATATTTGAAATTATTTGCGATTTTTTATTCAAAAGCCCCATAAATGCAAAATTTATAATAGTGCCAAAGAAAAGCACGACAAAGCTTATTAGCATGTATAGGGTATTTTGGATATTTAAAAGATTATCAAACATTTGTACTCCTTAAAACGAAAACATTGAAACAATCATATCGGCATATTTGCTTAAAATTTCTCCTAAGTAGTAGGGAGCTACCCCAAGTATGATTATTAAAATTGCAACAATCAAAAGTGCTGTCCACCTGTGTCTTAAAAGGTCGATAGCTTTGCAGTCACTACATTCATCTGTGCCAAAAAATATGTTCTGGTATGTTTTTATTACATAAATCATTCCCAAAATAAATACAGGTATTATAAATAACGTGCACATCCATATTGTATTTTGTGTGTATACTTCAGTTGAAAAACCTCCTAATATAGAGAGGAACTTGCCTACAAAACCGCCAGTTAGAGGCATATTTGCTCCGGCAAGCGTGAAAACAAAAGCAAGAGCCGCCAGTTTTGGGGTATGGCTTGCAAGCGCTCCCATAAAAGGCAGTTTTGTTGTTTTAAAAATTTGAATAGCGAAACAATAGCATAGGAATAATCCTAAAAGAATCAGACTTTGCGAAACTATTTGATATATTGCTCCGCATATACCGTCGATGTTAATGGCTGCAAGGGCAGGTATTGCGAGCAACATTTGAGAAAAACAAAAATAAGCAAATGAAGTTTTCAGGTCTTTTGAACCTATTGCAAGGAAAGCAAAATATATGACATTAACCATTGCAATAATTGCAAGATATGGGGCAATCATTCCAAAAATATAATTTAGCGCGTACGCATTGAATTTAATAAATATAAAAAATCCTAATATAAATTCTGTTAAAAATACAAAGCACAAAGACGCACCAACCCCCTCTATTATGCTTTGCATTGTTTTATGAAAAGGAAAAATCGGAAGTTTGGTACAAACAGTTAAGAGCACCGTAAAAAATACTAAAAACTGTATAAGTGAAGAAAGTTCGGGACTTGCTTGCACCAGATTTTGAATACTCGGATAGATAGAGTGTTTTGTAAGTACTGCACTTATTAGAGCAGTAGCAGACATAAAAGCAAATGCGCAAGAGAAACTTAAAATCGCATAGCTGCTTGCCGGCTTATTCCCTTTTGACTGTGCAAAGTTTGATATTAAAATGTATGCACAGAATATTTCAAAAAATAAAGCCAAACAAAAAAGATAAAGATTTTGCGCACAAAACATTAAAACTGCAGATGCTTCAAAAAACAGTGCAAAAGAATAAAACAACTTTTGCTTGGCAGCCAGAGTGCTTTTAGCAACTATCATACATATTGTTATAATGAATATTACAAGGATTGATAAAATCAAACCAAGTGCATCAAAACCGAAAAGTATGTTGTAGTTTTTTAAATTTATAACATACTGAAGTTCCGAGTTAGTGTTGTAATTGGTAAGAAAGCTCAGAGTATAGATAAGATATGCTATATTAAAATACTTTGCAAATCTCCTTATTACAACCGTATTGTTTCTAAAGAAACCTATAAATATGAGAAAGCCCGCTATAAGAGGCAAAATCGCCAAGATAAATATGTTTAAAATTTCTCCCATTAATTTATTACCCCCGTTTTAAAATATAAAACAACAAACAGTAAGGCTATTAAAAATATCCAAACCGCTAGAGTAAAAAACTCGGAGTTTACACTGTTTGTTTCAAGTTTTTCTTTTATAAATGAAATTATTTTTATTTTTAATTTAATAAGGGTGTATAAAATTCCTATTGTGTATTTTTCAAAAAACGAAAATATTTTTGAGATAAAAAGAGGCATTTTTTCAAAAATAAAATCTATAAAATAATCGCAGTAAAAGTGCTTCGCGGCAAGTCTTCTAACTGGACGGTACCGAAGTGAACAAATTCTTTTTGTAAAATATATATTGTAAGCCAAATAATAACCAAAAACGCTTGCTATAAAGGTGAAAATATTTACAAAAAAGTCGGGAGTTATTTTTTGTGCTGTTGAAAACGATAAAAAGTAGCCCGAGTATTTGTTAAAAACAAGACCAAAAAACACTACAGGTATGCATAAAAGTAAAATCGCAAACTTCATTAATTTGCTTGTTTTTTGTACTTCGTAGCTTCCTTTGTACTCTCCTTCAAAAACTCTAAAATAGACTCTAAACAGATAAAATGTACTCATAAATAAAACAAGCAAAAAGATTGAAGCGTATATGGAAGATTTTTCAAATGCGAGATTATTTATAAATTCTGTTTTTGGATAAAAACCGCTAAAGATAAGACCGCTCAGTGACAGTGCTCCGATTATATACATAAGTGCCGTAAAAGGGAGTTTTTCTCTCAGACCGCCAAGAAACCTTATATTTTCTTGCGAGCCTGTAGAGTAGCTCACCGAATCGATAGTGTAAGAAATAAGCACTGTTGCAAGCCCTGAGCATACAAGGTAGAAAACACTTGTTTCATACATTTTAAATCCAAGTGCGCACATTGCAATGCCGGTTTGAGAAATTGCCATCCAAGAGCAAATTTGCTTTAGACTGTTTTCCTTAAGTGCTATGGTGCAAGCAATTAAGGCAGTAAGTATTCCAACTATTTTAATTATTTCAAAAGCGCCTTGTGCAAGGTTTAAAAGAGGATACAATCTGTAAAGCAAAAATACTCCCTGAGCAATTACAATAGGGCTTAAAATTATGGAAAAAGCCGGATTGGGGGCTTCCGAGCATAGTGTTATTTTTGACATAAAAGGAAACTGCGAACTTTTGATGAGTGCACCCAGTATAAAAAGCATACAAATAAAGATAAACATAAACGGGTTAAGACCTGCAAAAGAATATAACCCCAGCGAGTTTATGTTATTAAAACCAAGAGTAGGAATATTTGTAGTGTCGGGTACAAGGGTTGAGAAAAATAAAAATGCAACGGATGCTGTTATTAGTATAAAATCTCCGCTTGTATCAACAACAAAAAGCTTTTTTGAGTTGCTTTGAGCTTGAGGTTTTTGAAAATAAAAATTTGCAAAAAGGTAGCAGACAAGACTTGTTGCCATCATAAATACAATGCTTTGTATAAGGTTTGAGCTTAAAAAGAAACAAAACGAGAAAAACTGCAGCAGGTTTAAATATATATAAAACCTTGCAAAACCTTGTCTGTTTTGACGAAGATATTTGTATGAAAAAATATTTGCAATAAGAAAAAAGCCTCCTGTAAGGAGTGTAAAAAGTGAGGTCAGGTTGTCCGCGTAAATGCCAAAATAAAGGGGGATGTTTTGCACTATGCAAACAGGATAATTACTCTCAAGAGTATATCCCTGATATGTTATTACATATTCAAAAAGCAGTACTGACGAAGATAGTGAACAAAGTGAAAGAAATGTACTTGCTGCAAAATTTATGTAATCAGGCATGTTTTTAAACATAAATTTTAAAACAAAAAGTAAAACCGCGCATATAAGCGGAGTGCACACCATAAGGTAAACAAGACTTACAATGTCTATCATTTTTCTCCTTTCGCCGCCTGCTCAATTTTGTCTATATCAAGAGTGTTAAATTTTTTGTAAATTTTGGTAATTATAAACGCACCTATAAAGTAAATAATTGGCGCAAATGCACATAAGATAAGCGCTATAGCCTCATTTACTCTGCTCTGATTTACACTTAGCGCTAAAATTGATGAATTATACATTAAGACCGTACCCAAAAATATCTTTAAGATATTTTTGCTTATACTGCATATGAATATTCCCATACAAAAAAGCGATATTGCTGCGATTAAAATCTTTAGACAAAGTGCGCTCATTTTTTTCTCCAGAAAGCTATGGTATAAAAACCGCTTAAAGTAATAATTACAAGTATTGATAAAATTATTATATTTATATCAACAAAAGATACTAAATTCGGAATTATTTCGTCGCTATAAAAACTGTTTATTTTTTGCATATTCATTTGTTTGGCAAGAAAAGGAGAAATAAGAAGTACAAAAAAACACAATAGTGCAGGCGTAAACAGAGCTTTTAGGCTTGCACTAGCTTTTACTGTTTTTTGTACTTTGAAATCAAATCCTCCCCAAAGGATAATCAAGCCTATACCAAGGGCAAAAAATACAATCTGTGCTACAAAAATTATGGGAGATTTTAAGAGTAAATATAAGCCCCCAATACTTATAAAAGCTATAACAGCACTCGCAAGATATACCCTTGACTCCCTTGAGACAAGAATAAAAACGGACGATGCAAAAGCTAAAAAAGTTAAAATAAAGAAAACCGCATTTGCAAATTTTTCCATAAACACAACTCCTTGAACAATAATAATCTAAAACCTTTTGTTATGGCAACGCGCTTAAAGTTTTTTGTTAAAAAACTTTATTTTTGCGCTTTTTTACTTTGTTGCTATAATTGTTTATAGCAAAAATTATCATTTGCACATATACACTATTTAATACCTTGGAGGCTATTAATTATTATGAAAATGTCAAAACTCTTTGTTCAGACTTTAAGGGAATTTCCTAACGACGCTGAAGCAATAAGCCATAAATTACTTGTAAGGGCAGGATACATAAAAAAACTTACATCGGGTATCTATAGTTACTTACCCCTTATGCAGAGAGTCCTGACTAAGATAAATAAAATTGTTCGAGAAGAAATGAACGCTGCCGGTGCTCAAGAGCTTTTAATGCCTTTTGTGCAGCCTGCGGAATTATGGTTAAAATCAGGCAGATGGGAAGTGTACGGCAAGGAGCTTGCAAGGCTCAATGACAGGCATGGCAATCAAATGTGCCTTGCACCAACCCATGAAGAAGTTGTTACATCGGTTGCCTCGGGTATACTCTCCTCCTACAAGCAGCTGCCTGTTAATTTATATCATATTCAAACAAAATTCAGGGATGAAATCCGCCCCAGATTTGGTCTTTTAAGAGGGCGTGAGTTTATAATGAAAGACGCATACAGTTTTCACTCCTCTCAAGAATCTCTTGAAGAAGAATATGAAAATATGGCGCGCGCTTATACAAGAATTTTTAAAAGATGTGGTCTTGAAACAAAAATGGTGCAGTCTGATTCAGGTGCAATTGGTGGAAACGTAAGTCATGAATTTATGGTTTTAACTTCTACCCAATCAGGTGAAGATGATGTTTTCTACTGTGAAAACTGTGACTATGCGGCAAATTCTAACCATGCTATATCTAAACTTCAAAAAGAATTTACCGACGGGGCTGAATTTGGTTATGGTGAAGAAAAAATTCTTGATACACCAAATGTTAAAACAATTGACGAGCTTGCAAAATTCTTAAAAATTGAACCCTATTGTATATTAAAAGCTGTTTTATATATTGCCGATTCAAAACCTGTGCTTGTTATGATAAGAGGCGACAAGGAAGTTGAAGAAACAAAACTTTTAAATATAGTTAACGCTTTAGAGATAAGAAGTGCAACAAATGAAGAAGCGATTGAATACCTTGGCTGCGAAGTCGGATACTTGAGCTACTTAAATGTTGACAGAAATAAAGTAAAAGTTATATTTGATAATTCTGCAAAAGGCATGAAAAATTTTGTACTCGGTGCAAATGAACCCCATAAGCATATTGTTGGGTACAATTTTAAAGAAGAAAATGAGTTCTGTGATGTTTCTCTTGTAAAAGAGGGTGAATACTGCCCCTGCTGTGGTTCACCTTTAAAAATTACAAGAGGAATTGAAGTAGGTAATATATTCCAACTTGGTACAAAATATTCAAAACCTATGGGTGCAACTTATACTGATGAAAAAGGCAAAGATAAACCATTTATTATGGGCTGTTATGGTATTGGTATTACCCGTACGGCTGCTGCAGCCATTGAAAAATACCATGATGATTTTGGTATAGTTTGGCCAAAAGAAATTGCACCATACCATGTAGATATTGTCCCTGTTAATGCTGATGATAGTGAGCAAATGGATGTTGCACTGAAACTTTACAATGCTTTAAACAGCTTGGGTATTGAGACTGTCCTTGATGATAGAGCAGATAGGGCGGGTGTGAAGTTTAAAGATTCTGAGCTTATAGGTTTTCCTTACAGAATAACAGTGGGTAAAACGATTAAAGAAGGCTTTGTAGAATTTAAACACAGAAAATCAGGCGAAGTAGAAAAACTCACTCCTGGTGAGGCGGTTGAAAGATGCAAACAACTCCTCTTAAATTAAAAATAGCTCACTTGTATCCGGATTTACTCAATATCTATGGTGATATGGGTAATGTTTTGGCGCTCTTTAAGCGTGCAAAATGGAGAGATATTCAGACTGAAGTAGTTCAAATTAAAACAGGTGATAATATAAATGCTGACGATTATGACTTGTTTTTTGCAGGTGGCGGTCAGGATAATCAACAGGTCTTGGCGGCAAATGAGTTAATAAGAAATGGCGTTGAACTTCTAAGGGCCGCACAAATGGACAAGCCTATGCTTGCTATATGCGGTTCTTATCAGCTTTTTGGGAAATATTATTTAACTTCGGATAATCAAAAATTGAGAGGGATTTCCCTGCTTGATATTCATACTCAGGCGGGAGATAAGAGATTTATCGGCAATGTTACGGCAATTTGTGATTTTCTTCCTATAAGGACGATTGTAGGTTTTGAAAACCATTGCGGCTTAACATATTTGGGAGAAGAAGCGGAGCCCTTGTTTAAAATAAAAGTAGGCAATGGTAATAACGGTTTTGATAAAACAGAGGGTGCAAGGTACAAAAATGTTTTTGGCACATATCTACATGGGCCTTTTTTACCTAAAAACCCTCATTTTTGTGACTATTTGCTGCAATTGGCACTGAATACAAAATACAACTGTAAAATCCCCTTGTTGCCCCTGAATGATGAAATAGAATACTACGCACATGAAGCTAGAATTTGCGCTAAATACTAGTCTTTGCCCTATTATTAACTTTTGTAAACAAAAACTTTCTTTTTAGGCAATAATCTAAAGTAAAAATACTTTATTAAAATGTAAGGTTAGTTTTAGATATTACTAAAAGGTTAAAGATTAAAGGTTAAGGTTAGGAGGCAGAGCATGTCTTGGGTGTTCTTATCACTAAGGAAAATGCAGCTCAAGCAAAGACTTAGTGTTTATCAAAACAGATTAATACAAATCAGTCAAAAATTGATGGATATGCAAGAAATGTCAGCGGCAGTTGCTGATGGTAAAATTACCTATCAGGAAGCAACAAGTGCACCGTCTTCGGTATTTGGTACACAGTTAAACTTCCTTGGTCAATCATCTAATATCGCCTATCAGTCTGCTCAAATCAAAACTAATGCCTACCTTCAACAAATGCAAGCCGTTAATCAAGCAACCGGCGGTCAGTATCAATACTCACTTGACCCTAATTCGATGACAGGTTATATACAAAACGGGCAAGTTCAACCGTATTTGATATTTAATAACATTTACCAAGAAGAGCTAAAGGCGTACGCTGACCAGTATGCTCAAGAGCTTAACCGTCAGGAACAAGACCTTGAACAAGAAAAATTAACTCTTGAAACTCAAATCAAAGCAATTGAAGCTGAATATCAAGCAGTAAGCGAACAAGAAGGTCAAAACATAGAAAATGACGCAATAAAATTATCTTAACTTCCTAAACTTTAATCTTAAACCAATTAACAAGCCGGCCCCAAAAAGCCGGCATTTATTTTTTTTAAATATTTTTCTTTTAAAAAAAATTATTATATGTTAATATATGTTTAAGAAAATAAATATTTTGTAATAAAATATAAGTAAGTTAAGATTTTAGCGATAAGGAAGAAAAGGACACCGACAAATGACCGAAGAAATCCAAAATGAAAGCAGCGACTCAAAGCAGAGAGTCCTTGTAGTGGATGATGAAGCTAGTATTAGAAGAATTCTTGAAACCCGCCTTAAAATGGTTGGATACGATGTAGTTACGGCCGAAGACGGTGAAGAAGCCGTTGAAGTATACAATAAAACCGCGCCTGACCTTGTAATTTTGGATGTTATGATGCCAAAGATGGACGGTTACGGTGTTACAAGAGAAATAAGACGTACATCTGATGTTCCGATTATTATACTTACTGCTCTTGGTGATGTTTCAGAAAGAATAACAGGTCTTGAACTTGGTGCTGATGATTATGTTATTAAACCTTTTAGCCCAAAAGAGCTTGAAGCTCGTGTTAAAGCAGTTTTAAGAAGAACTACAACAAAAGAAGTTGCAGCACCTACGGGTAAAACTGCTAAAAATGTTATTACAACAGGTCAAATCAAAATCGACACAGCGCGTCGTCAGGTTTATCGCAAAAATGAAAGAATTCGCCTTACAGGCATGGAGTTTTCTCTTCTTGAACTTCTTGTTAATAACTCAGGACAAGCTTATTCAAGAAATGAAATTTTGCAGCATGTTTGGGCTTATCCTCCGGACCATCGTATAGACACACGTGTGGTTGACGTTCATATTTCACGTTTGCGCTCAAAACTTGAGGCTGACCCGGCTAATCCTGAGCTTATCTTGACTGCTCGCGGTATTGGTTATATGTTTCAGCGCATAAACTAAGGGTTTTGTTTTGACAATAGATTTAAAAATCATAAATAACTCCGGCTTAAAGAAAATTCTTATAGTCGGAGTTTTTCATGGGGACGAACCGCAGGGTGAGTTTTTTATAAACGAATATTTGAAAAAGGATTATCAAAATTCCAAAAATACTCTCTTTTTTATTCCTCGTCTTAATTCAAACAATAAAAGAGTTAACAAAAACGGGGTAGATTTAAACAGAAATTTTCCTACAAAAAACTGGTGCCTTACAAAAAAAGATGATTATTATGGCGGTGCAAGTCCTGCAAGTGAAGAGGAAACAAAGTTTCTTGTAGATTTGATTGAAAAAAATAAGTTTGATGCAATATTAACCCTGCATGCTCCATATAAAATAGTAAACTATGACGGCCCTGCGCTGGAGCTTGCTAGACAAATATCTCAAATTACAAGATACCCTGTACAAGCTGATATCGGTTATCCGACCGCTGGGAGCTTTGGTACTTATTGTGGTGTTGAGAGAAATATACCTACAATTACTTTAGAGGTGGATGAAAACAAAGCACCCCAAGAGCTTTTAGGGTGCATTGTTAAGGTTTTTGATTACCTAAGGTGTGACTTTTAAGCATTAAGTACTATTTCATAGGCAACTTCAGGTGTAATATTTCCTCTTTCGCCAAGAACGGTGCCTCTTTTGTTGAATCGTTTTTTAATTTCGGCTGCTGCCTCTTTTGGGTTGATGCCATATTCCTTTAGTTTTGTTTTTCTTCCTATTTTATGGAAGAATTTTTCCGTTCTTTTAATTGCAATATCTGCAAGCAGACTCTTTGGTAAAAATTCATTAGCCCCATAGACCTCTATTGCCATTTTTGCAAGCTTTTCCATTTTGTCTTTTTTCATGACATGCCATAAACTTGGCATAATTATTGCAAGAGTTTCCCCATGGTCCAATCCGTATAGAGCTGTTAGTTCATGCCCTATCATATGTGTTGACCAGTCTTGAACTGCGCCTAAGCTTATCCAGTAGTTGAGCCCGCAAGTTGCGCACCAGAAAATATTTGCTCTCGCTTCATAGTTTTTGGGCTCTTTTAGGACTTTTGGCCCCTCTTCAATAAGGGTTTTTATTATTCCAAGTGCCCACTGGTCTTGAAGAGGCGTGTTTACATCGTACGTTGCATACTGTTCCATGACATGTACAAAAGTGTCAACTATGCCGTTTACGGTTTGTTTTTCAGGAAGAGTATAAGTAACTTTCGGGTCGATAATTGAGAATTTTGGGTATACTTTCTCTGACATAAAAGCAAATTTTTCTTTTGTGGAAAGTCTTGATATAACAGCTCCACAGTTCATCTCAGAGCCTGTTGCAGGCAGAGTTATAACATCTGCAAGCTCAACGGCATCTTTAACTTCTGCTCCTTTTGTTAAAATATCCCATGGGTCTCCCTCAAATTTTGAAGCTGCTGCAATAAACTTTGTCCCATCAAGAACCGAGCCGCCGCCAACCGCAAGCAGGAAGTTATAACCTCCCTCTTTTACTATTTTTACTGCTTCCATAAGGGTTTCAAATTTAGGGTTTGGTTCAATTCCGCCAAATTCACTGTAGTTAAAGCCCTCAAGCGCCTCTTTTACTTGTTTTAGGACTCCATTTTTTCTGATAGAGCCGCCGCCATACGTTATTAATATTTTTTTATCTTTCTGTATTTCGTTTTTTAATTTTTGTATCGTATCGGCTCCAAAGATGATTTTTGTAGGACATTTGAACTCAAAATTTTCCATTTTTTACCTCACATATAGCTAACTTTTGTTATCTTATCATATTTTTGTGGTAATGTTTTATTAAATCTGTAGACTTAATTTAAAAAATACAATATAATAAAGAAAAATACAGACAGCAGGATAGAAAATATAAGTAGAAAGGTTTACGAAATGAAGAAAAGTTCAGCATTCACGCTTGCAGAGGTGCTAATCACGCTTGCAATCATTGGTGTAGTTGCGGCCATGACAATCCCTGGTGTTATAGTCAGAACTAACCAACAAGAGTTCCAAACAGGTTACAAAAAAGCTATTTCAGTGTTAAACCAAGCAATTACATTGAATTTGGCTATGAACAATGAATCTCCGGAAGATATTACAAGCCAAGACGAGCTTGTTGATTATCTTATGAGAAGAACAAATGTTATCCAGTCAGATATTACTGCAGGTGATAACAAAGCATTCTATACTGCTGACGGCTTTAGGTATGAAGTTCCGACAACAGCTGCAGGAAATTGTACTGCAAATGACCCTTGTATTATTGCTGTTGACGTTAATGGCGACCGTGGCCCAATTAGCAAAGACGACAGGGATAAAATTACAAACGGTTATCCTACAGCAGATGATACTAATACAATTGACTTCTTAGCTGTAATGATTACAGACACAGGTGCACTTCCATTCGGTGCAGTTGCTCAAAGAACTATGTATCAATCTGATAAGTAGTTTGAAACTTGCTTGAAATGCCCGTTACCTTTTGTTAAGGCGACGGGCATTTTGTTTGCAAAATATTTGTATTTGTTTTAGAATACCTAATGTCTTGAAGCGCTCTTTAGGTATAGCGCAAGAGAAATGTTACACATTAACAAGAAATGGAGTAAGAAATGCCTAAAATGAAAACACACCGCTCTGCCGCAAAAAGGTATAAAGTTACGGCATCGGGCAAAATTTTAAGACGTCAAGCAGGAAAAGGTCACCTTCTTGCACACAAGAGCCAAGCCAGAAAAAAACGCCTATCAGGCATGGTAGAAGTTTTTGAAGGCAATGTTGCTTTGATTTCAAAAGAGTTACCCTACATGAAGTACTCAAGATAAGGAAGGTGAAAAATGAGAGTTAAACGCGGAAACGTTCTTAGAAAAAGACATAAAAAAATATTAAAATTAGCTAAGGGCTTTATTGGTGCTCGTTCAAGAATATTTAAAGTTGCAAACTGTGCAGTAATGAAGGCTCTTAAATACCAGTACAGAGACAGACGTGTTCTAAAAAGAAATATGCGCTCGCTTTGGATTGTGCGTATTAATGCTGCAGTTCGCTCTATGGACTTAAGCTATTCAAAATTTATGAATTTGCTTAAAAAGGCAAACATTCAAGTTAACAGAAAAATGCTTGCTGAGCTTGCGGTAAATGAACCTGAAGCTTTTGCAGTTCTTGTAGAAACTGCAAAGAAAAATGCATAAGTAGTTTTTTATGTTTTAAAAAAACCGCCTTTAATAGGGCGGTTTTTTGTTATTTATAATTTTAAATATCCGTTTGCAATATCAAAAATAAGTTCATCAAGTTTTTGATTTTGTTCTTGGGTTAAAATTCCTCTGTATCTTGATATATAGTACCGTTTTTTCTGGCTTGCAATGCCTTTTTGAAGCTCAATTGTATTGTAGAGTGTTTTTATTTCTTCTTCGTTGTCTTTTTTTGAATCTTGCATAAGTAGAGCAAGTTTTTCTTCGTTTGATTTAATTTCATTTAAAAGCGGTACAAGGCTCATAGTCTCTTCAAGTTTTATGCCAAAAGCTTTTCTTTGCTGGTTTAAGCTGAGCTCAAGCCTGTCTGTAATTTTAAAATAAATGTCAGCACCTCTTTGAACTTTTTGCATGGTGGTTTGTGCTGCAAAACCGGATTGAATAGTCAAAACGATAAAACCAAACAGTATAATATTTTTAATCTTCATTTTTTAAACTCCAATTTATATTTGTATCAAATTTTGTGTTTGTGTAATATTTTGCATTGCCGCTCGGTGCCCTAAAATCTTTTCTTATTAATTCTTTTTTTAGGAAAAGTGCATATCTTGGGCTGCTGATTACCTGTACAAAATTATTATCCTTTTTTAATTCTTCATATATTTTGTAACTTTTTGTTACTATTATTATATCTGTTTTGTATTTATTTATTTTCTCTCGAAAACCTTTATTTGCAAGGTTAATATCTTTTAGCATGTAAATTAATTCATTAGGATAGACCTCTTCATATTTGCCATCCATAAAGATTAGATTGTTAGGGTAGAGTCTGTATGCTGCAAAGCTTCCGTCATGGAACTCGCACAGCAGATTACCTTTTATATTGTTTGTTTTTATAAAGTCTATCTCCATAATTGGAAAATTCCATACGGTGCACTTTAGTTTTGTATTTATTGCCGCATAGGTGCTAAAAAAGCACATAAGCAGAAGAAAGAATATTTCTTTTAAGTTATCGATTTTATTTGGTAAGCGTATGGGGAATAACTTATAGAAATCCTCGTAGCAATATGTTAAGACACTGAATATAAAAAATGGCTGCAGTCTTATCGATTTTAAGGCCATTAAAAAAGTGACAAAGAGAACCAAAGCTTTTGTTTTGTCTGTTTTTTTAATGTTCGGTTTAAATTTTATTGTATAAGCTGCAAAAAGCAACAGAAATGCTAACAGAAAAAAGATAAACTTGTAGTGGTATTTTATTCCTATAGAGCTGAAGGTTGGTTGCCACTCGGTTATAAATTCTCTGTTTAGCGTTATTGCACTAAATAAGAACTTAAGATATTCAAGCCCGTAGGGGTTTATAAATAACACTGCAAAACATAAGGACAGAGTTGCAATATATTTTTTAACAGGTTTTTTATTTAAAAATTCACCTAATATATATAGGAAAATCAGCCCAAAACCTGCCACACATCCGCCATGCATATTTGCCCAGATTAACATAGTTGACGGCAGTATCCATAAAAGCCTTATCTCGTTTTTTAGTCTTACACGTTCTAATGTGTATAACCACAGGGCAAAAAAGAAAAAAGTGAAACACTGGCATCTAAGTGTTGAAAAAAGTATTGCAGGGATTGCATTTATTAAAAACCAAAATGGCAAAAAGTGAATTTTTATTTGTTTGTTTCGAAGCAGTATTGTTTTTGTAATAAGAAAAAATGCAAAAAAGTATATTATGGCTTTAAATATTAAAAGTCCTGCATCTCCAAAGTGTGACTGCAAGAAATAAAAAACAAGACTGGAGCCCCATTCGTGGTCGACAAATCTGTGAGTCGGCGTATAAGAGAGAAAATCCCACTCAAGAAGTCCGCCTGTTTGAAAAAAAGTTTTTCCCACTATTAATCTTGCAAAAAAATCATTATCAATTGTATTGAAATATAACCCGTGTCCAAAAATAAACAAAAATAGAGTTATGTAGAAAATAAATATCATAGAAAAATTTTACCATAAAGTTTGTTTTTGTTATTATTATTTTGGGAGTAAGCTATGGAACAAAAAATACTACAAATTAAAGAATCTGCGTTAAGTGAAATTGAAAAAGTTTCATCTTCAAAAGAACTTGAAGAGGTAAAGAATAAATACCTTTCTCGCTCGTCTGAGCTAAATAACCTTAAAAAAGGACTAAAAGACTTAGACGTTGCGCTAAGACCTAAAATCGGCGCTTTGACAAATGAAGTTTCTAAACTCTTAGAAGAAAAAATTCAGATAAAATATGATGAATTTTATAAAGAAGAATTAAACAAAAAGCTTGCAAGCGAAAAAATTGATGTAACTCTTGACGGTACATTTAATCCGAGAGGCAAGGTTCATCCTATAACCGCTACAATTAATGAAATAGTAGAGATTTTTGAGCACCTTGGTTTTTCGCTTATTGAAAATAAATTATCGCCAGAGGTTGAAGTTGAAAAGTATAATTTTGACCTGCTAAATGTTCCAAAAGAGCACCCGGCGCGTGATGTCCAAGATACATATTATTGCCACGCTGCGCCAAATGTTGTATTGAGAAGCCATACATCTAACGCTCAGATAAGACAAATGTTAAACTCTCACCCTCCTATTAAGATTGTCTCTCCCGGCAGAGTTTACAGAAATGAATCGGTTAGTGCCAGAAAAAATAATTTTTTCCATCAGGTGGAAGGGCTTTACGTTGACAAGGGTGTGACTTTTGCTCACTTAAAAGGCGTGCTAAACGAGTTTATAAGACTATACTTTGGCTCTGCCCGTCCTACGAGATTTCGTAACAGCTTTTTCCCATTTACAGAGCCATCGGCTGAAATTGACGTACAGTGCATAGTTTGCCATGGCAAAGGCTGTTCAACATGCTCAGGTACCGGCTGGCTTGAAATACTCGGCTCAGGCATGGTAGACCCTAATGTCTTAAGAGATGTCGGTATTGACCCTGATGTGTATAGCGGTTTTGCTTTTGGTATGGGCGTTGAAAGACTTGCCATGCTGAAATATGCCATAGATGACATAAGACTTTTCTTTAACAATGACGAAAGGTTTTTAAAGCAGTTCTAATATAAGCTTGATCTATCAAGCTCAAGCGTATCGTAGAGATTTTTTTCTTCGATAATAAATTTAGAACCCGCGTCTATTTTTGCTCCATGCTTGATAAGTTCGCGCGCTATTTCATACTGCTCTTTTTTAAGTGCAGTGTATAGTAGTGTTCTGCCGCTTACAAAATCTTCCTCATTTACCTTGGCGCCATAATCCATCAAAAGCTTTGCTATAGGGGCGTTTTTCTTGTTTATTGCTTCAATTAATGGTGTATTAAAACCAAGATTCGGGTCTGCACCGTGTTCAAGTAAAAACTTGACGGTCTCGTATTTTTGACCTTTTGCTGCATAGTATATGGGGTAATCCGTGAAAAAGTCTGTGTTTACGTTAAACCCCGCGTCTGTAAATATTTGCATCACCTCTATGTCATTTTTTTTGACATACTTAATGAAAGAGTCGACGCTTGCGGGGATTTTTCTTCTTTTTAATTCTTCTTTTGCTTCAAGCATTTTTTGCGTAGGTTTTTCTTTTTTCTTTAAAATATTAAAGAAATCATCACTAAAACCGCTATTGTATGCGTATGCGCAGCCGTTTGTTAATACAATAGCTGCGCATATAAAAGTTATTATTTTTTTAAAATTAAATAACAAGACCGCCGTCAACTCCTATTATTTGTCCTGTGATATAGGTTGCATCAAGCGCCAAGAATTTAACGGTTTTTGCAATATCTTCAGGCTCACCAAGTCTTTTTAGAGGGATTCTCTCAACGATTTGCTCCTGAGGCAAGTCTTTTGTCATATCAGTTTGAATAAAGCCGGGGGCAACTGCGTTTACTCTAATGTTTCTTGAAGCAAGTTCTTTTGCAAGCGCTTTTGTCATACCGATAAGGCCTGCTTTAGCAGTTGAGTAGTTTGCTTGTCCCGCGTTACCATAGATACCTGAAATGCTTGCCATATTAACAATAGCACCTGAGCGTTGTTTAATCATTATTTTTGCAACAGGGTTTGAAACGTAATATGCGCTATTAAGGTTTGTGTTTATTACATCAAGCCAGTTTTGAGCACTCATTCTCATAAATAAACCGTCACGTGTAATGCCTGCGTTATTTACAAGAACGTCAATTCTTTTGTATTCATCTATGATATTTTTTATTGCTTCTTCAACAAGCTCAGGATTTGAAACATCAAACTTCATAGCCTTAGCGTTTGAACCAATTGCTTTAAGCTCTTCAACGGTTTTATTTGCTGCCTCTTCGTTTCCTGCGTAGTTAATAATTACATCGCAACCTGCCTTAGCCAGCTCCAGCGCGCAAGCTTTGCCTATACCTCTTGAGCCGCCTGTAACAAGTGCTACTTTTTTATCTTCCATTTTCTTCTCCTATATCAAATTTAAAATGCTATTAACAGTGTCATTTAGTGATTGTGAGTCAAATACGTTGTACGTTTTAACTTCTGGCGGGCACATTTTGCGATTCAGACCTGCAAGCACTTTGCCGTTGCCAAGTTCAATAAATGTATCAACACCTTCTTTTAGCATAAGTTCAATTGTTTGAACCCAATAAACGCTTGAAGAGATTTGTTTTGGCATTTTTTCTCTAAAATCTTCAGCCTCTGTTGTAATTTTAGCGTCTATATTTGTTACAACAGGAATTTTTGCGTCAGATAATTTTAAATCTTTTACAAAATCAACAAAGCCATCTGTCGCACTTTGCATAAGAGCACTGTGGAAACCACCCGATACCGCAAGAGGAATGACTTTTCTTGCGCCTTTTTCTTTTATCAGTTCATTTGCTTTTTTAATGGCTTCTTCTTCGCCCGTGATTACAGTTTGGGTCGGGTCATTGTAGTTTGCAATTTGTGCAACGCCAAGGTTTTGGACTTCATTTAAACATTCTTTTATTTTTTCAACATCAAGTCCCAAAACTGCGCTCATAGCGCCAACTTTATATTTTGTAGCAGCGTCCATAAGGTCGGACCTCTTTTGAATTGCCTTAAGTGTAGTTTCTAAGTCCATAACATTTGCACAATACATGGCACAATACTCACCAAGTGAGTGCCCCGCGGTCATCACTGCTTCTATTTTGCCGCCTGATGCTTCTTTTAGCGCTTCAAGAGCTGCAATTGATGTTGTAACAATAGCGCTTTGAGCGTTGATTGTTTGTTTTAAAAGCTCATCAGGGCCTTCAAAACACATTTTTGAAATTTCTTTATTTAAAATTTTATCAGCTTCAAGATAAACTTTTTTAGCCGAGTCAAAATTATTAAACAAATCTAACCCCATGCCTGCAGCTTGCGAGCCTTGTCCTGGGAATATAAAAGCAACTTTTTTCATTAGTAAATTCCTTCTCTGAGCTTAACTATTACCGTTCCCCAGGTCATGCCTGCGCCAAAAGCGCAAAGTATAGCAGTAGACGGGGTTTTAACTTTGCCTTCTTCAATCGCTTCGCTTAGAGCAATACCGACTGATGCAGCGGAAGTATTACCGTATTTATCGATATTTGTGATTACTTTTTCATCAGTGTATTGAAGTCTTTGTTGAAGCGCATCAATTATTCTGAGGTTAGCTTGGTGAGGTATTAAATAATCAATATCTTCTGGTTTTAAGCCGCAGTTTTCAATGCAGTTATTAACAGACTCGGGCATTGTTGTTACAACAAACTTGTAAACTTCTCTACCGTTCATCATTACTCTTTCGTTTGAGCCTTGAGCAGGTTCTACAAGCGGGCAGTTTGTACCGTTTAGGTGCATTGTAATATGTCTGCCCTGTTTGCCGTCAGCGTTTATATCGATTGCTATAATGTCATCGACGCCATCTTGAGATTTTTCTAAAATCATAGCGCTTGCGCCGTCGCCAAAAAGTACGCAGCTGCTTCTGTCCTCCCAGTTAACAAATTTTGACACTGTGTCTGTTGCAACAAGAAGTGCTCTGTTGTATTTGCCTGATGAAATCATAGAGCGAGCTATTTCCATAGCATAAATCATGCCTGTGCAGGCTGCCGTTATATCAAAAGCAACCGTTCCGCTTTTGGTGTCAATTGCTTCTGAAATTGAGCATGCAGTTGACGGGTAGATATTGTATGGGTTTGAAGTAGCAGCTATTATAAGGTCAATGTCTTCGCCTTTCAAGTTTGCCTTATTAAGTGCGTCTTGAGCAGCTTCAATACCTATTGTAAGAGAGTTTTCGTCTCCTGATGCTATATGACGCTGTTTGATACCGGTTCTTGTTGTAATCCACTCATCTGATGTATCAAGAATTTTTGTCAAATCGTCATTTGTAATTACGGTTTTTGGCACCGCTTTTCCTAAAGACGCTATCCTTATAGGTACACTACTCATTTTTTCTCCTCACTAAAATGGAATGTTTATTGATATATTTCCATGATTTTTTTGTTTACGCCAGATTCAACGGCTTCTTTTGCCACTCTTACGGCGTTTCTTATAGCATATGCGGTACTTCTGCCGTGGGCTATAACGGTAATGCCTTTAATGCCCAAAAGCAGCGCTCCGCCAAATTCTTCGTAGTTGATTCTCTTGTAAATCCTTTTCATAAAAGGTTTTGCAAGCAGCCCTATTATTTTTGAAATAATATCAGTGTTAAACTCTTGTTGAATCATTTTAAAGAGCATTGAAGATGAGCCTTCAATGATTTTAAGAGCGACGTTGCCGACAAAGCCGTCACAGATTATAACATCGCAAGTTCCCTGAAACATTTCTTTGCCTTCGATGTTTCCAATGAAGTTTAATCCGTTTTGGTTTTCTTCAAGCATTTTATATGTATGCTGAACAAGTTCATTGCCTTTACCTGCTTCTTCACCAATGTTTAGGACGCCTACTTTAGCGTCTTTTCTGCCGTATACATTTTTAACAAATGTTGCGCCCATAACTGCAAATTGATAAAGCATTTCTGGTGTGCAAGAACTGTTAGCGCCGGCGTCCAAAAGTAAGAAAGGTTTTTTCATTGCAGGGAGCATAACGGCAATAGCTGGACGTTCAATCCCAGGCAATCTGCCAAGACCAAATAGGGAGCTTGCCATTGCAGCACCTGTCGAGCCTGCTGCAACAACGGCGTCAGAGCTTCCTTTTGCAACCGCATCCACTGCAAGAACTATTGAGGATTTTCTTTTTTTGCGAATAGCTTGACCGGGGGCTTCACCCATTTCGATGATTTCTTCCGCGTGGGTGATTTTTATATCAAGTTTTGATAAATCAACTTTTATATTTTGTGGAAAATATCCGCCTCGTTTTGACCTTATGCCGTATTTAGCAATGTTGTCCAGTTCAGCTCTGATGGCGTCTTCTTTTCCAACCAGCTCTATTGGTGTATCGTAGTCAAGCGCAGCCCAAACCGCACCTTTTACGATTTCTCTTGGAGCATGGTCTCCCCCCATTGCATCGATTGCTATTCTCGTCATACTAATTTCCTCAAATCTTTATGATTATTCTTCAGTTTTTTTCTTCAGCAGCTTCTTCTTTAGCTTCTTCAACTGCAGCTTCCTTTACTTCTTCAGCTTTAGGTTCTGCTTTTGCTTTTTTAGCTCTTGTTTTTTTAGGTTTTTCTTCTTTTACTTCTTCAGCTGCTTTTTTATTTTTAATGCTGGCAAAATCATCTTTGTAATAGCCGCAGTTGGGGCATACTGTATGCGCAGGTGTAATCTCTTTGCAGTTAGGGCAAGTTGTAGTTGCCGGAACTGTGCCTTTCCAGTTTGCTCTTCTTGTTGCTTGTTTTGCTTTTCCTGTTCGTTTCTTTGGTACTGCCATTTTTTATTTCCTTTATTAATGTATTCTATGTCGTTATTTTAACATGGACAAACTTCATTGTCATAAAAAAAGTTGCCCTTGTCAATATTTGAGCAAGGGCAACTTTAAAATCTTTAACTAAAGTTACTATCTTAGGCTAACTTTTGTATAAGAACCTTTTTTAGAGTAGTTAACTTTGTCTTCGCGAGATAGCCAGCCAAGACCCATGTTGATAAAGTTGTCATTAAGGTCCAAGTCTCTTTGTAATTTTTTTGTAGTTACTTCGCCGTTTTCATTTAAGTAGTTCCAGATTTTTCCTGCTGCTTCTACGATTGATTCTTGCATTGTTTTCTCCTTCTTTAATACTTCCGTTAGTTTTGTATTTATTTGTGGTTAACAAATTTCTTTGTTATTATATTAAATATAAGTTAAAAGTTTGTAAATGGGGTAAATGGATGAGAAATTTAATGAGTGGTCATACTTTCGTATATGGAGATGATGTTGATACAGATGTTATTATTCCTGCAAGATACTTAAATACTCCCTCTGCTCAAGAGCTTGCGACACATTGCATGGAAGATATTGATGTTAATTTTGCTCGTGATGTCAAGGAGGGTGATTTCATTGTTGCGGGAGAAAATTTTGGCTGCGGTTCGTCTCGTGAACATGCTCCGCTTGCAATAAAAACCTGTAAGGTAAATGCGGTTATTGCAAAAAGTTTTGCAAGAATTTTCTTTAGAAATGCAATAAATATCGGGCTTGTAATTATAGAAAACGATAAACTGCCCGATGAAACAAAAAAAGGCGACAAGCTTGAACTTGATTTGGATAACGGTGTTGTTAAAAATTTAACAACAGGAAAAGAATATACTTTCGCACCTTACCCGAAAGAAATTCAGGAGCTTGTAAAAGCAGGCGGACTTGTTAACTATACAAGAGAGAAAATGGGGGTAAAGTAAATGTATAAAATTGCTCTTTTAAAAGGTGACGGTATCGGCCCTGAGATAGTTTCAGAAGCCAAGAAAGTTTTAGAAACAATAGCTGATGTTCTTGATATAAAATTTGAATTTACTGATGCTTTAATAGGCGGTTGTGCGTATGAAAAATACAAAAAACCTCTGCCTGATGAAACAATTAAAATAGCGCATGATTCTGATGCGGTTTTACTGGGTGCGGTAGGCGATTGGAAATACGACACTCTGCCTCCGGAGCTTCGCCCCGAGAGAGCGCTTTTAGGTATAAGAAAAGAACTTAACTTGTATGCAAATCTTCGCCCTGTTGTGATTTTTGATGAACTTATTTCATCATCCGCACTAAAACCCGAGGTTATAAAGGGTGTGGATGTTGTTATAGTTAGAGAATTAACGGGTGATGTATATTTTGGTACGCCAAAAGGCATTGAAGTTAGAGTTGATGAGAATGGTAACGGCGTAAGATACGGCTATAACAACATGATTTATTCTGAAAAAGAGATAGAAAGAATAGCCCATGTTGCCTTTAGAACCGCTTCAAGCAGAAATAAAAAATTATGCTCGGTAGATAAAGCAAATGTACTTGATGTATCACGTTTGTGGCGCGAGATTATGATTGATGTATCAAAAAGCTATAGTGACGTTGAGTTAACTCATATGTATGTAGATAATGCAGCTATGCAGCTTATAGCTAATCCAAGACAATTTGATACAATTGTTACGGGTAATATTTTTGGTGATATTTTATCTGATGAAGCATCCATGATTTCAGGTTCGCTTGGACTTTTACCCAGTGCAAGCATGTCAGATGAGGGTTCCGTTGCTCTTTATGAACCAATTCACGGCTCTGCTCCCGACCTTAAGGGATTAAATGTTGCCAACCCCATTGCAACAATACTTTCTGCTGCAATGATGATGAAATATAGTTTTAAAAACGAACAGGCTTATGAAATTATCTTTAATGCGGTAAAATCAACCCTTAAGGACGGCTATCGCACAAAAGATATTTTTAAAGACGGTGATAAGCTTGTAACAACAGTGCAGATGGGCGATGTTATTTGTCAAAAGATTTTAGAGGCTCGATAAAATCTATCCAAAAATCTCTGCCATGGTGCATAAACCCGTGGCAGGCGAAAGGCAGAGTTTTGTTGTTCAGTTTGTATAAATTTTCAGGATTAACCTCAAAAGAGAATTTGAGGTTAATTTCATTTGGTGTGATTTTAAAGTTTTTATTTATACAGGGGAAAAAATTTACAACAACATAGTCTTCGTTGGGAACTTTGTAAGGCATTTTTGGCAGTGCGAATTTTATATAGTTAAAGATGTTATAAACAAGCTTCCTGTCTTTTTTGATTGAAAAAATTGCCGATAATTTTTTGTTTTTTAAGATTGAAATAAATGTGCTTATTTTTCTGAGGCTTACTCCGCCATTACCTGAGGGCGAGAGCATTTGGTTTGTATTTTTCATAAACCAAGGAGCACCTATGTAGTCGTAGCCTTTAGTGCACCAGATATCAAGTTCATCTCTAAAAACCCACCCGTCAAGCTGAAATAAAAACATAAAATCAAAATTTTTAAATCTTTCATAAAAATCAACATTAAGGAGAAGTTTTGAATAGCTTTGAATTGAGATGAAGTTTTTGTCATTGAAAAATTCAAAAACAGCGTTTATGTTGTTTTCTTGTGCAAGGTTTTTATAAAAAGTCACATCAAGTGACTTTGGTGCCATAAAGCAAAAGTTTCTGGAGCTTAATATGCTGAAGCAATTTAGGAGCGACGCGGTTTCTAAATTGTTAGGGATTTTTTATATATAGGTATTGTTACAACTGTTTTCATTTTAAAATCTTACATTATATTCAAAAATAATATATAATTAAAAAGTGTTAATTGTGCAAGGAGGGTTGATATGCTTGATGTGATATATAAAAGGAGAAGTATTAGAAAGTATCAAAATAAACCCGTTGAAAAAGAAAAAATCACAGAGGTTTTAAGGTGCGCTATGCATGCCCCATCCGCTATGAATAAGCAGCCTTGGGAGTTTGTAGTGTGTGATAAAAGAGAGGTATTGGACGAAATACAAAAAATTCACCCCTACTCTCAAATGTTAAAAACCGCTCCTTGCTGTATTGTGGTTGCGGGAAATTTAATTACTCAATATGCTGAGGGTTCGTACATCCAAGACTGTGCCGCCGCAGTTGAAAATTTGCTTTTAGGCGCAACGTCAGTAGGGCTTGGCACTTGCTGGCTTGGTATTTATCCTGATAAGCAAAGACAAGAGGCTTTTAGGGAGCTTTTTAACATGCCAAAAGATATGATGCCGTTTTGCGCTATAGCTATAGGATACCCCGACGAAGAGAAATACTCCCCGGATAGGTTTGATTCAAAAAAAGTGCATTTCAATAGGTGGTAGGGGTATAGCAAGTCAGAAGATGCGGTAGACTCGAAACGTAAATAAAAAACCACTCTTTAGGAGTGGTTTTTTATGGTGGTGCAGAAGTAACAAAGTTAGAACTTATAATCAATAAATTTATCAAAAAAGTCCGTACTTTTGAAATGTTTGAACTTGGTAGAATGATTGATTGTATAAACTCTAAAGTAGCTTAAGTATGTTTTTTCTCTACTATATAGCCTTTGTGTTCGGGGTCGTTAAATAAAATATAAAAGACGCCATTTTCTACATATCCAAAAATCCTGTGCTTGCCCGTTAGTTTTATTTGAAATAAAGTTTCAGGTGCATTTTCTCCAAACTTCTCTACAATTCTTTCTTGAAATTCTTTTTCCAGATTAACAACATCAAAATCATGACAATGACCTTTTTGTCTAATATCTACCCAACGCATTGAAGTATATGATTTTAAACAAGGAGCGATTTTTTCTATAAACGTTTTTTGTATTTCATGGTGAAAGCCAAAATCGCTATGTTCGCAATCAATTTTATCACTTCTGATTGCCCATTTAAAAATCTGTTCGTTATCTTCTTTTAAAAAGGAGCGAGCAACTTTTGAAGTGTTTATATTATTCTGGACTGTTCTTTTTGATTTAGTTTTCCTTGCACTCATTTAACAACCCACTATAAAATTGATGAATAATAGCTATAGGTATTTCTGCACTACAACGACCCGAAAAATCACAATACTTATTATATGTTTCTTTCCAAGGTTTTTCTTGGTGAGTCAAATCACTCAATTGTTGTGCAGTGTATTTTCTATAATCTCGTAATACACAATCTATGGTATCAGTTTCATTTTCAGTTAAATCTTCTGCACAAAGAGCGTCTAAGCCACTTGTGTTCTCAATAATAAATTGTCCTTTATGCCACTGATAAAGTTCTGGGCAAACTGGGCCATTTTCCCATGCCTCAAAGTGATTGTTAAATAAGGGGGTTTCTTCCCAGACCAAATGCCATGCTTGTGAATAGTAGCATAGCTTTTGCAATTTCATTGCTGTAATTTTATTCTCTTTTTCTAAAATATATTTAGCTACATTAAAAATATTTGCCATAAAAATCCCAACTGTTTACTAACAAAATAAATAATTAATCCAATTATCCAATTATAACTACATTACTAGTATAAACTATAAAATTAACGTTTTCAATATGTTAATTAATCAATTCGTTAATTGGTACAATTTAGAAAAATATTATGGAGAAGTATTTATGACAACAAAGAAACCGAATTTTATTGTTAAATTTGACAATTCAAACCCAACAGAAGAAGAAAGAGCAAAAGCTATTTGTGATTTAATTTTATGTTTAATGAAATTATCAGCAAAACAAGAGGCTAAAAAGTTTAAAACGAAAAAAGAGCAAAAAGAATATGGACAAAATTTTTCTAATTTTGCCTCAAAAGCCTTATACGACAGCAATTTTGATGATAAAAAACAATAAAATTATGCTCGAACTTCTAAAACTCACATTATTATTGAGTTTTAACGATTGATTGTTTTTGGTGTTTGCCTTTAAGGTTTAATGAGACATTTGAGTTGTAGAATAATAGTCTCAATTAGGCTGTGTGTTTGAATATTAGCGATATTTTTCAAATTGACTGTAATTACTCAAATTGGTCTTTTGCTACTCTTTTTGTCTCTCAAAATTCAACAAAAATTAAATAAGTTGCCTAAAATTTAAGCACTGATATGGTTGTAGCGATTTTAAATAAAGGACAAAAATGTCCCATTTGAAATACTAGTTTTCTACTCGGAAATAAGTCGGAAGCTTAAGTGTATTTTGATTTTTTGTTTGTTATGCCAAAATCAACATAACATTTTGTTAACCAATTACGGAAAAAAACTAACAGTTTCAGTCAACTATTCTATAATATCAAATCCCAATTGTTGCATTTTTGTTTTAAATTCATTATAAAAACTGTCAATCTTAGAACGTTCAACAATTACCTTTAATATTTCCTTTGCTCTAGAACAGCCTACATAAAATAATTTATATGCAATTAAAGTCCCAAAAATATTATTTATTTTAACTGCATTATTAAATTTTGTTACTCCGGGGCGCGATAAATATGATGCATATGCATCTGAAAAGAAAAAATTATAATAAACATTGTTATTATATTTTTGATTTAGATTTTGCAAGAGCTCATTTAGTGAATTTACATATTGATTGTATGTATCCTTTTTTAATTCAGAAAGTTTTATATTATTCAAATATTCAAAATTTCTAATATCTTTCACATATTCATAATAAAATTTTTCAAATTCATTATAGCGAACTTCATTTTTAGCGAGTAATTCAAAAAAATCATACATTCTTACATATGGGTTTCTCGTTGAATCTTCAGCAATAAATACAACCTCATCATGTCCTTCACCTTTTACGCCATGTTGTGTTGAAATTTTTGGGTTTTCTATATATTTGCAAAGTTTTCTAAACTCTTCAATGCTTTGTTCTAAAACTGTTAAGTATTCATTTTCTTCAGAACCTTCAAAATAATTTTCAGTTACAGAATTTAATAAAAATTGCTTGTCATTTAGAAATTTTAAAAAATCTATAATTAAAATATCCTCATTATACTTGCTATAAATACTTTCTATTAAATTTTGAAAATTTTTCTTGTCTTCATGTTTGTTAATTTTTAATAGCTCTTTGTTATATATTTTGGATTTTTTATTGTTAATTTTTTGAACAAGCAGTCCATATTGTTTTAATTTATATTTTTTTAAAAAATCATTTATTTCAAAAAGAAGTCTAAATAATGGGTCAGGATTATCAATATCATTTGTTAATAAAACATCAACCGGACTATTCTTGCTACCAAATGAGTACTTTTCCATATCTGAAACTTTTTCATACAAATTTTTAGCACCTATTTTTTCAAAGCGATCTTTATTGTATATAAAAAGCTTAAGTATTTTGGGTGTTATATCTTCTATAGCATTTAAAGTTAAATTAACATCTTCGGCAATATAAATTTGCGGTTTATTTCCTTGTTTTTGAATATTTGAAACCTCTTGAACAAAAGAAGGATCATTATATATATTATTTAATACTGTAACAATACTTTGTGATGAACGATAGTTTGTTCTTAGTAGAAAATCTGAATTGTTAAATGTAGATAATTCATTTTCAAAAGTACCATCATAGTTTTTATATATCTGTTGCATTTTATCACCGCATAAAAATAATGTTGTTTGTGAATCTTTTACAGCATTATAGAAAAATCTTAAAATATTAGCTGAAGTGTCTTGATATTCATCAACAAAAATATACTTATATAACGAGGATAATCTTTTTTTGATTATTGGATATTTGTCCAGTAATATTTCCGCAAAAGAAAGTAGTGCATCATGAGATAATCCGCCATAATATAATGAATTGAAGGGTAATTCGTTATATGAGATTGATTTAGTATTGTTTTTTAAATATTCAAAACTTAAATTTCCCTCATGTTCTTCTTTATATTTCTGATTTGCTATTTCATTTCGTTCATCATTTGATATATTATTAATTCTATCGAGAATATCCCCTTTATATGTTTCAAAATAAAGTTCTATAATATCTTTGTTAGAAAAATAAATTTTAAAAAATTCGGATATAAAAGAGTGAATAGTTGATATTTTTACATTTTTTGAATTAATTTTTGATATTAATTCATCAGCTGCTCTATTTGTATATGTAATACACAGTATTTTGCAATCTTTGTCATTGCTGACAATTTCATTAATTTTATCTTTTATAAAAGTCGTTTTTCCGCTTCCGGCAGGAGCATTTACTAAAAACATATTATTGTTTATTGCATTAGCCAATTTAATCCCTCCTTAATATAGTCTGGAATAAAATCGACTATTTTATCATCATTTTGCAAAATAATTGAATACATGAAATCCGTCTTGTTATCACTTGTCGCCCTAACTATATCTCTTGATGTTATTTCATTGTCAATATTTTGACCTTCCGCATTCTTATTTGGTATGCTAAAAATTAAATTGTTAGTTTCTTTATTTGTTTTCCAGTAGTTTTTATCGTTTACATCCTCAACATTTATATCCAATTTTTTATTTAATATGGCTTCTTCTAACGTTCTTCCGTAACCATCTCTTTCTGTTTGATAAAACAGCCTGATATTAGGATTATTCTGCTGCCATTCGTATAAATCTTTAACTTTTAATGCCTCTTTAGAGCCGTCATAATATGATTTCAAACCCTCGTTTGTTGTCTCAGAATTCAATATATCTGAAATTATTATACATGATTTTTCATAATCAATATCAGTAAATATCAAAGTCTTTATTTCTAAAAAGTCTAATAATGGTTTATATTTATGCGAATATGCACCTCCAACTTGAACAAAAGAAAGGTATTGTTCTCTTAGATTTTTATAACTATCAAGATTCAATATTCTTTCCAAAAACATTTTCTCAGTATCACCTTCATACATAATAATTTTGTTTGCAAAAATAAGGTCAGAATAATTTATTCTAAATAATAGAGAATAAAACTGAACGGTATCCTTATTTGATAAATTATTTATGAATTGATTTAAATCAAAAATTTTATTTGATAATAGTGTTTCACTAGAACGAATAACTCTTACCTTTTGCATTTCACTAACTTTTATTATTTCATTTGAGTGTGTTGTTATTAACCCTTGAATTTTCTGATTACCAAAATAATCATTTAAGTATTTAATTAACACCCTCTGCATTTGTGGATGCATGTGTGCTTCCGGTTCTTCGATAACAAAAAAATTTATTACTTTATTATTAAATTTATTTTTGAATTTTTCTAGTTGTATATGCATATATATTAAATTGCTGATACCAAGACCTTGTACTTGTTCTTCGAAGGCATAATTATCATATTTATATTTTGCGATAGTTGAATTTTTTATAAATTTAATTATATTTTCGTCTGTTAAGCTCAATTCGAGATGTGGCAATCCAATAATACAATCTTTTGTGTGCTCTAGTTCTGCCATTATTGGATTTAAAGAGTCTGTTGATTTTTTTATTATTTCACTCTCAATATTTGTCGCTTTAAATAAACTTAGCATATCATTTGGAACTGTTTTAATTAAATTTTGCCAGTTTTCATCATTTGAAATTATGTCTAAAAGATTTTGGCTAATTAAATAATTATTATTTGACTTTTCATCCGATAAATTTCTATCTGCATTTATTCTTATAAAATGAAATAGGCTTTTAAACTCAGAGCTGTCCATTTTAATCTCGTTTTTATATTCTTTATCGCAGAAATAAAATTTATTTTCAAAACTTTCGTTAAAATATCTATCTATTATACAATTTTTTGCAGACTGTTGTTTTTCTTCAATTTTATTTTTTTCTTCCTCTTTTGTTGAAGAATTGTACAGAGATGTTAATTCATTATAATGAAGGATATCTTTTGAGAATTTTTCAAAATTTTCTACTATTTGTTTTATAAAAATTTTTTTATTAAATTCATACCTGTATATAAAATAAAAACTATTATTTGTAATATCAAGTTCCATCATATAATTTGCAAAATTTACAATATCATCCTGCTCATTATAATCAATTTGAATTTGCACCTCAATTGAATTTACAACATATTCTAAGAATATTTTTTCCAAATTATCAGAAAAAATATTCTTAGAATTGTTCTCCTGATAGATATCAATAATTTTTTCAATAAGTTCTAATTTGTTTTTATAATAACTATGTACATTAATATCTGAATAATTTATACTATAAAAGTTTTGTTCAAAAAGGTTTCGGCAAAGCTCAACTAAAGATGTTTTACCACTATTATTAGGTCCTGCTAAAATTGAAATTATATTATCTAAACAGATGTCAGTATTATGAAATTGACGATAGTTTTTAATAGCTATTTTATTTAATTTCACTTTATATCTCCCTGAGTTATATTTTCAAGAGTATATAACGGCAAATCAATAAGATTATCCGTTTTTTTATAATCTGCCATTGACGTTCTTATTGCATAATTGGGTTTAAATTTTTCCATATAAACCTTCA
>CALUYW010000018.1 GCA_944325105.1 Candidatus Gastranaerophilales bacterium | reverse complement strand
CCTATCGTTATCTCAAACACATCCTTAGGCAGAACATTAATTGTCTTCTCCATCACAGCACCTGAGGAACCACCTGCACCACTATATCTGTTCATGCGATTGAGGGCACGGACACAACGGACGGAGTACGCATATAGCCCGTCAGGTGTGATAGCTGGGTATTGACTCACCCTGTTATCATATGCAAATCTCATATATTCTCCAGTGGCCGCCCTTAATATCCAGTAGTTAGCAGGACCACAGCCTAGTCCGCCACATCCTGCGACTGAGGCACAATATGCTACATTCTCAGGTTCTTTATTTGCTGTCTCAAAAGCATTATGTGTACATAATTTTATGCTATTTTCGTATGCAATATCTCTGTTCCAAGGTCCCAAATATTTTTTTATTTTGTTCCATTCATTCATTGTCGGTAGCGAATATGTAAAAACTCCTTTTGCAAAACCATCTGAGCCAGTGTATACTTTGTAATTCTCGCAAGTGGCACTTGCAGCATTATATGTACATACAACTCTTCCGCAACCTCCATTGCCACAAGCATATATATCAGATGACTTCCAGCAGCAGTAGTTGTTTGTACAAGGAATATCAGAATCTTTTAAATAGCCGCTATAATACTTATTCTCTTTTGTAATACACAAATCAAGTTCATCATTTGAGCCTCTTGTTGCAAGAAATTCATCTGAACTACATGAGTTATTGTATACTTTTGGATTTGTGTCAGGATGATTAGTATTCTCTATCCCATTACTTCCCCCTCCACCACCACCTGAACCTGTGATAGTGAGAGTAACCTGATTAACACCAACAGGAACAGTCCAACTTGTATTATTAGTTATACTTATACTCTTATCAACATAAGTAGAACCTCCTCCACCTCCTGCTCCTCCCGAACCTTGAATAAATAATGTATTAATACCGACAGGAACATCAAATGTATAAGTACCGGGATTGGTATATATCTCTAACCCCTCTCTATTATCAGTCTGTACGGTAATATTATCTTTCATCCTCTTTGTTATAACAGGAGCTAACGCCACCATAATAACCGATATCACAAGTACTGCAGTTAAAAGCTCTGCAAGTGTAAACCCCTTTTGCGCAACATAACGGCGCACACCACTTTTGTGGCAAGCAAATTTCTTAATCATTTCGTATCTTTCCTTTTTTAGAATAGAGTGTCTAAATCTAATAAGAATTAGACATGCAACTATAAATTTCCAGGTTTTTTCGCATAAAGATGTCAACATTATAGACATCTTTATGCATGTTGTCAATAAAATAAGTACTTATATATGCATAGTTTTTAAAAAACAAAGATACTAAAATACTTTAAAGGGGTATAAATGAGCAATATTGGGCTAATTGGCGAAAGAATTAAGGAAATAAGGCGAGCAAAAAAAATTTCTCAAGAAAAATTAGCCGAAATGATTTCTATGAATCATCGAACGATAAACCGCATTGAAAACTGCCATACAATGCCAACACTTGAAACCTTGGACAAAATTGCAAACGCACTAAACGTGAATTTAAGCGACTTTTTCCAAACTCAAGCACTAAAAACCAGAAAAGAGATTACAAGCGATATATTAAATATACTGGACAAGCTTAGCGACAAAGAGCTCCAAACTTTCTATAAGGCTGTTTATAATTTTTTCATATAGTCAATAAGCCGAAAAATATCACTTTCTTCAATAGCAGAATTCAAGGATATTCTTAGTCTTGCCGAGTTTTTTGCAACTGTAGGATATCTTATAGGCAGACAATAATACCCTGCATCGTAAAGTTTTTTTGAAGCTTCAATGGCCTTTTTATTTTCTCCAAAAACCACTGGTACAATATAGCTTGAGCCCAAAACATTAAAACCCTTGAGATTTTTATGTGCGAAATCTGTAAGCTCAAGTAATTTTTTTGAGAACTCATCAGACTTAAAAATATAATTTTTAAGCACATAATAAGAAAACTCTGCATTTATTTGAGGGAAAACAGTAGAAAAAATAAAAGAGCGTGCAAAGTTTATCAGATAATCTATAAGCACCCTATCGCCCACACAAAAAGCTCCGTAAGAGCCGACAGACTTTCCAAAAGTAGCCATCAATAAATCAATTTTGTCAAGTACACCTTCTTGCGCACAAAAACCCAACCCTGAACCGTAAACCCCGAAAGAATGTGCCTCATCCACCACAAGTATAGCATTATACTTTTCTTTCAATTCGATAAGTTTTTTAATATCGCAAAAATCTCCATCCATAGAAAACAGTGCTTCAGTTGAAATTATTGCATTATTATACTTTGCTCTGTATTTTTTAAGCTTATTTTCCAAATCATCATAATCACTGTGCTTAAAGGGTATAAGCTCACTTTTAGAAAGACGGATACCGTCAACTATACTTGCATGGTTTAACTTGTCACAAAAAACCACATCGCCATTTTTTGCAAGAGAAGAATATATCCCGACATTTGCGTGATAACCGCTGTTAAAAAGAAGTGCCGCCTCTTTTGAAAACTTCTCGCACAAAAGCTCTTCAAGCTTAGTGTAAGATTTTGTATTTGCGCACAAAAGTCTGGCTGACGGGACATTAAGAGGCTTATCGTAAGAACTTAAAAAATCCCTAAAGATTTCTTTTTTTGTACTTATTCCAAGATAGTCATTTGACGAGAGATTTAGGAGTTTTCTCCCGTCTTGAAAAATATACTTACCCTTAATTTCAAGCGGTTTTAAGAAACGAAAATTAAGGGAATCTTTTTGCGTCTGAATTGCATTTTGATAAAAACTATAGAGCTTTTTCATCTTTGAACCAAGGTTTGTTAAAGACATTTATCATTTTATACTTTTTACAGTAGTTAATTAAATCTTGCTTTATTTCAGGAAGCAATATAAATATTGCAATTAAGTTTGGTGCTGCCATTGCAAGCATTGTTGAATCAGTAAAATCAATAATACTTTGAAGATTCATGCAAGAGCCAACAACAATAAATATACAAAACATTATCTGATAGACTTTTGTACGTTTAAAGCCTTCGCCAAATATATAGCTCCACGCTTTTTGTCCGTAGTAAGCCCAGCTTATAATTGTTGAAATTGCAAAAAGAATTATAACAATTGCAAGAACATACGGGAAAAATGAAAACGTACCCGCAAAGGCAGCAGATGTAAGTTGTACGCCTGTTATACCTTCTCGGTAGTTAAGGTATTCACCTGTAATTATAATTACAAATGCCGTAATTGAGCATATTATAACGGTATCCAAAAAAGGTTCCATTAATGAAACAAAGCCTTGTGAGACAGGTTCATTTGTCTTTACTGCGGCATAAGCAATCGGAGCAGAGCCTGAGCCTGCTTCATTTGATTGAACAGAGCGGCGAAAACCCGTTATAATTGTACCTATTATACCCCCTGCAACAGATTGAGGGAAAAATGCTTCTTTAAATATAGTAGCAATCGCATGCGGAATATGTTGAAAATTCATAACAATAATTGCAATTGCAGCTAACAAATATATTCCACACATAACCGGAACAATTTTAGAAGTTACGTTTGCTATCGATTTAATACCACCAACTATAATTAAACCTACAATAGTTGCTACTATCAATCCGAAAACCCAACTATGCGCCGCAAAAAAACTGCTCTCGCCGCCTGTTATATTTATAACTTGCTGAGTCGCTTGATTTATTTGGAGCATATTACCACCACCCAGCGCACCCGGGACACACATAAGAGCAAAAATTAACGCTAACGGCTGCCCCAGCCATCTTAAGCCTTTTCTTGTCAGACCATGGGCAATGTAGAACATAGGACCGCCTGAAACTGAGCCGTCTGCGTTAAACCTTCTGTATTTAACAGCCAAGGTACATTCCAAAAACTTAGAAGCCATGCCGCAAATAGCGCCAAATGTCATCCAAAACATAGCGCCGGGGCCGCCTATTGAAATAGCTATAGCAACGCCCGCAATATTGCCAAGTCCTACAGTGCCCGAAAGTGCCGTAGCAAAAGCACCCATTGAGCTCACTTCGCCATCTCTGTCATTGTCGTGCTCTTTGTGATATTTTCCAAAAAGCTGTTTAAGAGAGTGTTTAAAACCCCATATACCAATAAATCTCAAGTATATCGTAAAGACTATACTTGAAACAATCAAAAACATTATAATAATGGGCACACTTACGGAGCCTATTTTCACCGGCGTAAAAATAATATTTGAAAAAGCGTCGGAAAACGGCGCAAAATATTTATCCACATACTCACTCACACCCATTGCGTAAACATTCTGGGGAATAAAAAATAAAGTTGTTAATAACAATAAAAATCGACTATACATTCAACTACTCTCTACTTGTAAAAAAAGACCTTGTCTATAATTGCACAAAAAAGGCTCAATGACAAACTCTTGAGCCAATTTTGTTACATAAATTTAAAAGTTGTTATTATCTTGCACTGTCAACGGGAATTAAAATGACTTGTCCTATCTGAAGCGAGGACGGGTCTGTTATGTTGTTCAGTTTTTGAATTTCGTCAATTTTTTGCGTATCATACTTGCCATAAAATCTGTATGCAATCTTATCCAAAGTATCGCCGCTTTTTACTTCATATTTTTCTTCAGAAACCGCTACGCTTGTTTCCGAGGCACTCTGAGCATCAGCACCAATCACTGCAACATTAGGCTTTGCAGCCTGTTGAACAACTATTTCTTCTGTCCTGTGATTGCCTAAAAAGTTAGAAAACCCTGCAATAAGAGATATTAAACCCATAAACAAAGCGCCGCATATAAAGCCTATTGCAAGATAAACACCCGGAGCTTTTTGCTTCACAGTTCTTGCATCAGCACTTGTCTTACCTACGCTTCTCCACAAAACATCCAATTCGGGAGCTTTTGACGGTTTAACGTAACGAGAGTACTCATTTCTGTCCAAATCAAAAGACCTTGAACTCTCCAATGCTGACATATTCTCACGGGTAAGACCCGCTCTGTGTAAAGTTGAACTTTTCATAAGACCTCTTAACCTTTTACAATATGAATATTATTGGAAAAGTAGTCGCGAAGTCAAGATTGTAACAAATACAACATTAAGAAATATTTACAATGTTAATTACCTGTTTTAAGATATTTTTTTGCACCGTCAAACATAGCTTGAGCAAGCTCCCTGTTTTTTTCAAGATTAAAACCGCCGTCACCTAAAAACTCGCTCATTCTGCGCTGCCATAGCTCATAGAGCTCTTCATCAGACAAATTAAGCGCGTCTGATATTGTTTTCAATTCATTAAAATCTATATACAGGGGTTTTGCTCCACGCAAAATATCCACCAGATGAAGCCTCTTTTTTCTTTCAAATTTCTTTAAAAATTCAACGGTTGTGAGATTATTATGTTTTATAGCATCTTTTAAAAATTCAAGATTATCATCATATAATACAGGGTCTTGAGGTATTTGATATTCAATAAACTCCTCAGGTCTTATATCCATAACCGTTGCAATTCTCTCAAGCGTTGTGGCGCGGGAAGAAAAAGGTATGGTCTCGTCAATTAAATTGTAAACATAAGAAAGGGTGACGCCTATCATCTGCGCAAAATCTTTTTTGTGAAGATTGTTTTTTTCAAGGAATTTTGCTACTTTTTGCGAACTTTTCTCGTTTACTATAGGTTTATTTTTCATTGACATAATTCAACTCCGTCTAATATGATATTTTACAGATAACCTCAAAGCTCTTTTTTTTAATTAGCAAAAGGAGTACTCAAAAGGGTAGATATAAAGAAAGGTAAAAAATGAAAGCAATTATAGGGCTTGGAAATCCCGAAGTTAAATACCTTAAAACAAGGCACAATGTAGGTTTTATGGTAGTAGATAAATTGCTTGAAAAAAACAATATAGCCCTGAGCGAGAAGTTTCAGTCTTTCTTTGGCAAAAAAGATGATGTGCTATATCTTTTGCCAAAAACATACATGAATCTCTCGGGCAGAGCTGTTGTTGAGCTTATGAATTTTTACAAACTCAATATTAAGGATATTATAGTAATTTGCGACGATACTACCCTTGAGCTTGGCACTTTGCGCTTTAGAAAAGACGGCTCTCACGGCGGTCATAACGGGCTAAAGTCCATAATAAATCTAACAGGCTCATCTGACTTTGACAGGCTAAAAGTAGGTGTTGGGCCAATACCTGAGAATATCCCCATTGAAAATTTTGTACTTAGTAATTTTACACAAGATGAACAAGAAAAACTCAACAAAGTCACATCCCTTGCAGCAGAGGCTATTGAAGAGTATTTAAAAACGGACATCGCACAAGTGCAGAACAAATACAATAAAAAACATTACTAAGTTTTGTCTTTTTTTTATAAAAAAGTATAATCTATATATGAAAAAGATTGCGGTAGTTTTTTTAATATTTTGTTTTACTATGCTATGTGCCCCTATGAGCGTGCAAGCCGAGCAAAACATCATTAACCCTGACGGTTCATACAACCAACCGGTGAAAAAAAGTTTTTTCGATTTTTTCAAAAGAAAGAAAAAACAACCCGCACAAAACCTTGAGGGCAAAGGTTACTATGGTACACTGCCTGATATCGAGGGGGATTTTGAATACAAAAAAGAAACCATACAAAGCGCCCCTAAAAAACAATACAGTGAAAAAGACTTAAAAGACGGGCTTTTGCTTGATGCGCCTCTTGATGACCCGCTGTTTTTAGATGTAATAATTAAAAAAGATAAAAACTCGGATTATGTCAACGACCTTGTAAAAATCAAAGAAACCCTAGAAAAGCTAAGAGAGTGCATAAACAACAACTCCTCTATTCAGTTTTTTAACGCAAATGTCAATGTACTTGACCTGCAGACGAGAAATCTTGAGCGAAAATACCAATACACATCATACGCGCAGACAAACAGTTACTACGCTATAAGACATGTAAACTACAGTGCAAAAGTTCTTGGTAACTTAAAATTTGATGCAAATTTCTACTCGCGCTATATGCCCCTGCAAGATAGTATCTACACTCCTCAAAATATAAAAGCACAGTCAAACGCATTACTTGAAGAAATAGACAAAACAATATTTGAAATAGGCAATGCCCAATAGGGTGATGAAAATTATTTTTGATAACTCTATTTTTGAGTTATGAAAAAATTAATTTTATGTTTAACACTCATAAGCACCATACAGTGCGCATTTTGCGAGATTGTATTTGACAATCTGCCCGAACTTAAGTATCGAAACCCTGATGGGACAGAGTTTGTGCCAAACAGTGCAAGCTACCCCAAAATTAGTGAAATAGAAAGGCTAACCTTTAATAAAACCTTTGAAGATGAACCTATTGAAATAAGGTTAAGCAGACTCGAGAGTAAACTGTACAAAAAAGACTACTCGCAAAATTCACTCGCTCAAAGGGTAGAAACCATAGAAAATACCCTTGATGAAAAATGTATAAGTAACAAAGAAAAAAACACCCTCGCGTCACTTGAGAAAAGAATATTTAACCAAACCTATTCTAATCAAAGCGCCAAAGAAAGGGTTGAAAGGCTTGAAAAATCAGTACTGGGTGCAAATCAATGCGGAGATTTAAACTCAAGAATCGCAACTCTTAAAACCGCAAGTTCATCTCTTGAAGACCAATCCCGACAACTTGCAAACATGCAGCGGTACAACTTCCAAAATGACCCATACAGACCGCAAAACGGGCTAAAAAATATGGTGAAAAATTTCTTCTCACCATTCTCAGGCGGCTCAATGACAGGCTTTAGTCCTCCTGTGACTTCAAGCCCTTATTATCAGCCCTACAGTGCATATCAAAACCCCGCACAAAATATGTATAACAGAGCTTGGAATAATATAAACACAAATCAACCTTACGCAAATCCGCAAGGAGCAAACAACACATTTTACAGAGATATTTTTCAGGATAACGGCGGGGATGAAATGTACTACACGGACGGACAGTACTACAAAGACTTAAGGTCAACTTCAGGCGGCTGCGGTGTAACAATAATTAATTAATTTGTTATAATTTGAATAAAAATTTAAAATGGTCTTGTGGAATCAAACTACAAGACCATTTTAATTATTATAGTAACTATATCTTATATTCTTGGAATATGCACTTTTATTACCACCAACGGCGAAGTGTATGCGATTTTGTGCGCGCTGATTTTGTGTGCTTTTATATTTTTAGGGTTAATAAAACCAAAACACACGCTTTTTGTTTTTCTTATTTTTATAGCAGGTTTTATAAACACAAAACATTCAATCAAAGAAACAAACGAACTTGCCAACACCCATGCAAATAACGTCTGCCTTTATGGCAGAGTAACATCAATCCCAACCAAAACAAGAGAAGGTACAAGGGCAAAATTTTACCTTGATGTTGATAGGGCAGAAGTTTATCAAAAAACGTATAAAATCAATAACTCCAAAACCCTTGTAACAATAAATGATAACAGTAAAAGTTTTGGTGAAATTCAAATTTCGGATAAAATAAAAATCTGCGGAAATTTAAGAGAACCAAAGGCAGCAACAAACCCTTCTCAATTTGACTACGCTAAATACCTAAAATACCACGACACTTTTTCTATTTTGTATTCAAACGGCAAAAATTTTGAGATTTTAAGCAAAGCAGACAATTACAAAAATCTTGAAGAGTTTTGGTGGTATATTCTGAATAAAACAGACACTGCAAGAAAAAAGATAACAGATAAGCACGCAAAATATGTAAAAAGTCCGCAGCTTGAAATACTTGGCGGGATAGTTTTTGGTAATGAAGCAATAAATCCGCCCGATGAAATAAAACAGAGCTTTATAAACTCGGGGCTTTTACACCTTTTGGCGGCAAGCGGATTGAATGTTGCGCTGATTTTTGGAATCTGGTGGTTTTTGGCGCAAAATCTCAGACTTCCATACACAATTTCTATCTGGGGCGGTATAGCTTTTGTAGTGTTATACACTTTTATGACAGGATTTCCGCCATCTGTTATAAGAGCCTCTATTATGCTTCTTTTTGTACTTTTAGGTAAGTTAATCGACAGACAATCAAAACCCGTGGCTCTTATTTTCTTTGTAGGGTTTATTATGTTAATATTTAACCCCAAAATGTTTCTTGACGTAGGTTTTCAACTTTCATTTATCGTAACTATTGGTCTTATTTCATCAATTGAACCGATAGTGCAAAAAGCAAGTGCCTTGCAGAAAGATTTTATTAAAAAGATTAAAGACTACCCTAAAGCTTTTAAAATTCCTCTTATGATAATATCGCCAAAATCACTGTTTGCAATGGTTTTAGTACCTCTATGCGCGCAGTTTTTTGTATGTCCTTTGCAGATGTATTACTTTAACACTTTTACACCTTGGAGTCTTTTTGCAAACCTTTGCGTTGTACCTT
Source organism: Candidatus Gastranaerophilales bacterium (assembly GCA_944325105.1). Taxonomy (GTDB): domain Bacteria; phylum Cyanobacteriota; class Vampirovibrionia; order Gastranaerophilales; family Gastranaerophilaceae; genus Galligastranaerophilus. Next base: position 31,260 of record CALUYW010000018.1, on the reverse strand, counting down.
TTATAGGGATTATAAGCTTTCTTGGTTTTATAAGCTCGATTTTAGGCTTTATTCCATTTATAGGGATAAAATTTATAGCATTTTTTGATATTATTTCTAACCCGCTTTTAGTTTTACTTGTTAAAATATCAAAATTCTTCTCGACCCTTAAATACTCAATAATCACAACACCCTCACCAAATATTGTTCAAATGCTTTTATTTTGGATTATGCTTATTTTAATTGTTCAAAATATAAAATTATCTTTCAAAAATAAAAAGGTTCTATATGGGCTTTTGGCTTGTGTTTTAGTACTTTGTTTAACTTTTATCAAACTGCCTGAGGGTGATTTTGAGATACTTGCTTTTGATACGGGAAATTCCGATTGCACGTTAATTAAAACTCAAAAGAACAAATACATAATGATAGACACAGGCAAAATGCCCTACAAGGGACTATCTGATGCAAAAATCATAACAAGCGAGTACCTCAAAGACAAAAATATAAAAGAACTGGAAATTTTAATCATAACTCACTTTGACTCAGACCACTGCGGCGGAGCAGTCGATATTTTAAATGATTTTAAAGTTAAAAAAGTTTATCTGCAAAACTCCAACCCAAGCGAACCTATAGGGAAAAGGATTTTAGAGAAGCTAAATAAGGAAAATATAGAGTATAAAATAGCCAAAAACAATGAAATTATCTACAAAGAGGGTAATTTAGAGTTAACAACATATACGGCAAATCTTAATAACACATCAAAAAATAAAGCGGATAATGAAAATTCCATAATAACCCTTGCAAAATCAAACTCCACTCGTGCACTTTTTATGGCAGATGTTAGCGCAGATACTTTTTCTAAGATTAAAGAATTGCACAAAAGCGTTGATATTCTAAAAGTAGGTCACCACGGCGCAAGATACTCAGTTAGCGAGGATATGCTTAAAATATTAAAACCAAAGTACTCGATAATTTTAAGCGGATACAATACCTACGGTCATCCGTCTTATGAAACCGTTAAACTTCTTCAAAAATCAGGTACCAAGGTACTTCTTACAAGAGAACTCGGGGCTATAAAAATTTCAAACCCCATAGGCAAGACCTACAGGGTTGAACATTTTGATAACGGTTTTAAAGAGCTAAAGTAAACTACAGATTTTTACTCACTTCAGCAATTAAATCATCGTCAGCCTCAAAGTTAGAATAGACGTTTTGAACATCGTCATGCTCTTCAAGTTTATCTAAAAGAAGTAAGATTTTTCTTACTATAGCAGCGTCAGTTACCTCGCATGAGTTAGAGGGAACTCTTGTAAGTTCTGAACTTTTCAGCTTATAGCCGAGTTTTTCAAGCCCTTCAACAGTATTTTGAAAATTATCAACAGTTGTTGTAATTTTATACTCACCGTCTTCTTCAACAACGTCTTTGGGGTCAAATTCCATGCAATCTTCAAAAAGTTCATCAAATGTAAACATTTTTACAACTTCTTTGGATTTTTTGTCAGGTTCTTTTGGAACTTCTATAACAATCTCACCCACAGGTTCAAATATCCAGCCTACACAACCTGTTTCGCCTAAGTTGCCGCCGAACTTTGTAAAATAACTTCTGACATCACCCGCGGTTCTGTTGCGGTTATCCGTTGCAGCCTCAATAAATACCGCAACACCGCCTGCACCATAACCTTCGTATGTGATTTCTTCATAATTTTCATTACTGCCGCCGCCTGCACCTTTTTCAATTGCTCTTTTAATTGTGTCGTTAGGCAGACCGCCTGCTTTTGCTTTCTCTACCGCAGTTCTTAATCTGAAGTTACCCGCAATATCTGCTCCGCCAATTTTAGCAGCAATAATTATTTCTCTTGAAAACTTAGCAAAACTAACACCTTTAGCCGCGTCTGTTTTTGCTTTTTTATGTTTAATATTTGCCCACTTAGAATGTCCTGACATACTATTTCCTTATTTTCCTTATTTGCTATATAATTAAACCATATGAAAAACGAACTTTCAAGAATAGATTACATAAGAGAGCTTATTAAAGACTGCAGGTACGACGAAGCGCTTGAAGCGCTTGAAGTTGCACAGGCAAAAGAGCCTGACAACTGGGAATTGTTTTATGAATTTGCAAGACTGCAGTTTGAACTGGGTGACTATGCAAGCGCCGTTGCAAACTATGAAGAACTTATCGAGCATCACCAAAGTGCAATTATTTACTATAACTTGGGTGAAGCGTATGAATGCAACAATCAGCTTGATAAAGCAATAGGCTCATACCTTAGAGCACTTACGGTTAATGAAAAATTTCCTTTCGCATATAAAAAACTCGGTATGCTTTTTATGGCAAGAAACGACCTGGAAAGCGCAAAAGAATATTTTGAAGACTATCTGAAATTAGACGTAGCGCAAGATGAAAAAGAGAGCGTAGAAAAAGTTCTAAAAAGGATAGGAAAATGAATGTAGAAATTTATACCGTTGATTACTGCCCGTACTGCAAAAAAGCACTGGCATTTTTAAATGAGCACAATGTTGAATATACTCAACACAAAATCGACAAAGACGAGTCACTATGGAGAGAAAAACTTGCTCATATGTATGATATCAAAGGCGAAGTTACCGTGCCGCAAATTATCATTGACGGCAAAAGAATAGGCGGCTATAGCGACTTAATGGAAGCATACAACAGCGGCTGCATTAAATTTTAATTGTAAAATTTTTGTAACAAAATCAAACGCACTCTAAAGTAAAAAAGCACATGTGTCGATATTTTAGGCATAGGATAAGGATGTGTTTATGCTTAAAAAATTATCAAGACCAATGAGTAATTCTCTTGAGTGCGTTGATTTAATGCTAAAAGGCGCCAAAAAACGCCGCAGATTGGCATCTGCAGCAATAAACACCACAAACACAGGTCTTGGTTTTACACCAAACATAAAGCTTGTAAAATAAACTAAAGGGGACTGTTTTCGTTTAGCATAAATTTGCTTGCAACTTTTTGCTCAAAAAAGTAAACAACCTTTTCCTTAAAAGTCTTTGGCACAAATTTTTCTTTCTCGGGTTCGTTAATAATAACCAGAACCTCGTTTTTGGCAGCCATTTTAAGGTTATTTCTGGCAATTGATTCAACCTTTTTCATAGAGTTGAAATTCTCGACCTCCTGTTTTAGAGTCTTGTTTCTCTTTTGTGCAAGCTCTAAAAGCTGACGCGATTTAATAATTTTCCCCTGATATATAACAATTTTTGAAATATTCAAAAGAGCACTATAGCTTATTTGGAAAACACACAATATAAGAACAATTGTCAAAAAAGAATGATAAAAGCGAACTTTTGTATTCTTCTTTTTTTGATTTTTTTGAACCTTCTGCTTAAGGTTGTCCTTGCTTAGTGTTTTTACATTTTCCATCTGCATAGACTGATTTTAGCGCGGTTAGTGTTTTTTTTCCATACTTTGTTACGAAAAAGAAAAATTGCAAATATATTTCCCTACCTTTACACCCCAATCATTGAAATAGTAATCGGGCGAGGGGTTCTTATCTATCCAAGAGAGCTGATACAGAGCATTTAAGGCTATTATTCTCCTTGGAATGTTATTATTTTGCGACATTTTTATAATCAAAATCTTATCTTCTTTTATATTATAAACAAGCAAAAATCCGCCCGCACCGACTTTAGCCAAAAGGTTTTTATTACCAAGTTCAACTATTTCACTATCGAGCCTGTCATAGCCACCAAAAACATATGGGTTATTAACAATTGCTTCTTTTATAAAAGAGTATTTTTCATTATTAAAAAAGTTAAAGAACATTTTTGTAATTTCATCAATTTTAAGCGCGAAAACAGGTGCTCCGCAACCATCAAGAGAAACTCTTAAGTCATCCGCCTCACTTAAAGATAAATGTCTTTGCTTGATTAATTGCTGCAACGGATGCTCAAAATCTAAATAACTATCCAAACTCCAGCCGTTAATTTTCGATGCGCATAGCATAAGTGCATGCTTCGCGCTGCAGTTATGATAAATTTCTTTTTTGTCATCTCCAAAATCCCTTTTATCAAGCGCTATAGCTTTTGGACATTTTAGACACGATTCATCAAGACCCGCTTTATTTAAAATAGATTTAACAAGCTCACAATGCATTTTTGTACCACTGTGAGACGCACAACATATTGCAATTTCTTCTTGTGTTAAACCCAAAAGATTATGAAGGTCAAAATCCTCCATAATACTTGCTTGAATTGGTTTAGAAAGAGACCTCAAATAAAACCTTGCATTATTATCAACACCAAAAGACTTTAATCTTTTGAAATTTTCATACAAAAAAATAAAGCCAAAGTACTCTTCATCTACCACATCCTCCCTATAAGAGGATAAAAGAGAATTGGGAAAAATCTCCCGCATGGTTAACCTTTAATATTCAAGAGCTTTCTGAGTCTTGATTTTAAAATTCTGTTTTCATGTTCAAGACGTTTTAGCTCGCGCTGCATATTTTGGTAAACCTGAGCAACGGTTTCCTGTTTTTCCATTTTTAAAGATGCAAGACCTAAGCCCATAATAAAGCGTTTTTTAGATTCTTCTTTAAAGAGGAGAATAATCTTTATATCTCTTTCTGTTATATAGCCAAGCTCTATCATAACATCAGCAATTCTTATATTGTTGCCGGCTTCAACTTTTCTTTTCTGCTCCCTAATTGCATTTTCCAACTGAATAACATCAATCTTACCCAGCCTTTTTAACAGTTCGCCCGTTCTTATTTTATTTGCCAAAAACTGTATAATTACATAATTTCTTTCGGAGTCCGGAATTTCTATGAACTCTTTTTCAACCGCACGGACAAAAATTGCCGAAGTTTCGGAAAGTGTCCAAAAATTTCTCAGCGTTATTTCAAATATGTCAAATTTTTCCATGCAATTTTCAAGGAAAATGTAAAACTGGTCGCTGAGATTATTGCTTCTTTCTTCAAGCTCCTTTTTGCCCTTAAAAGTAATTTTTGGAACAACAAACTGCAATGGTTCCTTGGGATTAAGCAAATCAAGAAAATCATCCAACTCCTCCGAGAGCTTTTGTTCGGTTTTTATATAAACAACCTGCCTAACCCACAAGGGAAGAGCATAAACATTGTTGAGAAAAAGTTCTGAATTCTTTTGCTGTTCCACTAATTCACCCCTATAAATACAGTATGATTATAGTTTATAATAAAAATAATTAAAATACACCATTTAATTTATAAGAAAGTTATGCGATAATGTAAAATATAAGCATAGGGCAAAAATATGGGACTTGATGGAATTTCCGTTAATCAGCTTAGAATAACACAGGAAAACACTTCAAAAGAAAATACACTCAATTCTCAGATGCTCGCTAACATTGGAAGCGGTTCAAGAAGTGTAAACTCGCTTGATAAAAAAGGCGCAATAGACACTGATGATAAGGAAAATACTTCTTTTTTCGGCGGAGAAAGTTCAAGCGAAGAGGAAGAGGAACAAAAAGAAAATAGTGAAGAAAAACTTGATTTTCCAAAAATCGACCTTTCAAACAAAGATGTGTACGAAATAAGAATTGATGAAAACAATAGCAGTCTATCAATATATAACAAACAAGAAAACAAAATGATACAGGAAATAACTCCCGGCGAGCTGTCTTCTCTGGTGGATAATTTAAAAAATCCCGGCGGGATTCTTATAAACAAAAGGGTATAAGAACAAATGAATCAATATGTAAAACAATACCAAAAAACAACCGTTGAAACCGCATCTAATGAAAAAATACTCATAATGCTCTACGACGGCGCGATACAATTTTTAAACAAGGCAAAAATCGCACTAAATGAGAAAAACTACGAACAGTCGCACAATAATCTAATGGGTGCACAGAGAATTCTTGAAGAGTTTATAAACACAATTGATAAAGAGCCAAATCCCGAACTTGCAACAAATTTAATCAATCTGTACGAATACTTTATTTCAAGACTTATTCACGCAAACATTAAACATGAAATTGCACCAGTGGACGAAGTTTTAAAATTTCTTAAAGAACTCAAGGCTACATGGGAGAAGGCCATTGTCATTGCACAAAAAGAAAGAACAGAGCTTATTGCAAGGGTAAAAAATACAAGCGACGATGACGAAGACGATTTTGAAGAAGAAGACGATGACGAATAATAATTTTAACCACCTTGTGCATCTGTACGACAGGGCATATAAAATATGCAAACAAGTAGAGGAAATAATCCAAAGCGGAAAAATTCAAGAACTGGACGACATCCTGAGGAATAAAGGCGAGCTTATAAAAAGCATTTTAAGATTTGAAAAAACCCTAAAAACAAGTCCTGAAGAAGAAATAAAAAGGCTTGAATTGAGGAGAAAAATAGAAGAATATGAGAAAGCAAATATTGAGCTTTTAAAAAACAAGCAAGCAGCCCTCAAACAAGAACTGCAAAAGGTTGCCAAAGGTAAAAAAATAACAGGAGCATACCTTTCCAAAATGCCTGAAACATACTCTACAATTGATATATTAGAATAATGATAACAAAAGAACTTGCACAAGAAAAGAAATTCGGCGCGGCCGTATCCATAGCTTCAAATACGGTTTTAATTTTAATTAAAGTGCTGGCAGGAATTTTATCCGGCAGTATAAGCGTGTTGTCCGAAGCGCTTCACTCATTTGCAGACTTAAGCGCATCGTGTCTTGCGTATTTTTCGGTTTCAAAATCAGCAAAACCGGCAGATGATGACCATCCGTACGGACATGGCAAATACGAAGACTTGGCAGGCTTTGTCGAGGCAATTCTTATAATACTTACAGCTTTATATATTCTTTTTGTAGCATGTGAAAAAATTATAACCCATGGAGGAAATTACGAAATACACACTACCATAGGTATTTTAATAATGTGTTTATCGGTAGTTGTAAACTGGCTTATAAGTTCGTATCTTGACAGAATTGCCATAAAAACAGATTCTATAGCCCTAAAAACAGACTCGGAACACCTAAGAGCAGATATTTATTCGTCTTTAGGTATAATTGCAGGACTTGTAGCGGTAAAAATTACCGGCCTAAATATTTTAGACCCGATTATAGCCATTTTTGTTGCGGCAATAATCCTGAGAACAGGAATAAAGCTCACCAAACAAAGCTCAAACAATTTGCTTGACGGGTCATTACCAAAAGAAGATAAAGAAAAAATAGACGAAGCGCTAAACGGCTTTAGGGCCCATGGGGTTATTGGTGCAAAGCAAATAAGAACATCCAAATCAGGCTCAAAAAGGCTCATTCAAATGACAATTTTTCTACCCTCAGGAATGACACTGCTTGAGGCACACAATATATGCGATGAAATTGAAACACAGATACGAAAAAACCTCAAAAACTGTGATATAATAATACATGCAGAGCCATACTGCAAATGCGCCAATAAGTAACAAAAAGTTACATTTCCTGTTTTTATACGATTATAAAAAAAACATTGTGGAATATACTAAGATATAAAAGGATTTATTTGTTTTTTATCGATAAGGAATCAAAATATGAGTATACAGTTTAGCGGCCTGGGGTCAGGGCTGGATTTTAATTCTTGGATTGAGCAACTTGTAGAAGCAAAAAAACTCTCTACAATAACCCCGCTTGAAACAAAAAAAACCGACCTTGAAAATCAAAGCAGCGCACTAAGCACAATAAAAACTTCTTTTACTGCACTGCAAAGCGCACTTAAGAACTTTACAAGCGTTATAAGCGGAACAAGCAATGATATCTGGGGCAAAACCAATGTTACCTCCAGTAATGATGCATACGTAAGTGCAACAAGCTCAAGCGGACTTGCAACAGGAAATATTAAAATATCCGTAGAACAACTTGCAACAAGCACCGTTGCACAAGGTACAACAGTGCCTGGAAAATTAATAAATGAAGATACAAAATATTCAGAAGTCGGTAACAATCAAGCCAAAGGCGGAGCATTCTCTTTCTACGTCGACAACAAAAAGTATGAAATAGAAATAGACAAAGATAACGACACACTTGGCGACATTGCAAATAAAATAAATGACGTCTCGGGTGGAAAAGTTAACGCAAAGATAAATGATGACGGCACGTTTGAAATAGCTGCAACAAACGGAGAAAAAATATCTCTGGGCGGTTTTTCCGATACTTCAAATTTTGCAAGCATCATGAAGCTTACAGAGGCTACAGATACAGGCTACAAAAGTGCCTATACACTTACCTCGTTTTTAACAAACAAGCCGTTGACAAGTGAGCAAAGCGGACTCAGCCAACCCGTTAGCGAAGGCACAATAAAAATCAACGGTGTAGAGTTTGAAATAACCGAATCTACAGCACTTCAAGACTTAATCAACAAAATTAACTCTACAGAAGAGGCAAAAGTAAGTGCAAAATATGACACCCTAACTAACAAACTTATATTTACATCCAAAGAAACAGGTGAATTCAACATAAGCCTTGAGGCCGAGGGCACAAATTTCTTTGATGTATTTGGGCTTACAAAAGACGGAGCACTGGCCGAAGGTTCTCAGACACTTGGACAAAATGCAATAGTAACGGTTGACGGCAACAAAATTGTCTCATCTTCAAACACTATAACAAGCGAATCATCCGGTATTTCAGGCTTAACCATTACTGCAAAAAAAGTAACCGACGGCAGTGACGACAACAAAACCACAGAAGTTAACTTAAATGTTGAAAGTGACCTCACTGACGTTAAAAACGCCATAAAAGAATTTGTTGATGCGTACAATAAAGTAACCGAGCAAATAAAGGAAGCAACCGCACAAGACGGCTATCTTGAAATGGATATAAATTTGCGCGGTCTGCAAAACGAACTTAGAAATATGTTGAGTTCTTTTGTAAGTGACAACGGCTCCTTTGGAATGCTGTCTCAAATAGGTATTTCAACCGGTGAAGCAGGCTTATCCGTTGACGATAGTGCTACTACTTTAAAATTTGATGAAAAAGCTTTTGATGAAGCTTGGGCAAAAGATTCAACTTCTGTCAGAAACTTAATTTCAGGCGGTACTACCAGAAATAAAAACGGCATTTTTGATAAAATGGTAGAAAAGGTAAACAATACTCTTGACGTAACAACAGGAATGTTTACCGTTAAAAGCGATTCTATATCAAGACTGCTAAGCGCTCAGGAAGATAGAATTACAAGAGCGTATGAAAGCCTTGACGCCTACGAAACACAACTCACAAGACAATTTCAGCATATGGATGAAATGATAGCTAAGATGCAACAACAATATTCCGCGTTTTTAAGCTAACAACCTTACGCAATCCCATAAAAGCATTAATGCGCTCCAAAAGGAGCGCATTTTAAATTTATGACTTCCCTGCCAATTGACCGCATGCAGCATCAATATCAGCGCCTCGCTCAAGTCTTATGGTGACCTTTTTACCCTGAGATTCTAGCAGATATTTAAAAATCATAGTATCCTTTTTATTTGGTTTCTTGTACTTATCTATACCAATAGGGTTATAAGGGATAAGATTTATATTGCATTTTAGGTCTTTAATGTATTCGCACAACTTCTGCGCCATTTCCTTAGTATCAGTCAAACCGCCAATTAAAATATACTCAAGAGTAACCCTCTTGCCGGTTTTATCACTGTAATAAATAAGTGATTTTTTAAGTTCATCAAGCGAGTATTTATTCTCTACAGGCATAATCTGTTTTCTAACTGCACTATCAGCACAGTGGAGAGATATTGCAAGAGTTGGAACAAAATCAGACTCGCACATTTTTTTAATTTTATCTGCTATGCCGCAGGTAGATATTGTTATCCGTCTTATGCCAATATTTAAATTGACATTAATAGCCTCTATTGCGCTAAAAACATTGTCAAAATTATTTAAGGGCTCGCCCTGCCCCATAAAAACAACATTTGTTACCTTAAGCCCCGTATCTTGCTGGATAGTAAGTATTTGGCTTATTATTTCATAAGGTTCAAGATTTCTTATAAAGCCCCTTTTGGCGGTAGCGCAAAAATCGCACCCCATATAGCAGCCAACCTGAGAACTTACGCAAGCGCTAAGATTTGAGCGATTATCAAAGCGCATAAGAACTGTTTCTGCACAGTTACCGTCAGAATATTCGATAAGATATTTTATTGTACCGTCTGATGAGACCTGCTTTTTTTTAATTTTCGTATCTAAAATAACAGCACTAGCTTTTAGTTTTTCTCTAAATTCTTTTTTAATATCAGTCATCTCATCAAAGTCAGAGGCAGACTTTGAATAAATCCAAGAAAAAAGTTGTCTGGCGCGAAACTTTTTTTCACCCAATGACTCAACAAAATTTTCTAATTGTGAAAGATTAAATTTAACAAGTGCTTCCATAGTAAAATTTTAGCATAATCATACAAATAACGTGTGTGAAAATTGAAAAATATGGGTATAATTTAGTCATGATAGTTGTATCCAGTGAAGAAATAATTTCACAAAAAGTACTTCCCTACGATTTATACGATGAAGCAGGGATAAAAATCCTTGAAGCGGGAGAAATACTCACGCCCGGGAAAATTTTGCTTGTCAGAAACCATGAAGTACTATATAAAAAAGAAGAAAAGCAGCCTCAGGAAAACCTGCCGCAAAAAAATACAACTCTCACCTCAAGAGGTAATCCGCGTTCGGATACAATTGAAAATGTAAAAAAATACGGCCCTTTGAATAAAAAATCAAAAATTGATTTTGAAACACAAATAGAGCTAAAATCCGGTTATATTAACGCCCTTAGTGTGTTTAATCAAAATGATGTCAGCCGTGCAAAAGCTATGATACTTGAAGTGCGAGACAAAATCATAAAAGATTCGCAACTAATTAAGAAAAATGTACAGTTTTTTTCAGAACTTAAACTTCTTGGAGAACACAGAAATATTCATCCCCTAAATACGGCTATCTTTAGTGTTTTTCTTGCAAACAAGCTGGAGTACAACGAAGCACAGATCATGGAAATAGCACTCAGTGCACTTTTGCATGACATTGGCAAAATTAAACTCACAGGCGAAACAACGGATATTTCAAAAATGACAAAAGACGAGGAAATAGCTTATAAAAAACATCCTCTTATCGGTCACAGACTCATTAAAACAGAGCTCAAATTGAGCGAAAACATAGCCCGTGTAGCTCTTCAACATCACGAAAGAATGGATGGCACAGGCTGGCCTTACGGCATATCTTCAACAATGATTAGCGAATATGCTCAAATTATTGCAGTCTGCAATCACTTTGATAATATGACATCATCTGCTACAAACCTTGAAATATCAAACTTCCGAGAAGCACTGAGGGCACTGCTTAAAGCAGGAAGCAGGGCGTTTTCACCAAAACCTCTCTACGCCTTTGTGCATATGTTAAGCTACGGGGATACAACATCATTTGAGGAGCTTAAATTTTGAGAGTAATTATTGCAGGAGGGGGGCTGGCAGGTTCAGAAGCAGCATTATATCTTGCAGATAATGATATAGAAGTAGAACTTTATGAAATGCGCCCGAACAAAACTACAGGAGCACATACAAGCTCTGACTTTGCCGAATTTGTGTGCTCAAACAGTTTAGGCTCTATCGGCACATCATCTGCCTCGGGCTTACTTAAAGAAGAGGCTAAAATCCTTGGCTCAAAGCTAATACAAGAAGCGTTTAACAACAAAGTTCCCTCGGGCAACTCTTTATCAATAGACAGATTTGGATTTAGCTCAAAAATAACGCGGCTAATCAATAATCACCCTAACATCAAGGTAATAAGAGAAGAAATAAAAGAAATTCCCAAAAATACTCCTACAATAATTGCCACAGGACCTCTAACTTCAGATGGATTGTGCAGCGATATTAAAAAAATGACAGGAGAAGAGAACTTTCACTTTTTTGACGCTATAGCGCCCATTGTTAAAAAAGAATCAATAGATTTTAAAAAAGCTTTCTATGCTTCACGCTGGGACAAGGGGGGCGCTGATTTTATTAACTGCCCGATGAATAAAGAAGAGTATGAAAATTTTTATAACATAATAACAACGGCTGAAAAAATCCCCCTAAAAAGCTTTGAGGCAAAATATTTTGAAGGTTGCATGCCTGTTGAAGTACTTGCATCAAGAGGGAAAGATACTCTTCGCTTTGGACCCATGAAACCCGTAGGGCTTTTTGATACAAGAACAAGAAAGCCCGAGCACAAAAACTATCAGTTCTACGCAGTAGTGCAGCTTCGTCAGGACGACAAAGAGGCAGATTTATATAACCTTGTAGGTTTTCAAACAAATTTAAAATGGGGCGAACAAAAACGCTTGTTATCATCTATCCCCGGACTTGAAAACGCTGAAATTGTCCGCTACGGAGTAATGCATGCTAATACTTTTATAAACAGTCCAAAAATCCTAAATAAAACCTTGCAAACAAAAGCAAATCCCGATTTATTTTTTGCAGGACAAATAACGGGTGTGGAAGGATATAGTGAAAGTATTACCACAGGGCTTTTTGCGGGTATTAATATGCTAAGACACCTGAGAGGTGAAAGGTTAATTGAACTTGAGCCCATATGCATGCTGGGCGCACTTCTTGATTATATAACATTTGAAGGACATAAATCTCTCCAGCCGATAAATTCCAACTGGGGAATACTTAAAAAGCCTGAGATTGATAAAAAGATAAGAAAAAACAAAGAAGAGAAAAGTGCTCTGCTTTCAGGCATTGCACTTGAGTACATAAAGGAGATAAGAAATGGATATTTCTGTTAAAAATCAGGAACTCACAAGCATTTTAAGCAACGTACTTGTTTTAGGCGTATTTGAAGACGATAAAAACTTAAACGCTGCACAAAAAAAAGTTGATACGGCGCTCAATGGTCTTATCAGCGAGCAGCTTATTAAAAAAGAAGGCTTTAAGGGCAAGTTTGCTGACAGCATTACTGTTCACACGCAACTAAAAATCCCCTCAGACAAGATTATGCTTGTAGGGCTCGGAAAAAAGAAAGAATTTAACTCAACGAAACTAACCGAGCTTGCATCAAAAATAATTAAACAACTTGATAAAACACTTGGTGCAAAAAATGTTTCTTTTGAACTTTTGGGCACTGATAACAAAAACATAACAGTTGAGCAATGCGCCTACTCGACTGCGGTCGGTATCTTAATAGGCATGTATGACTATGATAAATACAAAAGTAAAAAATCCACACCGCAGATTAAAAAAATTCGCATAGCAACGGAAGATATTAAAGATGAAAAAACAGCAAAATCTGGCGTAAATAACGCTAAAATTATATGCTCAGCTATGGATTTTACAAAAGACCTAATCAACGAACCTGCGCAAAATGCAACTCCTGAAGCTATAGCGGAAATTGCAAAAAACTTCAGTGAAGATTTGGGTCTTACTTTTAAAGTTTACAATAAAAAACAACTTCAACAGATGGACTTTAACGCTTTCCTTGCAGTAGGACAAGGTAGTGAGCGTGAGCCTAAGTTTATTCATTTAACATACAAACCGGACAAACCGAGAAAGAAAATTGTCCTTATAGGCAAAGGCATTACTTTTGACTCGGGCGGTTTAGACATTAAACCCGCTAATTCAATGCTTACAATGAAAACAGATATGTCAGGCTGTGCTACCGTTCTTGGAGTTATTCAAGCAATAGCAGCCCTTAAACCCGATATAGAAGTTCACGCACTTAGTGCAATGTGTGAAAATATGCCAAGCGGAACATCTTATAAACAAGGTGATGTCCTAACGGCTAAAAACGGCAAGACAATTGAGGTAGATAACACCGATGCCGAAGGAAGACTGACCCTTGCCGATGTCCTAACCTACGCTGATGAACTTGACGCTGATGAAGTCATAGACATTGCAACTCTCACTGGCGCTTGCATTGTGGCACTTGGGCAAAACATAACGGGCATTATGGGCAATAACCCCGATATGATTAAAAGAATAATCAAAAAAGGTAAAGAATCAGGTGAAAACCTTTGGGAATTGCCGATTTATGATGATATGCAAGAAATGTTAAAAAGTGACATAGCAGATATGAGAAACACCGGCTCAAGATTTGCAGGCGCGAGCGTAGCGGGAAGATTTCTGCAAAACTTTACAAAGAGCAAAAACTGGGCTCATATTGATATAGCAGGAACCGCCTTTATTGACAAACCCTACAGAGAACTTAATAAAGGCGCAAGTGCCGTTATGGTAAGGACTCTGACAAATTACATAATGTCATTATAAAATTTTAGCGGGGGCTAAAACCCCCGCTTTTTTAGTTTTTATTTTCGGTAATAACCAGCTGATTAAACGGTATTTCAATATTTAACTCGTCAAATTTTTCTTTTATCCTAAGGTTAAACACCCTCTTAATTTCCCACTGGTGACGAGGAAGAGTTTTAAAACGGGCAAGTATGGATATTGAACTGTCATTAAACTTGTCTAAACCTAAAACCTCTATATCGCCAAGTATTTTCTCACCGTATTCGCACTCAGACCTGAGGTCTTCACCAATTTGCCTTATAACATCCATAACATAAGAAATATTTTCCTTATAAGCAACAGGAATTTCGACAAGTGAATATGAATACCCTCTTGTATAGTTTGTGACCATATCTACCATGCCGTTTCTTATAAAATGCGCAGCCCCATCAATACTTCTTAATACAAGTATTGAAAGCGTCATTTTCTCAACCGTTCCTGTTACGTTTTGAATTTCTACAACATCCCCCACTCTTATTTGTCCTTCAAAAAGGATTATTAAACCTGAGATTAAATCTTCAACAAATCTTTTTGAGCCAAAGCCTATAGCAACACCTAAAACCCCTGCCGCTGTTATAATCGGGCGAACATCCACGCCAAGAAGATTTAAGATATTTATTGCTACAAAAATAAAAATTACAAAATTAATTATATGAATTGAGATAACCCTCAATGTATCAAAGTTTTTCGCAGCTTCAATATCTTTTGAACGCTTTTTTATTCTCTCAAAAAGATGCGTCATGAAAGTCTTTATAAATTTGAGAGCAACCACAAAAAATATAAGGGTAAAAAATATGTTTAAAATTACAGGCCACTTGAGCGATTTAAGAAATAAAACAATATCCAACATTGCCTCCTTATAAGATTTTTTAAAATTATATCAAAAATAAACCTCTAGATAATAAAAATTCAACCAAAAGGTTAATCTATTTTTTACTAAATAAACATAAACTAAAAATATATTAAAGGGATATTTGGCGATAGATGGGTATTAAATTTACAAATAGTGAAGAAAAACTGGAAAAATTCCTGCAGCCTGTTTACACGCGCGAGTGTGAGCATTTTAAGCTTGCAAGAAAATTCATGAATAAAAAAAACTACAGGCAAGCTATCAAAGAATACCTTATGTCAATGATTTTCACTAAACCCGACACTCAAGTGTACAAAGAAGTTTCAAAGGCGTATAAAAAAATTAAATGCTACGACAAGGCTATAAGCCACCTTGTGAAAGCAAAAACCATGAGCCGATTTGACTCTGAAATATACTATGAACTCGGGCTTAATCATTTGCTAAATGCAAACTCTGATGAGGCAAGAAAAAATTTTATCCGTACAATAAAACTTGACCCTGATAACATTAACGCGCAAATTCAACTTGCTATATCGCATGAGCTCATGGAAGAGTACGATATGGCACTTAGTATTTACCAAAAAGTAATAGAAGAAAACCCAAGATACATCCCCGCCTACAATCACAAGGCAGGTTTACACATAACGCTTGAAGAATACAGGGAAGCATCAAAACTTTTTTATGAGATTTTAAAAATAAACCCTGCATACTATAGGGCAAATCTGGGTCTTGGCATATGTTTCGATAAACTAAACAAATTCTCAAGCGCTATAAGATACTATAAAAAATACATAGCAAGAAAGCCTCACTCTGACACGACAAAATCTCTTGTAGGCAGAATTTATGAAATATACAGCAAAAAAAGAGATAAAAAAGGAAATCTCAGAGTAATAAAATAACTAATCTCTGATTATAGCTTTTACAACCTTATATAAAGTGCGCAATTTTTCTTCATTTTCCGCCTGTGACTTTATGTCGTCTATAAGTTCGGCAACTATTTCTTTTTTAGACTTAAGATATTCCATATAAAAAAGTTCATCAGGGGAAATTTCAAGCACTTCAAGAATTTTCTCCATTGTTTGCGCAGTCAAAAAATTATTTCCACACTCAATACCACTCAAAGTTCTTTGAGAGATATTTAACATCTCGGCCAGCTGCTCCTGTGTATAGCCCCTTAAAATGCGGTATTGCTTAATTTTTTTACCAAATAAACTTTTAATATCCATAAATTTTACCGTTAAAATAAGTATAAGTTTATTTTGGCTTATTTATAACGTAGTTTAATTGGTATTTTTACTATTTTTAGCGTTATACTTTCTTATTATTTTGCTTATTATGAAGTTTTATGAAGCTGGCATGCATTATTATATCTTATTTTATAATATTTTTGATATTTAACTTCTAGTTTTTTATCAATTTATTCCAAAAGGAAGTTTTTATTAATACATCAAAAGCGCTTTTAAAAGTTTAGTTTATAGAGAAAAGGAGAAAATCATTATGAACATTGCACAAGTTTACAGCTCACCCGCATCCATACCAATGCAAAATATAGCAGTCTTAACAGACAAAAACAAAGGTACGCTTGGCAACAGAATGGACTGTATGACAGAACAAACAAAAAACACTCTCTCGACAGCCTTAAAAGGAACTGCAAGTGCAGTTGGAATTGGCGCAGCAACAGGGCTTGCGGCTAACTCAAAGAGTATCAACAAGCTTGTAGAAAAAGGAGTAAACGCGCTTAAAAACACTCAAGTATTCAAGAAGTACGCACCAGATATCACAAACTTGGCAAAAGAAGGAGTGGAAGCATTTAAAAAGCTACCCGGCACAACAAAAATAATCGCAGGAATTGGCGTAGGTCTTGCAGCACTTACAGGATATGTTCTTGATAAAAGCCATTCGTTCAGAGCGGGTCAAATTGACCAAAAATACACAGATAAAGCACAACTGCAGCAAACACTTGAAGTGTAGATACAATTAAAATATAAATGCGGGCTTAAGTAAAGCCCGCATTTTTTAACACTTAATAACATGCGTATGCATTTTGGGGGGTTATTTCATTCTTCCCAGGAAATACTGATAAGTTTGTTTTTCTATAGGTTTAAGATTGTTTAATATACTGTAATCAGGTATTTGTACATCAGGATTTTGATATTTCTTTTGAAGAGTATTATTATCCTTTAAGTATTTTCTTTTAATAATAAGTTCGTTTATTTTTGGCAAGCCAAAGCCTAAGAACGCTGTAACAATAGCCAAAGATACTGTTTCAAATATGGCATTAATCTTGTTGCCGAACTTAAGGAGCGGGTTCTTTTTCGTATCATTCAATACATTAAGCAACTCGTCAACCGCATTTTTATCAATCTTGTCAGAAGAATCAGCGAGGACTTTAGCTAAATCATCCACTCTTAAATCTTTTTTCTCAATCACATCACCAAAGACTTTTTTAGCAGCATTATATAACAATGGTTCTGTACCCTTTTGAGGCTTTGCATCAATATGCAGTAACTTATGAAGATTTCCCTGTTTTTCTTCTGTATCTTTGAAAAATCTCATTAATTCATCCATATTTGCAAAAGATGACATTTGAGCAGTATTTTGCTTTTTTGACAACACCTGAACGCCATGGTCAGGGTTTATAAATTCTTTGAACTTTTGGATAAAACCTGCATTGTCAGGTAAAATTTTATTTGTCAAAACAATACCGCTGCTCTTTGAGGCTTTGTGCGCCATAACAGCACCGAGACCTTTCATGGCAAAAAGTATTGTAAGAATTGTTGTAACATCACGTCTTAAGTTATTTGCGGTTTCATCCCACTGTATAGGGCCGCCGTTTTTCTTTGAACTTTCAATATCACGCTTTGTTGATTGAATTAAACGCGGTATTAGAGTAAAACCTGAAATAAGTACATAAAACATAGGGCGCGCCACGTTTATCCAATCACTTTCAAGATTGGGTGCAAGCTTAGATAACTTACCTGTAGCATCCGGAGAAACTTTCTGTCCCAAATCTGCCACCAATTTAGATATCCCGCCGCCAGAAAAACTTACATCTTTTTTATCCGTGCCATCTTGCTTGACTTCACCCTTGAGCTCGCTTGCTTTTTGCCTTACAGGGTCAGTTTCAGGGTTAGTTTTGCCTATTGTATAGATTTTTGGGATAAACCACATTGCAAGAGCGGTAAATATCCCCATTGCAATATTTGTTGCAAATCTGCCACCCATTCTTTTATTGGTAAAATTATTTAAAAATTCAGCATTTAACTCTGAACCCGACTTTTTGAGCATATTATACAAATCGTCAGAATATTTACCCATTCTGTCTATTAAGTCATCAATAGGTATTTCATGTTTTGCTGCGGTTTTTACATCTGCCACATCCGTTATAAGTGCACTTAGAAAGTTAGGGTATCCCTTTGTATTTGCCTTTTTATCTTTTACAAAAGTATTAACAATACCTTGCAGTATCTCTTCCTTGCTATCAGGCATGGACTTACCTGCAATATTATTTATAAGCCCTTTTTTGGGGGCATTTTCCATTTTTAAAATTCTTGAAACATAATCTGCAACATCAATTTCTTTACTTGGTGCATCAAACTTTGTAAATGCCTTGTCTAAAACACCCTTGTAGAATGTTTCTTTGAATTTTTCTATGGAACTTGTGTCAATTTTATCAATGTTATCAGAAATAATATTGCTAAAGTCTTTAATGGTTTGAACAGGTACGCCGTTAGCCTTACCGCCAAATTTCATAGTACCGTACAAAACTGCACCCGGCACGACAAACATACTGGGACCTGTTAAAAATTCTCTAAGGCCGTTTTCCCACACTGCAACCCAGTTATTTTTTCCGGTGTATTCTTTTCCTACATTCCTTGCAGCCCAAGTTCTCGGTATATTTGTACCAAGCATATCCTGAACGGTAAAACTTGCCGCAAGCCCGCCTCTATCTACACCTTCCCAAAATTTAATAAGGCCATCCGTTACCCCCTTAAAGGAAGTATCTGAATTTTTGGTGCTTAAATACTTGTTGTTTTTGCTTTTTACGGCTCCTTGTGCCGAAGTTTCAATGTTTCTAACTTTCATTTAACCTCTATCTGCCACACATCAGATACCTTTTAAAAAAATCAAATAAAATAAAAATTGCTTATTTGACACCATTTTATTTAGTTTTTTTACAAAATAAGTGATATTGTGATGGGCTTTTCTAGCTCTCAAGTAACAGAGCGGAAAGTATTGTAGCATTTACACTAAAACTTTGCAAGAATTGTTAACTTATGTTAATTTTGCTTTCTTATAGCCCGTTTGGGCACTTCACATAATTTTTTTAAAGCATATTTTATTTATAGATTATTAACAACAGTCAAAAAGGAGAAAAAATGAGCATTTCTAAATTTTGCGGTGCGTATATTTTATACTGCTATATATTATTTTTCGTGCTTACGAATTTAATTTTAAGATAATCTTGCAAGCTTTCTAACAGTTTCAACATCTTCTTGAATCTGCTTCTTTAGAGCCTCTACATCAGGAAACTTAATCTCTTCCCTTATTTTCATAAGAAACATTACTTTTATTATTTTGCCATAAATTTTTGAATCAAAATTCAGAATATGCGCTTCTACAACTTCCTCATTGCCATCGTCAAAGGTCGGCTTCACACCCCAGTTGATAACTGCAGGATAAGTTTTGTCTACAACAACATAGCCAAAGTATACCCCATGGGGCAAATGTACAATATTATTTGGCCAATAAATATTTGCAGTTGGAAAGCCTAAGGTATTAGCTATTTGATTACCCTTAACAACATTATTTTTCAAAGAAAAAGAATGCCCTAAAAGCAAATTTGCATTTCTTATGTGCCCGTTTGTAATCATTTCTCTTATATTTGAACTGCTAACAAGACAATTTTGAATTTTTTGTGCTGAAAGTTCTACAAACTTATAATTAAATCTTTCGGAATATTTTGATAAAAGATTAGTATCACCTTGTCTGCCTCGCCCAAACTTATGATTAAACCCTGTTACAATGCAGCATGGGGAGAAAGATTTTACAATCACGTCCTGAAGATATTCAAGAGCCTCCATATGCATAAACTCTTCAAAATCTAACATATAAACAAAATCCACACCAAGAGCTTCAATTCTCTCAAGGCGCTCCTCGTTTGCCGAGATGTTCTGTGTTTTGTCTTTTCTAAAATAATTTGACGGATTTGTTTCAAAAGTTATTACTGCAGTTTTTTTTCCGTTCTGCTGCGCAAACTCAACAGCTTTCGAGATAAGTTTTTGATGTGCCAAATGAACACCGTCAAAAAACCCTAATGCAAGAGCTAAATCAGGATTATGATTTATACTTTTAAATACTTTCATTTTTCTTTTCTCTGTTAACAGATTTGTGTTTATGTTGGTGTTTTTTTGGCTTAGGGCCAAAGTTTTGGTCTTTTTGCTGCAATCTTCTAACCGAATATACATCAGGAATAGATTGAATATTTGCAATGACCTTTTTTAGGGTTTCTATGTTATCAAGCTCAATTCCCAAGTCAATTATACCGAATTTTTTATTTTTTGAATAACTGTTTGCATAAGTAATATTTGTATCGGCTATTTTTAGCAATACATCCCTTAAAAGCCCGACTCTGTCTTGAGTTTCTATTCTGATATGAGCAACATAAGTACCCTTAGATACTTTATCCGCCCATCTTATGTCCATCATCCTCTCTGGTTCAACATCATAGAGGCATTTACAATCAAGCCTGTGAACAGAAACACCCTTAGAGCGGGTAATTACACCAACTATAGGTTCACCGGGGATTGGAGTGCAACACTTTGCAAGACTCCAGAGCATATCCTCAAGCCCCACAATATCATATTTTTTAGAGTCTTTTTTCTTCTTTTGCGTTTCTTGTTGTGTTTTATCGGGAATTGAAGTCACATCAGGTGCAATAATTTGCGGTCTTTTAAGTTTATTTGAAACTTTATGCAGGGTTGTTTCACCATAACCTATAGCCGCGAATAAGTCATCCTGGCTTTTATAGTTCATTTCACGTGCAGCACGCTCAATTTCGCCTGATTTTAAAAGCTCGTCAAAAACGGGTTTTGTGACATATATTTCAAGGTTTGCCCTTCCTATTTCAATATTTTCTTCTCTGTTATATTTTTTGAACCAGAGTCTGATTTTTGAAATAGCGCTTTTTGTAACAACAAAGTTCAGCCAGTCAATTTTTGGCATAAATTGCTTAGATGTTAAAATCTCAACGATATCGCCGTTTTTAAGTTTTGTATCAAGTTGCGCTATTCTGCCGTTAATTAGCGCACCGACTGTTCTGTGTCCGACTTCCGTGTGAATACGATATGCAAAATCAACAGGGGTTGAGTTTGCAGGAAGGTCTATGACGTCCCCTGCAGGGGTAAAGGCAAATACCTGGTCTGAAAAAAGGTCTATTTTAACACTTTCGACAAAATCTTTAGCATCGGATGAGTCCTTATCTATTTCCATCATTTTTCTCATCCAAGAAAATTGCAGGTCGTACTTGTTGTCAGATTTAACAGAGCCCGACTCTTTGTAACGCCAATGAGCCGCAACACCATATTCTGCTACCTCGTGCATTTCTTTTGTTCTTATCTGAATTTCAACGGGTTTATTTTTTGAGCCTATGACAGATGTGTGCAATGAGCGGTACATATTGCCTTTTGGCATTGCAATATAGTCTTTAAATCTGCCCGGGATTGGCTTAAAGTGCGAGTGAATTATACCTAAAACCTCGTAACAGGTTTTTTCATCATCAACTATGACCCTTATGGCGCTTACATCATAGAGCTGGTCAAACGTAACATTTAAGCGTTCCATTTTTTTATAAATACTGTAATAATGCTTTGCCCTGCCGTTAATTTGAGCATGTATGCCATTTTCCTCCAGACTTGCTCTGATATTATCAATAAAAACGGAAATTGCAGCGTCACGGTCGTTTTTTGTCTGGGCTACAAGTTTTGCTATTTCATAATATTTCTCCGGATTTATATACCTTAGAGACAAATCTTCAAGCTCTGCTTTTATTTTCCCGATACCCAATCTGTTTGCAAGCGGAGCAAAAATATCGAGCGTTTCCTGTGCAATTCTTTTTTGTTTATTTGCTGCCATATACCCGAGTGTTCGCATATTATGCAGCCTATCTGCCAACTTTAGAAAGATTATACGAATATCCTGCGCCATGGCGATAAACATTCTTCTAAAGTTTTCCGCCTGACGCTCTTCTTTAGATTTAAACTGATATTTTCCAAGCTTTGTAACACCTTGAACAAGCTTTAGGACATCTGCGCCGAAGTTTTGCTCAATTTCTTCGGGCTTTGTATCAGTGTCCTCTAAAATATCATGCAAAAAGGCAGCTATTATACTGTCTTTATCCGCCTTTAGTTCGGTTAAAATCTTTGCTACTTCGACAGGGTGGACTATATAGGGCTCTTCTGAAATTCTATATTGTCCTTCATGCAGCCTTCTTGCAAATTCAAAAGCGCGCACAATATCTGCAATATCACTCTCGGAGCGATTTTGGCTGTGCAGAAGTTCTTTTAGTTCTTCAAAAATTACAAGATAGGACATAGTTTGTTATATAATTATATAATATATGAATTTTACAACTTTGATTGAGATTTTACCATATGCTAAATGATGTAAATGAAAATAATATCCCGAAAGACTTAGAGCAAATGATAAGTGTAATCGGTAAAAATCCTAACGGGATAAGGTTTCAAATTAAAGTTTGTGCTAATTCAAAGAAAAATTCTATTGAATTTAGCGAAAATTATATAAAGCTCAAAATATCAAAACCCGCAGTCGACGGCAAAGCAAATAAAGAGATAATAAATTTTTTAAGCGACATTTTAAATTTACCTAAAAATAATATTAAAATTCTTAACGGAGAAAAATCATCTCTTAAAATGTTACTTTTTACGCCCAAAACTTTACAATAGTAACAAATACACTTCATATTTTAAGAAAGTTGTGTTATAATTCGTTACAAAAGAGCAATTATTAATCTGTATTTGATTTATAAATAGCAAGTGAAGATTTTTTCGGAAGGTTGACGTGAATTTTTACAAAAATCCCCATAATCCGACCAATCAGACGGGCGAAACAGATATAAAATCGGAAGATTCCAAACTCAGTGTGCTATTTTCAAACCCCATTACCGCACAAAAAGTTATGCCGCAGAATAACAGAACCAGTGCCAACAGGCTATATGGCGGCTATTCTTCCAACTTAAATACAAAAAATCTTAATATTAACTACAAACAAACTCTTAAGATTATAAACGAAGTACTAATGCAAAAGTCTGACATTGGTCAACTCTTTTATATGCTGCATAACGTGTTATCAGCAAATATGCAGGCAAACTTTAGTGCTTTAGGGCTTCTAAATGCTCAATCAAACTGTGTTAATGTAAAATTGATTGATAAAATAGGCTCAATATACAATACAAAAATTATGTTAAATGATGACACAAACCCTCTAATTAAGTCGTATTTAACAAAAACTATACAAACTTGTCAGGACAATAAATTTTTAAGAGCAAACTATCTTAGCAGCTCTCCTTGCATAATTTTACCCCTTGTATCTTTTGGAGAATGCTTAGGAGTATATATTGTAGGCGATAATCACCTAAACACCTGTACGGAATTATATCAGTTCTTGGCAAACTACATTGCAATTTTTGCTCACAATAGAAATCTTGCCGAGCTTGTGGATAAAAATACAGACATTGACTCGCTTACAGGTCTTGCTAACCACAAGTGCTTCCAAGAAGAACTTATAAGACAAATTGACAGCTGTAATAAATCAAACTCACCACTTTCGGTTTGTATATTTGACGTATTAAATATTTCTCAAATAAACAGAGAATTTGGCCACGCTAAGGGTGATGAGATAATAAAAACAGTTGCAAAGAAAATCAAGCAAAATATTAGAAACACTGACTTTGCAGGCCGTTACGGCGGAGATGAAATAAGTATAATTATGCCAAACACATCTACCGATGAAGCAAAATACATTGCAGAGTACTTATCTTACGCTCTTTCTTGCGTACTTATAGATGATGTAGGCCCTGTTAAGTTAAGCTGCGGTATAGCAACATATCCGCAAACTTCAAAAAATCACGAAAAACTCGTACTTCTTGCAGAACAGGCAATGTATATTTCAAAAAGCAAATGCTATGAAAGCGGAGAGTGCGTAATTGTCACATCAGAAGACTACAACTTCTGGGACGATGAGGCTCTTAAGTGCTTTGCAGAAGTATTAACCAAAAAACACGCACAAATCGGTGTAGATTTTGAAGAAGAACTTATACATAAATTCCACAATGAACAGATTTTATCAAGCAAACACATGCTTGAAGTTGTAACTTCTTTAGCGGGTACAATCGATGCTAAAGACCCATATACAAAAGGTCACTCCACGCTTGTATCGCGCTACAGTGAAGCTCTGGCAAGAGCTATCAATCTGCCTGAGGCAGAAGTTGAGCGCATTAAACTGGGCGCATTGCTTCATGATATAGGAAAAATAGGTATTCCTGAAAATGTGCTTAGAAAACCCGCTATGCTTGATGATGAGGAGTGGGAAATTATGAAACAACACCCTGTAATCGGTGCAGAAAAAGTTCTTGCTCCAAACGAATCACTTCGCGACTTAATACCTATGGTTAAATATCACCACGAGCACTGGGACGGCACAGGCTATCCTTGCGGTTTAAAAGGAGATGAAATACCGCTTAATGCAAGAATTGTATCTATTGCAGATGCTTACCATGCTCTTGTATCAGACAGACCATACAGAAAAGGCTTAAGCGTAGAAAAAGCTTGCGAAATACTTAAACTCGGAGCGGGCGTACAGTGGGATAAAGAACTTGTAAGACAATTTATTGTAATTGCACCAAGTTTATCTACTACAGTTTAGATGTGATAATACTCAAGCTCTTCGTCAAGATTTAGCTTTTTTGCACCCTTTTCAAATATTTTTGACTTATAAATACCTGTACTTGCAAGAAAATAATCAATGCTTACTTTTAGTACACCAAAGCCATACTTTAGCGAGCGTTTAAAGTTTATTGAGCTTGCATCAGGGAAATATTTTGTCGGGCAAGATATTTCACCTATTTTAAATCCGTAGTAAAAACAAAGCGCAAGCATTTCATTGTCAAAAATAAAATCATTATCACACTCGCCCAAAGGAAGAGTTTTTAAAACTTCAGCACTAAAAGCTCTAAAGCCCGTATGATACTCTGATAAACTTTTGCCTGACAAAATATTTTGAAAAGCGGTTAAGAATTTATTTGAAATATACTTATACAAAGGCATACCGCCTTGTCTTGCTGAGCCCGTTAACATTCTTGAGGCTACAACTGCATCATACTCGCCAAAGGCAATCATAGACGCCATAGCAGGAATTAATTTTGGTGTATATTGATAATCAGGATGCAACATAACCACGATATCGGCATTTTCCCTGAGGGCGGCTATGTAACATGATTTTTGATTAGCGCCGTAGCCCAAGTTATTTTTATGAACAATTGTTGTAATACCAAGGTTTTTTGCTATTTCTTTAGTATTGTCAATCGAATTATCATCAACAAGAATTACCGAATCAACAATTTTCTTATATATCTCGGAAAATGTCTTTTCAAGAGTCTTTTCCGCATTGTATGCAGGCATTATAACTACGACTTTTTTGTTGTTTATCATACATATATTTTAGTTGCAATCTTAATTAGTTGCAAATGATTAAATAAAAAAATATAATAATATCTATGAACCCGCAAGAAGAAAATTCCGTAGATTATATAAAAAAGTCCTTTGAACTAAAAAATTCAAAGTTGTATAAAGAAGCAATTGAAATGCTCTATAAAGCACTTGAGCTTGAAGAGGGCAGAGCAAATACTGAAATTATCTCTCAAATTGGCGACTTGTATGTGCTTTTAAAAAATTATGAACGCGCAATTGAAGAGTATGAAAAAGTCTTGGATATTGACAAAAAACACATTCACTCGCTTGAAGAAATGTCAAAAATATACTTTTTGACAGGTAACTATTCAAAGGCTCTTGAGGCATCAAAAAAGCTCCTTGAATCAACAAGTGAGGCAAAGTATTACATAAATCATTTTCAGATTTTATACAAACTTAAATACTTTGACAAAATGCGCGAGTTGTATGAATCAATAAGCGAAAACTTAAAAAATCACCCCCATATACTCTACCTTATGTCAAAAACAGGACTGTATCCAAAGACAGAATTTTTAAAAAGAGCAACAGAAGGTGACAGCAATCTTGCCTGCGCTTATTTTGAACTTGCCATAGAGTACTTTAACGAAGAAAAATTCAATGAGGCAAAACCGCTCTTTAAGCATGTAATTGAATTAGAAAAAAATTCGAACGCATATTTTTACCTTGGAATGATTGAGCACATTGAGGGCAATTTCTTTGATGCCATTGATAATTACCTTGAGTGCATAAAGCTTGATAAAACAAATGACAAATGCTGCTTTGAGCTTGCAAAAGCATACATTGATATTAACTGGCTTGAAGAGGCACAAATCGCAATTAAAGGTTCTATAGGAATTTTAAAACTAAAAGACGAAAACTCTCCAAAGCTTGACGAGCATCATTTTTTACTTGCCTGGATTTTATCCAAGCAAGATGATATAAAAGGCGCACTTTTGTATCTTGATTTAATAGATAAAGATTCAAAAATGTATCCTAATGCTCAAATTCTTAAAAATACCCTTAATTTAACAAGTGATAACCATATAAAAGCAAAAGAAGTTTTGGAAAATTATTACAACAACAACCCCGATGATTCAAAAAACCCGATTTTAATAGAATCACTGGGTAAAATATATAAAAACCTTAAACTCTATAAAGAAGCCATAAATCTTTACGAAAAAGCGCTTGAATTTTTCCCGAATTCTCTTTTTTACGCACTTGAGCTGGTTGATATATTAATTGATGACAAGCAATATGATAAAGCACTTGAACTTGCAAAAAAACTTGAACATCAAGCACCTAAGTGTCCAAGTACCTACAATTCTTTTGCAAGAATATACTACAGACTAAAAAATTATGACGCAGCTATTGAAAACTTAAAAATCCTCAATCAACTTGATATAAACAACGCAGAGGGATTTTATTTCTTAGGACTTGTGCAAAATGACACCTGCCAAGCCCAAGCAGCACTTGAGAACTTTAAAATCGCCCTTACGCTTAATCCAATGCCTGCAAAATACTACGCTCAAGCTGCAAGAGCATATGAAACTCTGGGTGACTATGAAAATGCCATGCTCTACATTAAAGAAGCAATTGAAATAGCGCCTGAAGAGATTAATTACAAAAGACAAGCAAAAGACATAGCTCAAAAAATGAACGACAAAGAAAAAGTCGACTTTTATTCTTCGCAAATCGCACGCCTTGAGCAGCTTTTAAGACAAAGGGGCTAATTTTCTTCTTTTATAATCATCTCACAGTTTTTGCAGTCAAACTCAAGCTTGAATTTCTTTGAATTTTCATCCAGCAAAAATAGCTTTTCTTTTTCATTTACACCTTTTTTAAGGCACATATTCAAAGCTCGCCTTATACAGTGCTTTGTCCTCATAAGTTCAGCATTTTGCGCTTTTTTTGTTTCGTATGATTTTTCTTTTACATCAACTCCGCAGTCCTTATAAAATTCGAGCGCTTTTGCGTTGTGAACATTCAGCCTGTAGTCATTATTTTTAAGCGGAAATTTTGCTGGAGTAATAACTTTATTTTTGCGACTTGCACGTTTTTTTTCATATTCACTAAGCCTATTTTTCATAGCCCTATCAAAAAGCTCTCTTCTAAGTGCATTAATCTGTGCAACTTTTAGAAAGGCAAGGTTATTTTCATCTTTAAATTCTATATTTTCAACATAAAAATCGCTCTCGCCGGATTTTTGAAGTTGTGATATATAGGTTTTTTTAACAACATCAGGGTTAGTTGCACTTTGTGCGTCTTTAATCTGCATACTTGTTAAAATACCATCTTCATCAACAGAAATGATTTTATCCTGAAAAACAGTTATATTTAGGGCTATTTTTCTTTTTGTTTTTGAATTTTTTAGTTTTTTTTCAAATTCAAAATCTAAATTCCTGTAAATTTCCTGTCCTGACTTTAATTCAGGCATTTTATTGGGGTATATAAAATACCCGCCTTGCGTTTTTTCAACCTTATTCACAAGCATTCCCGATAGCTCACCTGCAAAAAATCCGCTCAAACCATCCTGCGGGTTAATTTGAATTTTTGTTTTCACTTTAAAATATTTATTGTTCTTAAATTCAACCCTACCTATAAATTCACCCCTGTTTTTTGGAGTATCAAGATTAAAAATATCATCATTTTTACCGCACAAAAAATATGAAGTATACTCGCGATTAAAGCTTTTATCTAAATCCGGCACAAAGTCGTAAAACACCTTACCTGACGATATTCTTTTATAGTTTTTAAGTTTCAAATTATAAAAAGCAGTGACGTTTTTTACATAATTTTCATCTTTTAAGCGTCCCTCAATTTTAAAAGACACAACACCTGCTTTTACTAAATCGTCTATATAATCTTTTGCGCAAAAATCTTTAAGATTAAGCAGATGTTTATCTTTTGCATAAATTTTACCCTTATCGTTAATAATGGTATATTTTTTTCTGCAAGGCTGCGCACATTCGCCCCGATTAGCCGAGCGAGCACCCTGAGAGCGACTCAGGTAACACTGACCGCTGTAAGAAACACAAAGTGCACCGTGGATAAAAGTTTCTACTTCTATTTTTGAGTTTTCACATATTTCTTTTATCTCATCCAGTGACAACTCTCTGGCTAAAATTGCCCTATCAAGCCCTATTTGCTCAAAAAATTTTACCTTGTCCAAATTCCTTGTGTCACATTGAGTGCTTGCCGAGATTAAAAAAGGGGGTAATTTTAGCTTAAAAATACCAAAATCTTGAACAATTATGCCGTCTACTCCGATTTTATAAAGGTCATTAAGCATTTTTTGCACCTGATTTATTTCACTGTCATCAAGGATTGTATTTAGCGTCACATACACTCTTGCGAAAAACCTATGCGCATACTCTACAACTTGCGCTATATCTTCAAGACTATTTGAGGCATTTTTCCTTGCGCCATATGATGGAGCGCCGATATACAGAGCGTCTGCGCCATATTCAATGGCTGATATCGCACATTTTTTATCTTTAGCGGGAGAAAGTAATTCCAGTTTATTCATTTTATAGTCCACAAATACTATTAAAATATCTTATTTTTTAAAGGTCAATAATACAAATATGTTTTATACATGTGTATCATTTTGTAACAAATGCATTTTAATAGTAATTTAAGATTATTAATTTGTTTTTTTAAAATTATCCCATTGTTATCACCTTTACATACAAAAAGATATACAGATAGGAAACATAAACATGGAAAACTATTTGCAATCACTTGTTGTGTCACCGGAGCTAAATAGCGCGCTTGCGTGTCTTTTGCTATACATTTTTATAAAAATATTCCTCAGAAAAGATACCGTATCAAAAATCCAAAAAAGACTGGATAATGACGAGTATCTCATTTGCGACATAACTCCTGTTTTTTTCTTTGATTATCTGTTGTCTTTTGTATATGGTTTTAATTTTGAAAAAATATTTTTCAATATTAATGCGGGCGAATTCCTGTGTACGATTTTATCAGTTCTTTTTATTGCAGGGGGAGCATTTTTACTCATGGTTTTAGCTTCGCCCAAAACATTCATATCCAGCAAAAGAATAATCAGCGAGCCGGGATTTTTTCCTCTTGTTAAAAAAGAGAATAAAAGAAAATATCACTACTGTAACATAACCAAATGCAGAGAAAAATGGACAATTTTGGGGAAGAAACTTATAATTGACTTTAAGACAAGCGATAAACCATATGTAATATACGAGATAAACACTTTCTACTACAACACAGCCAAAAAAGTTCTTACAAGCGCATATGAAAGTGTACATGAAAGCAACTTGATATATATTAAAAAAGAAATGGAATATGCTAAAGCAAAATAATATTTTTGGAGAATCGCAAAGACTTATATACAGAAAAATTTCACTTGATGACTTTGATGAAATATATAAAATGATGAATACAAAGTCAGTAAAAGAAATCTGGGAACAAGACTTTAGCAAAAAAGATATAACAAACTGGATAAAAAAGTGCAAAAAATCGTACTGTAGCAAGGGATTAGGATTTTATATAGCGCAAGAAAAAACAAGTGGCAATGTTATAGGACAAGTGTCCTTAAGTGACGATACAATCGACGGGAATATTTTTTATGAAATAGGTTACATATTACATGAAAAATACACCAAAAAAGGTTATGCAACAGAAGCGGCAAGCTTTATGGCACAATTTGCTTTTGATAAACTCAATCTTGAAGAAGTAATATTTGAAATAAGACCGCAAAACATATCATCAATTAAAGTAGCAAAAAGACTTGGTGCAATTGAAACAGGAAGCTTTACAAAGCAAGTAAACACAAAACTGATGAAACACTTAATCTATACTCTTAAAAATCCAAAATGTAAATAAACTGCCGATGAGGGGACTCGAACCCCTGACCTGTCGATTACGAATCGACTGCTCTACCATCTGAGCCACATCGGCAAATTTATAATAAAAGAGCCCTCATAGGAGCTCTTTTATGGCGCGCCTGAAGGGATTCGAACCCCTGACCTTTTGGTTCGTAGCCAAACACTCTATCCAGCTGAGCTACAGGCGCCTAAGTTCACTTATAATAATATCACGAAAAAAAATTAAATAACAATACTTTTTAAAAAAAGAGGCACTATGTTGTATAGAATTTAATCTAACTACCTGGAGCGTGCCTCATAGAATTAAGATACGAAACGGATTTTACACAGGCGCGATAGCATTAGCGTGCGCCCATGCGAGTCACTTTGACGAAGTGACAAAATTTCTATGAAATTTTCAAACGAAGTCAAAAAGTGAGGAGCGCCAATAATCCAAGAGACTTAGCGTAGTAAATTTTCTACGGGGCTTGTGCCCCGTTAAAATTTACGAGGAGGCATAAGGATATGCACACAAGTGCACTAATTGTTCGCTACTCCTGCTCACTTGCATCCCACCTTATCCTCAAATAACCACTTGAGCCGTTACCTCCCATACCTTGTTCAAAGG
>CALUYW010000017.1 GCA_944325105.1 Candidatus Gastranaerophilales bacterium | reverse complement strand
CTTTGCATGATGTTCAAATCCTGTCAATAAAAAACCTCCTTTTGCAAGGAGGAAGTTAAATGGTCGGACTGACAGGACATTTACGAACTTATGAGTAAAGCAAGACTTTGCATGATGTTCAAATCCTGTCAATAAAAAACCTCCTTTTGCAAGGAGGAAGTTAAATGGTCGGACTGACAGGATTTGAACCTGCGACCCCCACCACCCCAAGGTGGTGCGCTACCAAGCTGCGCTACAGCCCGACACAATTATTAAATTTTCAATTTCTTTGGGCGCAGCTTGGAATATATATTTTGTTTCGCACAATGTGCAAAACGTGCGCTACAGCCCGCTAAAAAGCCTCTTTAAAGAGGCTTTTCTAATTAATATCTGTAATGAGCGAAAGCTTTGTTTGCTTCAGCCATTTTATGTGTATCTTCACGTTTTTTGCAAGCTGCGCCAATGCCGTTAGACGCGTCAACGATTTCATTTGTTAATTTTTCAACCATTGACTTACCGCCTCTTTTTCTTGCAGCTTCAATAATCCAGCAAGAACCCAAAGCCTGACCTCTGTCAGCCTTAACTTCAATAGGAACTTGATAAGTAGAACCACCAATGCGTCTTGCTTTAACCTCAATCAAAGGAGTGGCATTTGTAAGTGCCTTTTTAAACACTTCCATTGGTTCTGATTTAGTTTTTTCCTCAACTTTGCTCATAGTAGAGTAGAAAATCTTTTGAGCAATAGACTTCTTGCCTTTTTTCATAAGGCGATTAATAAATTTTGCTATATCCACACTGTTGTATATAGGATCCGGCGATGGTATTCTTTTTGCCGGTTTAGAACGTCTTGACATTTACTTTACTTAACCTTTCTTACTTTTTAGCTCTCTTTGCGCCATATTTAGACCTGCTTTGTGTTCTATTAGCAACACCAGCAGTATCCAGGGTACCACGAATGATGTGATATCTAACACCGGGAAGGTCTTTAACCCTGCCGCCTCTGATCAGCACAACAGAGTGCTCCTGAAGGTTATGTCCAATACCCGGAATATATGAAGTAACCTCAAAACCGTTAGTCAATCTTACACGAGCAACTTTTCTCATTGCTGAGTTCGGTTTTTTAGGTGTTGTAGTATACACCCTGGTGCAAACACCGCGTCTTTGCGGACAGTTTGTCAATGCGGGTGATTTGGTTTTGTCTATAATTCTTTTTCTTTCTTTTTTAACTAGTTGATTAATAGTTGGCATAGTTTCCCCTTGTTTAAGTATTTGTAACACTTATTTCACAACAAACATAAATCAAAGTCAAATAAAATATTAAGAAATTTTAGCAATAATTGAATTTTAAACCTTTTTAGTATTTACATTTTTTTAAAAAAATGACATTATGTAATATATGGGACGTGCTGATTTAATAAAGGCCGAAGAATCCCTTAAAGATTTTTTGTTAAACGAATACAGGCAAGAAAACGAAAGAGCAAGGGTTCGCGGCAGGATAAACGACATAGTAGATACCACTAAATACAGACGGTTATCTATATGTTTTAGCGAATATGGTGATACGCTTTTAATATTGGTCCAAATAGGAACATATTCAGCCGTGTTTAACGTCAATGAAGGCAAAAAAATCGGCGGCAGCATGTCGATTGAAGACATACAACTGATTGAAACTTGGATATCAATTAAAAGCAACAAAGAAATATTGAAAAATTTATCCAAAAAAAGAAGTTATCACGAAAAGTACGTAGAACTAAAGCCTTTTGACGACGTTTAAAATTTTTCCAACAGTTTTGCTGAATAGCTCTCAAAATTACCGTTTATAATTGACTCCCTCAGGTCTTTCATAAGGTTTACAAGAAAATGTATATTATGGATACTTAGAAGCGTTGCAGCTGTTGACTCAGCAGTTCTGTACAAGTGCCTAATGTAAGCCCTTGTATGGTTTTGGCAAACAGGACAAGAACACTTTTCATCCAAAGGCGAAAAGTCTTCCTCAAACTCTTTGTTTTTGATAATTCTATTTCCGCTATATGTAAAAAAAGTACCATGGCGTGCGTTTCTGGTTGCAAGAACACAATCAAACATATCTACACCAAAGCGCACACCGTTAATTAAATCAACAGGCGTACCAACCCCCATAAGGTATCTTGGCTTGTTATAAGGTAACAGCGGAGCGGTTATCTCAACTATTTTATTTTTAACATCTACAGGTTCACCGACACTCACGCCACCTATAGCATATCCTGCCGCATCAAAAGAAGAAACAGTACTTGCAGCTTCCTTTCTTAAATCTTCAAAAAACGCTCCTTGAACTATGGGAAAAAGTGCTTGACGAGGGTTTTTATGTGCATCAAAGCACCTTTTTAACCATCTGTGAGTTCGTTCCATGGCATCCTTGGCATGGCTGTAATCACAGGGGTATGGTGCACACTCATCAAAAGCCATTATAATATCAGCCCCCAAATCCTCTTGAATTTGCATGGAGACCTCAGGCGATATAAAATGCTTTGAACCGTTTTTAGGGTCAGAAAAGTACACCCCATCTTCAGTTATTTTTCTTAATTTAGAAAGTGAAAAAACCTGAAAACCGCCCGAGTCTGTTAATATTGGCTTATGCCAGTTTTGCCAAGCATGAAGCCCACCTGCTCTTTTAATTAATTCACAGCCTGCTCTTAAATACATATGATAAGAATTATTCAAAATAATCTGAGCACCTGTGTCTAAAACCTGCTGCATTGTAAGCATTTTAACCGTAGAATTAGTACCGACAGGCATAAAAACAGGAGTTTTAATAAGCCCATGCGGAGTCTTAAAAACACCTGCACGGGCATTTGAAAATTCAGATTTTGCAACTACTTCAAAGTTGAAAAAATCACTGTACAAAGCCATTAGTGCTCCATGACAAGCTCTAACATAGTTTTGTAGTTTTCACACATTTCATTTTCACTGAAATATATTGCAATCTCACGCTCAGCAGATTCTTTTGAATCAGAGCCATGAACTATGTTATATTCTTTTACTTGAGCAAAGTCGCCTCTTATTGTTCCGACGTCCGCTTCATCGGGGTTAGTTTTACCCATAATATGTCTTGAACCCGCTATAACATTTTCACCCTCTAAAACCATTGCAACAATGGGGCCTGAGGTAATATATTCAATAAGCGACTGATAAAACGGCTTACCCTCATGCTCCGCGTAATGTTTTTTTGCCTGCTCCATGGTAACATTTAGCATCTTTAGGGCAACGATTTTGTATGATTTATCCTCAAATCTCTGCAAAATCTTTCCTATAAAACCCCTCTTTACACCGTCCGGCTTAATTGCGATAAATGTTCTTTCCATGGTTTGTCCTCTATAAACTACGAACACAACAATTAAAGCACAAGATTAAGCATTTGTAAAATTTGCGTACAATATTTTCTCTTGATTTTTATATTTTTTTCTGGTATTTTTTAACCAAGTCGTCACGGGCCTGTGGCACTCTGCCGAGAAAAAGGTGACTAAATGTCACGTTTTTCGAGAGGAAAGGTAGCGCAGCTACCGCAAGCCCGATTGATAATTGAATAACAAAGTTTAGTCGTCACGGGCCTGTGGCGCAGCGGTAGCGCAGGGGACTCATAATCTTGTGTCATGTTTGCTAAAAGCTTATATATACTTGGTTTTTGGCATTCGATTTTTATTTTGTGTAATTTTTTGTGTAATTTTGCATACTATCACTACAAAACTAATAATTAACTTTGCAACAAATTAGTAAATTTTTGCAAGCTTTTCCATTTCCTCATCCACCTCAAGCGTGTCAATTTGTATATAAAGGTCTGTTACAACGGGGCTACTGTGGTCAAGCGCTGCTTGTGTCTTTTTTAAATCTCGCGTTTGCAGATAAAAATTTGTTCCGAAGCTTTTGCGCAGAGATTTTTGTAGCACATATCCCAAATCCATTTCTTTACTCACACGTTTGATTTCTTTCAGAATAGTTGTGTATGGTTTATTTGTTTTTTTATTTACAATCAAATATTCCATATCATTACTATCCCAGTACATTTTTATTATTTTAAGAGCCTTATCATTTATTTTCTTTTTAATATTCTTTTTTCCCTTGTTATCTTCTTTATGTATTGTGATTATTTTTGTTTCTAAATTTATTTGTTCTTTTTTCAATCTTAAAATATTGCCAATTCTGAAACCTAAATTATAATCTAATTCCACAATATGTCTTTGTGGTGCTTTCATTCTCATTAAAAACTCTTTAATAGCACTCAGTGGAATTACATCACATTTTTTTGGAGTTTCTTTTTCTTTTTTTATTGTGTCGCAGGGATTATAATTGATTTCCCCATTTTCTTTCAGTACATTAAATGCGCGTCTTAGTGTGCTCATATAGCGATTTATCGTAGCGCTGTCAATATTTTTCCCTTGCTTATTTTTACGTTTTTTTAACTCTTGTTTCATTTTCTTTATTGCAAATTTGTCAACTTTTTCAATATCAGTATCTTTGCCAAAGTAATTCATGAAAAATACTGTATGAGTTACTGCCTTATTATATGTTTTATTTCCTTTTTCTTCATAATCATCCAATAAGTACTGGCATAATATTTCAACGGTAATTTTTTTATTTTCTTTTACTTCTTTCTTAAATACCCAGTTTGATAGACGTTTATCCATTGGAATAATGCCGTCAAACATAAGTTGAATAGCCTCTTTTCTTTTTTGCGCGTATTCAATTGCCTCCTCTTTTGTTTTACAGTTAGGTGCAATCAAATGCTCTCGATAGCCATTCACCATTATATTGTAGTAATGTACTTTTTTCATATTTATCCTTTCTAAGCAGCAACATTTCCGTTGTTGCCAGTGATAAAATGAACCAGTAATGATTTTTTGATTCGCGCAACTCCGACAATATTGCATTTTATATTTTCGGGTAATTGTTTTCTTAATAACCAACTTTTGAGTGTATTTTCGTTAGTTCTCAAAATTTTTGCAGCTTCTTTAACTGTAATTAGGTCGTTTAAATTTATTTTGTAAAAATTTTCAAATTTGTCTTTATGTATTCTTACAATTGTGCCTATTTTCACATACAGTAGTTCTGGTATTTTTTTATTTTTTACCCAATTGGTAACTGTACTATTCTTGATTTTTAACTTTTCTGATAATTCAGCAGGGGTTATCAATTCTATATTTTGCATATTAAAATCCTTTACTAATACAACGTGATTTTTTTGCAAAATAACAACTCATTCCATTTAAAACCTTTGTATTCAAATTTGTCTGTGCAAGTATGAAGTAGTATGTGCACATCTTTTGGCAATAATATAAGCTTTTGATTTATGCCTTTATCTTTGTACCAATCCTCATTTTTTGAGTATGATTGAAAAACTATATAGTGGTGCAGGTCATAAATTGCATGGTTATAGTCATTAACGGTCTGTATATAGGGGTCTTTTACAAGCATTTTGTACTGAACCCTATATACACCGTTAAATTTTTTAATTTCTTTGTTGTAGTCACACTTCATTTTGTCAAATTGATTTTAAAATCTTGACTTCTCACCATTCCATTATTTATGGAAAGTATAACCGCCGATGTTCTATTTTTCGCATTTAATTTAATTAATATGCGCCTTATGTATGTTTTTACGGTATTCACTGATAAACAGAGTTGAAAAGCGATTTCATTATCATTTTGTGCTAATAATTTCAAAACTTTCTTTTCTTGTAAGGTCAAGTTATGCTTTCTTTGCATGTTCGTACCTAACCATTAGTTTTTTTGTAAAACTATTTTGTTTTTCATAAGGGGCTAAATAATAATTTACATAGTACCTTATTCCCTTTTCTGTTTTATCAACAGTTTGCAACTTGAATATTGCTATGCCTTTTTTAATCAGGTTTCTTATAATATAGGGTAGCTGATAATTACCCAATTTTTTCTTGCATATCGCTGTGTTTATAAAACCAAATTTAATCAGGTGTTCCAGCACTTTTTCTTCTTGTGATAAGTTCATACCTGATAGAAGATTGCCTTGCATAATTTATCCTTTCCTAATCGAAAAGAAATATGCTTATGTGTTCGAAATGCTATGCACATGTTCTTTCGATAATTTTTTGATAGGTCAGGTTAGCCTTTAGCGTTATTACTTTGTTGGACTTTCCGTTCCTATTTTTACCTACTATGTAGCGCATATCATTCTCATCGTATTCATTTGGATTGTAAACGGCAGGTCTGTAAACAAAACATACCATATCAGCGTCTTGCTCAATTTTGCCAGAATCCCTTAAATCAGATAAGCGTGGGGTTTTGTCTTGTCTATCGTCATATTTTCTTGAAAGTTGGTGTAAAACAAACAATGGTTTGTTCACTTCAAGAGCTGTGAGTTTTAATGTTCTTGAGATTTCACTTATCCTTTCGTAACTATTTGTATTACTATTTCCGACAATTAATCCCATATAATCAATAAAAACTATGTCGCAGTTGCTTTTTTGATAATTCTTCTGATTTCCTCCAGTGTAAGATTATACCCGTCAGGCACATCAATATTGATTTGCGGCAATTTTTTGTCAAGAAAATTCTTATACACATTCCATTCATAGTTACTCAATTCTTTTTTCCTGAATTTATCACATTCAACAATGGTTTCCATACATACAATTCTGTTTATTAACTGAACCCTATTCATTTCAAGACTGAATAACAACACCTTGTTTCCTGCTTTTGAAATATTTAGCATAAAGTTTAAAGCAGTACATGTTTTGCCCATAGAGGGCGCACCTGCCAATATAATCACATCACCGCCTTGCATTGCGCCAACAAAATCGTCAATACTTTTGTATCCCGTCAATACCCTTTTTGTGTTGTTGTACGCATTTGCCATTAATTCTAGTGAGTTATGATGTAATGGCAGTACCGAAATTTCTCTGTTCTGATATTTACTCCTTTCTTCGTTTATTATGTCTATATCCCTTATTGATTTTGCATTTTTGGCAAGTTTTTCAAAATATCTTTCTTGCAATTTTTCAATATAGTAAGTATAGTTTACACATAGCGCCTCATTGAAAGACAATAAAGTAATTTCCTCCAAGTATTTTGGCTGCTTTTCCAACAATGAATACTTGTTAATTTCTTCATTTGAGTTCATTAACTGCACCATTGTTTCAAAAAGTTTTGAATTTATGGTGTTTTCAAACATTGCAGAATTTAGTGACAGTATTATTTTTTTCTGCAATTCTGATTTAGAATTAATTAAAATTGAAAGGATATTTTGCTCGTATTCATCTGCGAGCGTTTCAGCTACAGTTTTAGATTTATTATATAAACGCATTATAATTTTCCCCAAGTCTAACTGGGCTAGTCTGATTTACCTTATTGTAGACCCAGTTATGCTTTCCAAGCACAGCATAGTGATTTTTGTATTTATCTCCTTTAGAGGCGAGATATGTTGATAGAATTTCAACACCTTGTTTTAATCTTTTTTCACTTTCATATATAGCTAATAATTTGCTATATTCTTCTTCTGTTAATTTTACATTTGAAAATTCACCATATAATTTTTTATCTTTAGTTTTATTATTACTTACATGTTTCTTACATTCTTTACTTGTTGTCGTTAGCATGACTGCTTGCATGTCGTTTTTTGTTTTTTCTTCTAAATTTTTACTTTGATAAATGTGTAAATTTTCAACCGTAATAATGGTGTAGCGGTTTGTCGTTTTGATTGTCAGTTCTTTGTCGCATTTTGATAAATTTTTTAAAGCGGTACGAACTTCTCTTATTGTTAATCCTGTTTCATTTGATAGATGATTCAGTGATGTAATAAAAGAGTTTTTTGGTATCACTATGCCTTGCCATTTGCTTTCTTCTTTTCTTGCCTTTAATATGCAATGAATAAACAAGTGACAAGTATTGGGATTTTTGTACCATTGCCAATCAATGATTTTACTGTATAGCTTGCGCCAAGTATTTGTCATATTGACCCTTTAATCTGGAGTTACTATGCGACTTTTACAAATTTTTTTGTTTCATCGTCATAAATTAGTTTTTCAAAACTTACACCTGTTATGTTTATTGAGTTTTTAGTTTTTCCTGTTTCATTATCTGTATATTCATAGGGTGTTAAGTAGCACTTTGTTTCAATATAGTCGCCTTGTTTAACTTCATCGGCTATTTTTTCCGCTACACCATTAGTGTTAAAATAGACTATGTTAAAAGGATTGTATTTATCTTTTTTAGGTACTTTTTGAGAAAGAAACACTTTTGTATAACAATTCCCGTCATCTTTATAAAAAATACTGATTTTGTTTACTCTGCCAGATACTCTAAATTCATTCATTTATGCCACCTTTCCGTCAATTATTTCTTCGTTTTTAATCTCATCATTCCAATTTGTTTCATCCCTGATTTCAAGCATATTTGGTGCAATTATGCTTTTGGTAGTATTATCTAGTTCAAGTGCCGCATGTACTTCACTTGATTTTGGTAATACTTTTGCAAGCTGTATCAATACTGTTTTTTTACACATTGAATCAAGGTCTTTTGCCCATGGGGTATTTACCATAAAATGACCGTCACAATTAACCATTTTACCAGTTTTTGGGTCTTTGATTTGTGTTGTCCAACATTTTGAGTGTTCTTTTCCATGTTCAATACAATCTTCTTTGCTCATTACATGGAATAATTCGCCACCATTTTTCAATTTTGCTATTGCATAGTAATATACGACTTCACCCCTGTTTTTCTTACTTGCAGGAATGTGCTTGATATGTGCATTTGTTCCGTACTCGTATTCAAAAATATCGTTTTCATATACCTCTTTCATATTGATACTTACAGAGTTCGGGCTATTATAAAATAGTGTTATATATCCTTTGTAGCCAATTATGAAATGTGCCTCATAGACCTTAACCCATTCGCCGTTAATTTTTTTGGAATTGTAAAAAGGAATAATGTAAGCCTGTCCGTCAATGTTTAATTCAAGACCAATTTGTGCGCACATAAAAATCGCACCAAGAAAAGATTTTTTTGTGCATTTTTCTAAATCGGGGTTTAAACTTAATGCTGTAACAAAAATTCTTGTCATCCTTTCTGCACTCATGTGTTTAGGAAGAACTTTTTTGTATTCTTCTGCATTTCTTTTAATTAAGTCTTGCATAGTTATTACATTCTTTTTTCTTTCCTGTAACTCTTGTTTTACTTGTTGAACAATATTTTCTGCTGTCATTAGGCAACATCCTTTCTTTTATCAATTCTCATTTGTCTATAAGTTGTTATTTTTGAATAATTTTCAAAAATACCGTCAGTTTTTAGCTTTTCACTGTCGGGATATTCTTTTGTTATTTCTTTCCAAGTAACTTTATATTTGTTTGTTAAAATTCCTTGTTTGTCGCCTATAATCGCCTTTAGTTCATTTTTTATCTTTTTTATTTCTTCATCTTGTTCTTTTTGATAGTTCTCCAATTCCTTTAGATATGCTATTCTATCTTCAATTTCTTGATTTTCTATCATATCCTCAGTATGTTTTGGATATATTTCAAGCAATATACTCTCATCATCAGCACTTACTGGTGGCATAACATTTTTTACAACATATTCTTTCCAGAAATTAACTGCGATTTCGACTTGCATATCAAATAACTGTTTATCAAAGTTTAATGTTACTTCCTCGTAGTGGTTTCCGCCTATTAAAACAGCTATAGAGAAAATATTTCTTTTCGCCATTCCTGCGTTCCAATTTCCCTGTAGTACATATTCTGTTGGCACATTACTGTTTAGCCATTCTTTGCCTTTTTCCGCACCACATGTTTTAGCCTCAAGAATTTTGTCAGAGTTAATTATTATTCTGTCTACATGAGCTTTTAAAAAATTGAACCTTGGGTGTGTATACGCCTCTTTCCTGCTCTGTACTTTTACGTTATGCCTTGTTGCATATTCTTCTGCCACAACCCATTCCAATTTTTTTCCAAATTTAACTCTTTCATTTTTTGATAAATCAGGCGTTGGTAAACGACCGGTTTTATATGCCCACATTTTTAACGGTGTGCACCACCTACTTTTTCCCATAATTGCAGCAATATCTGAACCGCCTATATAGGTCATTCTTTCATCTTGAGTAAAATCTTGAGCATATTTGTCTGAAATTTTCATTATGCCACCTTTCTTTTTGTTAAATCCGAAAGTTGAAAATTTGGATCAACAAAGTCCAAATTTTCATCAAGCCATTTTTTCTTAATTAATTTTGTAATGGTTCTGTGCGCAAAAAAATGCGCCGTTTTAATCGGCATTACTTTTTTGGTTTTTTTAAAATATGTTTCAATGTATGAAACAGTCAGCGTGACAAGAAGCAAATCAAATTTTGCCTGATAAGAATTACAGGCACGAGTTAATTCATCGTAATTTTTAAACAAAATTATTTTCCTTTAATTTATCTAACACCCTCGCATATATACAATGCGATACACAATCAAGACTAATGGGTTTTGCTAACTGGCTTTATCCGATTTCATGTAATTATCAATTAATACTTTGCGTATTACAATGACTAATTTTAAGTTGTAACAATATAATTTACAATTGAAAATTAGTCGTCTTGTGCACCAAAGTAACTAAAAAATACAGCTTATACACTCGTATTATGAATATATTTACATAAGAAATATAATTATATGCAATTGTTTTGTTTAAAAATTAAATTTAATCTATTTCTATGGTAAAGACTAACGATATTAAAAAAATATTTGGAAATAGGGTCAAACACTTTAGAAATAAATGCAACATGACGCAATTGCAACTTGCAGAAAAAGTATCGCTTGATACATCTTTTATAGGCAAAATCGAGATAGGTGCAACCTTTGTCTCAATAGAAAATTTATGCAATATCAGCAATGCATTGAATGTTAAACCTTATGAGCTTTTTATGACTGAAGAAATAGAAGACGGTTCACAATCAAAAAATGAAATTGTCGAACTAATCAATAAAAGTCTGAAGAATTGTTCTAAGGATAAGCTATTGTGTATATATGATGTAATTAAAAGCATAAAAAAACTTTAGCAAATAAAAATATTTTCACGTTTTGTACAAGAACCTCATAATGGTTCAAAATAATAAATAGTTAAATAGGGATATTGAATTATGAGAATCACACCAGTAAACACGTTTAGAGCTAATGCAAACAAACCCCAAAATGTAAGTTTCGGAAAAATTGAAGAAGCAAACAGAGAAAAGATAATCGAAAACTTGCCCGTTGAAGCTTCAAATGAAGAAGACAGAAAATTGTATAAACAGTGGGATGTTGGAGCACTTGATGGCAATGAAGGAATTATGGTTAAATGGGGTGGTGAAGGACATCCGAGGGGTTTAATTTATGCCGATTTAATAAAAGAACATGTTGAAAGAAGCAATATGAAAAACAGCTATCTTGAAATGACAAAAGAATACTGGGGCGATAATAAGGATTCTGCGGAATTATATCATTGTCTTAATAATATAGAAAATCCTTCAACATACAAAGTGTTAATGGCTTCAATAAATGCAATTAATATGTATGAAGCACTTGGAGATGAGGCGCTAAAAACAAAAAGTAATTCCAGCGATATAGATAAACCCGACAGAGAAGAAAGAATGTGGGATTTGTACGGCACAAGATTGTAAATTTTTATTTCAAATAATATATACAAATCAAATTTATAAGCAAAAATAAATATTCACCTGATTTCAATGTATTAAATAATATTAATAACAGGTGAATATTTTTATGCTATCCCCATTAAGTAATGCCCTAAAAAGCAAAAACGGCATTAGCCTTACCTCATACGGTAAAGTGGTTCACCTCCCCTCCATTAAAAAAGTATCTCAATGTCATATTGACGGGATTTTTGCTTTTCTTGAGGGCAAAACAGGTTCAAATTTTATACAAACCATTGGCGAAAATACCCGTTTTTCAAAACCTCACTCTTTTATAGACACTCTTAAATATCCTTTTGTTGATTTGCCAAAGGATATTTTAATTACTTTTGCAAAAAAGTTTAATATTAAATCGCTTCAAAATTCTAATTTATTAAAAAAATATACAGAAAATCAGCAAAGCAAAAGTTATCAGCGTGCAATGCGCGGTTTGCTCAAAAACGGGGATAATTTCATAAACCAATTTGCAAAGAAAAATGGAATCAACCCTAAAGACATTGATAAATTTATATGTGACAACAAATGTAATGCCGACTTTCAATCAATATGCGACGACACGACAAAGAAGCTTTATGCGCTTTTTGATGATAATCTCGCAAAAGATAAAGCCCATTATCACACACCACATGAAAGAACGGTTGTAAGACTTGTGTCTGGCATTACCGCGGCTGTAATGCTCGGTAATGATTTTTATAATAAGTCTATTATGAACGGCGTTACGGAACAAGAGGCAATTGATTCAGCTAAAACAAAAAGAAAGCAAGAAATTTTAGCTACTGTTCAGGAAGCAATTTCACAATATTTCTTACTTGGTGCTTTTGCAAGCTTTTCAAATAATTCAAAAATAGGCGCACCGCTTTTAAATACGGCACTTGGAATTTTATTTCACATAACATCTAGAATATCAACGGGCAGAGAGCATACGAGGATTAAAATTAATGACGGCTCTCAGCCCTCTTTTCTTTCGATAAATAAATTTATCGACAGTGTAAAAGAAAACAAACATGCCGAACTTAAAAAACAAAAATTAGAAAAAGACGACAAAAACCATATACTTTCTCTTAAAAATATCCTGCTTGCAACAGGTGCAAGTATTGGCGTCGGTTTTGCTCTTAAGGGAATTAAAAGTACAAAAATATTTAACAATTTAAAAGAGCAAATTACAAATCTTGATTTTGTAAAAGATATAACTAAAAAATATCGAAATTTTACAGTTGGAGAAGTGTGGGTTAGCAAAGATGATATAAATAACCTCTATAACGCTTATGCAAAATCCGGTTTTATCGGTGTTGCAAAGACACATCAACCTATTTTCGATAAAGCTTTTTCTAATCCCAAACTTGTAAAACAATTTAAAAATCCTGACGGCACAATGGTTGAAAAAATTCTTCTTGGCGAATATGAAAAAATGTCAAAAATTCCATTTACAAATATTCAGGCTTCAAGGAAAGAACTCCTGCACATCCCTTTAATGCCGATTAGATTTGTAACGGAATTATTCAGCTATCCTTATAAAGCAGTGCATAAAATTTTGGAAGGTTTAAAAATAGTTAAAAAACCTGAAAAAATTGAACTTAAAAATGAATACCATCTGCTTAATACATATCTTGATTTTAAAGAACAGCTTGCAAAATTTGGCGGCGAAGTAAATAAGGATTTCCTTGAATTTTATAGAAAACATATTGAGCAAAACAGAATCTCAGCCCTGAACAAAGAAACCCAATCATCAGTTAAAAACGCTGCAATAGGAAAAACCACACAGCTTATGGGAACTTTTGGCTCACTATATTTTGCAATGACGGATGAATTTAATAACACCGCAAAACAAACAGGCGACAAACATAAAGCGGAAAAGGACGCACGTCTTAGAGGTGTCAACAAAATAATTAGAATCGCAACGCAAATTGTAATTATGGGAATAAATGACATATTTAAAATCCCTTATGCTAAAAGTATTTTAGGAGCGGGCGCAATTACTGCCGTCTGTACAATTCTCACCGACAGTATATCAAGAACCTTATCAGGTATGCCTTTTAGAAAAATGAATAAAGAAGAACTTGAAAAATATCA
The DNA here is from genome assembly GCA_944325105.1 of Candidatus Gastranaerophilales bacterium. Lineage (GTDB taxonomy): Bacteria > Cyanobacteriota > Vampirovibrionia > Gastranaerophilales > Gastranaerophilaceae > Galligastranaerophilus. The sequence continues at coordinate 37,986 of CALUYW010000017.1, read as the reverse complement.
AAAAGACCACAAGGAAGGTGCTCTGGGTACTTATTACAGGGCACTTGATAAATTGACGGATTAAGTTAATTTAAGGTCTAACTCAAATATTGGCAAAATGATACACTAAAAATAATTTCAACAAGAGCTAAATTGCCTGCGAAGCCTTTAGAAACTCGTCCATACTTTGCATTTTCGGCATTGTATTTTGCGATATTTTGTTTAATACAGCAGGACTTTGTGCCGTTGCATTTGTCTTTGGAGTGTTTTGTGTTAAATTTTGAGTTTTTATGGTATCTGCTTTTTTGTTTTTAAATTTCAAAAATGCAAATGCCCCTGCTGCAACTACACCCCCTGCAATTAAAAATATTACAGGCTTATTTTTAAATATATTTTTTGTTTTTTGCGGCAGCTCTTCTGTCATTTGTTCGGCTGTTTCCTGAATCGGCTTATTTATTTCTTGCAATCTTTCTGCCACTCTGTATATTTCTTGAAAGGCACTGTATGTTTCATTTGATGTATTTATATCGGTAAGAGCAAGAAACGCATTTTCAATTGTTTGTTCTGCATTTGGTATACATTTGGGATAAAGTTTTGCAAGGTCTTGCCCTGTGCACAAATAATCATAAGCCAGTTTGTTTATCTTTAGTAAGCGCTCATAATCTTCTTTGGTCAACTGTGAATATATTTCATCAAGCTGTTCAATTTTTGGTGCAAGTTCGCGCCTTGCTTTTTTAAGAGTATCGACCGTTTTTTGTGTTATTTCAAATTCATCCAGATTAACCTGTTTCGCGGTACGGTGGGGCTGTAAAATGCCCTTATCCACATCGCCCATTTTTGAACTGTCAAGACTATATAGTATAGCTGCTCCATCGTCGCCGGCAGTATTTGCATATTCTTTCATTGCAGCAATATTTTCTGCGCTGTTAATAGTTTTATCTACAAGTGATTGCATATCATCCGCTATTATGACTGTATATTTGCCTGTTTTTTTAAAATCAGCTTCAGAAGCTTCAAGTGCGTCAATTAAATTATTCTGATATGTATCCAAGTATTCTTGCCCGGATTTTCCCTGTGGTTTGGGCACAACTACTGGATTATAGCGAAAGCCTTTTTGCAGCATATCGCAAAAAATAGTGCAGTTACTTATAGCTGCTCCATTTCCCCATTTTGCTTTCATAAAAAACGGATACAGGTCAAGTATGTCATCTGCAAGTTGTTTATTTGCGGAAGTAAGCAATGAACAACAGCTGTCACAATCAGCTTCGCCTCTTCTTAAATGCCAAAAGTTCATTGTATCCGTAAGCTGCTTATATACCTCATCTACAGCCAGCATATCAGGCATATTGCGTATCATTGAAAAAAGTTTAAATGTAAAAACGCGTTCTTTTTTTACACCGTCGTTTTGCAGCTCTACTGCTTTTTTTATAATATCGCCTGTTGATTTTTTATGTTCTTTTACAAGCGGTACAATTTCATCTTGCAATCTGCTTAATTTTTTAAGAAGTTCGTTTTGACTCGGTACTACCCTTTCAAAAGTGTCGTTTGCGCAAAATGAAACATTATGCGCATAGTTAGTACGAGCATTGTTTATTTGCGCCCTGTTTGTTTTTACATTGTATAAATCAACAGTACCTATTTTCACTATTCTTCTCCTATGAATTTTTTATATTCTTGATTGAAATAATCAACGGATTCTTCATCAAGAACGGGTGTTATGCCGGCATTTTTTAGATAATCTATTATCGCTTGTTGCTTTATATCTAAACCCCCCAATTTGGCTACTATTTCATGACATATATCAAAGATTTGAGAATTATTTAGTCTTGAGCCCGTATTATCCTCAATCTCTCTAAGTTCTTTTGTAATTTCTGAATAATCCAGAGGTTCGTCTTGTGCGCCTTTGAGATAATGCTCCAATACTTTTTCCATATTTTCATCATCAGGTATATCAATTGACATTCTTATGGGGAAGATTTCAGGATTATTCATATCTACAGAAAGTATAGAAGGTGAATTTGTAGAAGCAAATACACTGCAATGATATTTTTTGGAGCAGGTTTTGATAAATTCTTCAAATTCTTTGCCTATCGGGGAATTTTTACCTATTACTTTATCTATTTCATCTACAAAAATTACGGTACGCTGTCCGGTTTGTTTAAAACGACTTTCTGATTCTTCGGCTTGTTTTTTAAGTTCGTTCATAAAACGCTCATACCTTGTTTCGCCGCTTCTTGTCTTTATCTGTACAAGATTGCAGCCTGTTTCTGCGGCAATGTTTTTTGTCATATATGTTTTGCCGTTGCCATACGGACCAAAGAATAAAATGCTGCCAAAAATATCGGGGGACTTGCCGGATTGCTCATCCCTTACCTTGCTTATAAATACATCATTTAAAACTTGCTTTTCGTAATCATATCCTGCAACTTTCGAAAAACCCTCGCCCTTGCGCTTACGGGCTGAACCTACAATTCTATCGCTGTATTTTGGAGCATTTTGTTCCAGTATATTTTTAACTATTGCTCTATCAAGTTCATCTATTTTTCTAATGCATTCATTTTGTGTTTCGGCCATCTTTATTAGAAGTTCGTCCTTTAAACTACAAGTCTTGGTATCACCTTTTCTTGAAGCTTCTTCTTTTTTCCTTGTAGCTTCATGCTGTATTTCACTCAGTGGTTCTGCAAGATAACCATTTCTTACAAAACCTATTTTGCTTAAATACGGATGCTCACACCTTACTTGTTGCTCAGCCTTTTTTGCTTTTGCTGTGGCTTCTTTTTCTATATCATCTTTCAGTTGTTCATATGTTCTTATGGCAATACTGTCATAAGTGTCACTCAGCTCCTGGTACGCTTTTTGCATTTCTTCAAGCGCTACCCTCTGGGGACTGATTTTGGCATTTGCACTATTGTTTTCTTGCCTATTGTTGCCAAGTACTTTTATTCCTTTAAAATTTATGTTTGAAATTCCCAAAACCTTCATTTTTGCTCCTTTATAATAAACATTCATCAGAATCGCTAATAGGTATATCTATTCTTAGTCCTACTCTGTGTGGTTGCAATGTACCCTTATCCAGATTCTTTATATTATCTTCTGTGGTTCTAAAAATGATAGTTGAATGATAATCTTCGTCAGCAGTATCCATATACTCTTTTAATGCAGCTATATTTTCAGGACTGTTGTATCTTTTATCCATTAGCTTATCAAATCCGTTTACATGGATAATTGTACGGCGACCTGTTCTTTGATATTTTTCTTCTGCTTCTTCAAGTGCGTCAATTACTTCATTCTGCAATGTATCGCAATCTTTATAATAATATTTGAAGGTATGGTCTGCAACATCAGAAATATTTGTATTCAACCAATTAACAATAGTTTGTGTCACTCGTTCTCTATCGCATACGAGCATTATGCAATTTGGTAAAACTGCTTGCCCGTCTATTTTATCTGAGGCAAGTTTTTCTATAAAAGGACGCAGTTGGTCTTTTGCTGAATCAATTTTTTTGATTAATTCATTTCTTAAATCCATTTTTTCTCTTACATCATCATATATTTGCTCTTCAGTTGAAGTGTTGACTCTATCTTTAGATGCATCAGTACTTCTCCAGCCGCGTGCCATGCTGTTTATTTTATCCTCATATGCAAACTTGGCGGGCAGACTGCTATCTATGGGTATTAAGTGCCTGTAATAACTGCCACCATTTTCAATACCCCAGTAAGGTCTCGGGGGCTTTACTATGCCTTTTATCGCAGGGTTTCTATATGGATAAGTCATATTCCATAATTTTCTTGCTTCTTTTGTCATGTTATTCATTTCAAGTTTTGCAAAGGCGTATTTTTGTGCAAAATCGCGCATGTTTACATAAAGTTGCTCTGTTTGATATGTGTATATAGTTTGGTAGTAACCTTCAGTTTCATCTATAACTTTTGAGATTTTCTCTGCACAATCTTCCTTTACCTCAATTGCTTTATCTATTTTCTCCATTATTTTTTTAGGGTCGTTGCTTTCATCCCAAGGGCTATACTTGTCACCAAAAGAAATCTTATTATGCGGTGATGTAATAAAATTATTGCCGCCGGAGAAATTTTGAGACCTCAAGGCGGCAACTTTTTGAGCTGTAAATGTTTTAACGGGTGTTATTTTTGATATGTAAGACACAAAACCTCCTATACATATATTTGTAATTATTCAAATAAAACATGTGATTATAATAATTTTTGCAAATTTGCCAAAAAAATTATAATTTTTACATATCTTAACAAATTATTTATCCTATTTTTCCAATTATATAATCAAGCACCTTTTGCTGTGTTTCATTTATGGTTTTCAGTGTTTCAAAATCCATAAAATCATTTTTGGATTTCCCAAAGAAAAAATCGCTTAGCATTGCTTTTTGTGCGTCAAGTTCTTTGTTTCTGAAATATTCTTCGTTCATAATAACCGCCTTTCTTAAAATAAAAGTAATTGCCCTGTATCGCGTATTTTTTTGTTGTAATTTGCAATCTCCTTGGCATAGCTTCCGCAAGATATGTTGTAAACCTTTATGTTGTTTTCGAGAATAAATTTGTAAGCCGAGTTAAAACTTTCAAATTCAATTTCATATATTCTTTTACCAAAATCCCAGTGCAGAGTTTTATTATTTCTCTTATAAAATGTCAAAGTTTTTCTATCTGAGCTTTTATCAAGGTTTATATACAAATTTGCAATTGAATAATTTTTAAGTACTGATTCTATTGAATTTTTATCCATACTTGCCACCTATGCCGCACAGCTCAGCATTGCTTCAATTTCTTGTTTTTTGCCGCTTATACCGTAATATCCGCTAAAAAGTGAATATGATATGGTTTTATGGCTCGGGTCATAGTCAATCTGGCGAATAATAAAAAATGTTCTGCAACTTACCCTTACGCCTTTTTGCTTTAAATTTTCAAGTAATTTTTGATATGCTCTTTTTGGCGATGTTTTGTCGTACTGGTAATGTGCTTTGCCTGCTATGGTTGTTGTAGCCATATACTCTTTTTCTTCTGCCATGTTCATTATTTACTTTCCTTTCTGTTTTCTTTAACCATTTCTAAAATTGCCGCGTTGTAGCAACTTTCGTAAGTTGCCCCCGGACATTTTAGTAATAGGTTTTCGATTATGATTTTTAGGATTGAATTTTCCATTTTAAGATTATTGTTGAATAGAAAATTTAAAGTTTCAGAGTATTCTTGTGTGTTTTTGTCCATTTTTCCTCCTTATGCTGCAAGTTGTTTACCCCATTCAAGATAGTATTTCCCGTCTTTGTCATAGCATTTTTTAATAACCAAATCTAATAAATTTTCATTAATTCCATATTCTTCATAGAGATTTTCATCTGTGTTATATTCCAGTGTCTTAACAAATTCGTTTAGTTTTTCTTTGCACATCAAAAGACCTAACAGATTTGGTTCGATACTGTCTTTATAGGTCACAAAATTTATTATCGCTTTGTTTGGGCTATTAAAGCGCACAAATCTAAATGCGAACTGCAAGATTTTTGGTATATTCCATTGCAAAGATTCAATTATTACATTTTGACAGTTTGGAATATTGACTGCACTTTTTAAACTTTGTTGTGTGCATATTAATATTCCATTTTTACAGGTGTTAAAGTTCTTGATTATTTCATCCGTTTGTTGTGCGTTTTCCTTTCCAGTCTTTCTAAATACAGGGCGGCCACTATTTGATAACAAGTTAAAATATTCATCGACTGCCCTGACAAATGTACACCCTATGCAAAATTTTTCATTTTCTTTTTCGTGCACCAACTCATGAATTTTATTCATTTTATTTGGTATGTCACCATTAAATTCTTTAAAGTATTGAGGTATTGATGTTGCTTTTATTAGCGTCATTAATTGCCTAACAATCATCAACATATTGTCTTTGCGGCTATTTTCATTCTGTACAAAATATTTGTAAACCATTGAGCGAAAATCTTTGAGTATTTTTTCATAAAGTTCTTTTTCTTCCGCACTTTGTTCAATTACCGTATTTTTAAAGACATATTTATCAGCGCCGACAATATCTTTAAAGGTTCTCGTAATGACTGTTTTTGATATAAGTTTTGCGAGCTTATCCTCGTTATATATATCTTGATTATTTTTCTCAACACCAAATACAGTCCTTTTCAAAGGGTTGAATGAATTTTTAAACAATGTCATACCACCCTTTGCTTTAAAAGGTTTCATGTATTCTGTATTGATTGTTTGATTAATGGTATTTTCTTTTTTGTTGTGTGTGTAAATTAACTCACATTCGCATATTAAATTTACAGAATTGTTGTACATTAATTCAAATTGTTTATACATTTCGCTAATGCTATTCCTTGTAATTGTGCCAGTTGTGAGCAATTTATACTTTACGCGTCTAAAAATTTCCAATATACTTCTTGTTTTCTTTGTGTCACATGATGTAATTTCATCAGATTCATCAAAAATTAGAGCAACCTTTTCAGATTGCTCTTTGATAAACTGTTTGAAATTTATTGGAATGTTATTTTTTAAATCTTGTTTTATTGCATTTAGCCGCTTAACATCTTCAGGCGTTTTGTTCTTTTTTCTTACAAGTGTTTCGTATATTGTCTGATGTTTTTTGTAGCATTTTTTTAAATTATGCTTGTTTTTTGACAAGTAATGAAAACTTGCAAGAACAATATCGCCGTCTTTTATCTTTTTAATATCCTCCGGCTTTTTAACTAATACATAATTATCAAGTATTTTGCACCAATTATTATTGATTGCTAGAGCATGAGATATTATGAAAACATTTTTTACAAGTTTATTGTCTAATAAAAAATTTGCATAGGCAATTGCAGCCAACGACTTTCCAGACCCCATTGACCAATTTAGCAGTGCATATTTTTTCATTAAGACTTTTGCAATATCCTGTTTTTGTTTTTGATTTAATTTTTTATCTGTATTATCTGAATAATCGTGTATTACAAGGTTGTTTAAATAGTCTGTAATTTTTTTATGTGGCATTACATCTTTAAAATTTGTACTTTGTTTTTTATATTCTTTTAATTTCTTCTCAAATAACTTTTTATATGCCACATCTTTAAATGGATATTTTTCTTGCAGTATCATTTCATTAAAATCTTTATTGATTGTTTCAAGCTTATTTACAAGTTCTGCCATTTTTTTGCTATAAGGCTTATATTTCAAACCATAATTTGTTTTTACAAGCTTAATTACATCTTTTGGTGTTATGTGTTGAGTACGCAGTGCCTTTTTCATCGGATTTAGCACTTTGTTTTCAGTCATTTTTACTCTTTCCCACTCTTTAACATCCATAAGAGGCGGCTTTTCTTGTGTAAGAAATTTAGTAAAGTTATCTTCAAATTTTTGTGCTTTATTTTTGAGCTTTGGATTAGTTTTTATTTGATACAGGTATTTTTTGTACTTGTATTCAAATTCTTTATTGATATTTTTTTGATTTTCGAGCAATATTTGTGCTTTGATTTTTTGAGTTTGATTTTTTGCATTTCTAATTTTATTCGCAAATTCTTCTTCTGTACTGTATATGTTCTCGTACTCATTTGACGCAATATTGCTCGATTTCTTTTGAAAAATCATAATCTTGGTTGCAAAAGAACTAACGCCAACATCACTAAATGTATTACTTAGAAGCTTTATTTGACCAATAAAGGAATATTTTGAATTGATTATTAGCCTTTCATTTTGCGATGTAAAATCATCTTCAAGATAAGTTTTAGGTACTATAACAGCTAGGAAACCGCCATTTTTAAGCGCCTCATTGGCTTTTTTAATACATACTGATTGTGATTTTTGTCCGTTCCAATAAAGGTTAAATGGCGGATTCAACAATACATAATCAAGTTGTTTTGGACAAATATAATGCTGTATATCATTACATTCTAAATTTGCGTTTGGGTATAAGTACTGTGCAACCAAATAAGCATTATAGTCAATCTCACAGCCATATATGTTTTCTTCTCTTGGCAAGTAATTAAAAAAATTGCCCATTCCACAGGTTAAATCACCAATTAGGGCATTATTTTCTATAGACAAAAGCTCTACAATATATTTGCAAACATTTGGAGGGGTAAAAAATTGCCCCTCCTCAAATTTTTGTTTTGCTTTTTTATACTCATTATAATTTTGGAAGTCTTTTTCGTTTAGCCCATGAAGTCCGCCTTTCCCTGTATAATAGTTAAAGACATATTCTTCATTATATTTTTTAAATATCGGCTCTTTTTTTATATCTTCAATTATTTCTTGATTAATTTTTGCTCTTTGCTCTTGTGGAATTGATACATTTGTGAATTTATACATATTGAGCCTTTCTATTTATTTATGCAGCATTATTTTTGTAGTGTTCTTTTAATATTTCAATCATTCTTTTTGTTGCGTAAGCAGCATTACCTCTTTTTCTTTGGTACGCTTTATTTGTTCTTGAGAAAACAAAACCGTATGACCTGAATGTTTTGTACAAATTTCTTCCTGTTTCTTCATCGACAAAAATTTGTACTCTGTTTTCTTCAACATTATCAACTACAGTAAAATTTTCATATTCTTGTTTTTGTGTTACATCACTTGCAAGTTTTTTCAATCTTTCGATTTTCTTTGTGATGTCGTTAATTTCACGTTTCAAGTATGTTAGCTGATATGTTGGAATACTTCTGCCGGCTTTTATATATTCAATCTCTTTTTCGCTAAATCCGTCAAAATTTGTATTTTCACCTTTTTTGCTATATTCGCGTAATTTAGCGTTATACTCCTTGATTTTAGCGTGCTCAGTTTTTTTCTTTTCGAGCTTTAGTTCCAACAGGTCAATCGCGTCTGGATTGTCACTATTTATAGATGTATTATTTTTTATGGCTTTAATTTTATCTTCATAATACCTTATTGAACTTTCAATTTTGGCAACTCGCTCTATGTTGTAAATCGTATAACCCTTTACATATATTTTGTGCTCATTTTTTAACTCGTTTATTTTATTTTCATAGTATTCAATTTTGCTCATTTGTTTTTCATAGTAATTTTCTGCCATATTTTACCCTTTCTATTTTGTAGTAATTCTTTATAAGTCATTCTTTTAAATTACAAGGGTATTTGGGTAATATAAATTCTTGAAATATGCTATTATCAACGCTTTATAATATGTATAAATAGCAGTGATTCAATTTTTCATTTATATTATTGATAATTAATACCCTTGCTGTATCGAAGTTTTGGTAATTCAGTCAAAAATGAGTATTCGTTAGAAAAATATCAAGTATTTTGTTGGTTCTTAAAATTGTCGGAAATCATGATAAACAGTGTGTTTGCTTTTCTTTGATAGTGCAAGAGCGCGCAAGCGCGCATTTACCTTAACAAAAGGGCATTGCCCTTACTTGTTTACTCAAAAAACTTGCGCCCCCTACACAATTGGCTACAAGAGCCTAGCCATTTCAACAAAAAAAGCACAAAAAAGAGGGTTTTCACCCTCTTAGCTTGCTTGGTTAAAGTCGTTTTCAATAGCTTCCGCTATTTCCTCTTGACTTTTTCCAGTAAGCTTTTTGCTTAAATCTACAACAATATTGTCGTTTTTAGATTTTTTAATTAATTCTTTTGTAATTTTCTTGTTCAATTCATAATTTGAACTATCTTCACGAGATATTATTTCTTGATTATCTTCATCAAATTCTTTTTCATACTCATAATTAAACCCATAATTATTAACATTATGAACATTATCTGTTTCATTATCTTTATTGTTAACAATATCGCACATAGGTTCAATTGATAATGAGAATTGTTTAAGCGTTTTTTCAAGACTTTCGCAATCATTTTCATAAATCATATTATTTGCATTAAAGAAACAAAAAGAATTTATGAAAATCCCCCATAATAGCACTCTTGATATATGTATGTATCAGGGCGGTTATGGCTCTGGTAAAACTTGGGTTGGTTCATTACTTGGGTTGCTTTTGTCAAGAAAATACCCCTCATGTACTGGTTTAGTCTGTGCTAAACAGTTTACTTTATTAAAAGATACTACACTTGAGGCTTATTTAATGCACCTCGAAAATATGGGTTATAAATATGATATTGGATATAAATATAACAAAAATGACAGAAAGATAAGCTTGTCAAACGGCTCTACAATAATTTTTAGAGGCGTTGAAAATCCAGAAAAAATTAAATCTTTAAATTTACACTGGATTGAAATTGAGGAAGCCTCTCAAATAACTGAAAATGCCTTTAGACAATTACTTGGCAGACTAAGAGCAAAGCCTCGTCCAGAATGGCAAAATTTTAGATATAGAATTTTTGGACATACAAATCCGCAAGCAAATAAAGGTTGGATTTATAAAAAATTTGTTACCAATAAACAAGATAATTGCAGATTAATAATAGCACCGTCAAGCGATAACACATTTCTTCCTGAACATTACATAAAATCTATGAAAGAAGATTATGACCCAGAGTATTATCGCATAAATGTACTTGGTGAACATGGTGATTATACATCTGGACTTGTAGTTAAAAACTTCGATGACCTTAAAAACATTGAAAACATACAATACGACAAAAATAAGACTTTATATTTAAGTTGCGACTTTAATGTTGACCCTATGTGTTGGGTATTGGCTCATATTGACGATAATAAAGTATATTTTTTTAATGAAATTGTAATAGAAAACACCACGACACAACTTGCTATTGATGAATTTTTGCGGCAATATCCTGACCACAGGGGTGAATTAATTATCAATGGTGACGCAAGCGGTGATAATCGTTCTGCGCAAAGCGAATTTACAAATTACATGATTATCAGACGCACATTAGAAAATCATGGTTACAAACCAAAATTTAAGCTTAGAAATTTTAACCCTCCTATCTTGAATAGGATTCAGGCTTTTAATGCAAGAGTTTGCAATTCTTATGGTGAAAGAAGTTTGTTTATAGATAAAAAATGTAAATGGTTATTATTTAACATTTACAATTTAAGCTTTAAAGAGGGTACAAGCATTGTCAATGTTCCAAGCTTAAAGCAAATTTCAAACGAACACGATTTAAAGTTTTTAGAACATCCTTTTGACGCAGCAAGCTATTTGGTCGAGTATTATTTCCCCATTAAGTAAAAGTAAGGAGTAAATTATGAAAAGAATTATTATCCATTGGACTGCCGGCACTTATACGCCGAATGAACACGAAAAAAATTGTTACCATTATTTGATTGCATTTAATCCAAAAAATAATGCTGCATACCAAGTAAACGGCAGGTTTAAACCTGAAGATAATTTAAACTGTTATGACGGCAAATATGCAGCTCACACTGGCGGAGGTAACACAGGAAGTATAGGTGTATCTTTGTGTGCCATGGGTGGTTACAAAAATATTACTGAGGTTGGAAATTATCCTATAAGGCAAGAGCAATTGAATTTGTTATATAAACTTTGCTCGCAACTTTCAAAAAAATATTCTATACCTATTAATAGTAATTGTATTTTAACTCATTACGAGTTTGGATTAAAAAATCCCAATACAATAAGTAAGGGTAAAATAGATATTGTTTATCTTCCCTCACAACCAAATATTATATGTAGTAATGTTGGCGACTACATAAGGAATAATATAAAAAAATATGTTTAAACACTATAATTCAAGCCCATACACTTAAAAGTATGGGCTTTACTATGTATGGAGGTAAGAAATTACTCATTAACTGTATTGTATTCAAAAACCGCACAAAAGCCACTTTTTAACATTTCGTTATTTAAGTTTTTGTTATTTTTATACAATACTCCTAACTTTCTTCCGTATTTATCAAGACCAAAAAATTCAATATCAACATATCCTGTTGGATTTTCATTTACTAAATCCAATAAATAATCTTTTGCAGCTATTCCACTTTTTATTACATCTTCTATCGTTCTTTTTGTTTCGTATGCTTGTTTGTAGGCTCTATAAATTGGCTTTGTTTCGTCACAGTCTATATTTATAAGCCTTACATAAATATCTTCTTTATTTTCCCTTATAAGTACTGTTTCGCCGTCTAGTACGCTTTCAACTTTATAGGTTGGCAAACTTTTTGATAATAACGGATATGTCAATAAATATTGGTAAATAGTCGATTAAATAAGAGATTAAATAAATATATCATGGCACTATGAATAATAAAGATGTTAAGAAGATACTTGTCGAAAATATCATAAGGTATAGAAAGAAACTCGGATATACACAAGAGGCTTTTTCTGAAATGATTGAATATTCACCCTCAGGATTAAGCGATATTGAAACAGGCAAAAATCTGCCTCGCTCTGAATGTATTTCATTAATTGCCGAAAAATTAAATGTAGAGTTATATGAGCTTTTTATTGAGCAGGATAGTTGCGTAAATATAGACACTAGTGCAAGAACAAAGCTGGTAGATATTATAAATAAGAGTGATGACGCGTTTGTTCAAGCAATTTTTGAGTATGCAAAATTATTAAAGAATGTTAATAAGTAGTGTTTTAATTAACGGAAAATTTTTTTGTGTAATTTTTTGGCATTTTTTTGCACTTGAATTTTAATTTTTTCTTACTATTCTTGAAATTTTGTGTAATTTTTTGTGTAATTTTTTGTGTAATTTTATGTCGTTTTTGGGTAAATTTTGAGTTTTTTAGTCAATTATTTGTTGCATAATTGCACTTGATTTTCATGTCTTTTTCTGATAACTTTAATCATGTAGTTAAAAAAGCGAGGGCGCAACAGCCCGTCAAGACTGCTTTTTAACTTTTGCACACTTAGTTAATAAAAAATTTAAAGTCGTCACGGGCCTGTGGCGCAGCGGTAGCGCAGGGGACTCATAATCCCTTGGTCGTGGGTTCGAATCCCTCCGGGCCCAGATTTTAAAAAAAGAGCCATTTTATTGGCTCTTTTTTTGTTGCAGTCTAAAGAGCAAAAATTTTTTTTAGGCTTTTTAAAAATACAGTAACAAAAGAGTAAGACTATGATTATAAAAAACAACTCGCCACAATTTAATTTTGAAGGGAAAATCATAGATTCGCACGTACACTGCGGCAAATGGATAAACGACAAATTTTCAACGGAAGACATTTTGGCTTTTTTTTGACAAAAGATTAAATGACGGCAAAGACAAACTTGATAGAGTAATTATATCCAATCTGGATTGCATCATAAATGGCAAAAATAAAGCACCATATAAAGATGAAATTCAAGGCAATTTAATACTATTAAGAAAATGCTTGAAAGACAACAGGCTACTTCCGCTCGTCGTATGCCAACCCGGAGTCGGATGCGCAGACAATATAGAGTTGCTATTAAAAAAATATCCAAATACAATCAGAGGATTAAAATTTCACCCCGCCTGCCTTAATTTACCCGCAAATGATATCAAGTACTTACCCTATATGCAACTGGCTCAAAAATATAAAAAACCATGCTTGTTTCATAGCGAAGTTATAACAGATACAAATGGCAACATTGTAAGAAACGGAGTATCTGACCCTGATTTAATATATGAAACAGCAAGAAAATTTCCACAAATCCCTGTGATACTAGGACACATGGGACTTGGCGGAAAAGAAGCCAATGAAGTTGCAATAAATACACTCATAAGCTCAATAGAAAACGGTGATGCAAGACTTTATGCCGACTTGGCATGGGTAGACTTTGACAATCCGCTAAAGCCAACTATCGTTGAAATTATTAAAAGACTGCTAAACACATCACAAGGAGACAAAACTGAGCGCTTGTTATTTGGAACAGACGCACCACTGGGAATTTTTGGAGAAAGAGCGTTAAAACAAAAAAACGCCTACGAAAACAATCTCAGAGATATAAAACAGGCAATAGAAGAGAATTTCAAAGAAGAGGCAAACAAGCTAACAAATAGAATCTTTTACAGAAATAGCAAAAAATTATTTCTAAGCGGCATAGATACAACAATTTAGAAAAACAACACAAAGTGCAAATGCTACTTTAAACAAATGGGCCCGGTGGGACTCGAACCCACGACCAAAAGATTAAGAGTCTCCTGCGCTACCAACTGCGCTACGAGCCCAAAAGTAACTTACATAACTAAGTATACAAGATAAAAGAAAAATAGCAATTTTTTTATATTTATTTTTTTATCTATTATAGAAGGTTATCTATGGAAGCTCTTACCAACTATATTGACTACAGGAAAAACAAACCCTCTTACAAGTCTTGGAAAAATGCTCAAGATGAAAAAGAGGCAAAAAGACTTGCTTATATTGAAAAATATGGGATTAGTGAAGAGCAAAAACAAAACAACATTAAACGAGCAAAAGCAGTATTAAATGCCGTTGATATCATGGATGAATATTCGCAAAGCCGAGCCGAAGAAACAGAAATGCTGACACAACCTGTAATATCAACGATTGCAAGTATTTCTTCAAGTATCGGGTTTGGTCTCGGGTGCTTATTAATGTTAAATAAGAAAACAGGCAAGATACTTGACACCATATCAAAACAAAAAAATATAGAAAAAAATACTCTTGGCATGGGTCTTGCAACAGCAATAGGAGTAATTTTATCCATGCCTGCAATGTTTGGTGCGTATGTTTGGGGAACAAAAAAAGAAATTGAAGCCTCAAGAATAGGTCGCCATGAAGCAATGAATAAGGACTTAGCATCCATAAAGCAGTTTGCCGTACTAAATGATGAACAAGAGACAAAAAGAGATGAAATATCAAAAACCATTAAGATAGAAGAAAAGGATGCCAAAAAAGCAATTGCACATGTTGGCGGACTAAGGTCACTGCTCAATTCAATAAAAAATCTTGCAGCAAAAAATAAAGAATACGAAAAAAGCAAAGAAGAATTTAACAAAAAACTCCAAAATGACAAAGCAAAATTTGACACGGTAGAAGTTAGCGAAAAAGATTTACTTGAAGCAAAAAAAGACCAGCAATTAATTGCAAATGTTGTAGAAAAAATTGATATAGCATCACAAGACTACGCAGAAAACATAGAGCTTGCAACAAGTACAATATCAACTCTGGCTATTGGTAGCGGAGGCTTGTTGGGTTTTATTACAAATAAAATAGTAAAAAATATAAACTTTAAAAACCCTATCATAAAAAAAGCCCTGCCATTTGGAATCGGTATAGCAGCCACTTGCGCACTTTCTCTAATTGGCGTAAAACTTCAAAAAGACGGCTCAAGAGTTGCACGCTTTAAAGTTAAGCAGGATTTCTTAAATAATCCTGAAAAACTATACTATGTTGATGATGAAAAAGCAAAAAATGAAGATGGCAGCAAGCATAAAAGTACTCAAAAAGTGCTCAACATATTCAAATTTATCCCTCAGGCGCTAAAAGACCACAAGGAATACAAACAATATATAAAAGAAAATAATATAAAAGAAAAACAAAAACGCCTTGCTCAGGAGCAAATAGAACTAACTCCCGAGCAGGAAAAAAGAGCAAAACAACTGCAAAACAATGTATTTAAGACATTCAACGCAGTTGACGATAAATCCCAAAAATATTCAGAAAGTACTGAACTTGTGGGCGAAGCGGCGCTAAGCATAGTAAGTCTTTTTGCAAGCATTATACCAATTGCAACCATTACAAAAAGTCTAAAAAATATAAACTCCGAAACACCTATTTTTAAAAGAGCAGGAATATCAGGTATCGCTACCTTTATTCCGATTGTTCTGGCCAATGTCTTTATTACAAAGGAACAAAAAAACGCATCTCGCGTTGCGGATATGCTTGCACTTAAAGAACTTGAAGATGTAAGAAATTACGTTGACTATAGCGAAAATATTCAAACAAAAGATACAACACCTCAGTCAAAATACCTTAAGTCTTGAGATTTAGTTTAAGCTGTATTACAATTTCCTTATTACAAGGAGTTTTAAGAATATGGCTACAATTTCTGTCGTTATAAACACGCTAAACGCTCAAAGACTTTTAGATGATGTTCTTGAAAGCGTAAAAGACGCTGACGAGATAATCATCTGTGATATGCACTCTGAAGATGAAACAATAGAAATAGCTCAAAGGCACAAGTGCAAAATCTTCTACCATGAACGCACAGGAATTGTTGAACTTGCAAGAAACTGGGCAATGGAGCAGGCAAGCGGCGATTGGATACTTGTTCTTGATGCCGATGAAATTGTAACCCCCGAGCTTTGGAAATATTTAAGAGAGTACGCAAACAACCCGAAGAAAAACAGAAACGCCTGCTATATTCCAAGAGAAACCTATCTTTTAGGCAAACATGTCCACTCTTGGCGTCAATCAGGCATAAAAAGATTTTGGAAAAGAGGTAATTGCTATTATACAAATGAAATACACAAAATGCCCGTAACGCGCGAGGGTAAAGATTTTTGGATAAATAAAAAGGGCAAGTTGCCAAATGTAGCACTCATTCACTATCATATACCTTCTCTTAACCATTTTGGAGTAAGGTTAAACAACTATACAGACTTTGAGCTGAAAAGATTTTTAATGAAAAATAAAAAATTCAAACTCTCCAAGCTCATTTTGCGCCCGCCGTATGAATTTTTTAAACTCTATATTATGAAAGGCGGCTACAAAGACGGTATACACGGCTTCATCTTTGCCGTTATTATGGCGTATTACAAATTTTTGCAATGGGCAAAGCTTTATGAATACGAATTTGTTCAAAACAATAAAGATTTAAAATACTAGAGGTAATTATGATTTTTGATAATATTGAAAACGCAAGCAAATACTACGGTTTAGGCGATAAAATTAAAAAAGGTTTTGAATTTATAATAAATAACGACTTAAAATCCATGCCTGCAGGTAGATATGAAATAGAAGAGGGGATATTTGCAAATGTACAGGAGCTTGAAACAAAACTCCCACATATGGCAAAATTTGAAGCACACAGGGACTATATAGACATACAGTATGTTATTTTGGGCAATGAGAGAATGGATTTTTCTCTTATTGATAATTTCCTAGAAGATATACCCTATGATAAAGAAAAAGACGTTGAGTTTTTAAAATTAAAAGAAGATGCACTTTGCCCAAATGTTATTAATGTAAGAAGCGGCGACTTTGCAATATTTTTCCCTCAAGATGCCCATGCTCCAATGCTAAGCTGTAATGACGGATGTGAAAACATTAAAAAAGTAATAGTAAAAATTAAAGCAGATTAAGGCTGCACATATCCCTGTAATCGCAGCGCTTACAGTTATTTTTATCAGGCTTGGGTTCAAAGTTTTGTGCTGCAATATTTGCGTACACCTCTTTTATTTTATTTTCTATTGCAACATTGTCACTCTCATCCATATTGTAAGTGAAGTTTTTATCACAATCCTCAACATATACAAGTTGAGAAGATGCAACTTTTTTATCAAATTTTTTCTCCACAAGGTACTTGTAAAATCTTAGCTGATTAAGGTAGTGCTCATAAGCCCCGCCCTCTTTAATTGAACTTGGAGTTTTTGCGGCACCTGTTTTAAAATCTTTTATAATAAACTCCCCTTTTTCATTTTTTTCCAGACGGTCAATCTTGCCGTTTATTTTTATTTCACTATTTAGGGATGATTCAATATTAAGCTCGGTACTGAATATATTGCCTATAGGTGTTAAAATAAGCTGATTATAAAATACCTTAAGATTTTCTTCACCTTTTTCAAGGTATGCCTTTCTCGTACTTCTATCCGAAAAAGGGTTTTTTGACATTTGCAGCTTAAAATCCTCTATTAGTTCATCTAAGGTTAAATAACTTCCCTGCATTTTAGACTTTTTGGAAAAATTCTCTATAGACTTGTGCACAACATTACCATAGCTCAGTAAGTCATTTACCGAGTTTCTTGAATTAAGTCTTAAAATATATCCGTACAAAAACTGCCTCGGGCAGCCAAGGTAAGTGTTTAGCATGCTTGGGCTTATTGATAGAGATTCAAAAGAAGAGCGGATAAAGTTTTGAAAATCGCTCTTGTAGTCATGCTCATATTTAATTGAACGAACAAGCTCAGATACATAGTTTTCGCTATTATATGAAATTTCTTGTTTCTCGAGATATTTTTCATCAATAAACTCTATATATTTTGTGAGCCGTCTTTCTTTATCACCGACAAATCTTGGAACACTTAAAAACAACTTATGCTTAGCTCTTGTAATACCAACAAAAAGCAGTCTTATTTTTTCAGAGTCCTTTAGAATTTCTTTTTGCTCTTCTGTTATAACTTTCGACAGAGGGATTTTTGGAGTTATGGTATCATCTTTGGTACGCTCCCAACCATATTGCTCAAGAGATGGTATAAAAACATACTCGAACTCTCTACCTTTTGAAGAGTGCAGGGTGATTAACTTAACCGCATTTTGTTTAACTGGAGACTTTGCACAAAGTATTGCAGAGCCGTTTTCAAATGCATCATCCAAGTATTCGACAAAATCCTGAAGTGTGGCAGATTTATTTGCAGTATAAAATTCCCTTGCCTCATCAGCAATTTTTTTAAGAGCAGAGATGTTTTCTTCAATATCTGCAGGAGAATTTAGGAAATAATCAAGAATACCTGTTTTATTTATTACATCAAGTACCAACCTATAAAGGTTTAGAGAGCTTTTAGCCTCAAGCAGATACTCATAATCCGAGATAAATTTATTTATCTTATCAGGCTTTTTCCACTCCTTATCTTTCATATCATAAATATCAGCTATAAAATCCCGATGTTTATGCAAATATGAATTAGCTAAGATATCATTATAATCGTTTATATCTATACAAAACGGCTCAGACAAAAGAAGCGGAAAGATTTTATCCGCATATAGTTGTGAATTTAAAAGCATTTTTAAATAAAAATAAGTTAAAATTGAAGACCTGACAGAAAAAATACTTTTACCGTCTTTTAGCTCACATGGTATATTCCTAGCCTTTAAAAGTTCATAAAACTCTTCAAGTTCATTGTTTTTCTTTGCTAAAATTGCAATATCGCTTGGCTTGACTCCGTCGTTTTTAATGAGTTTTTCTATATCATCGGCAATTGATGAGTATTCATGCGATAAATCCTCATACACTCTTAAAATTGGCTTTGTGTTTTTGTCAAACAAAGAAGCATTTTTTGCAACAAGGTGTTTATTTATTCCATAACTTTTAAACTCGGGATTATTTTCCAACCTGTTTGAATCTTGTTTTGCAACCTGCTCGCTTAAATCAAGAATTGATTGAGTTGAGCGCATATTCTCTTCAAGGCATATTACTTTCGTATCGGGATACTTTTTTAGAAATTTTTCTATATTATCTGTCTGAGCACCCTGAAAACCAAAAATAATCTGGTCGTCATCTCCCACTACAAAAATATTTTTTTGTGATTTTATATCAATCAAATTAAAAATCACGCTATTTTGCATAGCGTTTGTATCTTGATATTCATCAACCAAATAATAATCATAATTTTGAGCAACACTCTCAAGAAAAGCGGGGGAGTCGCTGAATTTTTCAAGCACAAGAGATATCATGTCGTTAAAGTCTATATAGCCGCCCTCTTTCATTTTTTTGTTGTACAGTTCATAAAAACTCCATAACTCTTTTGAGCGGTTAATTTTTTTCTCCAGGTCAGCTATTAATTTTTCATCTTTTTTTAAGACTTTTTTGCCCTCATCAAGAGCCTTTTTGACCTTTAGTTTTACCTCACTAAGCGCGCCGCCCCACTGAGGATGGTTTTCAAGGTTATAGAAAAACTCCTCTTTTGATAAAAGATTTTTTTTGATATCATCAATTCTTGTTAAAATTTCAGCCGCAAAATGATACTTATCACCTGATGAAGTTTTATAATAAACCGTATCAAGTTCCTCTATACACTGCCTGATAAGGGATTTTTTAACAGTATCGTTTATAATCTGAAACCCGGAATATTCGTCAAATAAATCAGGGTTATTTTGCATAACCTCAAAACAAAAACTATGATAAGTATAGATATTAACACCTGACGCCTCTTGCCCCATTTTGTCGTACAGGCGTTTTTTCATTTCAGACGCTGCAGCTTCCGAAAATGTAAGGCAGAGAATTTTAGATGCATCGATACCTTGCAAAAGCATATTTTTAATGCGCTCAATTACGGTAAAAGTTTTCCCAGTCCCCGGGCCCGCTAAAACCATAACCGAACCGTCAATTAAATCGATACACTCTTGCTGTCTTTTATTTGGCGTAACAACGGGTCCGATATTTTGCATTTACTATATACCCTCAATTAGACGATGAAGGCTAATCTGTAATATAGCCCGCTATAGCAGATTTTGCAGCAACATATGGGGATGATAGATAGATAAATCCTTTTGTGTTACCCATTCTGCCTTGGAAGTTTCTATTTTGCGTAGCAAGACAAACTTCACCATCACCCAGTATTCCACCATGTACACCAACGCAAGGGCCGCAACCTGCAGGTAAAAATGTAGCACCGGCCTCAACAAAGGTTTCTATAAGTCCTTCTTTAACTGCTTGAAGATAAATCTTGGGAGAAGCAGGAACTATAATCATACGAACATCAGGGTGTTTCTTTTTACCCTTAAGGACATTTGCAACAACTCTTAAATCTTCAATTCTGCCATTTGTACAAGTGCCGACAAACACTTGATTAACTTTTACGTTATTTAAGTCAGATGCCCATTTGACATTATCAACGGTATGAGGACAAGATACACAGGGTTTAATTTCGGCCGCATCAATTTCTATAACTCTTTCGTATACGGCATCATCATCCATTTTAATTTCTGTAAATTTATCTTCCCTGCCATTTTCCTTTAGGTAAGCAAGGGTTTTTTCATCAGTTTCAAAAAGTCCTGCTTTAGCACCTGCCTCAACCGCCATATTAGCAAGAGTAAAGCGCTCAGCCATAGACATATTTTTTATTGTATCCCCGCAAAACTCAAGCGCACGATAAGTCGCACCATCAGCACCTATTTTACCTATTAAATAGAGCATTAAATCTTTTGAAGTAACATTTTCTCTGAATTTTCCATTCACAACAATTTTGAAAGAAGACGGTACCTTAAGCCAAGTTTTACCAAGCGCAAAAGCAACTGCAATGTCGGTTGAACCCATACCGGTTGCAAAAGCACCCAGAGCACCTGACGTGCAAGTATGAGAATCTGCACCGACAAGTATTTCACCCGGGTTTACAAAACTTTCTACAAGCCTTTGATGGCAAACACCTTCGCCAATATCAGATAGTACTGCACCATACTCTTTTGCAAATTCTCTTATTACAAGGTGGGAGTTAGAAAGCTCTTTTCTGGGGCTGGGTGCAGCATGGTCAATAAATAATATTGTACGCTTTGGGTTTGCGAGCTTTTCTTTACCAAGCTTTTTAAACTCTTGAATAGTAAGAGGGCCGGTGCCATCTTGAACAGCAGCTACGTCAACACGAGCAATAACCAATTCACCGGGCGTAACAGTTTTATCACAATGTTTTGAAATTATTTTCTGAGCCAGCGTTAATCCGGACATAAATCCCCCTCCTAAAACTATAAGACGATTATAGTACAAAAAACTTATTTGTAAAATTTTTGATTAAAAGCACTAAAAATGCTAGAATTAATTCAATTGAACGGTTGATACCATATTGTGCTTTTTTAGCGATAATAAAAAGAAAAATCGGAGAAAGATAATAATGGATTTTGCAGCAGTAATAGGAACTTTTCTGGGTTTTGCTTTTATATTAACAGGCATGGTTCTGGAAGGCGGTAACATAGGGCAAATTTTACAAATTACCGCGGCTTTTATTGTAATCGGCGGTACTTCAGGCGCAGTTTTCTTAAGCTTTCCTATATCAGATTTTAAAATTGCCTTTTCGCTCCTAAAAACCGTTTATTTTAACGAAGTTCCCAATATGGAAAAACTCATAACCGAGATTGTTGATTATAGCCAAAAAGCCAGAAAAGAAGGTGTAATCATCCTTGAAAAAGAAGCCAAAAAAGCCTCCGACCCGCTTTTAACATTAGGGCTTGAAGCAGTAGCAGACGGTGCTGACCCGTCCTTAGTTAAAGAAATGATGGAAAATCAACTTGCTCGTCTTGAAGATAAAGTGCAAACAGGTGCAAAAGTATACGAGTCAGCAGGCGGCTATGCCCCAACTCTTGGTATTATAGGTGCTGTCATGGGTCTTATTCAGGTTATGCAAAACCTCTCTGACCCCTCGAAACTTGGCGCAGGCATAGCAGTAGCGTTTGTTGCTACTATTTATGGCTTGTTTCTTGCAAACCTGATTACAATTCCTTATTCGACAAGAATTAAACAAAAATATCAAAAAATATTTGTTGCAAAAGAGATAATTATCTCGGGTGTTCTTGCAATTCAGGCAGGAGAAAGCCCTGCATTAATTGAAAGAAAACTTGAAACTTATTTGCTTGAAAAAAAGGCTGCAAAAAAAGAGGCTAAAGCTTAATGGCAAGAAGAAAAAAACACGAAGACCATGAAAATCTTGAGCGTTGGCTTGTTTCATACGCTGACTTTATGACGCTTTTGTTTGCAACCTTTGTTGTATTGTACGCACTTTCTCAAGTTGATGTAAGTGATTTTGCAAAACTTGAAGAAGCACTTAAAAAAGCCTTTCAATCAAATATGTTTGACGGGCAAGAAAGTATTCTTGACAACTCAAATTCTATCCTCGACGGCACAAGCGGAGCAACCAGCCCTATAATGCTTGAATACCTGAGCCCAAAATATGAAAACGATTCTTACGAAGAAATTAAAAAATCAATTGACGAGATGGATATTGACGGAATTGACGCGCAAATAGACGAACGAGGTCTCGTCATTAAGCTTGAAGACAATGCGCTTACTTTTAAATCCGGTTCGGCACAAATAACCAGCGACTCAATTGTCCCTCTTAACTCAGTTGCAAAGCTTATAAAAGAAAAATTTGCAATTCACATTATAAGAGTAGAGGGTCATACCGACTCAGACCCCGTGAGCAATGCGATTTTCCCGTCAAACTGGGAGCTATCGAGCGCCAGAGCATCAAGTGTAGTGAGGTACCTCATAGATAATTATGGCTTTAACCCCGGTATATTTATAGCTGCAGGTTATGCCGATACCGTACCCGTTACAAGAGGTAATTCTCAAAAGGACAAAAAGAAAAACAGACGCGTTGAAATAGTAATTTTAAAAAACAAGCTTCGCAACACAAACTCTAAAAACATGGAAACTCTTACTACACTAAGTACAAAAAAGAAAAGTACCGTTTCGCAAGCAATAAAAGACCTTACAGGCAATGACGAAAAACTCATGAAAAATGTAATAGACTTCAGGCAAACTTATGAAAAGGAAACCAACAGAATAGACAATCTGGATAACGATTCTGACATAAACAGGATGAAACAAAAACCTGATTTTCTGGAGTAAAAATGAGCACAAAGTCTTATGATTATTTTGTAATTTTTGGCGGGGGCGGCATAAGAGGAGTAAGTTATGTCGGAGCATATAAAGCATTAATTGAACATAGCGTGAATATAACGGGCTATGGCGGTTCGTCAATAGGTTCCGTTTTTGCAACCCTCTGTGCAGCAGGTTATGATATTGAGCGTATAAAAGAACTTTTTTGCGGTATAAGTTTGGAATTCTTTAAGGATATAAATTTTAACTTTGGAAACCAAATAGCTCTTTCTAAAGGCGAAGTTTTTCTTGAATGGATGAGAGAAAAAATTGAGTCCAGATTTTACAAAGATAGCTATAAAAAAGGGCAAATGCCACCCGTCAGATTTAAAGATTTAAAAAAAGACTTAATAATATACTCAACAGACCTCACCAATAACAGGTATAACGAATTTTCAAAACAAGTAACGCCTGATGCTGAAGTAGCTCTTGCAGTAAGAGCATCTGTCAGCATGCCCGGACTTTTTAAGCCGCTTGAAATAGATAGCAATATGGTAGTTGACGGTGACCTTATGAAAAGCTGGCCCCTTTGGAGGTTAAGCAAAACCCTCAGCAGTAAAAAAGAGCGCATACTTGAGTTTAGACTTGAAGATACCAGAGGCGAGAGAAATATAGACACAGCACTTGATTATATAAATGCTGTCTACAACACAATTTCAGGCTTTGCGACAGATTATATTATCGATATTTACGGACAAAAAGATAAGTTTGATTATATAAAAATTGATACAGATAACATATCGGTTGTAGATTTTATGATTTCAGACGCCAAAAAACATGAACTGATAGACATAGGGTATAAAACAACTGATAATTATTTTAAAAACGACCTGCCGCCAAAGCGCAAAAAGCTTTACGAAAATTATTATCAAATAAGTTCATACCTTGAAAAACTAAAAAAAGAAATATCATCAGACAAAATAAACAATGCATATCTCACAACTTGTGAACTTTTTGTGCACCTATGCGAACACAAAAAATACATAGACTTGTATATTTATAACCAAATTCTTGAGTTTAAAAAGCAATTTGACCAAAATCTTGACGAAAGAACACTGTTTTTCTTTTCAAAAGAGCGTAAGCTTGCAAACAAAAACCTCATAGAAAAAAATCTTGATGAAATTATAAAACTTTTAACCCTAAAAACAATGGAAATTAAAGATTAAAGATACAATCCACCAGATCATCTTCAAATGCTTTAAGACCACCCTGTGGTGCGGAGAAACTCTGAATTATAATAGAAAAAGCAACATCTTTGTTTTTTCTTGTTTTCATGATACCGCTTAGCGCACTTAAACCCTTGTGAGTACCGGTTTTTGCATAAATATTATTTTTTAGATACCTTAAGCGCTTTTTAAGAGTCCCCTCATCAGCAGTTTCCAGATATTTTTTTAATTCAATTTTTTTATTCAGATAAATAATGGCATCGCAAAGCCAGTTTGGGCTCGCTGCATTGTATCGGGAAACACCGCTACCATCAACTATTTTTATATCTTTCATATCAAGTCCCGCTTTACCATAGTAACTGTTAAACATAGCAACAGCATTTTTGGTTGTGCCTACACTTTGACCCGAAGAGTCGGGCTTGATATTATTATTTTTTGCATACTTATTGGCAGCCACTCTAAATAAAACCTCAGATGCAAAATTATCAGAGTATTTTAATATAGGAACAGAAATCTCATCTATGCTATGTGACACTGATGCAATTTTTTTAGCCCCTTGCGGAGTTTCTTTAAAATAAAACTTGTCATTATAAGGTATTGAATATTTACCAAAAGCGTCCTCAAGTCGGGAAATAAAGAAATACTTAGGGTTGGTAACAGGAATTTCTAAGTCAGTATCATCAGAAATCTTGCCTTGCAGAGCAAGGACATTTTGCATTCCCGAGTAGTCTTTTATTACATCGATATCATTTTCATCTTTAACAATATTCAGCTGATTGATAAACGCAAAACGATACCTGTCTTGCTGAACTATATTTAGAGAATCTCTGTTTGGAGACAAGATAAGTCTTATTTTAACCGTATTTTTATCAATAACATAAGGACTTATCGGCGCAAAATTGGGCCAATAATCATCCACACACCAGCCGTCAGGATAGGGTCTTTGACTTATTATTTTATCGTCAATATAAATATATTTTATTGTCTTAAAATTTACACTCTGCTTTAGTTTAGATACCAATTCATACAAATCATCACGCCCTAAAAGCGGGTCAGCACCAAGTTTTAAATACAAGTTACCGCCATACGTATAAAAAGCGGTTTCAAACTTATAATCTTGCCCCAAAGTATCAAGAGCAGCTGCAAATGTAAAAAGCTTTAGAGTAGAAGCCGTGTTTAGCATCTTGTTTTCGTTTTTTTCATACAAAACTTTTGAAGTATTTAAGTCCTTAACTACAATAGCAACAGAAGATGAGCGATTCAAGTCTTGTTCTGATATAACACTTGAAAACCCCGAAGCAAAGGCTTGATTTAGCGAAAAAAGAAATGCAAAAAATAAAGATAAAATTACTTTCTTAAACATCTACGCTCCCATTTTTATACTCACAAACGCTAAATCCAAAGTCATAAACTTTTCTGTTAGTTAAGTTTGGATAGGTATTTCTTGTTGCATTAACAAGTTTAGTATCAAGCGAAAAATAGATATAGTCTTTAATTTCATCCAACCTTGCAACAGGCTCTCCCATTGGGTCATACACGCAAGAGCAGCCGGAGTTAAAAATACCGTTTTTAATCTCGCCACACTGAGAAAGCGCCAAAAAATATGATTGATTTTCTATAGCTCGAGAAGCTGCCATTTGAGAGTATTGTTTTTTTCTTGTTAACGGCCAAGCAGATAGATTAACAAGCAGATGAGGCGGGTTTTTTGTATTTATATAACTTCTGAAAAGCTCAGGAAATCTTATATCATAGCAAATTGAAACACCAACCCTAAGCTCTTCAATTTCAAATATACAAGGATTTTTGCCCTCATCTATTACCCCCTCACCATCCGGAGTGTAAAGGTGAATTTTATCATAAAAACCAAGCACACTACCGTCTTTTAAAATAACAGGCATGGAGTTTTTAAGCTTATTACCGTCTTTTCTAATGTATGAACCGCCAAAAATATTCAGATTATATTTTTTTGCAAGGTATGATAAAAAATCTAAAGTTGCACCGCTATCGACACAATCTTTAAAAACCTCACAACACCAACCCACACTCCACACTTCAGGCAAAAACAAAAAATCAGGCTTGATGTTTTTATCTGATAGAATTTCATCAAGATATTTTTCAAGATTTGAAAAATTCTCCTCTGGTTTTGCAATAATTGAGGGAATTTGCAGGGCAAGTATATTTTTTTTCATCTAACTTAGCTCCAAGGGTGATGAGATTTTGCCTGCTATAGCACTTGCTGCAGCAACCGCAGGAGAAGCAAGGTAAACTTCACTTTCAGGATGACCCATTCTGCCTACAAAGTTACGGTTTGTGGTAGAAATTGCTCTTTCTCCTTTCGCAAGTATACCACAGTGACCGCCAAGGCATGGGCCGCAAGTAGGAGTAGAAACAGCACCACCTGCTTCAATTATTGCCTCAATATAGCCTCTTTTAAGCGCTTCAAGATAAATTTCCTGAGTACCCGGGAAGACAATTAAGCGCACATCAGGATGAACTTTTTTGCCTTTAAGGATTTTAGCTGCAACCTCAAGGTCTGATAGGCGTCCGTTTGTGCAGCTACCAATTACTGCCTGGTCAATTTTTATATCGCCAATTTTAGAAACAGGGCAAGTGTTTTCTGGCAGATGAGGCTTTGCAACGGTAGGCTCTATTTTTGATACATCATATCTTAAAACACGCTCATAGCTTGCACCTTCATCACTGTTATAAAACACAGGTTCTCTTAAACTTCTTCCTTTGAGAAATTCTTTTGTAATTTCATCAGGAACAATAATACCGTTTTTGGCACCTGCTTCAATTGCCATATTGCAAATGGTAAATCTGCCGTCCATTGGCATATTTTCTATAGCTTCGCCGCCAATTTCAAGAGTTTTATATAATGCGCCGTCAACTCCAATATCGCCGATTAAATGCAATATAAGGTCTTTTGCACTTACCCATTCGTTTAATTTACCGTAAAATTCGACTTTAATTGCCTGTGGAACTTTAAACCAAGTTTCACCAGACGCCATAGTGCAACCTAAATCAGTCGACCCGACACCGGTTGAGAACGCTCCAAGCGCACCGTAAGTACAAGTATGAGAGTCTGCCCCTATGACTAAATCGCCTGCAGTTACAATGCCCTTATCAGGCAAAAGAGCATGTTCAATGCCCATTCTGCCTACTTCAAAGTAATTTACAAGCCCTTGTTCGCGAGAGAAGTCACGCACAATTTTTGCCTGCTGGGCTGATTTTATATCTTTGTTTGGAACAAAATGGTCAGGCACAAGAACAACTCTTGAGTTGTCAAAAACATTTTTGATACCGATTTTTCTAAATTCTTGAATTGCAATAGGGCCTGTTATATCATTTGCAAGAGCGATATCAACCTTGGCACTAATCAATTCGCCTGCCTTAACATAATCTTTACCACAATGAGCTGCAAAGATTTTTTCCGTTATCGTCATAGGGTGTGACATATTTTACTCCAATATTACTTTTTATCTGCCTGCTTTGCTTTAATGTCCATAATTGCTTTATGGGCCATCACATACATAGCGCAAGTTTTTGAACCGTTCATATACCAAGCACATCTTTCCTGTGCACAAACTATACTTGACTCATTACCTGCCGACATTAAAGGGCAAATAGGAATTGTAGCCATTAAAATCCTCTTTCTATTTCATGCTTTTTTCAAGTTCGACTGCTTGCTTTATCATATTGCAGTTAGTATCATCGCAGCGCTTTTCTTGCTCTTTATATATTCTTGTACGGTTAATAACCTCATCAAAGTCGATTTTGTGAGCATCAAAGTCAGGGCCGTCAACACAGGCAAATTTAACTTCACCGCCGACTGTAACGCGGCAAGCACCGCACATGCCTGTACCGTCAACCATGATAGGATTCATTGAAGCTTCCGTCTTAATACCTTTGTCGCGTGTTAAATCCGCAACCGCTTTCATCATAGGCATTGGGCCTACAGCAATAGCGTAATTTACGGTTTCTTTATTCATAATATCTTGCATAACACCAGTTACAAAACCTTTTGTACCGAGTGAACCGTCATCTGTCGTTATAAACAACTCGCTGCAAGCGTTTTTCATCTTATCTTGCCAGAAAATAAGGTCTTTATTTCTTGCACCCATAATCATATACACTTTATTGCCTGCATCTTTAAATGCTTTTGCTATAAGATAGCATGGCGCAGCACCGTAACCGCCTGCAAGGCAAACGACCGTGCCATATTTTTCTATGTGAGTAGGAACACCTAAAGGCCCTACAATGTCTTCGATTTCATCACCGACTTCAAGTTTTGCAAGTTTCTTAGTAGTATAACCTACTGCCATATAAACAATAGTCAACTCCTCTGTTTCCCTATTATAATCAGCAATTGTAAGAGGAATTCTTTCTGAGTTTTTATCAACTCTTAAGATTATAAACTGTCCTGCTTGAGCATTTTTTGTAATAAAAGGAGCTTTAATCCTTATTTCAAATTGATTTTGACAAAGTTCTTTTTTGTATAAAATTTTATATCCCACGTGTGCCTCCATTAACTTCTGCTATTCATATAATATAATACAACACAAATAAAAAAGCGGAAATATTTTAATATTTCCGCCAAAAACTTAATGTTTTTATCTTCTTATTGTAGATAGTGCGGTATTTAGAGCAGAGTCAATAATGTTTTGGAAGTTAAATCCGTTATTATTGTTACTGTTGCTTATTATTCCGTTTAGTGACGAATAGTAAGAATTTGCAGTGTTCGACAGATTTTGACCTGCGGATAGCGTGTTTAGAATGTTTGAAATTATCTGCTGGCGATAATCATTTAGATAATCCAAATACTGGTAACGATTTGCAAGTTCGTTATTTATTAAATCCTGCTTATAAGATTGTGCACTCTGCGCCAAATCCGACACTGCTTCTGCTCGCTTATCTTCTATTTCTGAGAGGTTATCCATAAATACGGAATTATCCAAATTACCAAAGCGAGAGGCAATATCATTTTGCAAGTCTTGAAGCATGGGCGTATAAATATCATTTATTTCATCTACGCCTTGGTTAATAAACGCCTGCACCTGATTATCAAAATCTCTTTGGGTATCGGCAGAAAATACATTCAGATTGGGCAAATTCAGCGCAAACTCTTTTGAAGCATAGTCATATGCTTTTTTCTCATCATCATCCATATTGTAATAGCCCGTAGTACCCGTGTTTGTGATGTTAACACCTGCTTTATCCTGTCCGTTTACCTTAATAGATGAGGATGGATTGTAGTAAACATAATCTTTTCCGGATTTTGACATGTTAAAAACCTTTCTATTTCAAGAAAGGTCAAAAACTAAAATAAGCGATTAAGAATATTATAAAATATTTTTTAAATTAATAAATCACCTGAATTACTCAGGTACAAAAAAGCGGCAGATATCTGCCGCTTTAGTCTTTTATGAAACTTTAGAAAACTACTCTTTTGTGTACTCAGCGTCAATAACATCATCCGAGTTATTTTGAGCATTTTCACTTTGAGCATCTTGAGCGTTATCACCCTGAGCAGCTTCGCTTTCTTTTTGAACTTGAGCATAAGCAGCTTGAGAGATAGCATACATAGTTTGTTGAAGTTCTTCAGATAGTTTCTTGATTTCATCGTGAGATTTATTTTCATCAAGAGCTTTTTTAAGAGCTTCTTTTTGCTCATCAAGTTTAGTTTTATCAGAATCAGAGATTTTACCTTCAAAATCTTTAACAATTCTATCTGCAGCGCCGATTAAAGACTGAGCATTGTTTTTAGTTTCTGCTTCTTCTTTTTTCTTTTTATCGTTTTCAGCGTTAGACTCAGCTTCTTTAACCATTCTGTCTATATCTTGTTCAGAAAGATTTGAAGAGTTTGTAATTGTGATTTTTTGCTCTTTATTTGTTGCCTTATCTTTAGCGGTAACATTTACGATACCGTTTGCATCGATATCAAATGTAACTTCGATTTGAGGCATACCTTTCATTGCCGGCGGGATACCGTCTAAGCGGAACATACCAAGTGATTTATTGTCGCCTGCCATAGGTCTTTCACCTTGCAGAACGTGGATATCAACAGCTGTTTGATTATCATCGGCCGTTGAGAACACTTGAGATTTTGAAACAGGGATTGTAGTGTTACGAGGTACAAGAGGTGTCATAACACCACCAAGTGTCTCAATACCCAATGTCAAAGGTGTAACATCAAGAAGTACGATATCTTTTACTTCACCTGCCAATACACCGGCTTGAACTGCTGCACCAACCGCAACAACTTCATCAGGGTTAACGGATTGATTAGGCTCTTTGCCTGTGTATTCTTTAACAAGAGCTTGAACTGCAGGTATACGAGTTGAACCGCCTACAAGAACTACTTCGTTAATTTCACTCTTTGAAATGCCTGCATCTTTAATAGCCTGTTCAACAGGTTTTTTACATCTTTCAAGCAAGTCATGGCTTAATTCTTCAAATTTTGCTCTTGTAAGTTGCAAGTCAAGGTGTTTAGGGCCATTAGCGTCTGCAGTAATAAAGGGCAGGTTGATATTTGTTTCAACAACAGATGACAATTCACATTTTGCCTTTTCTGCCGCTTCTTTAAGCCTTTGCATAGCTTGTTTATCGCCTCTTAGGTCAATACCTTCTTGTTTTTTAAATTCTTCACACAACCAGTCAATGATTTTTTGGTCAAAGTCATCACCACCAAGGTGAGTATCACCTGAAGTTGATAATACTTCATGAACACCGTCACCTATTTCAAGAATAGAAACATCAAAAGTACCGCCGCCAAGGTCAAATACAAGAACTTTTTCTGTTTTATCTTTTTCAAGACCGTAAGCAAGAGCAGCAGCTGTCGGTTCGTTTACGATACGAAGAACATCCAAGCCTGCAATTTTACCGGCGTCTTTTGTTGCTTGACGTTGAGCGTCATTAAAGTACGCAGGAACGGTAATTACCGCAGATGTAACTTTTTCGCCAAGGTAAGCTGACGCATCATCGGCAAGTTTTCTTAGAATCATTGCAGAAATTTCTTGCGGAGTGTAGTCTTTACCGTCTATATTTTTCTTGTAGTCTTCACCCATATGACGTTTAATTGAAATAATTGTCTTATCAGGGTTTAAGATAGCTTGACGTTTTGCAAGCTGACCCACAAGTCTTTCTCCTGTTTTTGAAAAGCCAACGATTGAAGGTGTAGTTCTTGAGCCTTCAGCGTTAGCTATAACAGTCGGCTTACCGCCTTCCATAACGGCTACAACAGAGTTTGTCGTACCTAAGTCAATACCAATTGTTTTTGCCATGATATATAATCTCCTATCTATCAATTTCTTTACTTTAAATTTAGCACCATATTTACATGCGCTCTAAAAAATAAACAAAAAATTAATAATTACAAAAAATTATTTTATAAGCCCTTTTATAGCCAAAAAAATCAAAATCAGCCCTGATAAAATTTCAAGGTATTTTGAGGGAAATTTCTTAAAAAACTGACCCAATACAAAACAAAATACAGATACAAGAAATGTGGCAAGACCTATTATAATTGATGATTTAATTATATTTGCCTCAAGAAAACATAAATTCACACCTGCCGCTAGAGCATCAATACTTGTTGCTATTGCAAGAGAGAAAAGGCAACTGATAGAAATACAGCAAAGACCTTGCGTTTCCTTGCCTTTATCAAAAATTGCATCATAAATAAATTTCATTCCTAATGCAAAAAATATCAGAAAAGCAATGTAAGAGCTTACCTGTTTAACATATGAATATATCATGCCTGCAAAAAGAAAACCCAAAACAGGCATTAAAAATTGAAAAAAACCCGTAAAAAAGGCAAGTAAAAGAGAGTTTTTCACCCTATTTTTTTCAAACACCAAGCCGTGCGAGAACGAAACCGCTCCCGCATCGACTGAAAGTGCTAATGCTAAAATAACAAGTTCAAGATTATCCACAAGATTATTTTAGCGCAAAAATTTAATAACCATAGTAAGCACTATAACTGTAGTCATTTCTGTTTAAAGTTTCAGAGCCATAGTCTGCAGGTTTTTGAACAACGTCAGGATTGAATACAACAAAGCAATCATGATACCCTCTTGCACTTCCGTAGCCTACATCAATACCAAGGTCATCACAGATTACGTTTCTGCAATATTCATCCAATACATTAAACGGGGTTTCTGCCTTTGCCATTGCAATATAGTGTGGTATAAACGGGTCATATTCTTTTGGCTCAGGTTCAATTGCCAAAATATCACCAAGAGCAGACATGACTTGCTGATTTTTTATATTTTCATAGAAAGCACCATCAAATCTCACAAATTTTCCCAATTCACCATTTGGTCTTGTAGTTCTGATAAGATTAGCAATAAGTTTTGCACTTGAATAATCTTGAGCATCGCCTTCACCAACAGCAAAGTACATACCGGGACCAAAAACAGACCTTGTAGTTTTTCGCATATCCGGCCCGTATTTTACAATATCTTCTATGCTTTCTTTTGAACAACCATGTAGCACACCAAGTATAAAAGCGGGAGAATTTTTG
Organism: Candidatus Gastranaerophilales bacterium; assembly: GCA_944325105.1. GTDB lineage: Bacteria > Cyanobacteriota > Vampirovibrionia > Gastranaerophilales > Gastranaerophilaceae > Galligastranaerophilus. The sequence goes on along the minus strand of CALUYW010000017.1, from coordinate 4,956 downwards.
TCATAAATAACAAATCTGTCAATTGCATCTTTTATACTGCCTTCAAATTTTTCTCCATGTGGACCATTAAACTCAAATTTCATTGAATCAAGAGCACCTTTAATCTTTGGGTCAAGCACTGTGACAGGTTCTCCTTTTTTATTGGTAACTATTTCGCCGTTATCATCTTTAACCGGTACATAAAATCTACCAAGGAGCTCTTTTCTGTATTTTTGTTCATCCACAATTTCTTTTGCCGGGTCAAATACTCTGACATAATGAGCTTTATCATTATTACCAAAATTCAGGTCACAATAATTACTCTTGCTTACAGGGTTTGAATTAACATTAGAACTGTTTACACTTCTAACATTCTGGGCATAATTCTGAGGACCAAAAAACATTGTTTGAATTTTCATATTTCCACCTTCCTAACACAATCTGAAGTAACAAAACTCCTGAAAATTATTTTATGCATGTTTTAGATTAAGATTTTAAAATATGCTAATATTGTACAAAAACGAGGTAAAAATGATTAATATCGGTGTAATTTTTGCGACATGGTTTTTAATAGCCTTAATGACAATAATTTGTACAATACTCATATCAAAATACACAAGACTTGTAACCAAATATCAGCAGAATATAAAATACCTAAAATCTCTCTCGCAGTGCATATCTTCAGCCAGATGGGGTAATCTGCAAGTAAAAGTACAAAACGGAACCTCTCCCCTGACAAATGAACTATCCAAAAGTCTTAATAGTCTCTTAGAGAGTATTCTTGACAGGGATAAGATGATTATTGAATATGTTGAAAAAGAAAAAGAAAATAATGAAATAAAAGAAGACTTTATAGCAATGCTAACTCATGACCTAAAAGTTCCTATAATTGCTCAGGATAACACCTTGGATTTACTTTTGAATAACAAGTTCGGTTCATTAAATGACGAACAAAAAGACGCGATTAAAAACATAAAAATCTCAAACCATGACTTAAGGCACCTTGTGGAATCACTTCTTGATTCTCACAAATTTGAAAAAAAAGGTTTTGTCCCAAAAATTCAACAAGGCATAAACCTCAGAAACCTTACAGATGACATAATAGCGCAAGCAAACTCAATAGCAACTCTTCATAACAAAAAAATAAGACTATATGACTATCTTGAACCAAATTATACATTTGATACAGATGTACTTTTACTCAAACGAGTTATTCAAAACCTTATACTAAACGCTATTTCCTACGGCATAAACTCAGAATACATAGATATTACGCTTGAGAACAACGATACAAGCTGTGTAATTAGAGTCAAAGACTACGGAGTCGGTATATCTAAGGAAAATATAGATAAAATCTTTAACAAATATTACTGTGCCGCCGAATTGTACTCAAAAGCCAGCATGGGACTGGGGCTTTATCTTTCAAACAAGATAATAGGCACACTTGATGGCAGAATAACTGTCGCAAGCGAAGAAAATAAGGGCGCAGAGTTCAGTATTCATTTGCCAACAAAAGCAAGCTAAATTACTTAACTTTTACTTTTGGAACAACCGACATGCCGGGAACTATGTTATAAACATCCTTATCAATCGGTTCATCAAAGACAATTTTTACAGGAATTCTTTGAACTATTTTTACAAACGAGCCTACAGCATTCTCCGGCGGAAACATACTGGATTTAGCACCTGAACTTCTTTGAATTGAATCAATTTTACCTTTGAATTTTTTATTTGGATATGTATCAACTTTTATCTCAACACTTTGCCCGGGGTGCATATGACGGAGTTGATTTTCCTTAAAATTAGCAACAACCCAAACATCATCGGGAACTATAGTGAACAGGGGTGAGCCAACATTCACATACATGCCTTTTTCAACTTTTCTGCTTGAAACAGTACCGCTTTGCGGGGCGTAAATATTTGTATAAGAAAGGTTTAATTTCGCTTGGTCACGAAGCGCTTTAAGCTCCTTTATCTCGGCATCGGCTACTTTTGAATTTTTGCCTGCTGACATAACCGCTTGTTCAGCGCTTGTTTGTCTTGCAACGGCGTTATCGTAGCGAGTTTGAGCGGCGTCGAGCATCTGCTTTGAAACCGCACCACCCTTATATAAGTTGGTGTATCTTACCAAATCCGCTTTAGCAGCCGATATTTCAGAATTTGCAGCTTTTCTTGCAGCTAGGGCATTCTTCTGGTCAAGGAGTTCCTTTTCATACTTTGCCTGAGCCTGCTCAAGTTTTATTTCATAATCAGCAGGGTCAATTTTTGCGACCAAATCTCCCTCTTTAACCCTTTGGTTGTCATCAATGTACACTTCAATTATTTGCCCTGAAACTCTTGGTGCAACCTGAACAGTTGTAGTCTCCACATAGGCATCATCGGTTGATTGGTATTTTAGCGAATTATGTACAAAAAAGCCTGTAATAACTGCCGCTACAGCAAGAATAGATATCAAGACTTTTTTATTAATTTTCTTTTCTTTGACTTCTTCATTAACTGTTTGTTCTTTTGCTTCTTCTGACATATATACCTCTATATCTGCATATCTACAATTTGCGAAATTGCTTCTCTTACTTTTTTAAGCGAAGCACTTAATATAAGTAAATCTTCCTTACTGAATATTTTACACATTTTTTCATGAATCGGCTGAAAACGAAGAGTAAGCTCATTTAATATTACTTCGCCTGACGGAGTTATATTTACAATTCTTACAAGCCTGTTGTTTTTTGTATCATTGCTACGTACAATAAAACCTTTTTTCTCAAGAGAATCAAGCACTCTACCGGTATTTGCCCTATCTCTTAGAATAAGCTTAGCTAAATCCCTCTGACACAAACCTCTATGACATGAAACAGTATCCAAAACCGCAAACTCTTCGGGAGAAATTTCCGAACACACCTGATTAAATAGTTTTATCAACAGTGCTTTGCAATATTTTGAAGTTAACTCCAACTCATACGATGGAGAATCCGTATAATGCATTATTTTCAATTCTTTTTCTTTGGTTGTCATGTGTAGCTCGTATATTGTTGTAAAAAATACATGTTGCAAATGCAACAATCTTATGCTAGCATACTGTTATAAAAAATGCAACTAAAAGGATAGCAATGAAAAAATTAACAGCATTAGCAATACTTATAATGTTTTGTACGGTTTTTAGCACGCCTGTTTTAGCAATAGATGAAACCGTAAAAGACCAACCGAAAACAAAAAAAGAAAAGAAACTTTTTGGTAAAAATAAAAAAGAAAAAACTCCGGAACTAAAGGCAAAAGTTGAATATGTAAATACCGACTGGTGGGCTGATTTTCAAGACCCTTACTTAAATGAATACATAGCTCGCGCGCTGCAAAAAAACCATGACATGAAAATTGCAACAATTAGCACAAATGAATACTATCAAAACTATAAAATTCAATTTGGTGCAGAGTTACCGCAAATAGGCGTAGGATTTTCTCCAGCCCTTGTTAAACTTCCCGGGATTTCTGATTCTGTAGGGGCTTTTGCACTGCCTGGCATTGCAAACTATGAGGCGGATATATTCTTAAAAAACCGAGATAAGACAAAATCAGTGCAAAAACAATACGAAGCTTCGATAATTGATGAAAGGGCAGCCTATATTGCCGTAGCTTCTGCCGTAGGTACTGCGTATTTTAACGCAGTTAAAGCCGATAAAGCGATTGAACTTCAGGAAGAAATAAATAGGCAAAGACAACAAATATACGACCTTATGCTAATGAGCAACAGGGAAGGTCTTGTTTCGACTTCAGATACCATAAGGGCAAATCAAGCACTTGTTAACGGACAGAGCGATTTAATAGAATTAAAAAAACAACGTGAAAAGATTTTAAGACAACTCGCTGTGCTTATTGGCGAAAGCCCTGAAAATATTAATACTCTTAAAAGAATAAGTCTTGATGAGCTTGTCGTTTTAAACAAAATTCCTGCCGAAATACCATCACAAGTAATTGAAAACCGCCCCGATTACCTAAAAGCGGAAAAAATGCTTGAAAAGGCGGGTATAGATATTAGAGTTGCAAAAAAGGAATTTTTACCGACAATAAACCTGAGCGGCTTGGTATTTTTCAACAGTATAAAAGACTTTGGCAGCCTGATGACTACAAAAAACATGCTCTGGTCACTTGGAGCAGGCGCCATACTTCCGATATTTACAGGCGGACAAAGACTGGCCAACTTAAGACTTAAAAAAGCACAGTATGAAAGACTTTTACAAAGCTACCTAAAAACCAATCTTGTAGCCCTGCAAGAAGTAAATGACGCTATGGTCAGTGCCAGAATGGACTGGGACAAGCTGCAACAAACACTGCAGCAAGAAGAGCTAGAAGAAAAACATTACAACTACAATGAAATGAAATACAACGAAGGAGTAATATCGAAACTCGACTTAATTCAATTCAGAGAAAACCTGCTTAGCATAAACCAGCTTGCAGCAAGCCAGAAAGTTGAATATCTGGTCGATTACATAGGTTTATATAAAGCGTGCGGAGCACAAATTTAATTCAATTCCTTTTCAATCCAAAGTCCGCAACAAGAGTCTGCAAATGAACCCCGCAGGCTCTTTATTTTTTATTAATTAAATGGTCGGGATGACAAGATTCGAACTTGCGACCCCCGCGACCCGAACACGGTGCGCTACCAAGCTGCGCTACATCCCGAGAAAATATTTAACTGTCAATATTGTGGACGCAGCTTGGTATTTTATACCTTTTGTTTCGCGCTTTGCGCAAAACGTGCGCTACATCCCGAGAATTTTTTTTGATAATGATAATGGTCGGGATGACAGGGCATTTGCGAACTTGTGAGCAAAGCAAGACTTTGCATTTTGTTCAAATCCTGTTGGTTATCCCGTACGTTTTTGATAATGGTCGGGATGACAGGGCTTTTGCGAACTTGTGAGCAAAGCAAGACTTTGCATTTTGTTCAAATCCTGTTGGTTATCCCGTACGTTTTTGATAATG
>CALUYW010000016.1 GCA_944325105.1 Candidatus Gastranaerophilales bacterium | reverse complement strand
TGGCTCAAGTGGTTATTTGAGGATAAGGTGGGATGCAAGTGAGCAGGAGTAGGGAACAATTAGTGCACTTGTGTGCACTTTGTGAGCACTCCTGCTTCCTGAGGTGTGTGAGCATAGGCACGGCAAACGATGAGTTTGGCGGGCATATGCAAACCGTTCCAAGGCGATGCCCGCAAACTCTTAGCGAGCAAAAGCGAGCCTTAGAGTTTGGAAATGCCCTTGGGGTACGTGGAAATCGAAGATTTCCTCAGGAGCAAGTGAGCAGGAGTAGGGAACAATTAGTGCACTTGTGTGCATATCCTTATGCCTCCTCGTAAATTTTAACGGGGCACAAGCTGCGTAGAAAATTTACTACGCTAAGTCTCTTGGATTATTGGCGCTCCTCACTTTTTGACTTCGTTTGAAAATTTCATAGAAATTTTGTCACTTCGTCAAAGTGACTCGCATGGGCGCACGCTAATGCTATCGCGCCTGTGTAAAATCCGTTTCGTATCTTAATTCTATGAGGCACGCTCCAGGTAGTTAGATTAAATTCTATACAACATAGTGCCTCTTTTTTTTATTTACAAAGTATTTACAAAGTTTTGCAATCGGTTATTTTTTCTTTTCATTAAATCGTATTTATTATAAAATCTTATTGAGATATAGAAGTGTAAAACATAGAAAGAAAGAAAAAATGACAATTCAAACAAACAAACCCGAAGTAAAGAAGATGGAAGTTACAATCGGTGACAAGCTTGTAACAGTTGAAACAGGCAAGTATGCAAAACAGGCAACTTCATCTGTCACAGTAAGATGTGAAGATACAATGCTTTTTATCCACGCAACGGTGAGCAAAGAGCCGCGCGTAGGTATAGACTTTTTCCCGTTATTAATCGACTATGAAGAAAGAATGTCTGCAATAGGCAGAATCCCCGGCGGATATACAAGAACAGAAGGACGCTCAAGCGAAAAGGCGATTTTAGTATCAAGACTTATTGACCGTCCTATACGTCCTCTTTGGCCAAAAGGCTACAGAAATGACGTTCAAATAGTTTCTCAACTTTTCAGCTATGACCAAAAAAATCAACCTGATGTTTTATCAATACTTGGTGCATCAGCTGCCCTTATGCTCTCCGGTGCTCCTTTTGAAGGCCCTGTGGGTGCTATAAGAGTCGGCAGAATTGACGGTCAAATGATTGCCAACCCGACTCACCAAGAGTGCGAAAAATCCGATATGGATATCGTTATAGCAGGTACGCACGACAGTGTTATTATGGTTGAGGCAGGCTGCAAATTTGTAACTGAAGATGATATTATGGCTGCAGTTGAATTTGCTCAAGTTGAAATAAGAAAACAATGCGACGCTCAGCTTGAATTTGCACGCGCTTGCGGAGTTGAAAGAGAAAACTTTGTAAATCCTTATGACACATCAGAATTGGCTCAAATCATAAAAGACAACACATATGATATGATTGTTGATGCTTATCACAATTTTGACCGTGAGTACAGGCAAAACAAGCTTGAAGAAGCTAAAAACATTGTAAAGGAAAAAATTGAAGCACTTAATGAAGAACACCCCATCAAAAAAATGATGGAAGAAACAGGTATAGACTTCGTTGCAGAAGAATTTAAAGCATTAGAAAAGAAAATAATGCGCGCAATGATTAAAGACGAGGGTGTTCGTGCCGATGGCAGAAAAGTTACCGAAGTTCGTCCTATATGGTGCGAAGTTGGCGTTATACCTCGTGCTCACGGTTCTGCGGTATTTACAAGAGGTCAAACCCAAATCCTCTCTTGTGCAACTCTTGCAGGGCCAAACATGGCTCAAGAGCTTGATGGCGTTGACCCGCTGCTTAAAAAGTCATATATGCACAAATACATCTTCCCCGGTTTCTCTGTTGGTGAAGTTAAACCCCTAAGAGGCCCCGGACGCCGTGAAGTAGGCCACGGAAACTTGGCTGAACGCGCTAATGTTCCTGCACTTCCTGATGAAAAAGACTTCCCATATACCATCCGTGTTACATCTGACGTACTTGAATCAAACGGTTCAACTTCAATGGGTTCAACTTGCGCAAGTTCAATGGCTTTAATGGATGCAGGCGTTCCTGTTAAGTGTATGATTTCAGGTGTTGCAATGGGTCTTATAAAAGAAGGCGACACAGATATCGTTTTAACCGATATTCAAGGTATTGAAGACTTCTTAGGCGATATGGACTTTAAAGTTACAGGTAACACCGAAGGCATTACGGCACTTCAAATGGATATGAAAATCAAAGGCATATCCAATGAAACCCTAAGACGTGCACTATATCAAGCAAAAGATGGCAGATTGCACATTATGGAATGCATGAAAGAAGCAATCAGCGCTCCTCGTGAAGAGCTTTCACCTTTTGCACCAAGATTATTTACCATGACAATACCTACAGATGATATAGGAACAGTAATCGGCCCCGGCGGAAAAATGATTAGAAGCATTATTGACGCCTCAGGAGCAGAAATTGATATTCAAGATGACGGAAGAGTTACAATTACATCTAACGATAAAGAAGGTGCAGATATTGCAATCAAGATGATTAAAGACCTTACATTTAAGCCTGAAGTCGGTATGGTAGCTAAAGGTAAAGTTGTAAGAATTATTCCTATCGGCGCTTTCGTAGAACTTGCCCCCGGAAAAGACGGCATGGTTCACATATCACAAGTTTGCCAAGAAAGAATAGAGTCAATTGAGCCTCACCTTTCAATCGGTCAAGAAGTAATTGTTAAAGTTATCAAAATCGATGATAAAGGCAGAGTTAACCTTACAATCAAAGGAGTAAGCGAAGATGAAAAGGCTAATTGTCAATAGATTTAAAAAAACTTGCTTTATGCTTAGTGCGCTTTTAATTAGCGCACTGGCATTAGGCGGTTGTGCAACGCTTTCTTATGTTGGCGAAGATTTTGACGCAAAAAATTCAGCAATGATTCAAACAGATGAAATGTTCTACTTCTCAACATACAACAAAACCTCTCAACAGGAAGGCATTTCAATGAGAGTGGGGGTATCAAAGACTCCTGTTCCTGATGTTTTAGTCGCATATGTACAAATAAATAACAACTCAAATACAAATGACTATGTCTTTTATACAAAGGATTTTGCACTAAGCGCAAATGAAACACCCGTTGAGATAATCAGCTCTTCAAATTACCTTGGTGCTTATCAAAGCTCCCAAGCAGGAGCTCTTGCAGCTATGTCACAGGTTTCAGGCACTCTAAGCAGCTTTGCGACAATAGCAAACAACTATCAAAGGCTAAACCAAACAAGCCCAACGGCAGAACCGTCTAACGTAAGTACTGATGATGGTGCATACAAGCAAATAAGCACTGTCGTTGAAGGCATAAGTAAACACACAATCAACAACGCAGCAGTTGTTGCACCAAGAGAAAACAGATTTTTCTATATGTTTTTAAAAGACCCCGGGGTTTACCCGATAAAAGCAGACTATAAAGATTTATCTTACAGCTTTATGGTTAAAGGTAATGGGCCAAAAGAAGACGACTAAATGTTTAAAGATACCAAGAGCCTTTGGGTTTAAACACTCAAAGGCTCAGCATCTTGTCGAGCTTGTTTTATTTTTCCCTTTTCTTATAGGTATAATCGGACTTTTAACAGAAATTGCCTACGGCTTAAACACGGGTATTGAGCTCAACTCAGCCCTAAATCGCGCTGTCGGGCTTGTATCTTCGGTACATAGAGAACAGATTGCAGACCAAAACACCATCAGAAGTGAAATTCAAGCCGAGACATACAACATCCTTGTTGCAAGAAAAGTCCCCTACGCTAATACCCTAAAAGTGGAAACCCTTGAGGTTGACGATTTTCTGGTAAGCATCGCAACTTACAATTACACTTACGCTTTTAAGCTTGTAAATATGTTTTTTAACGCCATACCTGAAAAATTTTATTTCAAAAGTATTGCAATAACTAATAAATCACTTTTTAAGCCAAACTCATATAATATAAAAAACACTGCGCTTACGGATGAATTTAGTACATATAGCGATTTGGGTACATACGATTTAGAAACAAAATTAGAAAATTTATACAATAAATATTCAGACAAATGGCAAAATGACCATAAAGCAATATGGGAAGAATATGTGGACAAAGTTAAACAAGAGCAAGAAAGCAAAGAAAGTGAACAAAACAGTAACACAGGAACTTAACAGAAAAAAAAGAGCAGATATATCAATCATGGTGGCAGTGTTTTGTGTTGCCTTTCTGGCTTTTTGTGCCTTTGGAATAGATATGGCATATATCACCCTAAACCGTATCAAGTTGCAAAGAGCAACCGAAACAACCGCTCTTGCCTCAATAGCTCGATACAGTGAAACACTTGATGATGAGAGCGAAGATTTTTTCAAACTATATAAAACAAAATTTGACACAATGCAAGACGCTCAAATTGAGGCTATACAATACAAAAATGAAGACAATGGCATATATAAAGTAAAAATATCAACAAAACTTATGAGTCCGACATATTTTTTAAGATTTGCAGGTGTTGGAGGGGTGAAAATAGAAGCAAATGCATACGCCCAAACTTCGCCGCAAATTGAACAAAATAAAGAATCCGGAGAAATAATAAGTCTAAATAACATAATGACAGACAAAAAAGGTGACGAGTTTAAAGTAAGCGTAAAAGGCAACACGTACGGATATTTTATTTTTGCAGGAGCAAAAGATAAAAACAATGACTATGTCTGGTCAGATGTCGGCTGCAAGGCAGATGTTGCAGTTGTAAATAAAAATGTAAGTGGAAAGAATTACAACCTGATATGCTCCAAGGAGGCGACTTTTGACTTATCAAGAGAATGTCCGGACACTACCAATACAAATGTTGTAAGTTACCTCAGGATATTTCAGGCAAATCCCTCAGAATGCGGAGCTCAACAAGATATCTTAAAAGAAGTTGAAGAAAAGATAAAAGAAGAAATCAATAACAAGCAAGGCGAAATTGATACACAGTGGAAAAATGAATTTCCAAAAGATAATGAAGAGACGGGGGAGTCAATACCTTGGGAAGAGCTTGTTATGCCGCAAATTCCAGATTTTCCGATAACTCTTGATTGGGTAAAATCACTTATCCCTGAACAAGACAAAAAGCCCTATGAGATAACTGTTTTAAATAACGTAAAACTTATCACAAAGAATGATTTTTAATGTAAAATATACTTGTCGGGAATAAAATAGCGAGGTTAAATGAGGGGCGAGGATAAAAAGACTTTAATTTTAATTGACGGGCACGCTCTTGCTTTCAGGATGTTTTTTGCTCTTGAGAGAACAAATATGCAAACTACCGAGCACCAGCCGACCTGGGCAATATATGGCTTTTTTAAAGCAATTTTTGACCTTTTATCTCCAAGCTCAAAAGGCGGAAGTAATATTCAACCAAACTCTATAGCCGTCGCATTTGACGTATCAAGACACACTTTCAGGCTGGAAAAATACGAGGACTACAAAGCAAACAGACAAACCATGCCTGATACTCTTCGCTCACAACTCTCCCTTATTATGGAGGGGCTAAAAGCTCTTAATATCCCTGTTTATACAAAAGAAGGCTTTGAGGGAGATGACATTATAGGTACAATCTCAACCAGAGCAAAGGCTATGGGGCACAATACCTACATTCTAACAGGGGATAAGGACAGTTTTCAGCTTGTTGATAAAGAAGGAGCAATAAAAGTTTTAATCCCTCAAAAAGGTATTCTAAACAGTTACGACTGGCAAAAAGTTATAGAAAATATGGAAGTAGAGCCCACGCAAATTGTTGACTACAAGGCTCTTTGCGGCGATACTTCAGACAATATTCCGGGAGTCAAAGGAATAGGTGCAAAAACTGCCGCATGGCTTTTAGGCGAGTATAGAGATTTAGACAATATCTACAAAAATATCGACAACATTACAAAAAAATCCGTAAAAGAAAAACTAATAGAGCAAAAAGACTCTGCTTATATGTCGCAGTTTCTTGCAACAATAAAAAAAGACGTCGATATTGATTTTGATTTTTCAAAAACATGTCTTGAAATACCAAACAAACAGGCAGTTATTGACTTTTTTCAAAAAGTGCAGTTTTACAGCTTTGTAAAAAATCTGGATAAACTTCTCCTGCCTTTTGAGACAAGCTGCAATGAAGAAGAAAATAAGGAAATTTCTTTTGTAAAAATAAAAGAAGATAATATCCAGCTTGGACTTTTTAGCGCACAAGAAGAAAACAAAGAAAACGAAGTTATAAAAATTGACTCTAAAGACGAAGCAAAAAATTTCCTTAAAAACGTAAAAGATAATAGCACCGTTGCGGTATTATCCGCCACAGATATGCCTAATTCAATATATATAGCTTGTGATAATACCTGTATAAATTTAAACAGGGATGATGAGGATGTTATAAATCTTCTAAATAATTCAAACATCAAAAAAGTAGTCTATGACATAAAAAATGAACTTAATAACATAAATCCAAAAGGTGTTATAGATGATTTAATGTTATCAAGCTATGTTAAAGACTCATCAAGAAAGCACGATTTAACATCGCAAATTCAAAACTACCTTAATTTTATACCAGATGAAAATGACAACTATAAGCTTGCAAGGAATATGCTCTTATTGCATAAATTCTACAGAGATTCTCTAACTAAAGAAGAAAAAACTCTCCTTGATGATACAGAACTTCCTCTTGCATATGTTCTAAAAGACATTGAAGATACTGGCGTGAGCCTGGATAGTGATTATCTAAAGAGCTTAAGTATTGAAATAGATAAAAAAATTCTTGATTTTGAAGAAAAAATCTACTCTCAGGCAGGGACAACTTTTAATATCAATTCTCCAAAACAAGTAGCGGATGTACTTTTTAATACTTTAAAAATTAAACCGGGCAAAAAAAATAAAACGGGTTTTTCCACCTCTGCTAAAATTCTTGACGACTTAGCGGAGGAACACCAGATAGCAAGAGATATTCTTGGACACAGGCAGCTTATGAAGCTAAAGACCACATATATCGATAATCTTCCAAAACTTGTTAAACAAGACGGCAAGATTCACACACATTTTAATCAAATAGTTACAACCACAGGCAGACTGTCAAGCTCTGACCCCAATTTGCAAAATATACCAATAAGAACAGAGCTTTCTAACCGCATTAGAGCAGCATTTGTGCCGACAGACAGAGAAAACTCATACATTTTCTCAGCAGACTACTCGCAAATCGAACTTCGTCTGCTTGCGCATTTTTCAGGTGATGAAGTACTTATAAACGCTTTTTCAAACGATGAAGATATTCACCTGATTACCGCTTCAAAAATATTTGAAGTAGAAAAAAATGAAGTAACAAAAGAAATGAGAAGAAAAGCAAAAGCCGTAAATTTCGGGCTTATTTACGGCCAGACAAGATATGGTTTATCCTCAACCCTTGGTATAAGCCCATTTGAGGCTCAAGAGTTTATTGATAAATACTTTGCCACATATCCTAAAATTAATACATATATCAATAACACCTTAATACAAGCTCATCAAGAGGGCTTTGTTGAGACGCTTTACGGCAGGAAGCGCTACCTTGGAGCAGAACTTAATTCAAGAAATGCAAAAATAAGAGAATTTGCTCAAAGAGCGGCAATAAATGCTCCCTTGCAAGGTACAAGCGCAGATTTAATCAAAATGGCAATGGTTAAACTCCACAATGAACTTAAAAACTTTAAATCTAAAATCATTCTTCAGGTGCACGATGAACTTGTACTGGAAGTACCGAAGAATGAACTTGATGAGGTTAAAAACCTTACAATAAAAGCAATGGAGCTTAACCAACCGCTAAAAGTGCCGCTTAGAGTGGATACAAAATTTGCTAAAACTTGGAGAGAGGGAGAGTAATGAAAAAAATTATTTTAACTATGCTTATGTCATTAATTACCCTTGGCGCATACTGCGACGAGTCACTGCTTTCAAGCTGCCACAAGACATACCCTCTTGCAGCCGACAAGCTCTATCTTCTGACACTCAGTGCTCTTAACTCCACGGGGCAATACGAAGTTCTTGAAATGCAAACAAAAAACGGCTACATATTATTTAAAGCCGCAAATAAAAGCTACATTGCAACAATATCAAAAGAAACAACAAGTACCTCGGGTATAAAAATTCTCCCGTCAAACAGTGATTTTTCGGGCGGAACATACGTGCAAAAAACAATTTTTGACACAATAGAATTAAACATAAAAAACACTCCGGAGAAACTTTTGTAAATGTATAAATACGCCCTTGTCCTTACAGATGTTGCAAAACTCGGAACAAAAACATTCAGCTATTTAATACCCGATGATATGCGCTCTATAATTAAAATAGGGCAGCCCGTGAGTGTGCCCTTTGGACCAAAAAGAAAGATAAAAGGCTATATTGTAGGGTTTTCAAACTATTTAGAAGAGGGTATTAGAGCAAAATACATTGATGAAATACTTGATAGCGAAGCACTTTTTTCTCTTGAATATTTAAAACTTCTTGAATGGGTTGCAAACTACTACTTTTGTGACCTGCCTACAGTACTTAAAACAGCACTGCCGCAAAAGTTTTTTGAAAAAAATGTAAAAAACTACAGACAACCAAAAAAACAAAACGCCGCGCTTAAAGAAACCAAAGATTTAAAAGAGCACAAACTAAGTGAAGAGCAAGAAAAAATATATAAAGAAATAAAGCATGTAAACTCTGACTACTCGCTTTTATACGGTGTTACAGGCTCAGGCAAAACGGAAATTTATTTTAAACTGATTGAAGATACTATAAAAGAGGGTAAGAATGTTCTTTTCTTAGCACCTGAAATTGCTCTTGTATCACAACTTACAATGCGCACAATAAAACGCTTTGGTGCAGACAAAGTCGCTATCTGGCACTCTTCAATTTCAGAGGCGGAAAAATTCAGCGTTTGGCAAAAACTCAGAAATAACGAAATAAAAATCCTCTTTGGCGCTCGCTCTGGAGTGTTTGCCCCTATACAAAACCTCGGACTCATAATAATTGATGAGGAACATGATACAAGCTACAAGCAGACTATGCCAAACCCCAGATACTGCGCTAAAAAAGTAGCAAGAGAACTTGCTAAACTCCACGGTGCAAAAGTTGTCGCAGGAAGTGCAACCCCTGATGTAGAGAGCTTTTTTGAGGCGCAAAACACAAATTCTCTGTTTGAATTAAAAAACAGATACAACAGTGCACAGCTGCCCGATGTAAGTATTATTGATATGAAAAGCGAAAGACTGGACGGGAATCTTGGCATTTTTTCAAGAACGCTTATTGATAAAACAAAACAAACCGTTGATAGGGGCGAACAGGTTATTTTCCTTATAAACAGGCGCGGTTTTTCAACATATACTCAATGTATGGAATGCGGAGAAGTGCTTGAGTGCAAAAAATGCGCCATACCGCTTATTTACCACTCACAAACAAGCTCTTGGAAATGCCACTACTGCGGATATGAAGTTAAAAATCCAAAATGCCAAAACTGCTCAAGCGAAGAGCTGGAAAACTTTGGCACAGGCTCACAAAGGGTAGAAGAAATAGCCAAAAAAATCTTTGAAAATATGACTATAGCACGTCTTGACAGTGACAGTCTGAATAAAAAAAACGAACATATTGAAATTCTTGAAAAGTTTCAAAACGGACAAATAGACATTCTAATCGGCACACAAATGATTGCAAAGGGGCTTGATAATCCAAACGTCACACTTGTAGGCGTCATTAATGCCGACTTAAGCTTTAACCTCCCTGATTATCGAAGCTCGGAACGCGGCTTTTCCCTTCTTACTCAAGTTGCGGGGCGCTCTGGCAGAGGTGAACAGAAGGGAAAAGTGATTTTTCAAACCTATAATGCCCAAAATCTCTTTTTGCAAAAGGCAAAAGAGCAAGACTATATAAGTTTTTACGAAAAAGAAAAAGAGCTAAGACAAGAGTACGATTATCCGCCTTATTCAAAATTGATAAGAATAATAGTAAGCTCAAAAGAAGAATTTAAAGCAGAACATGCCTGCCTTGAAATAGCTTCGCATCTTGAAAACTACATAAAAAAACTCTCTCTTGATGAGAGAATAATAATCCTTGGCCCGACACCTTGTGTCATTGGCAAAATAAGAGGTGATTTCAGGTATAATATACTAATTAAAAATAAACTCTCTCAAAAAGGCCACGACTGCGTATTAGGCTTTTTGAGAAAAATAATACTCCCTCAAGACATAAAAATGATAACCGACATAGACCCGAGCGACATTTTATGATAATTTTTTCTACCATAAATTCAAACAAACAAGACCTGCTGGTTGAGAAGTTCTTTGAGCAGATAAAAAAAGGAATAAAACCCGAGGAGATTTTATTCCTCGTGCAAAATGCAAGAAAGAAAAAAAATATAACCGAAAAAATAAAAAAATTATCTCCGTTTGGAAACATCGGCAACCTTAATGTTTTTAGCTTTTATGGACTTGCAAGAAATTTTATAGAAAAAAACTGGCCCCTTGCTCAAGAGAGCATAAAATTCCCCGCCTCTACGGTTTTTGCCAACATGTGCGGACTTGAAGTATCACAGTATATTTTTAAAAACTCTATAAAAGATGTTGAATTTAAGGGCTACAATTCTAAAGTTAACCTCCTGCACCAGCTTTTAAGGAGATATTCTTTAATTGTTCAAAATGCCCTTGATGAAAATGAAATAAAAAAAAGAGAGCAAATCTTAAAAGAATCCTACGGGCAAGAGGTAAGAGAAGCGCTTAAACTCTACAAACTAAAAACCCTTGAGCTAAGAGCCTTTGACTATTTAAGACAGGTAAGTATTTTTGAATACCTTTATAAAAAAATCAAAAACCCCTACAGGGTTGTAATAGTTGATGATGCAGATGAAATAACACCCGCTGTTTTTGAATATTTAAAACACATAAAAAATGACACGGAGGAGTTTATAATAGCTCAAGACCCGCTTGGCTCATCAAGGCTTGGTTACTTAAGTGCTGCGCACATAAATTTTGAAAAGTTTTTAGATGAAAATGCAAAAGATTTAAGGCAAAACACAACTCGGCTAAAAACCGCTCAGGAAGTTTTTTACAAAATAAAAAACAAAGAGCCTTATTTTGCTAAAAACTCTACAGTAAAGAGTTTTATCAGGCGAGATGAGATGATAAACACAACTATAGAGCAAATCCAAGCGCTCATAAAATCAGGCATAAAACCCTCTGATATCGCCGTTGTAACACCTGTATGCGATGATTATCTTCGTCATTGCTTTAAAAAAATCAAACAAGATGTCTTTTTCCTCTCGGGAAGCGAAAAACTAAACCAAAATAAAACAGTAGGTGCAGTTGTTGAAATACTTAAAATAATTAACTCGCCGGATAAATACATAAGCCCCTATACACTAAAAAATATCCTGCTTGAGGTAATTAAACCCGATTCTGATAGCGCGCTTAAAATCACTCAAGGCTACATAGAGGCAAATTATGAATACAAAGAGCCCCTGCTAAAATATTTATCTAACCTTGAAGATAAAAAAATAAGGGAATTTTTAGATTTTATTGAACCGCATAAAGAACAACCCCTAAGCGTGCAGTTGTATGAAATATGCAACAAATACATTACTAAAACTGTAAAAAATCAAACCGCAATTTTAAAATTAAACAAACTTGCAAAGCAGATAAGCGATTTTGAGAGTGTTTTTAAGGATAATTTTGAGAAAATAAAACTCATAGAGCAGCTTGAAAATACGATAATTTCAGAAAATCCCCTAAGTGAAGATGAAATACCGCAGGATAGTATTATTGTATCCACTGCACAAAAACTCATTGATAATGAAATATGTACCAAACATTTATTTTTAATTGACTGCTCTAATTCAAACTGGATAAAACAAGATATTGGTATGCTCTATAACTCTTGGGTTTTTCAGAAAAGCTGGGATAAAAACACATTTGAACTAAACGACAACATTGAACTTACGCTTGATAGAACGGCAAGAATAATATATAAGCTCTTTTTATGCGCCAATGAAAAAATATATATCTATTCAAGCATATATGACACTCTTGGAGCGGAAAACTTTGGCGCTATTGACAGATTTTTTACTCTTGGCAGCACAACAAAACAAAATCCCCCTCAAAAAATTATACCTCGAGATGACCAAAGGGCAGTGCTTGAGTACAAAAGCGGCAAAATGGCAGTAAGTGCCGTAGCCGGCTCAGGCAAAACCACCATTATGCTTGCTCTTATACTAAAGCTGCTAGAGGGAGAAATTATACCCGAGCTTAAAAGCGAGAATATTTTTGTGTTGACTTTTATGGAATCTGCCGCAAGAAATTTTAGAGAAAGAATAAAACAAAACTACCCCGATATGTTAGAGATGCCTCAAATATCAACCATCCACGGGCTGGCGCTTAGGATTTTAAAAGAAAATAATAACTATACCTTTGTAAATCTGGATAACGATTTTGAAATTACCGATGAAGCAAAAAGAAGAGAAATACTTACAAAAGCCATAATGGAATCAGGCCTTGAATACGACAAAACAGAGTTGTACGAAAGAGCACTGAGTGATTTTAAAAACGATTTATCCTCTAATATAAAAAAGGTAAAAAGCCCGAGTTTTAAAAGAGTTTATGAAATTTATCAAAAAGAAATGAGGGAAAATAACCTCCTTGACTATGATGACTTATTAATCTATGCGCTAAAACTTTTAAAAGAAAACAAAAACGTGCTTGAATACTACCAAAATCTCGCAAGGGTAATAATAGAAGATGAAGCACAAGACTCCTCACCCGTACAGCAGGAGCTTATCGGGCTTTTAGGCGCAAAATGGGGCAATGTAATAAGGTGCGGGGACGTTAATCAGGCAATTACCGCGACTTTTTCCAACTCAGATGTAAAAGGGTTTAAAAAATTCATAAAAGAAAATTACAATGTCGAGATGAACAAATCCCAGCGCTGCGGAGTAAAAATAATTGACTTTGCAAATAATGTTGTAAAAAACGCCCTAAAATCAGCCCCGAGCGCCTTTTATGAGATAAAAATGGAGCCTGTTGAGGGCAAAAACCCGACTAACCCTGATGCGGTTGAGCTTAAGCTTTTTGAAAACGAAAGTGATGAAAAAACTTTTGTGGCAAATAAAATTAAAGAAATAAAAAACAAATACCCCAAAAAAAATATTGGCGTACTTTTAAGAAGCAACAGAGCCATAGGCATATGGGCAGATTTTCTTGAAAGCTGTGCCATAAAAACTCAAAAAAACATTGACACCTACAATTCAAATTTGGCTTTTAGAGTAACTCTTGCGATTTTTAATTTTATATGCGATTTTAAAAACAAAAAAAATCTCCAAAACAGCCTAAAAACACTTCTTGAAATGCCTGTTTATAAAAATGATTATGAGATTTTAAATTTTATAAATACGAATGATTTTCTATCCTCAAAAGGTTCAAAATATCAAATCTGGTGGGATTTAAAGTATTTTCTTTTGAATAGCAGTGCAACACCTATGGAACTTGTGCTTGAGATTGGAGATTTTTACTTCAAAAACTCTCTTGAAGCGGCAAATATCGCTATGCTCTACTCAATTGTCGATAATATCTACAAAAATACAAAAAACTTTGAAGACACAACAAAAAGAATGAACGATATTTCTCAAAGAGTGAATAAAAGCGTGAAATTCTTTCAAGAAGAAGAAAACAAGGAAGATGGCACCATAAACATTATGACCCTGCACAAGTCAAAAGGGGACGAGTTTGACTTTGTTTTTATACCTGAATTATCATCTGACAACTTAGGGCTAAAAATAGATGATATTAAACTAAAGAAAAATACCGAGTTTATTCAATCGGTAAAATCAACCCCCAAAACTCCCGATGAACTAAAGCAGGAAATACTTGAGGAAAACTTCAGGCTGCTCTACGTTGGTGTTACAAGGGCAAAAATTAAACTCTATATGACCTGTGCCAAGAATTTTAAAATGTATAATAAAACCAAAGAACAAAAACCCTGCGAGATTTTTGAGCAAGGAGGAATAAATGAACACATTTAGCGTAAATTCTCTAAAATTGCTTGAAAAAAACGAACAGGAATTTATTGACAAATACATTTTGCACCTGGATTTTCTAAACAAAAATGAACCCGCTAAAATGGGTGAGAGGCTGCATGGCTTTATTTGCTACTATTTAAGGGGTTTTAATATGGATAAAATCTATAACTCTTTAGAGCAAAAAGAAAAAGAAATGCTTCAAAATGTGCTTAAACTGGATATTTTTAACCAAAAAGAAAAATTTATAAAAACAGAAGAAAGTTTTCTTGTAAAAGTTAGAGGAGATAAATTTAATTTTTACCTTACAGGCAGATTTGACGCTATTTATAAGGATAATGACGGTTATATAATTTTTGATTGGAAATCAAAAAACATCCCCAACAACCCCCAAGAAGAGCTACAGAGTGTTGTTTATCTTTATTGTGCGTCAGAAATATTTAACACTCAAAACATAAAAATACAATATCTCTCGCTTGAAAAACAAACAAGCGCAACAGTTGATTTTAGAGATAAAAACGAATATTTAAAAAGAATTTGCTCAATTGCAGATAAAATGCCTATAAAATATTTAACTTAATTTTGTTAAAATTTCAGGCCCGTCTTCACCTACAAGTACCGTATGTTCAAAGTGAGCAGACGCTTTTTCATCAGCCGTTACGACCGTCCAATCGTCATCAAGAACATAAACATCGTCTTTACCCAAGTTCAACATCGGCTCAATAGCTATTGTCATGCCTGTTTTTAAAAGTGTTCTGTTGCCTGTCCTGTAGTTAAAAACAAACGGGTCTTCATGCATGCTTCTGCCTACGCCATGACCGCCGTATTGACGAACTATACCAAGACCTTTTGACAGAGCTACATCTTCAATAGCTGCTGAAACCTCTTCAAGCAGATTGCCGTTCATCATTCTTGCAACCCCTGCCATAAGGGATTTTTCGGTCGTTTCAAGCAGCATTTTTTTATCGTCTGTAATTTCACCTACAGGATAAGTCCAAGCACCGTCACCCACCAAGCCTCTAAATGTTGCGCCAACATCAATTGATACAATGTCACCCGCTTTTAAAATGACATCTTTTGAGGGGATGCCGTGAACTACTTGCTCGTTAATTGAGGTGCAAATTGAAGCGGGAAAACCATGATAGCCTAAAAACGTAGGTATGGCCTTGTTATCTTTGATTATTTTTTGTGCAATCATATCAAGCTCGTATGTTGAAATCCCTTCGCACACGGCTTTTTTCATTTCCTGATGCACAAGCGCCACGATTGAACCTGCATGGCGCATTAACTTCAATTCTTCACGAGATTTTCTTGTTATCAATTTATTTTCCTAATCTTCTTCAAAAACTATTTCTTTAATACTTTCCCAAACATCTCCTATCGGAGCATCGGCATTTATTTCTTCCAAAATGCCTTCGTTGTCAAAGTATTCAAGAAGCGGTTTTGTTTCTTTTTCGTATGTTTCAAACCTTAATTTTGCTGTCTCTTCGTTGTCATCTTTTCTTTGGACAAGTTGAGTATCGCAAATATCGCAATAGTTCATTAACTTCGGAGGAGAGCTTAAAAGATTATATATCATACCGCACTTAGGGCAAGAGCGTCTGTTTACAAGCCTTTGAACCAAGACATCATTTGCAATATCAAAATAAATTGCAAGCGCATCATCTTTAAGGTTAAAGTTTGTAACCTCTTTTAAAATATCCTTTAGCGCGTCTGCCTGCTCAACAGAGCGGGGGAAACCGTCAAGGATGAAACCGTCTTTGCAATCATCTCTTTTAATACGGTCTTTTATAACATTTTGTACAACTTCAATCGGCACAAGCTGACCTTTGTCTATGTAGCTTTTTGCTTCTATGCCAAAAGGAGTGTTGTCTTGGATGTTTTTTCTTAAAAGCGAACCTGTATCCACATGTGGTATATCAAGTTTTTGAGATAATCTTGATGTCTGCGTACCTTTGCCGCATCCGGGAGGGCCAAGAAATATAAATACTTTTTTCATTTTCTATCTATCCTTACTGTTGAAGAAAACTTTCATAATTTTTAGCCAGCATGTGTGTTTTGATTTGATTGATGAAATCAAGCGCAACACCAACCATGATGATTAAAGAAGTAGCCCCTAAACCTTGCATTGTAGTGATATTTGTAATTTTACTTGCAACTGTAGGTACAAGAGCTATGATACCTAAAGAAATCGCACCTATAAATATCGTTCTGCTTAAAATCTCATCAAGCTTATCTGCCGTGGGTTTGCCGGGTTTTACACCGGGGATTGCAGAGCCGTATTTTTTAAGATTATTTGCAATTTCTTTTGGCTGCATACTTGGAATAATTGAGGCATAAAAGAATGTCAAAGCCACAATCAACAAGAAATAAATTATATAGTAGCTAAGAGATGACGGGCTTAAGAACAAACTCATCTGCTCAAGTACATTCCTTAATACGCCCTCAGGAATTTTCATTTGTTGTACAAAACTCAATATTGTTGCGGGAAACAAAAGTATTGCCACCGCAAAGATAATCGGCATAACGCCGCCAGGGTTGAGTTTAAATGGAATATTAGTATTTGCTCCGCCATAGACTTTATTTCCCACCTGACGTCTTGCGCTAACGATAGGAACCTTTCTTACGGCATCTTGAAATACTATGATAAATATAATAGTCGCAACGAATATAGCAAGCAAACCAAGTAAACCAAGCTGCAGGGCAGGGTCTTGAGAAACAAGAGTAGCTGTTCTTGAAGCGTACAAAGGTATACCCGATATGATACCTATAAAGATAATTAAAGAACCACCGTTACCTACACCTTTTTCCGTAATCAATTCAGCTAACCACATTACAAAAACGGAACCTGCAGTAAGCGCTGCCATTGACCCCAAGAAAAAAAGCAACGGATGCACGGTGTGCATAATAGAGTTTGGAAGCTTTGATAAAATAGTTACAAAAACAAAAGACTGAAACAGTGCAAGTACAACGGTAAATTGTCTTGTCAGCTGCTGAATTTTTCTTCTGCCTGCTTCACCTTCTTCTTTTTGAAGTTTTTCAAGATAAGGTATAATTACCGCTAATAACTGCATAATGATTGATGCGGTAATATATGGCCCGATACCTAAAGCAAAAATTGAAACCTTACCTAAAGCACCGCCTGAGAATAAATCAAGAAAACCTATCATATTATTCCCTGCAGCCATAGCCTGAAATACTTCGTTATTTATACCGTAAATCGGTAACTGTGCACCAAACCTGAACAGAGCGATTATCGCAAAAGTGAAAATCAACTTTTGCTTTAAACCGCTCGCTCTAAGATTTGCTACTAAACTCTCCAGCATTTGCTGGTTGTTTATTTGTTGTTGCATTAAACTAATTCAACCTTTCCGCCTGCTTTTTCAATTTTTTCTTTTGCAGATGGTGTAAAGTATGTAGCTTTAACCGTAACTGCTTTTTTAAGTTCACCGTTGCCAAGTACTCTTAATACTACGCAAGAGGGATGAGCTTTTTTGTTTTCGATTAAATAAGCTAAATCGATTGTATCAACGCCCATTGCTTCTAAATCTGCAACATTTACTTCTGCAGCTTTAAGAGCAAATCTGTTTTTGAAGCCTTTTAATTTGGGCATTTGACGGTAAGATGGCATTTGTCCGCCTTCAAAACCTCTTTTTGAGCTTCTGCCTGACCTTTGACCTTCACCGTTGTGACCACGGCAAGATGTTTTACCATGACCTGATGAGCGTCCGCGACCTACTCTTTTAGATTTGGATACCGAACCTTCAGCCGGTTTTAAATCTTCTAATGTTATCATTTATATACCTTTACTTTCTATTCTACTACCTGTACTAAGTGAGGGATTTTGTTTACCATACCCATAATTGTTGCTGAGGGTAAGTGTTCAACGATTTGATTTGTTTTTGTTAAACCTAATGCACGAACAATTTTAACATGTTTTTCGGGTGCACCAATAGTACTTTTTACTAATTGTATTTTTATTTTTTCTTCTTTTTTAGCCATTTTTCAAATACCTTCCTTAACCTAACATTTTCTTCATATCAATGCCTCTTGAACGTGCAACGTCAGAAAATGACCTTAAGCTTTTAAGAGCATTTAATGTAGCATTTGCAGCGTTAAGCGGAGATTTTGAACCCAATGATTTAGACAAGATATTTTCAATACCTGATAATTCAAGAACCGCACGAACCGCACCACCTGCGATAACACCGGTACCTTGAGAAGCGGGTTTTAATACAACCGAACCGGCACCTGAACGTCCTGTAATCATGTGAGGAATTGTTGTTTTGAAAATAGGAACAGTGATAAGATTTTTTCTTGCATCAGCAACTGCTTTTTGAATAGCAATAATAACTTCAGCAGCCTTAGCAACGCCCATACCGACCTGACCTTTTTTGTTACCAACGATAACAATTGCTCTGAAACTAAGTTTCTTACCGCCTTTTACAACTTTTGTAACACGACGGATTTGAACAACTTGCTCTTTCCATTCGGACTCAACAGGTTCAACTGTTTCGATTTTTCTTCTTCTTTGTCCTCTTCTTTGAGGTTTAAGTTGTTGAACTTCTTCAACTTCAACTTCTTTTTCTTCAACAACGGCTTCTTGAGCGTCAGCTTGAACTTCTTCGCTTACAACTTCTTCAACCGCTTCATTTTGAATTGTTTCTTTTTCTTCCACGTTTTATACCTTTCAAATTACGTTATAACTCTTTTTATTTCCCAATAAAAAACAAAAAACAGCAAAAAAGACCCGTTTTTAAGGGAATATTTTTACTATTTGGATGTTGGGATTTCTCTGACATATCTAATAATACATGCTCATATTATTTTTGCAATACTTTTTATCTGACCTTGTTTTCATTACCGTCAATAAGTCTTTTAATATTTTCTCTGTGCAGATAAACAATGTAAAGTGCTGCAATTAAGCAATATATAACATAAGCAGCAGGTGCATTTAAAAAATACATTATAAAAGGTGATAAAACAAGCGCCACAATAGAGCCTAAAGATACGTAACGGCTAATGTATGTAACAACAGACCAAATAAGCGCTATCAAAAGCCCTGCAAGAGGCGAGAGTGCAAGGATTGTACCAACGCCGGAGGCTACTGATTTTCCGCCTTTGAAGTTTAAAAACAGCGGTTTTGAATGCCCTACAATAACAAAAATGGCGCAAGCAACGGCATAAACACCATAAGGGTCAAGCAGCATGCCTGCAGATAAGAAATACTTAGAAATTATAACAGGCAGAGCACCTTTAAACGCATCAAGCAACATTACTATAAAAAACCACTTTTTACCGAGCACTCTTTTAACATTTGTAGCGCCTGTTGAGCCTGAGCCAACCTGTCTTATGTCTTTTCCTGTTTTAAGTTTTACAATTATATAACCTGTAGGAATAGAGCCTATTAAATAAGCTAAAATACAAAAGCCCAAAAGAAACTTTAGGGATTCCATCGAATAAAACGATAAAAAAGTATTAAAAATAAACTCCATTACTTATCTCCTTTTTGCCTAAATGAAATTCTTATCGGAACTCCGAAAAATCCGAAAGAATCACGCAGTTTCTTTAGTAAATATCTCTTATACGAGTCTTTGACCAAGTCTTTGTTATTTATAAACAACACAAAAGTCGGGGGTTTCGTTTTAGGTTGTGTTGTATAGTAAACTCTCAGCATTTTACCTTTAATCGACACAGGCGGATTAAGCGCAAAAGCCTCGTTTACAACTTTGTTTAAAAGACCCGTTGAAATTCTTTTTGAGCGTTCAAATGCTACTTCACGAGCCGTTTCAAATATTTGATTAAGCCTTTGACCTGTTTTTGCGCTGACAAAGAGTTTTTTTGCATAGTTTAAAAACGGTGCGTCTTTTTCTACTTCTTTTTCATAAGTATGTGTCTGCACGCCTTTTTTTAAATCCCATTTATTAAAAGCAAGAATCAAGCCGCAGCCCGCTTCTTCCGCTATTTGAGCTATTTTTTTATCCTGATCGGTCAGACCTTCTGTAGAATCAACAACCAAAAGCGCAACATCGGCCTCTCTTATAGCCCTTATTGCTCTATCAACCGCAAAAGCCTCTACACCATAGTCTACTTTTGATTTTTTTCTGATACCTGCGGTATCTATAAGCACATACTCTTGATTATCAAACATTATTTTTGAATTTATACTGTCACGAGTAGTGCCCGAAACATCACTTACAATAGCTCTTTGCTCGTTTAAAAGATTGTTTAATATCGAGCTTTTACCCGCGTTTGGTTTACCGACAATTGCTATTTTTATTACATCCTGCTCATCTTCAGGTGACTTTTGAGGTTCAATATCTTTAACTATTTCATCCAACAAATCGCCAACCCCGCCGCAGCCATGGAGCGCTGTTATTGAGCGAGGTTCACCGAATCCGAGTGCAAAAAACTCGCCTGTATCATCTTTTTGAGCGTTTGAATCAACTTTATTTGCAACAAGAATAACTTCTTTTTTTGATTTTCTTAAAATATTTGCAATGTCGTAGTCGTAAGGGCTAAGACCTGTTTTTGCATCCACAAGAAAAATAATTGTATCAGCCTCTTGGACTGCAAGTTTTGCTTGAGAGAGTATATTGCTTACAAACTCATCATCGTCATTTGTAATTATACCGCCCGTATCAATTATGGTAAAATCACGTCCCTGCCAGTTAGCATCAAAATATATTCTGTCACGCGTTACACCGGGCATATCATCAACAATAGATTTCCTTGCCCCCACTATACGGTTGACAAGGGTAGATTTTCCTACATTAGGACGCCCTACTATTGCAATTATCTTCTCATTCATAAACTAAATTATAAAACAAACAACATTTAAAAAAATATAAAGATAATATAAAAATTTACATTCCACTCTTGACATCAATATTTTAGAGTTATAGAATGAAAATCCGTTGAAGGCACAAACCGATGTAATAACAACCTTCGGGGCGTGAGGAAGGGTAGGGATATAAAATGATTAAACCCATTCAGGCAATAGCCTCAAAAACTCAATGTTCAAAACCTGTTTCCTTTGGCGCTGCAAGAAACTATCAAAGCGCTATGAACAGATTTGAAAAAGGAGAAAAGCTTAACATCAACTGTTGCGGCGGACGCGAAGTTAGCGTCAACGGGCAAAAACTTGATGTATTGGCCTAACCGAAGTAATTAACAACACCCTATAAAACACAGAGAAAGCGAAAGCAACCCCCTCTGTGTTTTTTATTTTTGTGGTAAAATTTTATTATGTTTACAGGACTCATTGAACAAATAGGAACGGTTAAATCCATAAAAGAAAAAAACGGCGGAAAAATCCTTGAGATTGAGGCGTCTTTTTGTGATGAGCTGAAAATAAAAGACTCCGTTGCAATTAACGGAGCATGTCAGTCGGTAACAGAAAAAACTTCAAAGACTTTTAGCGTTTTTACAATGAGAGAAAGCCTTTTAAGGACAAATTTAAAATCCCTAAAAACAGGCGAGCCCGTTAATCTTGAAAGAGCTATGCTTGTGAACTCAAGGCTGGACGGGCATATAGTCCAAGGGCATATTGACGGATGTGCAAGATTTACGGGTAAAACAAACGATGGCGAAGCGGAGATTTTTGAATTTGAATACGATACAAAATACATTGTTGAAAAAGGCTCTGTTGCAATAAACGGGGTAAGTCTTACGGTTTCATATGTTAGGGAAAATTCTTTTTGCGTAGCACTTATTCCTCAAACGCTTGAGAACACTAACCTTAAATACCTTAAAAAAGGTGACTCTGTAAACATAGAAAATGACATTTTTGCAAAATATATTGAAAAATTTTTGTCAGCAAAAGATAATAAAACAAGCAAACTTAGCGAGGAATTTTTGAAGGAAAACGGCTTTTAAAAATTCTTTTCGGGGGATATTTAAAAATGAGTGAAATAATCTTTAATACTATAGAAGAGGCCATTGAAGACTTCAAAAACGGCAAAGGTGTTATCGTTGCAGATGATGAAGACAGGGAAAATGAAGGCGACCTGTTGTTTCCTGCCTCTTTTGTTACTCCTGAGGTTATTAACTTTATGGCAAAAGAATGCAGAGGACTTGTTTGTCTTGCAATAAACGAAAAAATTGCCAAAAAAGCAGGCATAAACCCTATGGTAGAGCATAATACCGATGTTAAAGGTACAAATTTTACTCAAAGCGTAGATGCTGACCCGAAATACGGCGTAACTACAGGCATAAGTGCTTATGATAGAGCAAAAACAGTTGAGGTTATTCTTGCAAACGACACAAAACCCGAAGATTTAAGACGCCCGGGGCATATTTTCCCGATTATTGCAAGAAAAGGCGGAGTACTAAAGCGCACGGGACACACTGAAGCAGGCGTTGACCTTGCCCGTCTTGCAGGGCTTGAACCATCTGCCGTAATGTGCGAAATAATGAAAGAAGACGGCACAATGGCGCGCCGTGACGACCTTGTAGAATTTGCAAAAAAACATGATTTAAAATTCATAACCGTAGCTCAGTTAATTGAATATCGTCTTAAAAAAGAAAGATTTGTTAAAAGAGAGATAAAAACAAAGCTGCAGACTATTTTTGGCGAATTTGAAATTTACGGCTATGTTGATGAACTTACCAAAAAAGAACACGTTGCCCTTGTTAAAGATGACGGCTCAGATAAAATTCCATTGGTTAGAATGCACTCATGCTGCTTAACAGGGGATGTTTTCCATAGTCTTAAATGCGACTGTAATCAGCAATTGCACTCATCACTCAGTATGATTAATGAATACGGCAAAGGCGCACTTGTTTATATTTTAGACCATGAAGGTCGCGGCATAGGACTTGTAAACAAGCTAAAAGCTTATGCTCTTCAAGATAAAGGGCAGGATACAATAGAGGCCAATATCTCGCTAGGGTTTAAAAGCGATATGAGAAACTACGGCACGGGTGCTCAGATTTTATATGATTTGGGCTATAAAAAAATAAATCTCATTACAAATAACCCGACAAAAATAATTGCTCTTAAAGGTTATGGAATAGAAATTAACGAGAGGGTGGCTATAACCCCCGATATCAATAAATTTAACGAACGCTACATTATGACAAAGAAAGAAAAAATGCACCATTTGATATCAGAATGTCACTGTGATATAATTGCTACAAATTAATTAAGGAAAGTTCGGAATGTATCAAACTCGAGTTTTGAGCGAAGAATATTTTAAAATTTTTGCAGGCGTATACAATGACTTTAGAACAAAATGCGCTCAAGACTATAAATTTGAAATAGAACCGCTTAATTATGACGAATTTATTGAATATTTTTCAAAAAAACTTATAAGTTGTATTATTTTACTTGAAGACGATATTCCAACCGGATTTTTGGCATATTCTTGCGCAACAAGTGATGTTATAGAATTATTTTTAATCCATATACTTGGAAACGAAAACATAAATGACAAGCGTGATGCTCTTATGGAAAATTTCATGCTTGAAACAACACAAAGAAGAAAACAGGCGCTTGTAAGCTATCCAATGCTGGGTGTGCAGACGGATTATCGCGACAGGGCGGCATCATTTGGTTTTAAGTTTGTCGATCTAGGCGTTATGGTCTTTGATATAAACGACAAAAAATTAATAAAAGAAATCGAGCAGCTTAATTTATACTCTATCCCGATAGGATATAAAATTGTTCCCTATAGTGACATATACGCAGATGAGCTTGCGGGGGTAATTTTAAGAAGTTTTGACGAAGCGTCTGATATTAATTTTGATGTCAGATTCGGCTCACTTGAAGGCTGCAGAGATATAGTAGAAAAAATAACAAAATCAGTCTATGGCAGATTTTTGTCACATTCTTCAAAAGTTTTATTACATGAAAACAAGCTTATCGGCTTTTGTCTGTCAAATGTAACAGGCGATAGTATCGGCAACATTCCGCTTGTGGGTATTTTAAAAGAACACCGCGGCATGGGGCTGTCTAAACTGCTATTAAAATCGGTAGTCGGCGATGTTGTTAAACTGAACCAGTCAGGTCTTGTAAATCTAACCGAACTTAATGCAAGCGTTGACCTTGACAACTCTCATGCTGTTAAAATGTACGAGGACGCGGGCTTTGTTCGATCGTACAGCTACCCTCAGGCTTATTTACCAAAAAGTATTGATAGTAGTATAGATTTATAAAGGAAGAGAAGATGAAAGACAAAGATTTTTTAATGATTCCGGGGCCTACGCCGGTTCCTGAGAGCGTGCTTTTAGCTATGGCAAAACACCCTATCGGACACAGAAGTTCAGAGTTTTCTAAGGTTGTAAGAAGAGTGGAAGAAAACCTTAAATGGGTATTTCAAACAAAGCATGACGTTCAAATCTACACTTCATCAGGCACAGGGGCAATGGAATCTGCTATGTCCAACCTTGTAAACGCCGGCGACAAGGTTTTATCTCTTGTTATTGGTAACTTTGGTGCACGCTGGGCAAAAATTGCCGCTATGCGAGGTGCAATTGTTGAAAAACTTGAAGTTCCATACGGCAAAGCAATTGACCCGAATGAACTTAAAAAAGTTCTTGACGCCGATGTAAATAAAGAAATCAAAGTGGTAACACTGACTCACAATGAAACATCTACAGGTGTAACAAATCCTGTAAAAGAACTTGCAAAAATTATCCGCGAACATGGTGCAATATCGGTTGTAGACGGCATTACATCAATCGGCGCGCTAGATTGCAAAATGGATGAATGGGGCATAGATGTTCTTATTTCAGGTTCTCAAAAAGGCTTTATGATTCCCCCGGGTCTTGCATTCCTTGTTGCAAACGACAGAGCATGGGAACTTCACAAACAATGCAAATACCCGAGCTTCTACTTTAACTGGGACGATTACAAAAAGAATTTAGACAAAGACACAACTCCTTGGACTCCTGCTGTTAATCTTTTTGTAGCGCTTGATTGTGCTCTTGAAATGATGAAAGAAGAGGGTCTTGATAATATCTTTGCCCGTCATAAACACAATGCTCAACTTTTAAGAAAAGGCTTAAAAGACATGGGTCTTAAACTTTTTGTTGAAGATGAATCAATTGCAAGCTGGGCAATTACATCAGTTCTTCCTCCTGAAGGCATTAGCGTACCTGACATAAGAAAAACACTTAAAGAAGATTACAACATAGTTGTAGCAAACGGTCAAAACGACCTTAAAGACAAAATCTTCAGAATGGGTACATTAGGCTTTGTAACGGAGCGCGATGTTTTAACCGCTCTTGCAAGCTTAAAAGCTACCATTGATAAACTTAAAAAGTAAGGAAAAATAATATGGCAAAAGTTTTAATTACGGATAAAATTAACGAAGCTGCGGTTAAAATAGTTGAAAAAGCAGCTCATGTCGATAATCTTCCCACCATGGAAGAAGATGAATTATGCAAAATAATCGGCGAATATGACGCACTTTTGGTTAGGAGCCAAACAAAAGTCACCGCAAAAATTATTGAAGCGGGCAAAAACTTAAAAATTATAGGCAGAGCAGGCGTTGGTGTAGATAACATTGACCTTGATGCCGCAACATCTAACGGTATTATCGTTGTAAATTCTCCTGACGGTAATACAAACGCAGCGGCAGAGCACACAGTAGCTATGATGCTTGCAATGGCTCGCAACATCCCTGAGGCTGTTAAATCAGTAAAAGAAGGTAAATGGGAGCGCTCAAAGTTTACCGGTGTTGAAGTTTTTGGCAAAACACTAGGTGTCATCGGGCTTGGTAAAATCGGTCACCATGTGGCTCAAGTTGCACTGGCTTTGGGTATGAAAATTGTTGTATTTGACCCTTATACATCTCGTGAAGCGGTTGAGAATATGGGTGCAAAATACGTTGAGCACTTGGATGATTTTTGGGGACAGTGCGATTTTATAACTATTCACACACCAAAAACCAAAGAAACAACATCTTTGATTAACAAAAACACAATAAACAGAATGAAAAAAGGTGTAAGAATAGTAAACTGCGCAAGAGGCGGTATTATTGATGAAGCAGCCCTTAAAGAGGCACTTGAATCAGGTCAGGTAGCATCATGCGCTCTTGATGTTTATGAAGATGAAAAAAATATACAAAATAATGTACTTTTAGGCTTTGGTAAAAATGTAATTTTGACACCGCACCTTGGCGCAAGTACGGATGAAGCGCAAATTAATGTAGCACTTGATGTCGCAAATCAGGTTGTATCAGTCTTAACAGGCGGAGATGCTACAAGTGCGGTAAATATCCCGTCTCTTAAACCTCAAAAACTTGAACCTGTTAAAGACTATATGTCAATTTCGGAAAATATTGCTCAAATGGCCTCACAAATTTCAAAAGGCAATTTAAAATCTATTGAAATTGAGGTTAAAGGAACCTTAGCGGAGCTTGATACTTCACCTCTTGAAACGGCAATTTTAAAAGGTGTATTATCAAACAACTTGGTTGGTGTAAACTACGTAAACGCACCGCTTTTGGCTAAAAAGAGAGGTATTGAAATTTCAACCAAAAAATCTCAACAATCAACAGACTACATTGGTTCAATTTCAGTTACACTAAACACCGAAAGCGGCAGCACAAGCGTTTCGGGTGCACTGATTGCAAAACATATCAAAAGAATAGTAAAAATTAACGACTACAATACTTCAATTAAGCCTGAAAAACATATGCTCCTTGTGCCGCATGAAAACAAACCAGGTATGATAGCAGCCGTTGCAACGGTTTTAGGTGATGACGGCGTTAACATCTCTCGCATGCAAGTAGCTCAAAAATCTTATACCAAGGGTCAAATGAGGGGCGATGAGAAGAGTATAATGATTATAAATACTGATGATACGGTTGAACAAAATACTCTTGATAAAATCGCTAAAATTAACGGCATAGATGAGTCTTGCTACATTAAATTAAACGTATAGTTAACATATCTTTACAAAAATAAAAATCCTGTCAATTTATGTGGCGGGATTTTTTTTATATAAACATAGAAGGTTTAGGTTTACAGAAGGAAGGTTTATTATGTCAATGAATGGTATTACGGGTTACAACGCTTACGCATATTCTAATCCATATGCGCTTAATAATACTTATACAAATACCAATGCAACAACTTTTCAGGGGTACAACACATCTGCAATGTATGGCGCAGAAGAAACTCAAGAAAAAGATAGCGGCATAAATCCGCTTTTAGCAATCGGCGGAGCAATAGCAGCAGTTGGCGGTACAATTTACGCAATTAAAAAAGGCAAAAGCATAAATGGTGCCGATTCATCAATATTTAAAAACTTAAAAACAGGTTTCAGTGAAATTGGTACAACGCTGCTAAACAAAGTCAAAGGGCTTTTTGGCAGGAAAACAGACATCACAACTGCAGATGATATAGGCAAAGCAGCAAAAGAAGTAATAGAAACAAGC
Organism: Candidatus Gastranaerophilales bacterium; assembly: GCA_944325105.1. Lineage (GTDB taxonomy): Bacteria > Cyanobacteriota > Vampirovibrionia > Gastranaerophilales > Gastranaerophilaceae > Galligastranaerophilus. The sequence continues at coordinate 27,200 of CALUYW010000016.1, read as the reverse complement.
AAAGCGCCATTTTCCAATCAAGCATACGAAAATGCACTTGAAAATTACAAGAATACAATCACCGAAATGGGGGACAAGATATGGGAAGAAGTAACAAGTCCAACCTATAGAACAAACTATGATTATCTGCTAAATAAATAAATATCGAATAAAAATAAAAAACTCTCAGATACTTCATCTGAGAGTTTTTTTATGCTATAATACTCACAAGTTAGGTTGTTCATTGTAAACTTATGTAACAAAAAATATTCATGTTTGCAACATGGTAGCAATTTTAAAAAATCATATGATTTATAGTGACAGAAGGCAAGTTGATAATATTTGGAAAGGGAACATATATGCAAGTTAACAGTGTAAATTCTTTCTCCAATGCGCAAGCATTCCGCGGTGCAGAAGGCGAAGGTAAAAAAATTAACAAAGGCGCAGTTGCGGCCGGAGTTGTTGCGGCAGCAGCAGTAGCTACAACAGTTGCAGCAGGTTTGCACGGTAAAAAAGTTTTTGTTGGACCCCCTGAAGCAAACAAAGCAAAAAATGCTTTGACGTATGTCAGAACAGGTTTTAAAGATGCTCTTGGCGTAATTAATAAACATATTGCCAGCATACGCGAAACCATTGCAGAAAAATTTGCAAAAAAAGCTCCCGAAGCTACTGAATTGCCAAACGATGTTTTATAATTAAACAAAACAATATAAAAAACCCGCCCTACACCATAGAGCGGGTTTTTTGTCAGCTTATTTTGCAAATATTATGTTGATAATATAATATAGAGGTGATGATTAATGTTAAAAAAACACTGTTCTATCAGGGTATAAATCTATTCTGGTCAGAAATAAAGGAATTTTTAATCACCCTTGGCAACATAGGCAAGGACTTTGTTCGCACAATAAAAGCCATGAGCACATTAAGAATAGACAGAAAAACTCTTATTGAGCAGTGCTCACGCTTTTCTGTGGATTCTCTACCCATAACTCTTACAATTGTTGCAATGACTTCAATCATTATCGCTATGCAGATAGCCCCCGAGCTTGCAAAACAAGGGGCAGGTAACTACGTAGGCTCGCTTAGCGCTCTTGTTATGGTGCGCGAATTGTCTGCAATTATGTCAGGATTTGCAATAATCTCTATGATAGGCTCATCCTACGCCTCAGAAATTGCCTCTATGGCAGTAACAGAGCAAATTAGCGCTATGAAAGTACTTAAAGTTGACCCTGTTGAATATTTAATTGTTCCAAGGTTTTTATCGGGCGTCATTATGATGCCTTTTGTAGTTGTTGTATCAACATTTTGCGGCCTGGTGTGTGCTGCTGTTATCTCAAACATAACAGCTGAGATAACCTATCTTAATTTTATAAACTCTATGTGGCACGGGCTTTTTGTCAAAGATATTTTTGTAGCACTGTTAAAATCTTCCTTTTTTGGAGGTACAATAGCACTTATAAGCTGCTCATGCGGATATTCAACCCGCGGAGGAGCACTTGAAGTAGGCATATCAACAACGCGCGCCGTTGTGTGGTCGTTTGTTGCCATTGCAATATGGGACTACATTTTTGCATCAGTATTTTATCTATAGGGTAGAAAATGGGTATAGAAGTAAAAAATCTTACAAAAGAATTTAATAACAAAAAGGTTTTAAACAACATAAGCTTTAAAGTCGAAGACGGAGAAACACTTGGCGTTGTAGGGTTTTCAGGAAGCGGCAAAAGCACTCTTTTAAAAATAATCTGCGGACTGTTATACCCCAACTCCGGAGAAATCATAACCCCCCCCGACGCTGATATTGCAATGACTTTTCAATACAGTGCACTTTTTGACTTTCTTACGGTGTACGAAAATATAGCCTTTCCGCTTGTTGAAAGAAAAGAATTCAGAGGAAAATACTCAAAAGAAGAGCTCAAACAAATTGTAGCGCAAAAATTAAAAATAGTTGGTCTGCAAGGAATTGAGGATAAATACCCATCAGAGCTCTCAGGCGGTATGCAAAAACGTGTAGGCTTCGCGCGTGCTATAGTTACCAACCCTAAAATCATCCTCTACGATGAACCGACCGCAGGTCTTGACCCTGTATCATCAACTTTGATTGAAAATTACATAGTGGAGCTAAAAAAAGAACTAAACGCAAGCTGCCTTGTTGTAACACACCAATTATCAACAATAAAACGTGCAACCGATAAGGCAATTATGCTATATGAGGGTGAAATTGTCTACAAAGGTTCTACACAAGAGCTTTTAGAGGGCAAAAACCCATACACTCATCAGTTTGTAACGGCATCAATAAAAGGGCCTATGCAAATTAAGTCACTTTAGCATTTTTTATGTATAATAATAAAATAAATCGGAAAGTATTATGGAACCTAAAAAAACATCATCATCACTAAAAGTAGGAATATTAACACTAACTGCCATATTTATTTTAATCTTCACTGTTTTGTGGATTAAAGGCAGAAGCCTCTCATCGGGTGAAAGAATAGATGTAGTGTTTAAAGACGTTAACGGTATGCGCGCAGGCTCGGGCGTTCAGATGATGGGTTTAAGAATAGGTCAGGTAGAGGAAATTACCCCTGTAATAGATGGCAAAGACAGCTATATAAAGCTGAGATTTGTAATCACGGAAAAAGATGTAAAAATCCCCTTGGCATCAAAAATCTCTATACAACAGTCAGGTCTTATAGGCGAGCAGTTCTTAGAGATTACTCCTCCTGAAATTCAGACTGTTTTTGTTGAAACCATGAAAAATACGACCGCTATCAAAAGAGGTCAAAATATCTATATGGAATTATCAGATAAAATGCATAAAATAGGCTACGTTGAAGAATGTGTTGTAATGCCTACAAGCCAGATTCCATTTGATTTAAAAAGCAAAATAAATACAAAAAATTCTCTTAAAATTAAATACACAATTACTCTGCCGGGTCTTGTACTTGATAATAGCGAAATAAGTGCAAAAATTGTCAACAATGACCTTATTTTCTACGAACGAAACGGGGAAAAACTCTACGCTCCGGACGAGAACTTAAAGTACACCGTAATTGAGCCTATGAGAATAAGCGATTTTATGGAAATTAACTACAAAGCCTCAAAATCACTTAACGAAACAAATGAAAGAATATCAGAAATCTTATCCGACGAGTTAGTGGGTGATTTAAGAGAAAGCATTAAAAACATAAACGAACTTACAATGAATGCTTCAACCACGCTTGAAAAGGCTCAAGTGCTTATCGACTCATCAAAAGACGAACTTGAAGAGGTTCTTACACAGTCAAATAAACTTATTTCAAAACTCATAGTCTTAACTGACAGTATTAATGAAATCGCAACAGATGAAGAGCTTAAAGACTCAATTGTTTCAACGACAAAATCCGTAGGAAAGCTCTCAAATAATATGAATACACTTCTTGAAGATAAGAAAACAAAAGAAATAGTCACTAACTTAAATGAAATTTCAAGAAACTTAGCTGATATATCTTCTTACATGAATGAATTTACAAAAGATGACAAGCTCAAAAAAGATATATCAGGAACCGTATCTAACATAAATAAAATTTCATCAAATATTAATAAAACCCTAAACGGCCTTAATAACCTTGATGCAAATCAGAAAGCAAATATGGACTGCATTATATCAGACGCTGTTGTGACATCAAGAAACCTAAGAAAATTCTCGGAAAAACTGAACAAGAGATTTTTACTCTTCAGACTAATGTTCTAGTATGGAAAAATTAAAAATTTTATTTAATAAATACCACTACCAAAAAAAGCCTGACGCAGGGTATATGTTGTTCTTCATTCTGACAGGTCTTATAAGTGCCTTTTATTTTATTGCAATTTCAATAAAAAATATTCTCTACAAAATAAAAATTCTAAAAGAAAAACAAGTCACTCCTTTTGTCATTTGCGTTGGTAACTTGACAACGGGCGGAGTGGGCAAAACCCCCATAGTATGCGAGATTGCAGATTATCTTGCAAATACCTTAAAACAAAAAACAGCCATAATATCTCGCGGTTACAATTCAAAATTGGACAATAAAAAAGTTAACGTAATAAAAGACAAAGACGGCACATACTTTGACGATGGCACAATCTGCGGTGATGAAGCGCTTTTAATTGCCAATAATACAAAAAACTCAATAGTTATCGTCTGCAAAGACAGAGCAAAAGCGGCAGAATTTGCATACAAAAAATACGGCGCAAAAGTTGTCATACTGGATGACGGGTTTTCAAACAGAAAAATCAAAAAAGACTTCAGTGTCCTTGTTGTTGATTCAAAAAAAATGTTCGGTAACAACTTTACACTACCCCTTGGCCCTCTAAGAGAGCCTGTTTATGAGGCAAAAAGAGCGGATTATATTATTGTTTCAAATAAAAATGATAAAAACTCAGCAATCGCCCTTGATAAAATATCAAAAAAAATAAAAACAAAACAAATATCACATTGTAATTTTATTTATGATTATTTCTACAATATTAAAAACTCGCTTCAAATTATCCCCCAAAATACAAAAGCAGGCGCATTTTGCGCCATTGGCCAGCCTGAGCAGTTCTATAAATACTTAAATGAGCATTTTGATGTCGTATTTACAAAAAGCTATGCCGACCATCATGGTTATACAAAAGAAGATTTAGAAACTATTTGCAGGGAAATTCACACACTTGGCGCAGATACTTTAATTACAACACAAAAGGACGAAGTTAAAATCAAGCACTTTGTTAAAAAAATAAATGATACAAATTTCTTAAGCCTAAAACTAAAGGTAAATTTTGAAGACAAAGGGTTATTTTACGCTATAGAAAAAAGGATAAGAGAATATGCGTCTTAGCGAAATATATAAAAATACACAAAAACCTGTGTTTTCTTTTGAAGTGTTCCCGCCAAAAGGTGATAATTTGGACAAAAAAATAGAAAATCTCTTTTATGAATTAAGTAAACTTGCAGAACTAAAGCCCGCGCTGATTTCTGTAACGTATGGTGCAGGAGGTTCAAACAGGGATACATCTCTTGAAATAGTAAAGGAATTAAAAACCCACCTTAAGCAACCTGTAATGCCCCATTTTACCTGTATTTGCTCAAGCAGAGAATATATAAAAAAATACATTGAAGAAATTGAAGAACTTGGTATATTAAACATTCTTGCCCTAAGAGGGGATGAGCCTCAAAACATTGATGTTTGCTACAGAGATTTTAAAAGCGCACTTGAGCTTATTGAATACTTGAAAAACTACTCGGAACTTGAGTTTGCAGTTGCGGCTTACCCTGAAAAACACCCAAAAGCAATTGCTTTTGATGATGATTTAAATGTTTTAAGAAAAAAACAAGACTTAGGCGCAAAAGTAGCCTATACTCAACTGTTTTTTAAAAACGACAACTATTATAAATTCCACGATGCTTGTTTAAAAAAAGGCATAAATATCCCTGTTATCCCCGGTATCTTGCCCGTTGCAAGCTTTTCGCAGCTTGATAGAATAGTTGAACTCTCAGGTGTTCAAATTGATAAAAAAACATATGAATACTTTGAAAAATACAAAGACTCAAAAGAGGACACCATTAAAGCAGGTATTGAAATAGCATCTTGCCAATGTCAAAAACTGCTTGAATTTGGCGCAAGAGGGGTGCACTTCTACACGCTTAATAAAGCACTAAGTTCAACTGAAGTCATAAAAAACATTACTTAGTAATCTCAACAAGACAATCAAGGGCTCTTATAATAACTATCTTAGCGTTTTCAAAAACCTTTGAGCCTATTCTTGCGTCTTTGTATTTATCGGCTAAAGCTAAGAATCTGTGGTTTTTTATGTATATTTTTCTGCTATCAAGCCTAAAAGACGGTATATACCAAGGTCTTAGTGCTCTTATATGGTTGTGAATATCCTTTTTTGTTTTTCTTAAATCAACAATTGTATCTTTGTATTCTATCTGACTTTCATAGCTTGCACGGCTCTCATCCTGCGCTCTAGCCACTATCTCGCCTCGCTCAATTTTATTTAAAAGCTCACCAACAAGCCCTTGAGCGTATTTTGAGCATCTGTCACGAAGCTCACCAGCGTTCATATTATTATCTATTGTGACCGCCTCTTGCAAAAGAATATCCCCGCAGTCAAATTTTTCGTTTACATAGTGAAAAGTAACGCCCGTTAAATCTTCCCCGAGAAAAATCGTCCAAAAATAAGGGTTTGCACCCCTGTGTCTTGGAAGAAGCGAGGGGTGACAATTAATGCAGCCAAGTTTAGGTAGAGAAGCAATTTTAGGGGAGATTTTCTCTGCCCAAGAACCCACCAAAATAACATCAGGCTTTAGTTTTTCAAATTCTTTTACAAATTCCTTTGAGTTAATTGAGGGAGCTTTAACATCGTACACTCCAAAAGCACGAAGCAAAGACAAGTCGTGACTTGGGGCAAAAATATCTTTTAAAAACAGGGTAAATTTTGAATAACTTACCCTGTCACATCTTAGTGCGCCGACCACTTTGTGTCCCGAGTAGACACTCCCTGATATAAGGGCGCTTAGCATTTTATTGTATCCTACAACAAGAACTCTAAGCATCTTTTTGTGCTTCTTGCTCTTCCTGTAATACTTCTTCGTCTTGATTTAGCACTTCTTGTACTTCTTGTTCTGTTTGCATTTCTTCAAGCACTTGTTTTTCGCGCTCATCTTCCATAGCACGCGCTTGAGTTTCAGATTTGATATCAATTTTCCAACCTGTCAGGCGGTGTGCAAGTCTTACGTTTTGACCCTCTCTGCCTATTGCAAGAGAAAGCTGGTCATCAGGAACGATAACAAAGACTTCTTTTCTGTTTTCATCATCCGCTAAAATATCTACAGATATTATACGAGCGGGAGATAGAGCGTTTACGATGTATTCAACAGGGTCTTGAGAATATCTTACGATATCAATCTTCTCATTTTTCAACTCACCAACAATTGTTTGTATTCTTGAACCGCGAGGGCCTATACAAGCACCGACAGAGTCAACCGAGGGGTCATTAGACCATACGGCAAGCTTTGTTCTAAAACCTGCTTCACGAGCAATGGATTTAATTTCTACAATGCCGTCTTCAATTTCAGGAACTTCAAGTTCAAAAAGTTCTCTTACGATTTCGGGATGTGCTTGAGATACTATAACCTGAGGCAGGCGAGATGTTTCTTTAACATCAAGAACAAAAACTCTTATTCTGTTACCCGGTTTATAGTATTCACCCGGTATTTGCTCACGAGAAGGCATAACGGCGTCGGTTTTGCCGATATTTACAATGACATTTCTTTCATCTCTTCTTTGAATTATACCTGTAATAAGTGTACCTTTTTTAGATAAAAATTCATCCAAAACAAGTTTTCTCTCAGCTTCTCTAATTCTTTGAGTAATAACTTGTTTTGCGCTCTGAGCAGCAATTCTGCCGAAGTTCTCGGGAGTAACTTCAATTTTTACTTCATCATCAAGTTCAACTTCCTCGTCAATTTCTTTTGCATCTTCAAGAGAAATTTCTAAATCTTCGTTTTCAACTTCACTTACTACAACTTTTGTTCTAAAAACGCCGATTTCGCCCGTGCTTTCATCTAAAATTGCTTCAACATTTTCTGCGTCTTTATCTCTTATGTGTTTTTTATAAGCTGCAACAAGTGCGTCGCAAAGAGAGCTCACAAGAACGTCTTTAGATATCCCTTTTTCGCGCTCAAGCTGTTCTGCAGCTTCAAAAAGAGCTGTTCCTATTTTAATCATTATCTTCTCCTTTATTTTGATTATTTATGTTTATATCTTCGTCAAGTCTTACGCTAAAAATATTATCAAGGCTTATGCAAATTTCTTCCTCTATTTCCTTAGGTTCAACAATAAGCCCGACATTTTCCTGATAATCAACAAGTTTTGCCTTAAATGTCTTAGTATCAAGCCCCTCGATAGGGTTTTTGACCTTGACTAAAATATCTTTTCCTCTAAAGATTACATATTCTCTTGGGCTTTTCATCTTGCGATTTAATCCGGGGGAAGAAACTTCAAGGTAGTATTTAAAAGGAATAAGCTCATCTAAAAAGTCCCCCAGTCCTCTTGTGATATTCTCGCAATCCTGATGAGAAACAGGATGGTCGGGACAGTAGATAAAAATCCTCAAAAACCAATGCGCATTTTCCTTTTCAAGTGAAACTTCAAACGGGATAAGATTGTAGCGCATTGCAGTATTTTCTACAACCGGTATCAAACTGTTTAGTATTTCTTTTTTATTAAAGTGTTCGCGCATTTCTACCTTAATTTTTTTGAAAAAAAAGAACGGTTTTTTAAGGCCGCTCCGGAATTTTCTTAAATAATCCGTGTGCTAATTAAGCACCTAATAAGTATACCATAAAAGGAGTAAAAGCCAACAAATTTTTAAGTTTTATGTTACAATAGATATCTCGCAGCATTTTGCATATTATGAAAAATAGGTTAATCAAAACTGTCTTAACAATATTTTGTTTTCTCTTTTTCCCCATAGGCTCATACGCTATTGAAGAAGTTGAGAAGTTAGTTCCTGATGTCAAAAAAGGAGAAGTCTTAAAAGATAAAATTATTACCCTTGATGAAACAATTGACGGTGATACTACAACAAATGTTGAATTTGATGATGATAACAACCTTGATTTTAGGCTTTTTGCGGAAAAAACCTTTGCTCAAAAAAAAGCTATAAGATTTGACAATAAATTTATAAATGAAATATCAGGAGAGCTTCGCTTTCAAGGTATAACAAGCTTTGAAGAAAGAAAAGGAAACCTGAATACCACATACCCTTTTGACATAAACGCAGTTGTAGAGTCAAAATTTGGGGAAGAAAAATATCGTTTCTTTACCGAATACGCATTTACAAGAGATGTTGAAGACATGGACAACAAATTTTTCGGCAAGTTTTCAAACTTGCATATAGAGCGCAACTTCAGTAAAAACCACAAAATGCGCGTCGGTGTATCTCGCTCGCCTATCGGTCTTGAGGGGTCTATGAGCTCATTTTCTCTGCCTTTTGCCAGAAGAGCGCAAATATCAAGAGAGTTTGGCGACGCCATATCTACAGGTGTGTCTTTTATAGGTAACAAAGGAGCGTTTGAGTATAACCTTGGCGGATATACAAGTACAAGATTTACTCAAGGCTTTAAAGACGGGGCGGAATTTATAGGCAGAGTGGGTGTAAAACCCTTTTACAAGCAAGAGGGAAGTTATTTTAAAAACCTAAAACTCTACGCCGGAGCAGACGTTGGGCACAGAGGCGAAAACTATGGCGTATACAGTGCCGCTATGACATATGAGTACAAAAAATTTCTTATGAACTTTGAATACGCTCATGCTAACGGCTCAAACGGCGACTACTTTGACCCGAGAAACAGGCAGGGCTTTTTTACAACCGTAGGATGGAACTTTACGCCAAAGTTGCAGCTGCTTGCAAGATATGACTACTTTAACTACAACCTTGATGAGTCAAAAAGCGTTAATCACGAATACAGTGTCGGGGTTAATTACTTTGTATTCAAACAAAGGCTAAAATTTGCACTAAACTACGTCTTTTCAAATGACGAAAAGACACAAACCAACAAAAACGCTATTTACTTTTTAACCCAGTTTTTTATCTAACCTATATGAAAAAGCGCACCAAGGCACATAACCCCGACAGAGCTTATAATAATCCAAAAGTGGGTTACAGGGTGCATATTATTCCATATGTAAGCAATTAAATTTCTCTGATTCATAGATACATTATGGCAGTATAGAGGGTGTTTTATTATCCGCCAAAAAAAGTATTTTTATATTTGCCCGAGAGCGTATTTTTTTGCCTCATCAACTATACTTTTGTCTATGCCTGATAGAAGTGCGACCTCATAAGCGTTTGAGTCAAGGTTTATGCCTTTTTTAATTTTTCTTGTATTTAAGTCAATATAACATACCTCTAAACATTGCGTATTCTGTGCCTTTTTTGCAACATCAAGCAAATGTGTTGAAACTATGGTTTTAGCTTTTATTTTTTGCGCTATGTAATTACAAATTGCAATTAAAATTGATGAGGCATCAAGGCTGTTTGTCCCTTTTATCGGTTCGTCAAGCAAAATCAGGCTTCTTTTTGTAGAGTTTTTTAAAATCCTTGAAATGCTCTTCATCTCTGCCATAAAACCCGATTCGTTTTCTCTGAAATTATCAAAAATTGAACCGTGGAAAAATATTTTATCTACAGAATAAATATTTACCTTGCTTGCAGGGGCAAAACCGCACATTTGAGAGAGTATTACAATAACGCCGTTTTGCTTTAAATATGTCGATTTACCTGACATATTAGCACCTGTCAGCACCAATAAACCTTCGCTTTTAGTATCATTAGGCACGTAGTTTTCAACAATTTTATTAACGCAAGGGTGAATACCCTCTTTTATCACAAATGTATCATCCAAATTAAACTCAACGGGGCAGTATTTATTTTCAAGAACAATTTTTCGCATTGAATTTATAACATCAAGATACGCTACATCCCTTGCAAAGGCTCTTATTTTTGAAGTCAGCTCACAACAGTAGTCTTTTATTTTTTCATAAATATTATTTTCGCACTCCTCAATTTGATACTTTATAGAGCAGATTTTATCCTCAATATCAACCAATTGAGAGTCCATAAACCTTACATATGAAGTTAGTTTTTGTTTTATAAAATACCTGTCATCAAGCTCTTTTAAAATACTCACTGGAGCTTCAAAAAAATAGCCAAGATTTGGGGTATATTTAACCTTAACATCCTTTTGAAACTTTTCTTTTAAATTTGCTTCAATATTTTTTAATTTATTCTCAAGTGTTTCTAAATCATCCCTTAAAAGGTCAAGACGAGGGTCTACCCCGTTTTTTATGGGAATATTACCATTGTTTTCAATATCAAAAGTTCTGTTAATTATACTTGAAAAATCAACAAGCAAATTTAATGTGTCATTTTTTGTTTCTAAATCAAACCCGCTTAACTCACTCAGCAGCTGCTCTATGGCATTTATCCTGCTTAAAACTTGAGATATTTCAATTAATTCTTTATAAGTTATTGTCCTGTTTGAAATTTTTGCACTGTATCTTAAAATGTCACAAAAATCCTCTAAAAAATCATCCAAAATTTTGCACAAAAAAGGCTTTGTGCAAAATTCTTTAATGACCCTTTGTCTTTTTAGAATTTTTTGCGTATCCGTTAAAGGGGCGCTCATCCAGTTTTTTAAAAGCCTTTTTCCCATCGGAGTTTTTGTATTATCCAAAAACCAAAACAGTGAGCCTTTTTTCTTAAAATCAGATTGCATCCTTGTAAGCTCAAGTGAGCGCCTTGTATTAAAATCAAGCATTAAAAAATCGTTTATACTGTATTTTTTAATATCATCAAGCCTTGGAGCGTAGGTTTTTTGAGTGTATTTAAGGTAATTTACTATCGCATTTGCACAAATATACCCGCATTCAAAATCACCCTTTAGAACCTCTATTTCATCTTGAATAAAATATTTAGAATCAACAAGAGCGTTCTTGTAACTCTCAATTGCATCTTTAAAGTCAAAAAGCAAATCTTCACTATTTAAAAGAATCTCTTTTGGCGAGATTTTCATCAGTTCAAAAAATACCTCTTCTTTTGTGCCGGATGTTATGTAAAACGAGCCCTCAGACACATCGCAGTAAGAAAAACCGTATTTGCCGTTCTTTTTTATAATTGCAGCAAGGTAGTTATTTTTATCAACATCTAAAAACTCATTTTCATAAATTGTAGCGGGGGTATAAACCCTTATGACTTTTCTTGTACAGCTGCCATCTTCTTCCTTAAACTGTTCTGCGCGGGCGATTTTTAAGTTTTTATCAAGAAGTTTCTTTACATAAATATCAAAACTTCCTCTTGGAACACCTGCAAGAGGGACTTCTCCAAGCTCGCCGTATTTTCTTTTTGTAAGAGTAATATCACAAATTTTTGAAACGATTTGAGCATCTTCAAAAAAAGTCTCGTAAAAATCACCTATCCTATACATCAAAATGACATCAGGGTATTTGTTTTTAAGCACTAAATAAGCTCTCATGCCCTCTGTAGCTTTTTTAATATCTGCGTCTTTAAAACTTGTTGTTTTTTTCTCATCCATTTTTGTATGATAAAATAAAATTGTAAAAAATTAAACTGTTGGAGCAAAAATATGGGTTGTCTAAAAAGCCTGATTAGAAAAATAATATTTATCGCACTTTTGATAGCTTTTTTCTTCTTTGGAGGGTGCGATTTTGTAGTTACAAAATATAACGAATTTACCTGCCCGCCAAGAGAAGAGCTGCTTGAGCAGTCAAAAGATTTTGGCGATTTTTCTCAGGTTTCAAGCGACTACAGGCTAACTCGCTCACTAAATATTGCAGGGTATAGAAAATTTAACTCCGAATATCTCCCAACAGGACAAAAAATAACCATTCTTGACCTGAAAGACAAAGAGCTTGTAAGCCCGAACGACTTTTCAACAAAGGCTATCGATACAAAAATTGATGATACGCTAAAGATATTTAAAGATTCTCTTATAACGCTTGAAAATCTTGAAATAACAGGCAGAGGAACAATTCATGCCAAAGGTAAAAATATACCCTATGTAAACTTTAAAGCCGATGTAAAAAATGTACCCTTTAAAACCGTTGAAGGTATGCTGGGCGCATACACAAGCGCCAATGTAAGCAAAGCAAAAAAAGATAAACCCGCACAGCAGACAGTAAAAGTAGTGCTTTCAATGCGTGATTGCAAAAAATATAACCAGCAAATAAGTACAAATTATCTTAAATCTGTAAGATTTTAAATAACTGTCCAATCCTCAGGATACAAGTCAGAGGGGTTGTTTTCAATCTTTTGAAACCATTTTTTTGGTGCAACAACAATTTTTTGAGGATTATTGTTAAGATAAGCACCCCACCAAGAAAAGCTGGAGTTTGCTATTATATTGTGCTTACAGTTTGACATCAGTCTTAAATCTTCATAAGACTTTTCGCCGGTGTTGTGTGAAACAAATTCAAACCTTGCGTTTTTCTTAAGGCAAATTGGGCAATCTTTAAAGCTCAAGTTTTCTTTTGCCCAGTTTATATCATCAGAAAAAACATACACCACAGGGTTTTGCACCTTATTTGCAATTATTTCCATGGCAAAGTTGTAATATTTCATATCTAAGTGGTTGTAAATACTTGCGTAGCGCTTCTTTTGAACATAATCGCCTCGTCTTATGTGAAGCGAGATTGAATCAGAGTTTTTTATATCTTCTAAAATTAAAGCATTTTCTTTATCCGGTTCAACTTTAAAGCTAAAGTGCTTTCTTGCTAAATCTTGATTTATATACCTGTGACTTTGAAAAAAGCCGTAAATATAGGTATTGTCCTTAATCTCTTCAAATCTTTGCTCAAAGTTAAAATCTTTTTCGGCATAAACATTTAAGTCAAAGAACTTTTTTCCTAAATATTTTCTTAAAGCCCAAAGGGTTTTGTATTTTAAGCCATTGACCTCTTTATTTTCTACATTAAAAATCCCTAAACCCCAAGGGCGGCAGTATCTTTTGTTAAAAAAGTCCATATCAAAAGCAAAATCGACACCCAGTTTATCCGCAAGAGTTAAAACTGCGGCATATTGAAACATTTGGTTGCCCAAACCGCCATTATATCTCATTATTAGCATATTACTCTCCTTGAGGTTTTGTCCTAAAAACAAAAGTCTTAAAAATTAAAAACGATAAAATTGCAATCGGTAAAACCATAATTGCCTGAGATAAATACTTGCCTATTCCTAAGCGCACAAGAATATTCAGACAAACAAGGTTTATTGAATAAGTAAAAACATAAGAGAGAAAAAACCTTAGAATAAGACTATTGTCATGGTTTTTAAATACAATTGTTCCCGTTGTTTTAAAATTCCAAAATACACCTAAGATGTACTGAATTGTAAGCGCCACATTATGAGAGGCATGAAGTGTAACAAAAAGCGCATACACACTGTAGCCAAAGGCAGTGTTCAGTGCGCCGACAAAGAGGAACTTCATAAACTTTCTATCCACTCTTTTTAAAATTCCAAAAAACGCCTCTTGGTGTATATAGTTAAAAATATTTGAAAGCACGGAGAGGATAAGTCTCCCCGCCGTGCTGTCTTTGATTTTTTCAATAAAATTAGCTGACATGTTCTTTTATTTCTGAAACAACATCTTTGGGTTCAAGTTTGATTGAAGGGCCCATTGTAGTTGTAAGATACATTGATTTAATGTATGTACCTTTTGCTGCAGACGGTTTTGCTTTAACAATAGCGTCAGTTAAAGTTGAGAAGTTTTTCATCAAATCTTCTGTTGAAAATTTAACTTTGCCGATGGGTACGTGAATCATACCTTGTTTGTCGGCACGGAACTCTACTTTACCTGCTTTAGCATCTTTAACAGCTTTAGCTACATCAGGTGTAACGGTACCTGTTTTAGGGTTAGGCATTAAACCTTTAGGACCTAAAACACGACCTAATTTACCCAAGGGAGCCATCATATCAGGTGTTGCAATCAAAGTATCGAATTCAAACCAGCCGTTTGCAATTTTTTCGATAATTTCTTCAGCACCTGCTTCATCTGCTCCAGCTTCTTTTGCAGCAGCTGCTTTATCAGCTTTTGCTATAACACAAACTCTAACTTCTTTACCAAGACCTGCAGGAAGTACTGTGGTAGAGCGAATTTGCTGGTCAGCGTGTTTAACATCAATACCTAATCTCATGTGAGCTTCTACTGTTTCATCAAACTTAGAAACTTCTTTAGAGATTTTTTGAAGCATTTCAATAGCATCCTTAGCTGTTGCCGGTTGATTGAAACCTTCGAGCATTTCTTTTATTTTTTGTTTTTTCTTAGTTAATTTTGCCATTTTTTCTCCTTTCGTGGTTTTAGCGGCAGTTTTTTCTGCCTCCCATCATTTACTCAGCAATAGTAACACCCATTGCGCGAGCTGTACCTTCAATCATCTTAACTGCTGCTTCAAGAGTAGTAGCGTTTAAGTCTTCCATTTTTGTTTTTGCTATTTCTTCAAGTTGAGCACGTGTAATTTGACCAACTTTTGTTTTGTTTGGTACAGAAGAACCCTTAGGAAGATTAAGAGCTTTCTTAATTAACACTGCAGCCGGTGGTGATTTTGTAACAAAGCTGAAGCTTCTGTCTTCATAAACATCGATAACTACAGGGATAATGAAACCTGCCTGAGAAGCAGTTTTTTCATTAAACTGTTTGCAGAAATCCATGATGTTTACACCTTTTTGACCCAATGCAGGACCAACCGGAGGTGAAGGATTAGCTTTGCCGGCTTCAATTTGAAGTTTAATTTTTCCGGTAACTTTTTTGTTTGATTTTGGTGCCATTATTTTCTCCTTTCGTGGTAATAGCGAACAGCTTTTATGCTGCTCTTCCACATTTGTTATTATACTTTTTGAATTTGTTTGTATTCAAGTTCAACAGGCGTTTCACGACCGAATATTGAAACATTTGCACGAAGTTTTGATTTGTCGGGATAAACTTCTGTAATGTCTCCGATAAATTCGGCAAACGGGCCTGAAACGATTCTGACTTTGTCACCGACTTTAACATCAAGCTCAATTTTGGGTGTTTGAGTTTGACCGCGGTGAATAATTTTCTTGATTTCCGAGTCTTTAGCAGGAATTGGTTTTTTGGATGAGCCTACAAATTTTGTAACGCCTGCCGTATGGCGAACAACATACCAAGAGTCATCATCCATTATCATTTCAACCAAAACATAACCCGGGAATATTTTTTCCTCTTTTTCGGTTTTTTTGCCACCCTTAACTTGTGTAATAGTCTTTTGAGGTACTTCTACACGGAAGATTTTCTCCGACATATTCATATACTCGATACGCTTTTCAAGGTTAACTTTTACCTTATTTTCATGTCCTGAGTATGTATGAACAACGTACCAGCGTTTTTTAGGAGCTTTATCAACTTTTGCTGAAGTATCTTTCATTTCTTCAGCCTCAAAGTCAAGAGCTTCTGTTTGCTCTTCCATTTGTTCCAGATTTTTTTCTTCTTTTTTATCCATGATTTACCTTACATTGATTAGTTTTACTTATTAATGCGGCAGAAGCCCCAATATACCTTTAAATATAATATCCATAAGATATACAATTATTGTAAAAGCAATTACGACAAACAGAACCACGCCTGTCTCAAATATTATTTGATTTTTTTGAGGCCAGGAGATTTTTCCCCATTCAGCCTTAACTCCTTTAAAGTAAGTTATGAAGCTTTCTTTAAAGGAAGCATTGCTTTCTGATGTTTGTTTTTTCTGTGGTATATTCGCCATTATATTTGCCTTATTTTTAATATGGATATTTTACTCGCGATAATGTGTTAATTCTTAAAATCGCGCCCTGAAGGACTCGAACCCTCGACATCCGGTTTTGGAGACCGACGTTCTACCAACTGAACTAAGGACGCAACCTAAACTATTAACTTGTCAACCCGTTCAGTTGGTAGAACAAATTTTGAACTATCGCGGACCCGACGGTCCACTCGCAACTGAACCTAAACTACAACTGTAACTATTTTGTCTCTTTATGAGTTGTGTGTCTTTGGCATCTTGGACAGTATTTGCTAAGCTCCATTCTTTCTTTAAGAGTTTTTTTGTTTTTTGTAGTTGTATAGTTTCTTTCCTTGCATTCTTCGCATGCCAGTACAACCATCTTGTCGTTTTTGCCTTTTATACCCATTTCTTCTCCTTTGTGTAGGGGTGTAATATATCTTCTAATTAATAGAATGTCCGATTGGGACATTCTATTAGTAATTTTATTAACTTTATAAGATTATTCTAACAAGAACATGTTTTCATGCAAATATTTTTTTAAAATACTTAACAAAAAACTCTGCCTAATTTAATCCTGCTCTTGCACTTTGCATAGGATTAGGCATAGAGCTCAACATTCTCTTTAACTCTTCTATATGCTGGGCTTTTGCAATAGCGTCTTCCCTTGTAACCAATCCTTGCCTGCAAAGGTCCCTAAGTGCCATCTCTAAAGTTTGCATACCAACTCCGGCACCCGTTTGGATTGCAGAATATATTTGCGCCGATTTTTGCTCCCTTATAAGGTTTGCTATGGCGTTATTAACTATCATTATTTCTTGCGCCATAACCCTGCCTTTCTTTGTCACACCGTCAGGGGACAATTTTTGCAAAAGGGTTTGAGAAAATACGGCGACCAAACTGTTTGAGAGCTGCAAACGTATTTGTTGTTGTTGGCCTTGGGGAAATACATCTATAATACGGTCAATTGTCTGAGAAGCAGATGCGGTGTGCAATGTACCCATAACAAGGTGACCGGTTTCAGCAGCAGTTAGCGCAAGCGCTATTGTCTCTAAGTCTCTCATCTCGCCGACCAAAATTACATCGGGGTCCTCACGAAGTGCAGAGCGAAGAGCATTTGCCGTTGAGCGGGTATCCTGCCCTAGCTCCCTTTGATGAACTATACTTTTTTTAGACGGATGAATATACTCTATAGGGTCTTCTATAGTTAAAATATGCTCCGTTCTGTTAGTATTAATGTAATCAACCATAGCAGCAAGCGTTGTAGATTTACCTGAACCCGTAGGGCCAGTTACGAGTATCAAACCTCTTGGCTTTTGTGCAATTTGTTTAACAATATCAGGCAAACCAAGTTCATCGCAGCTTGGAGGTTCCGAGTTAATGGTACGAAATGCTGCAGCATAATTACCTTTGTCTCTATATACATTCACCCTGAAACGACCAACACCGTGCAGACCATAACCAAAATCCAATTCCCAATTTTGCTCCAAGTGACGTCTTTGTTCGTTTGTCAAAATAGGAAAAACAATTGTTTCAACATCTTCGCCCGTTAGCACAGGTAAATTTGTTCTGACCAACTCCCCGTCTATACGCAGAATAGGCGGCAACTCGGCAGATATATGTAAATCGCTTGCTCTTTTAGCTACAGTAAGCTCAAGTATCTCTTCAATCAGCATCTTTTATCTCCGACATATAATTAACAATATTACACATATGAATATAAAATGTAAAGAAAATGAGCGGGCAAATACACCAAAACAAGTAATATGAGGCAGAAAAAAATTTTATTTTTTGTACAAAAAATACACTTAATGACAACTTAGGCAAAGCAAGGGTTTGCAATTCGTAAAAACATAATACCACTATAAAGTGTCAAAAGTACTATAAATAAAGGGCTTGCGGGTTTTGTAAATTCGTGTTACAATAGTAGTAGATAAGAAAAGTACAAAGACGGAGCATTAAATGAGTACGGCAGAAATCACCGGACAAATTTCCTGTTCGTCGGGACATATAAGGCAGTTAAAAGAAAAAGTCCCGCCAAACTCCGTTTATAACATAATTTTGGCCACAATAGTAACACTATGCATAACTGTAACATCGGGTGTCTGCTCAAAAGCTCTAAGCTCAAGCCACCCGATTTTTATTGAAAAAAATCAAGGTCAAGAGCAACTTGCCTACGTTTCACCCTTGCAACAGGAGGCAATTAACCAACATAAATTTGTTGAAAGAATAAATAAAAAATACCCCATACAATCGCTCAGCTATCCTGCAAAAGGCGTTGCACATATAAAAATGACACGCTATATAAACTCAAAACCCATCAAACTAAACATCGTTGAAATTGATCGCAGTGCAAACCACGCCTTGAGCATAAAACCGCAAACCGCAAGTACAAAGCTCAATGCCAGAGCGCAAATAAGAACAATAGCACAAAAAAATAATTCGATAGTAGCAATCAACGCCGGATACTTTAAACCTCAAACAGGCGTACCTCTTGGTGCTTTAATGATAAATAACGAAATTTTAACAGGCCCTATTTACAACAGAGTAGGCATAGGAATTATAGAAGACAACAACGAAACCCGTTTTGTTATGGACAAAGTCACAATGGATATCACCATAAAATCTAACAGATTGAACATAAAAGCAGATAACATTAACCAACCCAGAATGCTTAGCACTTACACTATTATCTACACCCCCCACTGGGGCAAAATGTCACCTATGGCGCCAAAATACGGAAAAGTTGCAGCAGTTAGAGACGGCAGAATAATTGCAATGAGCGCAAATCAAATAGCAATTCCTGAGGATGGTTTTGTAATAAGTGCTCCTGCTAAAATCCTTGATGATTTTGCAAAAGGAAGAAATATCTCTTATGAAATTAAGCTCCCTGAAACATTTAAAGATGCAAATCACATAATAGGTGCAGGCCCATACCTTGTAAAAGACGGGGAAATCTTTGTTGATGTCACCGCTCAAAAATTCGGCTCAATTACAGGCAGAAACCCCCGCTCTGCTATCGGCTACAGTGAAGACAACAAGCTTATTATTCTAACTGTTGACGGCAGAGAAGAAAGCTCAGTCGGGGTAACCTTAACAGAACTTGCCTATATTATGAAAGGTCTTGGCTGCAAATATGCAATGAACTTTGACGGAGGAGGCTCAAGCGTGATTTATGTAAACGGTAAAGTCACAAACTCACCCGCCCAAAAAGACGGCATCAGCATATCAAACGCACTTACCATAAGTGAAATTCAGGAAGAATCTCAAACTTGAACTTTGTAGGATAGAAATAAACCCGCCTCAAAATTTAACATTTGATTTTGATAGTTAGGGTGCTCTTCAAGCGCCTTAATGTAAGGCTCAACTTTTTTAGCGTGAGAAATAGTATTGTCTGCAGCAATAACACCGCCAAATTTTAACAAGGGGTCAATTTTATGAAAATATTCAATGTATTCAAGTTTATTGGCATCGATGAAAATGAAATCGAAAGGCTCTCTTATGCCTTGTTTAACTTCGCTACCCATTTCATCTAAAATAACAAGCGCCGAGCCCAAAAGCGGCTCTATAACATCATCTACCTTACAGATTTTAAAGTTTTCTTTTGCAACGGATTGTCTTTTGTCCCAAAACTCAATTGTTGTAAGCTTTCCACCAGTATGTTTTAGCGCATCAGCGAGCCATATAGCACTATAGCCGTTAGATGTTCCAAGTTCAAGCACATTTTTTGAATTGTGCATTTTAATCAACATATTCAAAAAATTTGCCGTAGCTCTATCTATATTCCAAAATTCTCTTCTTGTCTGCTCAAGAGCAAAAAGTACATCTTTTGATTTTGTATCAAACTTATCTATTGTATTCATATTACAAATCCTGAACAGGAGTCTTATCCATAATTACAATATTTGAAACGTCGATAAGCGCAGGCTGTTTTTTTATAAGAGCCATTTTTTCAAGGTCGTATAGCAAAAATTTCTTTGAATTAACACCCGTTATAATAACATTATGCTGGTCTGGCACAAGGGTTATTTTTGAATAAAAACCGTCTTTATCAAGCTGGGTTGAGAGTATTACTTTCTTCTGCTCGCTGTCATAAACTTCAAGCACCCCCTCTTTGGCGCAAAGAATATAAATTTTACCCTGATACATAATAGCGTCAACCGGTTTTTCATTGAGGTTTTCTTCATCTACAAGAGCTAATGTGTTTCTGTCGTACACATACATTTTATTTTGCGTTCTTGACACGGCGTAGATAAAATTCGTGTCGCACATAACTTTTGAGATATTTTTCACCTTAGCTACAGGGTTTACCTGAGTATTTTCACCGAGTTTAAGAGCAAAAAGCTCTCCTGAAATACCATCTACAAAAACAATTGAACTGCCGTCACTTGAAACCGCAAGACGGGAAGGTGACTGTTCAAGCCTTATGGCGCGCTCAAGCCTTGCTGAGTTTAAATCTACACAATAAATTGTGTTTGCGTTTTGAGAACTAACATACGCCATATTTGAATTTGTATCTATATCAGCGTCTTTTGCAACGTCATCTAAGGGTATCTGAGTTAAAATTCTTTCGTTTTTAAGGTCAATAATCTCCAGATTTTTGTTTGCAAAATAAACAACAAGAGCAAATTTTGTTGAATTTGATGCAACAATTTTTGATGGCAGTGCACTGAGTTTTAACTCATACAAAGGAGATTTTGAACTGCTATCGTATACAAGCATAAACTTTGAATTAGCAGTTGTAAGATATGTTCTTTTATTTTTAAACTCGGCAAGCGGCACAAACTCATTTTTCATAAGGACATTCGTCTGATTTTTAGTCTTATCTTTAGACAATGTAATGAGATTCCCGTCATTCTTTGAAGGTATAACAAGATCGCCCAAAACAAGCTTTAGGTTCTCGGGCATTTTAAGCCCCGGCGGCACAAGCATATCCTGAGGCATAACACCGAGTTTAACTTTCATAGGAAAATCTTCATAACTTGTAAGGGTGTAGTCACCTTTTTTATCCTTAAAAAGCTTTAATAAAACAAAATTATTGTTAAAAACTATAATTTCGGGCTTGTCCTTAAGTGATTTACCGTTAGGATAAGTATACTCTACCTTCAACTTGTTAACTACATTTGTTTGAGCAGGATATAAGGGTATGTACATAACATCAGGCGACACAACAACCACTGAGTCAAAACGCTGAGTTGAAGAGGGCAGCTGCTCTTTGACGTACTCCCAAACTTCAATCGGAAGCTTAGAAGCATGAGCACTTTGGCATAAAACCACAAATGCAAATAAACTTACAAAAAGCTTAAACCCTCTTTTAAAACCCATACTCTCTCCTATTTTTTAAGCGTAGCTTTTACCCTCTCAAGCAGGCTTTCTTCTTTTTTACCATTGCTTTGAAGTTCAAAAAGCTCTCTGTATAATTTTTCTTCCCTGTCTGATAATTTTTTAGGCGTCTTTACGATTATTGTAACATAGTGAGCGCCTTTTTGTGAATCAGAGCCCAAGTGAGGTACACCAAAGTCTTTAAGGACAATATTTTCACCGCTTTGAATACCCTGAGGGATATTTATTTGTTTTTCACCATGGATTGTATTTATAGTGACACTATCCCCTAAAACAGCCTGTGGAACGGATATTTCAAGTTTTGTATGAATATCATAACCGTTTCTTATGAATTCTTTTGAATCCTTAACGTGCAATACAACATACAAATCACCGGCTCTGCCGCCATTTTTACCGGCATCACCCTCATTTGCAAGTCTTATTTTTGAACCCATATCTACACCATGGGGGATTTTTATTTTTATGGATTTTTCCCTAGCCACGCTTCCTTGACCCTTGCACTTTTTGCAGGCAGCTTTTGGATTTTTTCCGCTGCCATGGCATGTAGGACAAACGGTAACTGATGTAAATGAGCCTAAAATTGTCCTTGTACTCTGTTGCACTCTTCCTTGCCCGTGGCATGTGGGACAAACTGTATCTTTTGCATCTTTATCAAGCCCTGTTCCTGAGCAGACATCGCAGGGTTCAAGGTGGTCAAATTTAATTTCTTTTTCAGTACCAAAGACAGCTTCCAAGAAGTCTATTTCTATATCAAGCCTTAAATCAGCCCCTCTTTGCGGCGCGTTGGGATTAACACGACCTGATGAAAAGCCGCCCATACCACCGCCAAAAAATGATGAGAAAATATCTCCCAAATCACCAAAATCAAAATCAAAGGCGTTTGTATTGTATCCGGCGTTTTTAAGACCCTCTTCACCGTATCTGTCATAGAGTTCGCGCTTATTGTCATCCATTAAGGTTTCATAGGCTCTGCCCAGTTCTTTAAACTTTTCTTCCGCGCCCTCTTCTTTATTGACATCGGGATGATATTTTCTTGCAAGTTTTCTAAATGCGCTTTTTATCTCATCTTTTGTGGCATTTCTGCTAACACCAAGGGTTTCATAGTAATCCATTATTCTTCCTCATTTAGCGCAACATTTACAAGAGCAGGTCTTAATACCCTGTCTGCCAGCTTATATCCCTTTTGCATTTGAGATATTACGGTATTATCAGGGTGCTCGTTTGTTGGAGTTTGGGCAATTGCTTCATGTAAATTCGGGTCAAATTCAGCCCCGAGCGCATCTATTGTCTCTAATCCGGCTTTTTTAAGGGTATCCATAAGCTGCTTAAATACAACTTCATAGCCCTCTTTTACACTTTGGACATCTTCAACATCTTTAAGAGATTCTTGCGCTCTTTCAAATGTATCAAGAACGGCAAGGAGTTTTGTCATAGTATCGGCCGCACCATATTTTAGGAGGCTTTCTCTTTCTTGCATTTGACGTTTTCTATAATTGTCAAAATCTGCCGCCATTCTAAGGTATTTATTGTTAAGGTCATCTAATTCGGCTTTTAGTTTTTCACACTCGTCTTGCTCAACCGTTTCTGTTTCTTGTTCTTCTTGAACTTCATCTTCAGACTCTTTTTGCTCAAAAGGATTATTTGTACTTTGAATATCTTCAGTGTTTATTTCATTCTCGTCTTGAGCGAACATTATCTTAACCTCCTTTTGGAAAAACTATAATTAATTAACATTATAAATTATCAATACAACTTGTCTATTTAAATTTATTTTTTATTAATATTTCCATTTTGTTAAGTTTTGTTTCAATTTATTGTAAAAATGCTCACAAGCATTAAAGTAAGGGGTAAAAATGCCGAATATCATGGCATAAGGAACAATAAAGCAAGGAGTGACCCTTATGGGAATGTCCGCCAGCCAGGCAAGATTTTTAATCTTAACAGCACAGAAGAACAACAATGAGTATCAGGCGCAACGCATTACTCATGAACGTCTTATGCTTGCTCAAGAAACAGAATCTTGGACAAGTGAATATAATGATAAAATGAACAACACTACTCTTTTGTTCAACGCCAAAACTGCTGCCGATACTGACTTGTACAACTATAACTCTAAATTAACCTATGATGATATCGTACGCTCCGAACTTGCAGAAAACCCGGGACTTGGGGGCAGACTTGTTACAACTTCAGGCAAAATTGTAGTACCAAAATTGCCCGAATTTGACGAAAACGGCCTGTCATCCGACGGACTAAAGAAAGAACAATACTTTGTAGACCCTGAAATATCAAGGTCGGACGCACTTCAGAGAAGCTTGACCGAGGGAATTTATTTCATAGAACTTATGAAATACTCTTCAGATGAAGATGCAACAAGTGCAGACTGGGAAAGAGTTAACTATGCAAATACAAGCGAAACAATGATTTCTGAAGTTCTTGATAAAACAGACGACGCTGCAGCACAAGCTGACTACGATGAAAAACAAAAACTATTCCAAAATAAGGACAAGACTCTTGAGCTAAGATTGAAACAACTGGAGTCAGAGCACAAGGCACTTGAAACAGAAATGGAAAGTGTACAAAAAGTAATTCAAGAAGATGTTGAGGCATCATTTAAAACATTCGGATAATTAAGACACTAAAAAACCCCTTATTTAAAATAAGGGGTTTTAAAATTTTAACCTTTATCTAAGCGGCGTAGAATATCTTGTGATTATCAGGATTATTTGTACCGCCTAAACCGTTTTGAAATCCCTGAGCTTTGGCAGCTAACATCTGCTGATCAAGTCCGCGCTCTTCTTTACCTACAAACTGCGCCCCGCCTGAACCGCCTGAAGTTTGTGCTGCACCAGCCGCAAAGGGGTTTACGCCAAGGGTATGATTTATAGGCTGTTTGTACATTTCATAATCGGGTCCGCCTATTGCTCCAATAGCCATACTAATGTCCTTACTTTTTCTATACATGTATATAAAAACCTTCTCAGCTACAAAATTGCACAATGATTAATAAAACTTTACACATTTTGGTAATGAAAAAGAATAAAACATAAGACAAAATAATAGATATTAAAGGAGGGAATGATATGAAATTTAGCATTATAAAAAGAGAGCCATCTTATTTTTTTAACAACATCCACGAAGACTTAACAAGGTTTTTAAAAGATACTTTTGGCGATATGGAATTTATGGACAAGGGGCATTTACCTATGGAAATGACCTTTAGACCCGCCATAGAGGTAAGGGAAACAAATAAAAATTATAAAATTAAGGTAGAACTTGCAGGGGTTAAAAAAGAAGATATTGACGTTGATTTATACGAAAATGGTATGGTTCTGAATGCTCAAGCAAAATATGAAAACAAGGAAGAAAAAGAAAACATACACATAAGCGAATTTCGTTACGGCAACTTTACAAGGACAATACCCTTTGAACACCCTATAAACACAGATAGTGCAAAGAGCGAATTTAAACACGGAGTTCTTAAAATTACCCTTGATAAAAAAGAACCCGAAAAAACCGAAGAGGGTAAAAAACTTAAAATAGAAGACTAGACCACAGGGTCATTAGTGCACGCCGCACAATCTTTTTCGCTTACCATAAATGAATTTGAAAGCTCCTCGCAGATAGTTTTTGCATCAACAAACTCTATCGGGGAGTTTTCATCTTTTTGCAAATATATTTTTTCTATCCCGGCTTGTACTATAAATCTTTTGCACAGAATACAGATGAAATTGTGCCCCCAGATGTACATGGTTGCGCCCTTACATCTGTCTTGCCCTGCTTGAATTATTGCATTTTGCTCAGCATGAATTGAACGGCAGGTTTCATACCTTGTACCAGACGGAATATTGTTTTTTATCCTGTAGCAGAAACCAAGTTCCGCACAGGAAACCACTTTTGAGGGAGTACCATTGTAGCCGGTAGCTTTTATTTTTTTATCTTCACCTACAATAACCGCGCCGACATGGGCTCTTAAGCAATTTGAACGCGAGGCACAGGTTTTTGCTATTTCTAAAAAATACTCATTCCAAGGCTTTATCATAATTAAAAACTAGCACAACAAAGTAAAGTTATCAAGCAGAGAATTTTCATTCTCCTCCAAGGCCGCTCCAGCTTTTATTCTCGTCCAACCTTACTTTATAACCAAGAATTGCTGCAATATCTTGAAACTCACCCCACTTAACCGTTTCATTAATAAGCTTCCTTGAAAGGTTTGACTGAGTGATGTTATAACCATATTTCTCATTTAAACTTTTTGCCAGAGAACTAAGCGAAACATTGCGCCTTAAAAGCATCATTTTTACTATTTCCCTGACGCTTATTTTTTGTTCTGTCATTATTCTAATATTCTATAAAATCCGTGTTTAATTGACTTGTTATATCTATATTGATATAATTATATCGATATTGATATTATTTAATTAAGATACGAAGGGAGAGTCGATTTATGGCTCAAAAAGTTTGCGCTGCGCAAAAATTTAGAGGATTTACTTTGGCAGAACTGCTTACTGCAGTACTTGTGATATCGGTTATTATGGTGGCGTTAGCTCCTGTTATAACAAAGAGGATGAAAGATAATATTACCGTACAGACTGATAATAGAGAGGGGTTAGAGATATATACCAATCCCGGTACTTATACATTTGATGTTCCTGTCGGTATTAATACATTATTTATTCAAGGTTCAGGAGGAGCAGGAGGTGGAGGAGGAGCAACCGTTAGTAATGAAAAAACGGTTAGCTTTACAAGTAATTCAAGTTGGATAATACCAAATGGTGTTAATCAGGTTACTCTTACTATCACTGGAGCAGGTGGTGGCGGAGGGGGTGCTAATGGTGCAGCAAATAGCGGAAACATTGAATTAAGTCAAAATGTCCCAAAAACAAGCTGTTTTTCTGATGAATTATTGGTAATAAGAGCTGCAGATGATGGAAGCGATATATGCATAACAAAGAATAACTTGGATGGAACAACAAATGTAGGTTATGCACCATTTGGTTATACGCCATTTGAAAATACTTGCACAGGCGGTATTTGTTGTTGGCAATATACAGATAATGGGTTAAAAAGAGATACATGCACATATAATGCCGCATTGAGAATTTGTACCGGATACAAGACAAAAAATAATGGCGATAATTATAATTTGGGCATATACAGATTACCAAGTGTATCAGAATGGCTCAGGATGGCATATTATGAAAATTCAGACCCAGGGTTTTTGAAAAAATTACAGATGTGTGACGGTAGAAATCATGCAAACAATATAACACTCGGTTGCACCTATAACGGAACAAACGCAAGATTTTACTCCTGCAAAGGAGCCTTTGAAGATACTTGTAACCCTTGGGTAGCTTTTGCAACTGGGATGTACACTGTAAACCTGCACGGTTCACTATATTTTAATTATGGTACATCAAGGGATGATGTGTCAGCAACAGTGCGCTGCATTAAACCAATAAAATACTATAACGGGTTTAGCGGCGCAGGTGGTTCCTCGGGTGCTGTGATGGAGAAGACAATTAATGTTCTGCCTAAGGATGTGTTTGAGATAACGATAGGTAGTGGTGGTAATGG
>CALUYW010000015.1 GCA_944325105.1 Candidatus Gastranaerophilales bacterium | reverse complement strand
ATCTCAAACACATCCTTAGGCAGAACATTAATTGTCTTCTCCATCACAGCACCTGAGGAGCCACCTGCGCCGCTAAACCCGTTATAGTACTTCAGAGGTTTTACACAACGAGAAAATGCAGCAGAATTATCTATATATCCATCTACATGATGTGCAATGCCTGATCCATTCCAGTAAAAACGTCCATTTGATCCGTAAATAGCCCATGGGGCGCAGTAATTATTAGTTGCTCCCTTGCAGTTGCCAGTGCCATCGCAAATTGGAACTCTAGCTGAATCTTCGTAGCCGACATTTTGACCACTAGTATAGTCGCCTATAAAATTTCTTGCACAAAAACCAAGACCATTTACTCCTGATTGTCTTGACCATTCATCGAGAAATTTGGATACTTTTTCTAATTCTTTTAAATTTGGCATCCTGTACCCTGCTGTTAATGGATAACCAGGGGTTCTATAAAAAGTACAAGCATTTGAGTGACACTGTCTATGGGCGACATAGTAACCGCATGCTTTCACGCCATTTGCTGAATCTGTACAGGAATATGATTTAATATTGCCTGTAGTATCGTAAAAAGACCAAGCACATGAGTCTCCGGTGCATAATTCTCCTGCTTTTAGAAAAACACAATTTGGAATAATTGAACCAACTTTTATTGCTGCATCAATTGAGTTTAGTTTGGTATAACAAAGGTCTGACTCGTCATCGGCACCTCTTGTTGCCTTAAATTCGTCACTTAAACAATTGGTACCAGTAGCACTTCCATTACTTCCCCCTCCACCACCACCTGCTCCAGTGATAGTAAGAGTAACCTGATTAACACCATTTGGTATTATCCAACTTGAATTACTTGTAAAGCTAATCGTTTTTTCATTACTAACGGTTGCTCCTCCTCCACCTCCTGCTCCTCCCGAACCTTGAATAAATAATGTATTAATACCGACAGGAACATCAAATGTATAAGTACCGGGATTGGTATATATCTCTAACCCCTCTCTATTATCAGTCTGTACGGTAATATTATCTTTCATCCTCTTTGTTATAACAGGAGCTAACGCCACCATAATAACCGATATCACAAGTACTGCAGTAAGCAGTTCTGCAAGTGTAAAAGCGTGTTTTTTCATCCGTATCCCCCAGCAAGATTAGTAACATGTCTATACATAGACAACCCTTGAGTATTTTATCATTAGAATTCTATATATGCAACATGTCAATTTTGAGAATTCGGGGCTAATTTTTGAAGCATTAGCTAAAGTAATACGTACTAAGCGCGAAAGCCTTGGTAAGTCTCAGCGTGTGCTTGCGGATGAATTTGCATTTCAGCGCTCCTTGCTTTCTCGTCTTGAAAATGGGGTCAATGAACCAAAACTCGTATCTATTTGGACTGTTTCAGAGGCTTTGGGGCTAAAGCCTCATGAACTTATAAAACTTGTTGAAGATGAGCTTCCCGACTCTTTTAGCCTTATTGATAAGTAATTAAAAAGGTACTGTGTTTTCTTGTATAAATTTAAAAAGTTGATACTCATCTTGTTTTTCAGGGGGTTTATTTTTCTCGCGCTCCAAGCGTTCCTGTTCTTCTTTAGTTTCAGATTTAAGTTGTATCATCTTTTCACCCTCGCGTCTGCCAAAGAAATTAAACTTAAACCCGTCAACAAGTCCGTATTCGGTTTCAGTTTTATAAGTGCCGATATTAACTGCAAATGCGGGACAAATTGCACTTAAAAGAAACATAAACAAAATAGCGCTTTTAATCTTTTTCATATACTCTATTTTAGCATATGTGGCTCATTATAACAAATGATGAAAAAAATCCTTTTTGGGTATTTAATATATTATATGTACGAAGACGATTTTGAACAGGAAGATAAAGAATTAAAACAAGTCGGGCTTGAGCTTATGTTTTTAACGCCTGAAAAATGCTCGTCCGATGAGGGCATTAGTGCTGTTGAACTGTCAAAATCTCTTAATATAGGCCTTGATATAGTAAAAAAGAAACTAAAAATACTCTATGACCATAATATAGTAAGGGTTATAGGGATAAACCCGAAGTTATGGAAGTTTGATGAGTACAGTTTTCAAAGAATGGATGAGGACGACCCTGTATACAGGCTTTTGTGCTCTTTTGATGATGTGGATTTTGACAGGTATTTTCAATATTGATAAAAGTTAATGATGAAATTGAGCTTACTATAGAAAAGCTCACCTATAAGGGGCTTTCGCTTGCAAGACATTATGAAGATGAAAAAGGCTTTGTTGTCTTTGTAAAAGGCGGTGCGCCCGAGGATAAAGTAAAAGCAAAAATTACAAAAGTAAACAAAAACTACGCAACAGGCGAGATTGTTGAGATAATAAAGCCCTCAAAATATAGAGTAAAACCCTTTTGTCCTTTGTTTAACGCCTGTGGAGGGTGTTGTTTTCAATACGTTGATTATGATTTTTTGCTTGAGCAAAAAAATAACATGCTAAAAGAGGCTTTTTTGCAGCTAGATTATGAAGTTGAATTCAAAGAACCCAAAAAAAGCTTAAAAGACAAGCAATACAGGCATAAAGTCCAATACAGAGTATCTGAAACAAAAAACTCAAAACGCCTTTTGGTCGGTTATTACAGGGAAAAAACCCATGATATAGTAAATATTAAATACTGCCCTATACAGCCGCCTTTGGCAGATGAGATGGCGCAGTTTTTAAGGGACAATTGGCGCCTTGGTGCATATGTTGAAAAAACGGGCAAAGGGCTTTTAAAAAGCTTTGTGGTGCGTTTCAGCTCGGATATAAAAAGCGCTCTTGTTACTCTTGTATTAAATGTTTCTTATGAAGATTTTCCAAGATACAAAGATGAAATTATTGATTATTCAAAAAAAATGAGAGAAAAATTCCCTCAAATAAGCTCTTTTGCGCTGAATTTTAACCCTCAAAAAAATAACTGTATTTTAAGTAATGAATACGAGTATTTAGATGAGCAAAATTATATTTTAGAAAATCTAAATTCTCCTGATGGTACAAAAAAGACTTATAAAATCTCGCATGACAGCTTTTTTCAGGTAAATCCATATTGTTCGGTAAGTATTTTTGATGAAGTAAAAGAAAATATTACAGAAAATTCTACCCTGCTTGATGCGTACGGTGGCGTAGGTGCAATCGGTGTCTGGGCTTCAGATAGGGCAGGAAAGATTTATCTTGTTGAGGAAAACTCGCAAGCGGTTAATGATGCTAAGTACAATTTTAAAATAAATGATTGCAAAAATTATGAAGTATTTTTGGGCGATGCAAAAGTCAAATTTGCTCAGTTTTTAAAAGAAAAAAAGAAATTCGGCTCAATTGTTATTGACCCGCCAAGAAAAGGTTCTGATAAAGAAGCGCTTGACGCTATATCTAAACTTAGCGATTTAATAATTTATGTAAGCTGCAATCCGCAAACTCTTGTAAGGGATTTAAAATACCTTGATACTCTTGGTTTTAGAGCCGTTTCAACAAGGGCTTTTGATATGTTTCCATACTCTTATCATATAGAATCTGTGACGGTGATAAAACGTGTGTAGAAAATTCGTGCTAAAAACTCTGGGCTGCAAGACAAATGCCATAGAGGGGCAGATAATTGCCTCATCTCTTAAAGGCGCAGGTTATGTGCAGTGCGAGGACTTTTGCGATGCGGATTTTTTTATTTTAAATTCTTGTTCGGTTACTTCTCACAGTGACTCTCAAAGTGCGTATCTGCTAAATCGTGCAAAGCGCGAGAACCCTGATATAGTAAATATTTTAACCGGTTGTGTGGCTCAAACCATAGACTTGCACAAGGATTTTGATATTCAAAATGCGGATATAATTTTAGGCAACAATGAAAAGTTAAATATAGTTGATTATCTTGATAAAAACGGGTCAAAATTCGTCTGCGACATATTTTCAATTAATGAATTTAATAATAAAACTATTATAAACCCCTATCAAACCCGCCCGAGTATAAAAATTCAAGAGGGGTGCAATAACAGGTGCTCATATTGCATAATACCTTATGCCAGAGGCAACTCGCGCTCAAACAGTGCTGAAAATGTAATTTCTCAAATTGAACTTCTTGCGCAATCAGGAACAAAAGAAGTTGTGCTGACAGGTATTCACATCGGCCAGTGGGGGTTAGAGTTTAATCTTGGTTTAGTTGATTTACTGAAAGAAATTGAAAAAACCTCCATATCGCGCTACAGACTGGGGTCATTGTATGTAAATGAGATTGATGATAAGATGCTTGAGTTTTTGAAATCTTCAGAGAAGTTCTGTCCTCATTTTCATCTTTCTTTGCAGTCACTGTGCGATAAGACGCTAAAAAATATGAACAGGCACTATGGTTCATCTTTTGCGCTTGAGCTTATTGATAAGCTTTATAACTCTTTTGATGAACCTTATTTGGGCTGCGACATAATAGCGGGTTTTCCAGATGAGCAAGATTTGGATTTTGAAATTACATACAATAATCTTAAAAGTTCAAAATTAAGCTATATTCACGCTTTTCCTTATTCTAAAAGAGAAAATACGCCTGCCGCTAAAATGAAAAATCAAATTTGTGACACTGTAAAGACAAAGCGCACGCAAAAGCTGCTTGAGCTTTCAGATGCTCTGCATAAGTCATTTTTGGAAAGAAATAAAAATAAAACGCTTGAGCTTTTATATGAGAGAAAATCTAAAAAAACGGGCTTATACAGTGCTGTTAGCAGAAATTATATAAAAGTTTTTATTAAAGATGAAAGAGATGATTTGAGAAATACTCTTGAATTGCGCAATATGAGTGATTTTGACAAACTATATTAAGAAATATTACAGAAAATATATATTTTTTATTTAAAAAGTCAATAAAAAGTGTGCATTGTTTTTTATTATAGTACGAGAGATATTTTATCAGAGGAAAAGAGAATGTACACACAAGCAGAAATTAACGAAAACATCGAAAACTTCTTTATAGTAAACTCGGCAGTTAGAGAATACAGACAAACAAAATCAGCTATAACAGATGCTATTAAACCTCCTAAAAAGAGAGTTTACAG
Source organism: Candidatus Gastranaerophilales bacterium (assembly GCA_944325105.1). Taxonomy (GTDB): domain Bacteria; phylum Cyanobacteriota; class Vampirovibrionia; order Gastranaerophilales; family Gastranaerophilaceae; genus Galligastranaerophilus. Next base: position 59,354 of record CALUYW010000015.1, on the reverse strand, counting down.
AAGCATGGAAAAACTTTTAAAAGAATGTTATTTTATCGGTTCTCTGAAATACGGCAACAACTTTATAGCTTAGAAATCGTAGTTTTGAATAAAGCCACAGCGGCTTTTTGAACCGTCGGTTTCCGAGTATGTTCTTCTTATTCTTCTTTCTGAAATTTCTTTCTGTTGTTCTTCTTTGAGAGCATTTATTTTAGCCAAATCGCCCTTTGGGCTGAATTTATTTAAACATTTTGTGCAAACAAAACTTGATTTTTGTTCATCTTCAATTTCTATACCGCAGAACCTGCACTTTATAATGAGTTTTGGCATAACGGAGAAGAGCCTGCCTTTTTCTATTAAATCTTCAAGCTCGTTTTTATCTATGCCAAGTTCGTTTACAATTTCTTCTATTGTAGTTTTTTCTTGCCCTTTTTTATTTATGAATGTTTTGATTTTTTCTACAACTTCAAGCTCTGCCTTAAAGCAGTTGTCACAAATATCGCGCGCTCCTTTGATAAAAAGCGAACCGCATTTTTTACAGTTAATTAACCCGCCTTGTTGATTCATAATTATATACTAGCAGTTTTGTTCAATATGTACAAATAAATTAATACTTGTATTAATTAAATTTTAATTATAAAATAAATACAAAGCCGTCTCATCTTTTTAATTTAGGGAGAATTTTAAATTACTGTTGATTTTTCTGATGGAAACATACTATAAGGCCAAGAAGGATATTTTTTATGTACACAAACAAATGCACTAAATGCGGTAAGGAGTTTGAAACAAAGAACCCCAAGAGAGTCATATGTCCGGAGTGTTTGTATCCTGACAGAACTCCTATATTGCAAGATGCATCTGCAACCTCAAGTGCGCAAAGCGGGGCGGTGCAATACCCCAGAAGTTATAGCGCCGGAACAGGTAATGAGGGTAGTTATAAAAGATTTAATAAAGACCAAAATCGTCAGGGTCAAAGACCTAATTTTCAAAAACGTGACGGCAATTTTAACCAAAGACGTCCGCGTCCTAACAATAACAGGCGTCCCGGAGGACGTCCCATGGGCAAACCAAAGCCGCTCCTTGTTAATAAAGAGCAGCTTATGCAAATTGAAGAATTATACAAAAAAATGCTTCCTTTGCCTAACCCTGACGCCCATGAAGTAATAGGGGAAAAGATAGGACTTGAGCCAAAGAAAGTATTTTTTGGTATAAACCTTATAAGGCAAAAAATGATGCTGCCAAAGATTGCTTACCCAAAAAGAAAACTGGCGATTACGCCCGATCAGATGATGGCTATTAAAAATCTTTATGAGCCTCTTTTACCCCTGCCGCCTATCGGATGTCACAAAATTCTTGCTGCACAGCTTAAAATGGATGAATGGCGTGTGCATGTAGGTATAGGACTTGTCAGAAAACAAATGGGCCTTGAGCGCTGGAACCAAGAAAGAGAAGACGCGCCCGAAGAATACAGAAAAAAGTCTGAATAGTTTTTAATAAAACTTAATATTAACCCTGCCATGTTGCAAAAAAAAATCTTGAACGGTTTTGTTATTTGTGGTTATGTGTATAGGGCCGATTCATGGAAATAACAAGTACTCCGTCAGCATTTAGAAATTTTAGCGCAGCAAACACAAATGTTGCAAACAATTCTTCTTCGCAGAAAAATTCCGATACTCAAAGCGGTGCTTTGAAAAGCGATGAGCCCCAGCTTAAAAAAGGCGGCGGTTCTCATCCTTTACTCAAGGGTGTTGCCGCAGTTTTGGCTGCAGGAGTTGCTTTTTTATATGTTGTTCCCATGATAAGACATAACTTATTCTCGGGTGTAAATCCCAGTTTGATTAATATTAATTCAAAATATGGTATTCCAAAAAGAAATTTTATAGTTTTTTCTGATCAAATGGAAATAAAAAGAAGGAAAACAGCAGAATTTTTAGCGGGAAGATTTGATAAATTAAAAGAATTAATCAGGAGAAATTTCTTTTCTTATAATCAACCTGTTCCTGAAAAGCTCTCTCCGATAAAAGATACTCCTAAAAACTTTGTACGCGGAATAATAAGTGAAATTAACGATTTTTGCTCTCATATTGTTTCAATGCGTTCAAGAATTCCTCTTGATTATGAAAGTTTTACCAGAAATTAATCATAAAATATGATATCATATATTTATGACTCAGATTAAGAGCACTGTTTTTTGTGATTTTTCAAAATTAAAAAATATTTTGGAGCACAAGGGCTTTGAGTTTGACAAGCAGGCGTTTGCTCCGTCTTTAGTTGCTTTTGTTCATCATTTTTTGCCCCTTAGAATGAAGTTTTTGTGTGAATCTTATGTGGCGTATGAAAAAGGCAAAATACTGGGTTTAATTAGTCTTGAGAAGGATGAAAAAAATCCCAAGCGCTTAAAGATTACAAGAGTTTTTCTTGAACAAAATTCATTTGATATAGGCAAATTACTTGTGCAGTACGTTGTTAGCAGGTATTGTGCCATGGGTGCGGTGTCTTTTCAGGTGGTTGTCGAAAATTCAAAGTCAGACTTGCTCTCCCTTTTTATTGACGGTTGCGGGTTTAGAAAAAATGCCGATGAGTATCTTTATAAGATAGAAAATACTGATTTACCAAACACTGCTGAGATAAATTATGAAGGTTTCAATTTTTACAAAAATATTCGAGTAAGTGAAGTTTGCAGATTGTACAATACAAGCATTAATTCATATCAGCGCCATAGCTTTGCAAGGGTGAAAAAACAGTTTGAGCCAGATTTTGCAAGCGGTATGAGTGACAAGACATCATTTTCTTATGTGCTTGAGGATGAACAAAAAGGTCGAGTGTACGGGTATTTTAATATTTCAACCTATAACAATGCTGATTATGTCCTTGATTTTGTTTTGGATGGTGCTTTTGAGATATATTTTCAAGATGCACTTATGTTTATTGCAAACTCTCTTAGTAAACGTACAAAAAAATGGAATTTATACGTAAAAATAAAGACCTATTTTTCTAACTATAAGGTGTTTAAAGAGTATATGGAGCTAAAAGGTTATAAACCGGTTAAATCAAGCAGTATTCTGACAAAAGACTATCTTAAAGAAATTAAAGAAAATAGCCTTTTAAAAAGTGCAAAGATAGTTTTTAACGATATTACACCTGCATTTAAGACGAATAACTCGGCCTGATTATCTTTTTTTTGGCTTTAAATTAAACAGTTCAAAGTCTTCAAAATCATCAGGTTCTATAAAAAATCTTGAAATGCCGAGCGGTACGATTTTAAACTTTGGATTTGGATTGTTGTCATATCTCATTTTGAAGGCAGATGTGCATACAAGTTTGTTTTTGTAGTTAAAAGAGTCTATTTTTTCAAGGAACTCCATTGCCTTAAATACATTGCCTCCGAGCTTTATCGCGTTTACCGATATAGAGAACTCTGTCGTGATATCTTTTTTACTGTTTGATGCATTAAATGCCTTCAGTTCGTCCAGAAAGTTCAAAATAAAACTGTCAAAGTGTTTAATGTCGTCACACACAAGGAATAATTTGTCTGATATTATCCCTTTTGAATTTCTGTACTTTGAGCTTACATCTTTTACAACATGAGAATAAAACTCTTTTTTTATGAGGTCAAACTCACCCTTTCTGCTTACTGCAAGGTTGTATGCGGGTTTTAAGTCAAGGCTGAATAAAAGTGTGAAGGTTGCATATTTTTCAACTTCCTGCTCAAATTCTTTTTTTAATACTGCATTTATACTCTTTACTTCTTTGTTTCTTTTTTCAAGTTGTTTTGTCTCTTCAAAATTGTAAAGGTCAATTACTCTGTCTGCAAAGAATCCGAATAAGTAGTGAAAGCCTATAAAAAGTCCTGATGAAACAATGTATGACATATCTATAAGCTGTCCTTCGTATTCGATTTTGAAAGGGATTATATTTCCTGCAAATTGCGCAAATGGTTCAAACGGGATTTTTAATATTGGAAATATGCCTGAGTTAAAGAAACTAAGAAGCCATAAAAGCGCATAAAGAAAAGAGATTACAGGGCAAAGAACTTTTGCTACTATAAAAAAGTTGTACAATGAAGTGTAGAATTTTTTCATTTATATTTCCATATTATCTATAAGTCTCGTATCTGATGGAGGAATTTTTGCCGCAACAAGCATAAGGGCTTTTTTGTCGCTTTCTCTCCAGTCTTCAAATGTTTCGGGGTTGACTATTTCAATATAGTCTACATTTGTTCCCTCCAGTATTTTAAGCGCGCTGTCACATAGTGTTTGTTTGTCATTTATACCTTTTTTTCGCAGTTCTTTAGCATAATTCAGCGCTTTACTCAGTTTAAGAGCGTCAGCTCTTGCTTCACTTGTAAGATAAGTATTTCTGCTGGACAGTGCCAGCCCGTCTTTTTCTCTTATAATGGGGCAGGGTATGATTTCTACATTAAAATTAAGGTCTTTAACCATTTTTTGTATTATAAAGAGCTGTTGAGCGTCTTTTTGTCCAAAGTATGCTCTTGTGCATTGAGTTATATTAAAAAGTTTCGAAACAACGGTTGCAACTCCGTCAAAATGCCCCGGGCGGCTTTTTCCGCAGAGTTTGTTTATAGCCGAATATGGCGGGCAAACAAGGGTCAACTCTTTTGTGTCAGAATACATTTCATCAACCGTTGGGTTGAATATGATGTCTGCTCCCAGTTCTTCTGCCAGTTTTGCATCTTTTTCAAGAGTTCTCGGGTATTTGTCAAAGTCCTCATTTATTCCAAATTGTACAGGATTTACAAAAACGCTCACTATTGTGAAATCATTTTGCTCTACACTTTTTTTAATAAGGCTGCCATGACCTTCATGAAGAGCTCCCATGGTAGGTACAAGCCCTATGTTTTTACCTTTTTGGTCTTTTATTATTTCTTTTAATTTGTTTATTTTATGTATAATTTTCAAGTTTTTGTGCCTCTTCGCTATCCAGTGTAAAACTTTCCTGAATATTTGGAAAGTTTTCATTTTCAACATCGTTGCAGTATGCATGTGCCACGTTAAATATTATATCTTTTAAGCTTGAATATTTTCTTGCAAATTTGGGACAAAAGTCATCATATTTTCCTAAAATATCATCACTTACAAGAATTTGCCCGTCGCAGAATTTGCCGCCCCCAATTCCTATTGTTGGTATGTCTATTCTTTGTGTTATAAACTTAGAACTTTCTGTAGGCACCATTTCAAGTACAACGGAAAATGCTCCTGCCCGCTCCAGCGCTTGTGCCAGACGCAGAAGTTCAAGAGTGGTCTCTACATTTTTGCCACAGACAAAATGTCCGCCTATTGTGTTTATGTATTGCGGTGTGAAACCCAAGTGCCCCATAACAGGAATACCGTTTTGTGTAAGATGTTCAATAACTTTGAGAATATAGGGGCTTGCGCCTTCGATTTTAACTGCTTGTGCACCACTTTGTATAAATAAGCCGGCATTTTTAACCGCTTCTTCTATTGATACATGGTAAGATAAAAACGGCATATCGGCTACTACCAGTGCTTCTTCAACTCCCCTTGATACCGCTTTTGTAAAAACAAGCATCTCTTCGGTACTCACCTGTGTTGTTGAACCGTAGCCAAGGGCAACTTGCGCTAATGAGTCGCCGACAAGAATTATATCTACTCCCGCTTTATCAAAGTATTTAGCTGTAGAATAGTCGTAAGCCGTAAGAGCAGTGATTTTTTTGCCCTGTTTTTTAAAATTTATAATCTTTTTTGCAGTTTTTTTCATAAAACCTACTATTTTTTTACGGTCAAATTTTTCTTTGAACTTCTTTTATACCACCAGTAAATAGATTTAGCCAATCTTGAGGGCGAATGTCTTACAAGACCTTCCTTATTGTCCTCTATTAACCTGCTTGTAACAATCTCAAGTCCCATTTTCTTTAGCCTTGAAGTGTCAATTTCAACAGGTAGCGAGTCGGCTTCTTCATATTTTTTAGCAAGGTTTTGAGGCATAAAATTGTTGATTAAAATCGCATCGAAGAGTTTTTTATCAACAATTCCCGTAGTTAGTTTTGCATGTTTAAATAAAACCTCAGCGTGGTCTGCTGCAGAGTAGTTATCTGTTTCGCCGGGTTGAGTCATTACGTTACATACATATATCTTTTTTGCTTTTGAGTTCAAAATTGCTTCCGATATTTCTTTTACAAGAAGGTTTGGAGTAATTGAAGTATATAAGCTGCCCGGGCCAAGAACTATTAAATCTGCGTTATTTATGGCTTCAATTACATCTTGAGAGGGTTTACAGTTTTTGGGTTCACAAGACAGCTCTATAATTTTTTTACCTGCTTCGGGTATGTGGCTTTCGCCTTTAACGATTGAGCCATCCTCCATTTTTGCTACAAGACGCATATCATCTGTTGTGGCAGGTAAGACCCTGCCTCTTATCAAAAGAACTTTAGAGGATTCTTTAATGGCGCTAATCATATCTCCGCAGATATTTGACATAGCAGTTATAAATAAATTGCCAAAGCTATGACCCTCAAGCCCTTCGCCTGTTTTAAATCTGTATTGGAAGAGTTTTGTCACAATGTCTTCATCATCTGCTAAGGCTGCAATACAGTTTCTGATGTCCCCTGGGGGCAAAACGCCCATTTCTTCTCTTAAGCGTCCTGATGAACCGCCATCATCTCCAACGGTTACAATAGCCGTAATATTGTTTGTTATTTTTTTAAGACCTTTTAGCATGGTAGACAGGCCCGTGCCTCCGCCTACGGCAACGATTTTTGGCCCGTGGTCAAGTTTCATTTTGCGATAAATTACTTCACCAAAAGACTTTTGTCTTCTTTCTTCATTAAGTCCGAGAGTTGTGAAGTTTGTTTTTTTCCATGCTTGAATAAAAATTATTGCTCCAAGGAGTATAAATACAAAGCCTACAGGCTCGGGAGGGAGCACGTGAACAATTTTTTTTGCAGTTTCAACTATAAAATATATAGGCTCAAGCTTGAATAAAAACGTAAGTCCAAGCGCTGCAAGGACTGAACCTATAATGATAAGTGCGAACCATCTTTTGATTTTTAGCCCGGGAACAAGCCAGATAGCGTCTTTTGGTATTTTTACTTTCCTTTTAAAAATTTTCATAATGCCTAAATTTGACCTCCGACGCGGTTGTAGTTAACAGGAGTTGGCTTAAGCACTTCGCGCGCGCGTTTTGCGCTTTCTATGTCTTTAAAATGAAGAGTATCAGGCTTGATTTCAAGCTCTCTTATTTGTCTTATCGTTCCAAATTCTTCAAAATCCACTTCATATGCGCATTTTATATCGGTTTCCTTTTCAAGAATTTCTTTTGTTTGAGGATTATTGACATATAAGTTAAGCCAAGGATTGTATTTTTTTATTGCAAGAGCAACTTTTTTTGCAAATTCGATGTTGTTATTCATCTCATTTTTCATTGCCCCATGCAGCCTTACATGTTCAATTTCAAGTCCCATAGCCTGCGCAAATGAAGCAATAGCACCTATTTGGTATATAACGGTTGTTTCAATTTCTTCATCTGTCAGTTCAACTTTTCTTGAACCAAAGCCCTGAATGTCTTGATAGCCGATGTGCGCGCCTATTGATACATCGTGCTCTTTTGCAAACTCAAGAGCTTTTTTAATGCTTAGGGGGTCACCTGCGTGAAACCCTGCGGCGATATTTATTGAACTCATATACTGAGCTACCTCGAGCTCTTTTTCGTTTTTGTATACCCCATACTCCTGTGCGCAATCGCAGTTGAAATCAAACACTAATTTATTCCTTTAAAATCCTCTAACTGATTATGTAAAAATTATACAACAAAATGTATAATTATGTTAATTGTTTAGGTAATTTTCATACATTTTAACTACGTGTTAAATATTCTATCACCGGCATCGCCAAGACCTGGGACAATGTATCCTTTGGCGTTAAGTTCTTTATCTATTGAGCAGGTGATGATTTTAACATCGGGAAAAACAGAGCTTAAGCGCTCAACACCTTGAGGTGCAGCGAGCAGGCAAACAAAAGTAATGTTTTCTTGAGGTATGCCCTTTTTAACAAAATTGCCGACCCCGTCAACCGAGGAGTTTCCTGTTGCAAGCATCGGGTCAAGCACAAAGACATAAGTTTCTTTTGGGTTTTTTGGCGCTTCGGAAATTTTATTGTAGTACCAAACAGGCTGCAGAGTTCTCTCATCTCTATACATACCAAGGTGGTGAATGTGAGCTTGTGGCATCATCTCTTGCGCTACTTCACAAAACATCATTCCTGCGCGTAAAATCGGCGCTATTATTATGTTTGTGTCATTTTTTATTACATCGTTTTCACATTCGCAAATCGGGGTTTTGATTTTTTTTGTTTCTGTTGGAAGATTTTTTGAAGCTTCAAGAAAAACCGCGTATGAAATGCGTCTTAGCGCACATCTGAACTTTTCTCCGTCAGTTTTTTCATCCCTTAGAACCGCGAGATTGTGTTTTACTAACGGGTGGTTAATTACGCAGATATTTTTGCTTAAAGTTTTCATAAAAATCATTCCTTTTTTGATAATATTCTACACCAAAAAACCCTGAAAAGAAAAAACTTTTCAGGGTTTAATAAAATATTTATATCCGCTTAGTCCGTGTATAGCGGAGCGAGTCTTTTTTCTTGTTGAGGAATAACGCCCTCTTCAATGGGAAGATAAACTCTGTAGTCAATTTCAGGGAAGCAGTTGTCGATTGACTCAATTGCAACAAGTTCATCGTTGTTGATTGAATTGTTTTCAATCATATCTGCAATTTTTTCAAATCTTTCAACGTGTTCTCTAAATCTGTCTGTTGCGTAGTCTTTAGCCTGCCATGTTGTAATCAAGAACGGCCAGTCTGAACTTTGCAAAAGAAGATTTTCTCTTGCGAGTTGATTTAGTGCTCTTAGAAGTAGTTTATCTTCAGGCTGCTTTTCGTGTTTTGCAACGATTTCTATTATTCTTTTTTCGCAAGCGTGAATAATAGGCCACATCCACTCTGTTAAGTGGTTTTGCCATACCCAGAAGTGTCCGCCTTGACCCCAGCTTGATTCAGGGATTTGAATAGCTTCCGTCGGCGGGTGAGCTTTTAAGTATTCGCCTGCTGTCATTCTTTCAACTTCAGGCAGGTATTGGTGGAATTTTTTAATAACTTGTTTAATAAATTCCACACCTTCAAACCACCAGTGACCGTATAATTCTGTATCAAATGATACCATTACAAGGCCTTCTTTGCCGCCGTTTGCCATTTTGTAGTCGTTTAGCAAGTGGTAGATAAGAGTTGTGTAGTGGTCTGAGTTTGAATTAACCTGACTCATTGCAAGTACAGGGTCATAGAGCATTTTGTCTCCAAGGTCTGTAGTAGATGAAGTTATTCTCCAGTAATGCATACCCGAGTTCGGGTCTTTTCTGTGGAATTCTCTATAGCAGCCATCACCCGGATAACCGTCGGCTGCTGACCATACCTGAAAACCTGCTCTGTCATTTCTACCCATCACGGCTACCTGTGCATCCGGTAACCAGTATGCACTGTAGGTATCATATCCCGTTTTTTCTCTTTGAGGAAGCGGGATGTATTCAATGTTTCCGTAAACTCCGATTGTTCTTCTGTTTCCTATTGAGTTACCGCCTTCAATAACGTGAGATTCGGTAAAGAAGTACTCTATGTCGTTATTTTGAAGTGTAACTTCAATAGCCGGACGCCATTTTTTCTTGCCGTCTTTTCCTATAAATTCATATCCTTGTCTGTAAGCACATTCAGGCAGCCAGCAGCCTTTTGCTTTTTTGCCGAAAAGGCGTTTTGTAGTGTCTGAACCTACTTTGAACTGTGCATTTAAGTTTGTATCGGTTGCTAAAAGAGGTGAGAAACCGTGTGTTGCACCTGATGTAGTAATTTCGATACATTCTAAGTCTTGATATTTTTTAAAACCTGCAATAAGGTCTTTGTTAAACTTGTTGATAAACAAATCCTTGATGTGATTAAACCAATCATAGTAGTATTTTGCAAGGTATTTAAGGTGTTGAGAGTGCGCAACCTCAGGGTCAGGATAGCGTTCTAAATCACCCGATACGGCTTCAATTCGTGAGTCAAGGTATTTTATAAAGCCTTCTTTTAAGTGTTCATCGTTTAACTGTTCTGCAAGTATAGGGGTAATACCTACAGTAAGCTTTGCTTTAATTCCCTCATCATACAATTCAGAAATTATGTTAAGCAAAGGAACATATGTTTCTGCCATACATTCATAAAGGTTCTCTTCCCCAAAAGGCCACATACCGGCTTTTCTGTAATAGGGGAGGTGAGAGTGCAGCATAAATACAAATTGCCCCACTTTTTCTGATGCCATATTTATTGCCTCCAATTTTCTAATATATTTTTTATATCATAAAAAACAAAAAAATATAACCCACAAGAATTAGTTACATGGGTTATTAATTAGTCTAAAATACCAGTCAGTCGGGCAATATTGGATATATAAATTTTTGTTAAAGAATTATTTATTTCTTAATTTTAAGAATGTAACAATATAACTAAAAACTAAACCGCCACTTGATAGTATATATACAGTAAAAACAAAAAATAAACTGTCCTTTAGGGTTATTATTTTCGCAAAATCATAAAAAATAAACGATATGGCCATGTTGGCAAAAATGTCAATCAGTGCGGTTATTAGTATCAACCGGCATTTTTCTGTTTTTAGGAATAATGCATATCTGCTATTTGGAAAATTTAAAATATATTTTGTTATTTCCGTAGGGAAAAATACAAATTTATAGTAAAAACAGGCTAAAAAGACCAATAGGTATATAAGGCAGTTTGGTATTTTTACAAATGAACCAAAGAAAGATATTAAAATCGACGATATTAAAAAAAATATCAAACTTGTGAAGTAGTGCAATATGTGCAGAAAGACAAGTAAATTTTTTTCCAAGCGTTGATTCATAGTGTTATTTTTCATTGTTATTTTTATATTATAAAACTTTATTTGTTTTAGTGATAACTTTGATAATTGTGTAGTATGGGGTTAACATTTTTACATTTTGAATTTTGCGTGCCATTTCAATTATTCCACCTTCATTTGGGTTAAAATCGTATGTATCTAAAATGTAGGTTGTTATGCAATTATTTATGTTATCGATTTTTGATTCCAAAACCTGGACTTTTCCAAAGGCATGGTACAAATCTGGGCTTAATTCTTTTTTAAAAGCTATTGAAGTTTGCTTGATACTTTCATTAGTTTTTATGTCATTTATATTGTTTTGCAAAAATTCTTTAAATTCCTGCGAGTTTTCAATCGCTTTTGATACAATACTATTTTCATGCAAGTATACCCCTAACACATCGTTCTTTTGGAATTGTGATTTGATTTTGTTTTTGATATCGTCTTTGAATCTGTATAAATTTTTATCTTTAATTAACTCTTCTGTAGATTTGTATGTTTTACCATTTATTTTGATGAAATCGTAGCTATCTTGAAACTGTTTTGATGCAAGTGACCAAAAGTTCTTGGCTATTGGTTCATTTTTTACATAAGCATATATAGGTATTCCATTATCCAATAAAAGTTTGTTTCTTCTTGCTTGATTGAGAATTTGCCATAATTTGTATATCATTACGGCTGTTCTATATTTTGTATAAAAAGAATTTTCGGTTTTTTTATTTTTGCTTTCTGTTTCTATTTTATTTGTATCTATCTCAATTCTGCATTTGCAGTTAGGATGTGGTTTTTGTGGAATTTTATCTGTATTATTATATTTTTTACCACTTAGCTCTTTGCATGATTTACAACTATTGCTTTCAGCAATCCAAATGTAGCCTCTATCAGTTTCTTCAACCCTTCCTTTTAGCGTCATTTTAACCTCTCCAGCTATGTATGCGATAAGAACAATATAACTTATTTTTAATAATGTTGCAATTACCTATATTACTCAAGTAATACTAATTATGCATAAATCCCCGCATATTGTGCGGGGATTTATGCAATATAGTTGTACTCTTACTTAGCGCAAGCGCAGGCATCATCCATACCAAGAGCTTTTTTAGCTTCTTCGAGGCGAACTTTAATACGTCCGTCAACTGCTATGCCTTCACCTGTTTTTTCAGATATTAAAAGCGGGTTGATATCAAGCTCGTCAATGAATTTATAATCGCTTACAAGTTGAGATAATCTTAAAAGCGTTTCTTGAATTTGTCCGATTTGAGCGGGTGTTGTACCTCTTGCGCCTTCAAGAAGTTTATAAGCTTTAACTGATTTAATCATATCCATTGCATCGTTGTCTGTAAGAGGTGCAATTCTAAATGTTACGTCTTTCATAACTTCAACAAATACACCGCCAAGACCAAACATCATCATAGGACCGTATTGAGGGTCTGTAGCAATACCGCAAACCATCTCGCGAGAGCCTTTTACCATTTCTTGGATGATTACACCCTCAAGACCTTCTAAAAGTCCTTTTGCTTCAAGTCTTTGAAGAAGTGCTTTGTATTCGTTTCTTAATTGTGCTTCGTCTTTAATGTTTACAACTACACCGCCAACGTCAGTTTTGTGCGAAGTTGTTTTTGAAGTCATTTTCATAACAACAGGGTAGCCGATTTGATTACCGAGTTTTGCAACTTCTTCTTCATTTGTGGCAAGACCGTATTTGCAAGCTCTGATACCGTATGCTTCAAGCACATCGATTGACTCAAGAGTTGTAAGCTGGTCACGTCCTTCTTTTAGAGAGTTTTTGATAATAGTTTCTACTTTTGCTTTATCAACATTGAATGAGGGAATGCTGCCTTGAGGAGTTTCCATCCATCTGCGTTGTTCATCAAGTCTTGTCATAGCCTCAGCAGCTTCTTCGGCGTACATGTAAAACGGCATATTAACATCCATATTTGAGATTTTTACAAAGAAATCAGATGTTGTCATAAATACACCGATGATTGGTTTTTGGGGATTTTTGGCTTTTATTTCCATAAGTGCTTGAGCAACGTCAATGTCTTTTAAGCCTAAGAACGGCAGATAGATAACTGCTATCATATCTACGTTTTCATCTTCAAGAACTGTTTCAAGAGTTTGTTTGTAGTGTTCGATAGGAGCTGACGCTATCATATCGATAGGGTTTTTAACAGATGCTGCAGCAGGCAGGAAGCTTCTTAATTTTTCTTTTGTTTCGTCTGTTATTTTTGCCATTTGCATACCTGATTCACAAACAGCATCCGTTGCCATAATGCCGGGGCCGCCTGAGTTAGTAATGATAGCTACTCTGTTGCCTTTTGGAATAGGGCAGTTAGAAAATGCTTTTGCGTTAGCAAAAAGGTTTTTAAGCGAAAATTCTCTTATAACGCCTGATTGTTTTAAAAGTGCAGCGGCTGCTTTATCCGCACCTGCAAGAGAACCTGTGTGAGAGCTTGCAGCTGATGCCCCTGCTGCGCTGCGGCCTGCTTTAAGAGCTAAGATTGGTTTTTTCTTTGTAATTCTTGAAGCAAGTTTTCTGAAGTTTTGGGGATTTTGGATTGATTCCATATACAAGAGAATTTGTTTTACATCATCGTCATTTTCCCAGTATTCAAGCATTGTTTCAGCGTTAATATCAGCTTGGTTACCGATTGAAACAAATTGAGCAAAACCAAGGTTTAAGTCTTTTAAAATGTTTAAAATACCGCCGCCAAGTGCGCCTGATTGAGAAACAAAACCGATGTCACCTTTAACGGGAAGTGATTCTGCAAATGTAGCATCCATCTTAACAGAATCGTTTGTGTTTAGAACGCCTAAGCAGTTAGGGCCTACGCATCTCATACCGTAATCACGTACTTTTTGAAGAAGTTGGCGCTCAAGTTCGGCACCTTCTTTTCCTGTTTCTTTAAAACCTGCAGTGATTATGCAAAGGCCTTTGATACCTTTTTCGTGGCATTGGTCAATTGTATCAAGTACAAATTTTGAATTTACCACAATTACTGCTAAATCTACTTCAGAGGGCACTTCTTTTATTGAAGTATAAGCTTGAAAACCCTCAATTATCCCGCCTTTTGGATTAACAGGGTAAATATTACCGTTGAATTTATAATCTCTTAGTCTTTGCATAATTTCAGAGCCGATAGTTTTTGGTTTTGTTGATGCACCAATAACGGCTATGGATTTTGGTTTCATGATTTTGTCAAGTACGTTCATTTTTTTGACCTTTCCGTTTTTAATATCCTTCTTGTATCCATTCTCTGTTTCTGAATTTTGCCCCTATGCTGTGCGCTATTTCTTCGCATTTTTCAACATCAAGGGGGTATTTATCTTCTTGAAATTTTGAAACAACGCTCATTGTCGTATCTATACCGCATTTTACACATTCGCGTGCAAAGTCAAGCATCGTTTCATATGCTCCCTCAAATTTTGGTTGAGAAAGCTCATTGTAGAGTTTTTCATCCTGAGCATTTAAGCTTATTGAAATTGAATCTATAAGTCCTTTTAGCTCGGGGACTATATTTTTTTTGTTTACAAAACTGCCATGTCCGTTTGTATTAATTCTTATTTTTAATTCGGGCATCTCTTTTCTTAAATATTGGCAGATTTTTTTAACTTCTTCAAATTTTATAAGCGGTTCGCCATAACCGCAAAAAATAATTTCTCCGCCCTCTAGTACTTTTTGGGCGGAGTTTTCAATTTGTTCTATTACATCTTGCGCGCTTACGTTTTGCACATCAAGCCATAAGTTTGCGCCTTTGACATTGTCTTTAATATCACGCACACAAAACCTGCATGCGTTAGTGCATGCGTTTGTTATATTTATATATGCCTTTTGCCCTAGAAAATAGACTAAATTTGACACAAAAAACCTCAAAAAACTTATACATAAATTTTTGCACAAAAAGTTTTTAAATCAAGAAATAACTTTAATTTTTTGTGTTTTAAATGCTAAAACTATCCTAGTGAGGGCAAAAAAATTTACTGAACTTTTGCTTGAGGAGGGTTTAGAAGAACATCAACAGTGTAGGCTGCCATTTCTTGAGCCTTCTTGGGCTCTACTCCTTTTTGAATGTAGCCGTTTATAAGGTCTTGAGCAAATTCCTGCATGAGTTGAAATGTGAATACATCATCTTGAATGTTTTGAGGATTTAACTGAGGACGTTGTGAATTTTGAGATTGGTTTACCATTGCACGTCCATATTGTTCTGTGGGGACATATTTTAGGGGATCTTTGTTTGTAGCAGCTTCTGCTTGTATTTCTTTTGGCTCTATACTTTCCTGCTGCGAGGGAGGTCTATGTCCCTGAGGATTGTATCCTGCAGGATTAACACTATTCATATTCGGTATATTGTTACTCATTTTTCTCCTTAAAGAAATTAATCTCGTGTTTTGGACTTTACTATATAAAACATGAAAATTATATTTTTTGCTAGCGATATTGAAAAATTATATACTTTTTTGTTTTTTTATTTTTTAAATACCTTATAAATCCAATAAAATCAATGCTCTATCGGGTATATAATTTGTCTTAATATTTCTTAATAAAAAAAAGCCAAGTTATAAAAACAATGGCTTAACAAGGATGACAATAAAGTTAATATATGGTGTGTTTAATATGTTTTTCTCTCTGTATTATTTCTATCGACAAGTCAGTACCACGCTTGAAATTTTTGTATCAAAAATCCTCCATTTGATGTAGAATAACATTATGAAATTAGTTATTCAGATACCTTGTTTTAATGAGGAAAAAACCCTTTCAACTACTCTTGATGCTCTTCCAAAGTCACTTTTGGGTATTGATGAGATAGAGGTCTTAATAATTGATGACGGTTCATCGGATGGTACCATAAAGGTTGCTTATGATTGGGGTGTTAACAAAGTTGTCTCACTTAAAAAAAATCAAGGTCTTGCGCGAGCTTTTGCTTGCGGCATAAATACTTCTCTTTCTATGAAAGCAGATATTATTGTAAATCTGGATGCTGATAATCAGTACTGCGCAGATGACATAGATAAGTTAATTGAGCCTATTTTAAATAAAAAGGCAGATATTGTAATAGGTACGCGTCCGATTGAGAAAATAAAGCATTTTTCTCCGGTTAAAAAAATGCTTCAAAAACTGGGCTCTTTTGTTATGAAAAAAGTCTCAGGTGCTGATGTAGATGATGCGCCAAGCGGTTTTAGGGCATTTAGCGCATATGCTGCAAAACATATAAATATTTTTGATAATTACACCTACACTCTTGAAACAATAATACAAGCGCAAAGAAAGGGTTTAAGCGTAGTTTGTGTGCCTATAAGAGTAAATGATGAGCTTCGTCCCTCAAGGCTCGTTAAAAATAATTTTGACTATATAAGGCGCTCGATTTTTACCATGGCAAGAATTTTTATAATATACAGACCTTTCAGGTTCTTTTCTTTTGTCGGAGGATTTGTATTTTTGCTCAGTGCAATTTTAGCGTTCAGGTTTATGTATTTTTATCTTACAGGTGATGGTTCAGGGCATATTCAGTCTTTGATTTTATGTGCAATTTTGGCCATAGTTTCTTTTTTGTGTACACTTTTAGCGATAATTTCCGATTTATTGGCAATAAATCGGAAATTGCTTGAAGATGTGCAGTATATGATAAGGGAAATAAAAAGCTCAAAATAAGTTTGTTGTTAGGTGAAAAAAGCCCTTCTCTTAAAGAGAAGGGCTTAAACTTATCTCGCCAAGTGCATCGCACTAAGGCTTAAGCACTAAGGCTCGATTATAGCTTGCTTGCTACCATTAATGTAGTTTCAGCCAATCTTGTTGAATAACCCATTTCGTTATCGTACCAAGAAACAACTTTAACCATGTTGTCGCCCATTGTCATTGTAAGAGCAGCGTCAACTGTTGAAGATTGTGATGAGCCGATGAAGTCAGAAGATACAAGAGGTTGTTCTTCGTAAGCAAGAATTTTGCCGTCAGCAGCTGCTTTTAGTGCTGCGTTAACTTCTTCAACGGTAACAGGTTTAGCTGTTTCAACAACAACGTCAACTACTGATACGTCGGGAGTAGGAACTCTCATAGCGAAGCCGTTTAATTTACCTTTCAATTGAGGTAATACTAATGCAACAGCCTTAGCAGCACCTGTAGTTGTAGGAACGATGTTTAGAGCACCTGCACGAGCACGGCGTGGGTCTTTGTGACCTGCGTCAAGAATTCTTTGGTCGCCTGTGTAGCTGTGAACAGTTGTCATTAAACCTTTTACAATGCCGAATTTTTCATCAAGAACTTTTGCAACGGGTGCTAAGCAGTTAGTTGTGCAAGAAGCCATTGAAATTACATTGTGAACTGCAGGGTCGTATTCATGGTCGTTAACGCCAAGAACGATTGTTTTGTCTTCATTTTTAGCGGGAGCTGAAATGATAACTTTTTTAGCGCCTGCATCGATGTGAGCTTTTGCTTTTGTAGCGTCTGTAAAGAAACCTGTTGATTCAACAACAACTTCTACTCCAAGTTCTTTCCAAGGAAGTTGTGCAGGGTCTTTTTCAGCATAAAATTTAATTTTTTTACCGTTGATTACAAGACCGTCTTCAACTACTTCTACAGTACCGTCAAATCTGCCCATAACTGAGTCATATTTGAATACGTGTGCTGCGTTTGCAGGTGTTAAACCGGGGTCGTTGATTGCAACGTAATTAATTTTGTCAAAAATACCTTCTCTGATAGCAGCTCTTAAAGTGTTACGGCCAATTCTGCCAAAGCCGTTAATTGCTACATTTACCATATTTGGCTCTCCTTCTAAAATGTATAAGTAAATACTACGCCTAAATTATGTAACAAACATAAAACAAGCGCAACAAGTTTTATTAGTCTTCTTTTATCGTAAGTGTGGTAGCTGCCGCAAAAATCAACATAAGCGCACCCACAAGAAAGGCGTATTCGTAGTGATTGTTGGGCATATTGTTTATAGTTGTTGTTGAGATGTTTATAAACCACGCAAGTACTGTGCAAACAAGGATTTGCGGTGCTGCGATGAATATATTAAATATACCCATAACAGAACCTTCGGTACCTTCTTTTATGTATTTTGAAAGCATTGCAAAAGGAAGTGCTAAAATACTTGCCCAGCCGATACCCGCTAAAGAAATAGCTGCAACCGTTGATGTTGGATTTGGCAGGAATGCAAGAAGTATATAAGCAAGCGCCATAAGCAAAAGCGCTACGAAGTGAACTTTTTTGTTGCCGTATTTTTCTGCAAATTTACCTATCGGTATTGCAATTATAAAGCAGATTAAATTATAAGCAGCAAGACAAATTGAAGCAAAGTTCTGACCGCTCATAACGCTTTGATTGTAAACATTTTGAAATTCTTGAGGAATGGCAGTTAAATCAGGCACTTGATAGATAACGTGCACTACATATTGTGTGAAAAATATCATAAGGCTCATAACGCCAATCCAGGAGAAAAACTGAATTGTGCAGATTTTGCCAACTTCAGGCGATAATTTAAAAAAGTCTTTTACATTTTCTATAAATGATTTTTTAATTTCTTCTTTTGCGTTTTCTTCTTCAATTTTAAGCTCTGCTTTTGAGAGTTTTCTCTCTTTTATTGTAAAGCATGTCCAAGTCATGCCAAGCAAAA
Organism: Candidatus Gastranaerophilales bacterium; assembly: GCA_944325105.1. GTDB lineage: Bacteria > Cyanobacteriota > Vampirovibrionia > Gastranaerophilales > Gastranaerophilaceae > Galligastranaerophilus. Next base: position 40,855 of record CALUYW010000015.1, on the reverse strand, counting down.
ATGCAATTGCTGCCATATAAAACTGTGCCGCGGTAGACATTTGAAAATTAAATACATATTTTAAAACAGGCGCGGTTGCAGCGGCTATAACCGACCCCAAGCCTATTGCAAAGCTTAAATAAGAATTTGCAAGTGAGTGCTGCTCGCGAGGCATATTATCGGGAATTAAAGCTCTGTATGGCCCTTGTGCCGCGTTAACACAGGCATCTATTATCCATATCATAATGGCTGCTATTAAAAGTGCACTCCATTTTGGAGCATTTGCACCGAAAAATGATGCTAAAACTTCGGAATTAGGAAGTAAAAACAGACCTATTGCACCTAAAATTGCTCCGCCCATAAGGTAGGGAATTCTTCTGCCAAAAGGAGTTTCAGTGTTGTCGCTTAGTGCTCCTATGATTGGCTGAACAACAATACCCGTAAAAGGCCCTGCAAGCCATATAAGACCAAACAAAAGGACATCTGCACCAAATGACTCGGTTAGCGGCCCCGATAAAATTATCCTCATTTGCCAAGCAAACTGTAAACCGAAAAACCCCAGACAAAAATTCAACAGTTGAGAGGTGCTGAATTTTTTTAAATCATCGGATGCCATCTGATATAAATCTCCTTAATACGTAATTAGCATATTTATTTTACATTAGAATATGTTAATTGTAAAATTCAAAATATGAAATTTACAGGTAGAGGAATTTTAAAATTTTTATTTTGTCTACTCGTTTTTGCAGTAGTGCAGGTGGGTGTTTTTTCTCAGGAAGAAAAAACAACAATCCGTGTAGGGCTTTCAAATCAGGGCTTTTCTACATTTGAGCACAAGAGTGCTTCTTTTGTGTCACCCGATGTTGCCTCATTATCTGACTTAGCGTCAAATACGCAGTTAGAAATTTCTCCCGATGAAGTAATCGATGTAAAAATTGAAAAAGGGCTTTTTAGCGTATCATCGGGCGATAAAACAATTCTTGAAGAGGCAAAAGGGCCCCTTGTTATTACCCCTAAAGAAAAAACAGGTATTGTAAATTTAAACAGAAAGGGCACTCCTGCTTATTATTCTGGGCTTATTGAACTAGAGGGTGTTAAAGAAAATACTTTTAATATAATAAATGTCCTTGATATGCAGACTTACTTAAAGGGTGTTGTGCCTAACGAAATGCCCGTGTCATTCGGGCTTGAGGCGCTTAAAGCACAGGCGGTTGCAGCCAGAAACTATGCTAACCGTCCGCAAAATGTTTATAAAAATTATGATATTTGTGACTCTACCGCATGTCAGGTGTACTACGGTATAAATTCTCAAAAAGAAATCTCAGACAGGGCAGTTGATGAGACAAAAGGCATTTTTGCTCTGTATGAAAATGAACCGATTTTAGCGCTTTATTCTTCTACTGCAGGCGGTATAACGGAAGATTGGAAAAATGTCTACGGTTACAACAACCCTTCAATTCAGCCAAAGCCTTATTTAGTTTCTGTTTGTGACGATAAAAACCAAAAGTTTTTAAAAACAGAAGATGAAGTTAGGGAATTTTATTCAAATAAAACTTTATCTTACGATGTAAAATCCCCCCGCTACAGATGGCAGGTGGAGTGGGAAACACCCGAGCTTGAAGAAGTTTTGAATAAAACTCTTCTTGAACAGTCAAAAGCGGGGCTTGTCGAGCCTAAGTTTGACGGGTCTTTTGTACTTGAGGGTTTAGAAGACATAAAAGTTCTTAAAAGAGGCAACTCGGGTAAAGCCCTTGAGATAGAAATAGTCTTTAAAAACGGTACATATAAAGTAAAACGAGAGCTTGGCATAAGAAGAGTTTTAAAGAAAAATAACGCCATGCTTGCAAGTGCTAATTTCTTTGTGGATAAAGAGTTAAAGCCTGCTAAGAAAGATAATCTTGAAATTCCCGATGACTCTAAGTCAGAGGCGGTTTTTTCTTTTGAAAAATTAATAAGTCCTATGGTTAAGCACCCTAAATCTCCTCAAAAATTCATAATAACAGGCGGAGGTTTTGGTCATGGAGTAGGTATGAGCCAGTACGGGGCAGGGTATATGGCATCTTTAGGTAAAAAATATGATGATATTTTAAAACACTATTACTCTTCAATTACCCTTGGTACAATGCATAAAGAAGTTGCATATAACCCCTATCAAATCCAGTACAAGAGTGAATTTTACCGTCCTAAAAATTCAAAGCAAAGATATATTTTAAAGGTTAGCAATCCAAAGAGAGTTTCAACCATTAAATTTTCCATAAATTCTCACAACTTTAATCCCGATATGACAGGCTATAGCGCAAAAGTGCTGGGTATGGACATTACAAAGTATTTAAAAGACGGGGTTAATACGGTGATATTTGAGCCTTTGGATGCTAAAGACAAATCCAAAACACTGACTTATCAAATTGAGGTTATAAATCGTGAGTGAAACTAAGAGCGGGCAGAGCCTCTTAAGGGCTGCCTGGTGGATAGCTGTTATTATATTTTTATCAAAAGTAGCGGGATTTTTAAGGGATATTGTAGTTGCAAATTACTACGGAGCTGGCATGGTATCTGATGCTTACTTTTTTGCTTATCAAATCCCTGCCCTTGTAATAGTTATTTTAGGCGGCGTGGGCGGACCTTTTCATTCTGCAACGGTTGCTGTTTTCTCAAAAATTGTAAAAGATTTCTCAAAAAAGCCCGAGCCTGAGGTAAAGAAACTTTTTAACACATTTGAGACTTTTTCAATTTTGATATTTTTGATTTTATCGCTTTTGTGTTTCTTTTTCCCAAAGCAGATAATGAGCATTATAATTAACGCTGATGCTCCCGAGCTTTTAAACCTTGCTGCTTATCATTTAAAAATCATGTCGCCAATGCTTGTAATGGGTTCTGTATTGGGGCTTTATTACGGTATTTTGGTAACTTATAAAAGGTTTTTGCTCCCGAATATTTCTCCCTCTATGGTTTCATTTGGGATAATTGCAGCACTTCTTATTACAAAAGGTGACTCAAGCGGTTTTTATCTTGCAGCCGGTACAACTTTCGGGTGTTTTTTGCAGTTAATATTGCAATCTCCGGCGGTGCGCTCAATAGGTTACGGCTATAGACCTTCGTTTGATTTTTTGCATAATAAAAACTTTAACGAATTGCTCGAGCTTTTATTCCCTGCTTTTTTAAGCTCTACCATAGGACAGCTTGGTGTGTATGTGGATATGTTCTTTTCATCGGGCTTAAAAGAGGGCGCTTGGACTGCGTTTGGTTTTGCAAACAGGATTTTTCAGTTCCCTGTAGGACTTTTGTTGAGTGCTATTTTAGTGCCTCTTTTCCCTCTGTTTTCAAGGCTTGTTGCTCAAAAAGACGAGGACGGCGTAAGGTACTACTTTGCAAAGGGTGTGGGGTCTTTAATTTTTGCGGGCAGCTACCTTATGATATTGATATTTATTGTAAGAACGGATGCTATTCGCCTTGCGCTTGAGCGCGGTGCTTTTAGTTCAGAAGCTACTCTTATGGTGTCTGAGATTTTGTTTTTCATAACATTATCAATAATTCCTTATGTCTTTCGTGACAGTGCTACAAGGCTTTTTTATTCATTTAATGATTCAAAGACTCCGTTTTATATAGCTATAGCTTGTATCGGTCTTAAAGTTATTTTAAATTCTATCTTGGTTAAACCCTTTGGAATTAACGGTATTGCGGTTTCAACCACGTTAATTACCGCATTTAATGCTATATCTCTTGGGCTTTTGTTAAGGAAAAAAATCTCAATAGGCTACAGAAAACTTACTTATAATGTCTTTAAAATCTTAATAGCTGCGCTAATTGCCTTTTTAGCGGGTGATGCGCTAAGTGTTCTGTGGGACAAGTTTGTATCTTGGAATTTAGTCCATGGGGTTATAAAGCTCACCGTTATTATGGTTTCTACCTTTGTTGTTTATCTGGCAGCATCTTTAATATTAAGAATCGAATACCTGAAAGACCTGAAAGAAAGAATTGAGGCAAAATGGAAGAAGGCATAATAAAAAAAGGTGAAGTAATAGGCTTTGAAACAGACACTGTCTGGGGTTTGGGGTGTTTGCCCGATGATAATGAAGCAGTTGATAAGATTTATGAAATAAAAAATCGTGACCGCTCAAAACCGCTCATACTGATGAGTCATGACAAAAACTGTTTAAAAAAATATGTTGTGGGTATTTCTGATTACGCCGAATTACTCATGGATAAATTTTTCCCAGGGGCGCTTACTTTAATTTTTAAACGCTCAAATCTCTGCCCGTCCTCTATTTGTGCGGGTTTTGATACTGTCGGGATAAGAGTTCCAAACAATGAAAATTTCTACTCTATAACAAAAAATATCAAAGGCGGAGTTTTGGCTACAACTTCTCTTAATATCTCAAATGAGCCTCCCTGCAAGGATTATGACGAGGCGGTAGAAAAATTTGGCGATAAGGTAAAAATTATTAAACCTAAGTTTCCCTCAAAAATCCAAAATCTCGCGTCAACTGTAGTTTTATGTTCTGAGGGCGAGATTAAGGTTTTAAGACAGGGCAGTGTAAAAATAGAGTAATTCAGGTAAGTGCGCCACAAAAGATATTAGGGTAAAATGTCCATATGAAGAGGATTTCCCCACCGCAAGAGTTTTACGGCGCGATTTTGCACGCTTATTTTGATTTTTTAAATCTGGCATTAACGGCTCTAAAAAGCGAGAAAAAGACGGTTTTTTGCTATAAAGACAAAATAAAGGGGGTGGGGCAATGGCTTTTTAGGGGGCAGATTGTCTGTAATTTTGATTTGTTGGACAAAAAAATAAGCGAGAAGATATTAGTTAGTGTTAAGTATGATGAAAGGTCAAAAAAACTACTTGTTTCATTCAAAGCAAAAGACAAAGACAGTTTTATTTTAGCTCTAAATGCCGTAAAAAAGACCTCCGTCCTCCTTGCAAGCTTTTTAGACGAGCTTGTCTGGGGGCTTGCGGAGGTGTTTTTAAAAGTTGAAAAGCCCGTGTTTAGAAATTTTGACTACTATATTTGCCCTTATGTTGAGGGTAAATTTTATCCCATAAATCCCTATTATATTTTAAAAAACCGCTTTAATACGGGTTATTTTGCAGATGACGTATTATGTATTTTGTACAATCTGTACGCTCAGAGGCAAAACTTGTTTTGTTTTGTTGAGATAAGAGCGGATGACATTATTTTTTTAAGAGGGCATAGTACATACAGAAATTCTGACAGAAAGAGGATAAAAGAGGCTATTAATACGCTTTGTGCGCTTAATTTGATAAGAGTAAAAAAAATAAAAAAATATGTTTGGCAATTTTGCGTACTGCAAAACCGCCTGAGGGACGGTTTTTTAGTACCAAAGGAGGTTTTTGGTATTAACCCTGTAAGCAGATATTTTGAAAAGTGCCTTGCTTTTTATATTTTCTACCTTGTAAGTGTTTCCTGCTTTGAATTTAAAGTGGCATATGCGCTTAATTACCTTAAAAAAAAGACAAAAGGCAAAAGACCCTCAAGAATAAGAGAAAAGATAGAGTCAGCTTTTGATTATCTTGTAAAAATCGGTGTAATTGAGGGTTGGGAGTATAAAAAAATAGATGAAAACAAGCTTTGTGGTGAAAATTGGCTTTCAGCCTATACAAAATTAAAGATAATTTTTTTCGTTAAAAAACGGGACAAGTTTGTATCTTGTCCCGTGTAATTTTTTGTGCTTACTTACGCTTTAACAGTGCAAAGAGCTTCTATTATTGCTTTTGCAGCAACTTTTCCTGCTCCCATTGCGTTAATTGCGGTTGATTCGCCTCTTGGAGCAACGTCACCGCCGGCGTATATATCTTTTACGGATGTTTCGCCGTTTTCGTTGATTATAATGTAGCCTTTTTTATCTGTTTCAATGTCAAGATTTTCTTTCATTGCAGATTGTTGAATGATGGGGTTAGGGCCTGTACCCAGTGATACGATAACTGCATCAACATCCATTGTATCAAATTTGCCTGTAGGTACGGGGCGTCTTCTGCCTGATTCGTCAGGCTCGCCAAGTTCCATAACTTCAAGTTTAATACCATTTACAAAGCCGTCTTTTCCAAGTATTTCAACAGGCGAGTGAAGAAGTTTAAAGATTATGCCTTCTTCTTTAGCGTGACGGATTTCTTCTTTTCTTGCAGGAAGTTCTTCTTCCGTTCTTCTGTAAACAATGTATACTTCCTTGTATCCTACACGCACCGCAGTTCTTGCAGCGTCCATTGCTACGTTTCCGCCGCCAATGATTGCAGCTTTGTTGCCGACTTTAAGAGGTGTAGGTGTATCAGGTTCATTGGCGTGCATTAGGTTTACACGTGTTAAAAATTCATTTGCACTGTACACGCCGTTTAGGTTTTCGCCCGGGACACCGAGCATTTTTGGAAGTCCTGCGCCGGAGCAGATGAATATAGCGTCATAGCCTTCTTCTTTTAATTGATTAAGAGTGATTGATTTACCTACGATTACGTTTTTGTAGAACTTAACGCCGATTTCTTTTAGGGTTTCAATTTCTCTGTCTAATACCGTTCTTGGAAGTCTAAATGGCGGTATGCCGTATCTTAAAACTCCGCCAAGCTCATGAAGTGCTTCAAATACGCTTACTTCAAAGCCTGCGTTTCTAAGGTCTGCCGCAGCTGACATACCTGCGCAGCCTGAGCCTACTATGGCAACTTTTTTGCCGTTTTCTTTTATTTGAGTTTTAACCGATGCGCTGTTGTCGCCAACGTATCTTTCAAGTGCGCCGATTGCAACCGAGTCACCTTTAATGCCTAAAATACATTTGCTTTCGCATTGTCTTTCCTGCGGGCAAACCCTTCCACATACGGACGGTAACATGTTTGAATTTCTTATAATTTCACCTGCAGCTTGGATATCTCCCTCTTTAACTTTTGCGATGAATCCGGGGATATCAACGCTTACGGGGCAGCCTTTTCTACAAAGAGGATTTTTGCAGTTTAGGCATCTTGAAGCTTCAAGAGCAGCCTGCTCGGGTGTAAAATTTTCTTCAACGGGATTAAAATTTGACCTTCTTTGAACTTCATCCTGTTCAAATGGTCTTTGACGTTCTACTTTGCTCATATTGGTAAAATCTCTCCATACTTAACATTATGATTTTATTGTATAATAAAAAAAACAAAATGTGAAATGAGGTTTTTTTGAGCAAGGTTAAACTCTGGATAACAGACATCGACGGCACTATTGTTGATGAAACAAACATTTTCTCAAAAAAAATGCTTGAAACAATAGAAAAAGTTAAAAACTCCGACACCAAAATGGTTATTGCAACAGGCAGAATGTTTGACGGAGCAAAGGGCGTGGCTGATTTTTTGGGATTAAAGACTCCTGTTGTATGTTATCAGGGTGCCGTTGTGAGATTAGAAGATAATATTTTGTACAAAGCACCCGTTAAACCCGAGCTTGCAAGGGATGTAATAAAAACCCTAAGAGAAAAAAACATACACACTAATCTTTACAATGACGATGAGCTTATTGTTGAAGATGATAACAAAGAAATAATGCGAGATTACTGTCAGGGAAGATATGTGACTTATCGCGCGGTTGAGAGTTTTGATAATATTGAATTAAAAAGTGTATATAAGCTTTTAGCTATTGTGTATGATGAGCAAAAGATGCTTGAGCTTATTGATTTTATGACAAAAAAATACCTGGGCAGGCTTACAATTGTGCGCTCGCACAAAAATTATATGGAAATTACCGACCCTAACGCCACAAAGGGCGCTGCGCTTAATTTTCTGAAAGATTATTGGGGTATAAAAAAAGATGAAGTTTTAGCCTCGGGCGATCAGGATAATGACTGCGAGATGCTAAAAAATGCGGGTATTAAAATCGCTATGGGCAACGCTTCGGAAAAATTAAAACAAATCGCCGACTATATCTGTCCTACGGTTAAGCAGGACGGTATATGCGAAGTTATAGAAAGGTATGTTTTATGCGAATAGGTATAGGTTATGACCTGCACAGGCTTGTTGAGGGCAGAGCGCTTATTTTAGGCGGGGTAAAAATCCCTTATGAGAAAGGTCTTATGGGACACTCTGATGCTGATGTTTTAGTCCATGCAATAATTGATGCGCTATTGGGTGCTATGGGAGAAAAAGACATAGGGACCCATTTTCCCGACAGCGATATGAGTTTTAAAGACATAAGCAGTATAGTACTTTTGCAAAAAACTATGCAGATTATGGAAAATAACGGGTATAAAATTATAAATATAGATTCAAATATTATTTGTCAAAAGCCAAAACTTATGCCCTATATAGATAAAATGAAAGAAAAACTTGCGCCTCTTTTAAATCTTGATATTATGTCTTTGTCTATAAAGGCAAAAACTAATGAGGGTCAGGATTCAGTAGGCGAAGGTAACTCTATTGCCTCGCAGTGTGTATGTTTAATTGAGAAAATATAATGAAGATAAAGAAAAAAATAATACAACTTGTAATTGTCGCCATTGTTGCTTTTTGCGGTTATTTTTTTGTAAACGAAGATGATTTTGTCTCGGGTTTTGTACCTGTTAATAATATTCAAAAAACTAACCTAAAAGAAAAAGACTATGTGAATATGCACTGCAAGTGTACAATAGAATACGTTTTGCCTGATAAGACCCGCATTGACTGCTTAACAGATGAGTATGCAATAGAATATGACTGGGCGTCAAAATGGGCAGAAAGTATCGGACAATCTCTTTATTATGCCAAAATGACGGGACATAAGCCCGCTGTTGCCATAATTATGAAAACTCCGCAGGATGAAAAGTACATAAAGCGCATACAGACGGCTGATGAGAGAATAACCGTGTTTAAAATTAAGGCTTATGAGTAGGTTGATAAAGGATTTATAAATGAGCAAAACAGATGAAAAGCATCGTTTCGTTGTTTTAATAGACAAAGAAATTTTTGCAAAGTTTAAAGTACTCGCACAAAAAGAAAATCGTACGGCAGGTAATCTTGCGGCAAAAATGTTAATAGATTATGTAAAAGAAAATGAAAAGCGTATATAAGCTTTTACCATAGGGCTTTTGGCATTAGTCTTTCATAAAACCATATCTCAACACCGTCATAGCTTTCTTGTGTAAATTCGGTTTTAAATTTTTCCTGTGCGCCGATTGCAACGATAGGTATATTTGTTTCTTTGGAAACTTCTTTTAAAATTTCATAGCCTCTTATGATATCTTCTTTTGTGGTTTCATCAGACAGGTGAGTGTTAGATATAAGGCCCGAGAACTTTTTCCAAGGAGTTTTATTTAACCCTGACGAAAACTCAATGTATTCAAGAATACTTTCCTTATCTCGAGTTTCAAATTTTGAAGTGTTTACGACAAGATAAATTTTAAGATTTTGTTCGTTTTCTATGCCGTTTAAAATATCAAGAGTATCAAGCCCCGTTGCACCGTAGCCTACATCTATAATAATATCGCCTTGATTGTTAAGGCAGTTAATCTGCTCGCCTGTGACATAGCTCCCTGCTTCACCAAGACCGAAATAGTCGCTTTGTGCTATAACGTCAATTCCTCTTTGTTTTAATTCCCCTAAAATTGGGCGCATACAGTAGGCGGGTTCTACCGTATCAAGGTCTACAAGGGTAATTTTTTTGCCTTTTTTTATATATTGCAGAGCTCTGTTTATGGATGTTTCACTTTTGCCTGAGGCGTAAGCGCCTGTGTATACTTCTGTTGTTCTTGTCAATTTTGCTCCTTAGTTTTGATTGATTCGTTTGTGGGCAGATTTTCTTTTATTTTCATTTTTTCTTCATACTCTCGAACTTCTCTTTGTGCATCGGGGAGTATTTCTTTAAAAAGTTTTACTAATGCGGGGTCAAACTGTGTCCCTGCACGCTCTTCAATGTTTCTTAGAGCTTCATCGGAGCTTAATCCCTGTCTGTATGCACGGTCAGAAACCATGGAGTCATAAGCGTCGGCTACTGCTATTACTCTTGAACCAAGAGGGATTTCATCCCCTTTAAGTCCGTAGGGGTAGCCGTTGCCGTCATAGTATTCATGGTGGTATTTGATAATTTCAATTACCTCGTAGAGTTGTTTAATGTCTTCCAAGATTTTGACCGAGTGGTGAACGTGTTTTTTAATTTCTTCAAATTCTTCCTGAGTAAGTTTTTGACTTTTATTCAGAATGTCTTCGGCTACACCTATCATACCAATGTCGTGCAAGAGTCCCGCAAGCTCTATTCTGCTTTTTTCGGTATTATTTATGTGCAGTCTTTCAACCATTTTAAGTGAATAGAAAGTAACTCTTCGGCTTCTGCCTAATGTAAAAGAGTCTTTGGCATCAAGGGCCTCTATAATTGCCTTAATTGTACCCGAGAAGAGTTCTTTTAAATCTTTGATAAGATTTTCGTTGTCAACTTTAAGTTGGTGGTATTCAAGACTTGCTTCAACTATATGAAGCAGTTCATCAGGATTAAATGGTTTTTTAATGTAGCGATAAATTTTCGCATAGTTTATGGCGTCGATTAAAATTTTAACATCAGAGTATGCAGTAACAAGCAGTCTTGTAGTGTTGGGGCATACTTCATAAGTGCGTCTTAAAAATTCAACGCCGTCCATCTGAGGCATTTTGTGGTCAGATAAAATACAGTTAAAGCTTTGGTTTTTTAGTATTTCAAGAGCTTCAACCGCACTTGTTGCTTTTGTAATGTCATATTTACCCCTAAGGGTTCTGTATAAAAGTGCAAGATTGTCCGGTTCGTCGTCCACGATTAGAATTTTGTACTTTTTTTCTTCCATTTATCAACACTCCTGAGTATTTTCGCTTTCTTGAGAATCATCTTTTTTATAATTTATCGGCAATTTTATGGTAAATGTTGTTCCTTTGCCTAGTTCGGAATCAACGGAAATTTCACCATTGTGGTTTTTTATAACTCTGTATGTAATTGACATACCGAGCCCTGTGCCCTGACCCACCGGTTTTGTTGTAAAGAAAGGTTCAAAGACTTTTTTCAAGTCTTCTTTTTTAATGCCTTCGCCCGTGTCAGAGAATTTTATAACAACATTTTCATCTTCTTGTTTAACACTTATTGTTACCGTTCCTTCACCCTTAATAGCGTATTGGGCGTTATCGAGAATGTTCATAAACACTTGGTTTAACTGCCCGCCGTAGGCTTCTATTTTTGGAACATTTTGTTCATAGTCTTTTACTACGGTTATTCTGTTTTTGTATTTGTTGTTTAGAATATTAAGCGTCGTATCTATTTCTTTTGGAATGTTAAATTGGGTTAGTACCATCTCTTCCATTCTGGAGAAGTTTTTAAGGTCAAGGACAATATTTTTTGTCCTTTCTGTTCCTTCTATGCAACTTTTTATAAGGTCTTTAACATCATCTCTTATAAAGTCTATATCGATATCTGCTTTTGTTTTGTTTATTTTTTTCATTTCTTCTTCAGGAATTGAAGCTTCATTTGCAATATACAGGTCAATTAAGCTAAACATGTCTTTTACATATTTGTCTAATATTACAATGTTGCCGTGAATAAAGTTCACGGGGTTGTTTATTTCATGTGCTATGCCTGCAACAAGCTCGCCTAAAGAGCGCATTTTTTCCGAGTGTACCATCATAGCTTGGGTTTCTTTTATTTCCTGATTAGCACGCTCAAGCGCTATTGTTCTTTCTTGAACTTTTAATTCAAGAGAATTGTATAAATCATGAAGTTGAAAAGCCATATTGTTGTAGGCATCAACAAGTTTATTTATTTCCGAAAATTTTGAAGCTTTTAATCTGAAATCAAAATTTCCGTCGGCAAATTCTTTAACACCTTTTGTTAATTCATTTAGCGGGCCAAGGAATATGCTTGACATAATTGCACTTGCCAAAACCCCAATGAACAAGAATAAAGCTATGAATACTTTTACGCTTTCTAACAGGTTGTTCAGGTGGCTTCCGGTTATCTGTTCGACAGGCATGCCTATGTAGAGCACATAGTTTTTGGTGTCTGTTGGCAGCTCCATTATGTCTTTATTTTTGTATTTGATGAAAATGTCACCCTTTGCTATAGCTGCATCTTCCCCCTGTATGTCTTTTATTGTAGAGAAAAACACCGTATCTGTTTTTTTATCTACGGCATATACGTATTTCAGCATGCCCTTATTTTCAAGATTTTTGAGTAATTTTAGAGTTTTTTCTTCGGTATTTGTTTCATATGCCTGAGAAAATATTTCATTTACAACTGAAGACAAAGAGTAGCTGTAGCTTTTGATATTTATGTTGTAATCAATCGCCAGATTTTGTATGTGTCTGAATACATAGCCCATTGTTGTGAGGATAATTAAGGCTATTAAAATACTTGTTACGAAGGCAAAATATGAGCTTAAGCTTCTTTCCCTGTGTTTTTTAAATATTTTCATTTTGGATAAAATTTCACTAATCTTTTTCATTTTCCACTATCTCACCACTTGTCTCAAACATACTTTGCGTATTCGTATCTTCATTAGGGTTAGAGGCAAACATGCTTTGTATTTTATATGCGTTATCAACGCTTTTGTGTTTAGATTTTTCTTTTTTGAACGGATTGGGGTTAAAATTTTCTCCTTGGTCAAACATTTTGCCTATGACAAAACCTATAAAACCCATCGAAAGAGAGGCGGGTATTACTATTGAGAGCATAAAGAGTATACTGTAGTAATCCATTGAAAAGTTGTTGAGTAAACTTAGAGCACCAAAAGACAACATAGAAAATGACGCAAATAATGCGCTCAGGGTCTTTTGATAGGATATTTTCTCTTCCGTGTTATCTCTCATTTTCTCTGTTTTCTGTTTCCATTAATATTTTAAATGAATACTGGACAAGAGCTATTCTGTCTATGCTTGCTATGTCTTTGTAGCAGCCTGAAATAGCGTATGTTGTATTGCCTGCATTTTGCTGTTCTTCAATTCTGATGGGGTGCAATAAGCACTCAATTGTCATATTGTTTATTAATTTAATTTTAACTTTATAATTTTTTGCAACTTCAAGCGGCTCTTTTGTAATGAGCTTCATACCGCCGGCTGAAATGTCTTCAATTGAGATTATATTATCATTTTGACCCTCGATATCAAATTCGCCCATAAATTTAACACGCGAGTACTCTCGTCTTTGGATGTTTTTATAGTGTTTTGGTATTGCAACTATAAGCGTAGAGCCTCTGCATTCTTTTACTTTTGATTCAAAGAAAATAAGTCCTTCTGCTCCCGAGCCGAATATTTCTACATTTGTATCTTTTTTGTAATCTTCAAGTTCTTTGCTTGTGGCTTTATTTAGAATTATTTCAATATCATCATTGTTAATGTCTTTTACTTCAAAAATTGTCGCACTCTCGAAATTTTCGGGAATAATCCTAAAGTCGTGACCTTTCTTGATTATTTCTTGCATATTTTTTCCTTTATTTAACGGCCGCTGTTTTCATATCCACTCTTATAGTGCCTATGGATTTTGCTTTTGTATTATTTGTTACTTCATTATATGACATTATTGTAATTTGTGGGTATGTTCTCTCAATTAATCGTCTAAAAATCAACCTTATGGGCGATGAGCATAAAATAACGGGACGGTTACCTGTTTGCTGAACCGCTTTTGCAAATTCATAGTTAAGGCTGTCCATAAGTTTTTTAACAAAATCAGGATTGAGTGTAAGGCTTTCTCCGTCAGGATTAACACCTTGTGCTATTTGCTGCTCAACATCTTGAGATAATGTAATAGCCAAAAGTTCGCCAGTATCTGCCAGGTTTTGTTTGCAGATGTTTCTTGCAAGAGCTTGTCTGCAAAACTCGGTTAGTGCGTTGTGATTTTTATTTGTTCTTGCTTGCAGACTCATTGTTTCAAGTATTGTTTTCAAATCTCTTATTGATACACATTCTTTAAGCAGATTTTGAATAATTTGTTGAACATCTGCGGTTGTAATTTCTTTCATTAAGTCGTTAACATACTCGTCAGATACTTCTTTTTTAAGGTTATCAATAAGCTGTTGAACATCCGCGCGGGTTATAATCTCGCTTGCGTTTTTCTTAATTATTTCGGTTAAGTGCGTTGATATAACCGCAGAAGGGCTAACAACGGTGTAGCCCACGGTTTCTGCGTATTCTTTGTCTTTTTCTTCTATCCATATTGCAGGAAGTTTAAAGGCGGGCTCTATTGTGTTTATACCTTTAACATTGGGGTCTTCCGCCCCGCCCATAGAGTTCATGGCAAGTGAGCGGTCAGGATAAACTTCGCCTGTTTCAATGGATACGCCTTTTAGCTTTACCTGATAAGTATTTGGAGGCAGCTGAAGATTATCTCTTACACGAATTGATGGCAGTACAATACCAAGGTCAAGAGCACTCTGACGTCTTATTTGCGCTATTCTGTCGAGCAAATCTCCGCCTTTTTCGGCATCAAGCAGACTAACAAGCCTGTAGCCTATTTCAATCTCAAGTGTTTCGACATTCAAAAGCTCAAGCACACTTTCTCTTGTGGCTTTTTTTCTTTTTTTGCCAAGCTTTTGAGCTTTTTTGGCCTCTTCTTGCTCTTTAAGTTTTTGTGCTTCCTCTTTTTGCAAATCTTTGTGTTTATTCCAGCCGTACCAACCTGCTCCGACAGATACCGCCAAAAACGGAATGGTAGGCATACCGGGGACTATGCCCATAAAGAATAAAAGACCTGAAACTATAAAGAGAACTTTGGGGTTAGAGAACATTTCAAGTCCTATATCTTCACTCAATGAGCGGTCAGAGCCTGATGCACGGCTTATTATAAGACCTGTAGCGGTAGATATTATAAGAGCGGGAATTTGAGATACAAGACCATCACCCACCGTTAGTATCGTATAAGTTGAAAGTGCAGTCGCCGGTGCCATTTTAAGCTGTAGAACACCTATAATCAAGCCGCCTACGATATTTATAACGGTGATTATAATCCCTGCTGTTGCGTCCCCTTTGACAAATTTTGAAGCACCGTCCATAGTACCGTAGAAATCAGCTTCTCTTTCAAGTTTTTTACGCCTTAATTTTGCCTCTTTTTCATCAATTAAGCCTGAATTTAAGTCAGCGTCAATTGAGAGTTGTTTACCTGGCATTGAATCCAATGTAAATCTTGCCGATACTTCAGCAACTCTTCCCGCGCCGCCTGTAATTACCATAAAGTTAATAATTACAAGGATTACAAATATTACAAAACCGACTACATAGTTTCCGCCGATTACAAATTGACCGAAAGATTCAATAACGCTGCCTGCGTTTGCTTCAAGCAAAATAAGCCTTGTGGATGTGACGTTTAGACCCAGCCTAAAAAGTGTCGCAACAAGAAGAATTGTAGGGAAAGACGAGTAATCAAGCGGTTCTTTGGTGTATAAGCACACAAGAAGTATTAAAACCGAAAGAGAGATATTTATTGTAAGTAAAAGGTCAAGAAGCTGCGGCGGAATAGGTATGACCATCATAAGTACGATGACAACCAGACCGATTGCAAGAACTATATCATTATTTTTTAATAACAGAGCTAACTTGCCCAACTGCTATACTCTTCCCCTTTTACTTCCCTTTTGCCGAGTAGACAAATCTTAGAACCTCAGCGACCGCTACGTAGAGCTCTTGTGGTATTATACCACCAATCGGTACTAATTTGTACAAACTTTGCGCAAGCGGTTTGTTTTCTACAATAGGTATATTATTGTTTTTTGCAATTTCTCTTATTTTAAATGCTATAAAATCGACACCTTTGGCTAAAACCTGCGGAACGGGAGTGTTCTCAGGGTCGTATTTAATTGCAACCGCATAGTGAGTGGGGTTTACAACAACGACATCCGACTCTTTTACGCTTGACATCATCTTTTGCTGCATAATCTGCATTTGAAAAGCTCTTACTTTGCTTTTTATTTTTGGGTCTCCTTCGAGGTTTTTCCACTCGTCTTTGACCTCTTGTTTTGTCATTTTTATGGATTTTTCGTATTGATAATCCTGAAATTTTTTATCTATTATGCCAATGATAAGCAAAATTACACAAATATTGACAATTAACTCTAAAATTACCGAGCCTACTACCGCAAAACTTGTATTTACATCCATACCTATTGTTGCAAATAAGTCGCCTTTTCTTTTGTTAATTACGTTAAATCCTACAAGCCCCACAACGGCAAGTTTTGCAAGAGATTTAACAAGCTCCATCATAGTCTTTGGCTCAAAAAAGTTAAACTTTTTAAGGAGCATTTTTATCATATTTCCGGGGGATAACCTCTCAAGGTTGGGTTTTAGTGCCTCTTTTGCAAAAAGAGCACCTGTTTGCAGCCTTAAAATAAGCACCGCTCCCACACATAACAAAAACAAAAACGGCAAAAGGATTTTGGCTGTGATTTGAGCATATGGTATAAAAATCCCCATGGGGTTGTTTTCGTTAATGTCATTAGGATTCAGGTGAGTGAATGTTTGATACAAAATAGTCTGAATATTTTCTAAAATTGAAGAAGAGAGCATATATAAAAGCCCCACGCCCAAGGTAAGCATAAGTGAGGATGTGAAATCCTGACTTTTTGCAATATTTCCCTTGTCTCTTTCTTTCTCGCGCCTTTTGGGGGTCGCGCTCTCTGTTCTCTCTTCGTTTGCCATAATTTAATTATAAACTTTTTTCTTATGTAAATAAACTCATAATCGCTTGCATATAATCCGCTATAACATCGCTTAAATATGCAACCGAACCCTTTAGGAATAAAAGTATAAGCACAAGCCCTAAAAATACTTTAAAGGGTAGTGATACCATAAATATATTCATCTGTGGCATGACTTTACTCATCATGCCAAGCAAAATATCACATACCAGAAGTACTGAAAAAATAGGCATTGCAAGTCCGAATGCTATCTGAAACATCTGTCCCGAGAGCAAAAGCGCTCCCTCAAAAATCCCTGAGTTAAATACCCCCTCTAAGCCTACAGGCATGGCAAAAAAGCTCTTGTAAACCGCGGCAAAGAGATATTCATACGCTCCAAGCCCCAGAAATACAAGGGTTACAAGGTAAGTATAGAGGCTCGACATAATTGTCGAACTCTCGCCTGATACAGGGTCGAGCACATTTGCCATAGAAAGACCCATTTGTATGCTGATTAGCTCGCCTACCATAGAAACCCCTACAAACAGCAGGTTTGCAATAAAGCCTATAGCAAAACCTATTGCAAATTCTATTGCTATAAGTATTGCAAATTCAGGCATGGAATGAGGCATAATAAAATGAGCTTTCGCGCTTAATATCGGGTATAAAATAAAAGAAATGAGCGCACAGAACCAGATTTTAACCTGTTCGGGCATTGTAAAGGTAGAAAAAAACGGCGCGGTTGCAAAAAGCCCTGACATTCTTGTAAAAATAAGCATAAATACAACAATGTTTTTTGGCGAAAAAAGACTCAGCAGGCTTGGTGCATCGGGCATTTTTCACCTCAACCTATGAATGTTCTCATATAATCAAAAAGTTCGTTTGTCCTTGAAATAAATACATTTAGCATCCAAGGCATACATATAATGAGTGCTAAAATGCAGGCAAAGATTTTGGGTACAAAAGTAAGAGTCGACTCTTGAATTTGTGTTACCGACTGGACAATGCTTATCAAAAGACCGACTACAATTGATGTAATCAAAACGGGCGCACACATTTCCATGGTGAGCACAAGAACTTTTTGAAAAATTGTTAAAAATACCTCTTCTTCCATTTTGCCCCCGTTAAGTTACAAAGCCTTCAATAAGCGATTTTGTTATCAGGTACCATCCGTCCACCATTACAAACATTATAAGTTTAAAGGGCATAGCAATCGTTGTGGGCGGCAAAAAGAGCATACCCATTGAAACAAGGATACTTGCAACGACAATGTCTATAACAAGGAACGGTAAAAATATTATAAAGCCTATTTTAAAAGCTGTTTTTAATTCTGAAAGTACAAACGCCGGAATAAGTACGTAAGTCGGCACATCGTCAGGGTTTTTGAATCTGGGGAGCTTTGCTAAGTGCTGAAAAAGAGCTATTTCTTTCTCATGCGTTTGTTTAAACATAAAAGTCCTCAGAGGTTTTATGGCGTTATCCAGTGCTGCTTGCTGGGTTATTTGGTTTTTAATATAGGGCTGATACGCAGTGTCATTGATTTTTGACAATGTCGGCGACATTACAAAAAATGTAAGAATAAGCGCAAGCCCTACAATAACTTGTGAGGGAGGCAGTGTTGATGTTCCTATTGCTTGGCGCGTAAGGGTCAGAACAATAACTATGCGCACAAATGCTGTTGTCATAATTATTATGCTTGGTGCAAGGGTCAAAATGGTTAAAAGTATTAAAACCTGAACACCTTGAGTAAATTCCTGAGGAGTGTTAGCCCCTTGCATACCGACATTTATTGTAGGAAATGACAATGCCGCGTAAGAGTGGGCATTGGTCAGTAAATAAAGACAAAATGCCCCTAAAAGTTTTATATATTTTTTAAAATTTCCGCTCCCCATAAACTCTTCCTGTTTTTTTATTGTGCAAATACTCCCATGCGTCTAAATTTGTCGTATCTGTCTTTCTTTAGTTCTTCAGGTGTCATATTTTTATACTCATCAAGCGCATTTAGCAGTGATTTTTTAAGTTCTTTTGCCATTGCTTCAGGGTCATAATGCGCACCGCCTACGGGTTCTTTAATTACTTCATCAACAATGCCGTATTGAAGCAGGTCATTACCTGTGATTTTAAGTGCGTTAGCAGCTTCACGAGCCATATTGGCGTCACGCCACAGAATTGAAGCGCAACCCTCGGGTGAAATTACCGTGTAGTAAGCATGTTCAAGTATCATTACTTTATTTGCAACCGCTAAACCTAAAGCTCCGCCTGAGCAGCCCTCGCCTGTAATTACCGCTATAACGGGCACTTCAAGTTTTGCCATTTCTTTTAAGTTCACAGCAATTGCTATACCCTGACCCGTTTGCTCTGCCTGCATACCGGGGTATGCGCCCATAGTGTCTACAAGAGTTATAATTGGCAGATTAAATTTCGAAGCATGCTCAAATAATTTTAAGGCTTTTCTGTAGCCTTGAGGCTGAGGCATGCCAAAGTTGTATTCAAGGTTTTCTTTTGTTGTTTTACCTTTTTGAGTGCCTACAATCATAACGGGTTTTCCGTCGATTTTTGCAACTCCGCCAATAATAGCCCTGTCGTCACAACCTGCTCTGTCGCCATGAAGTTCGATAAAATCTTCTGTCATGTAGTGAATGTAGTCAAGAAAATTCGGTCTTTGAGGGTGGCGTGCGATTTGCAATTTCTGATAAGGCTGCAAACTTTCATAAAGCTCTTTTTTGTATTCTTGAGTTTGATTTTCGAGTTTTTTGATTTCTTCGTTATAATCCATATTTGTATCCGCACTCAACTTTTTTAATTCTTCTATTTTTTCCTGCATTTTATAAATAGGTTTTTCAAATTCCAGTATTTGCATAATTTTGTCCTTTTGCCGTTATTTTTTTGTATGCATTTCAATTAGTTTTGATAGTTTTTCTTTCATCTCTTTTCTTGTAACAATAAGGTCGATTTGACCGTATTTCAAGAGATATTCAGCCGTTTGGAAATCGGCGGGGAGTTTTTGTTTAATTGTTTGCTCAATAACTCTTCTTCCTGCAAAGCCTATTCTTGCGCCTTTTTCGGCGATTATAATGTCGCCTATTGTACCAAAGCTTGCCGTAACACCGCCAAATGTGGGTTCTGTTAAAACCGTTATATAAAGAAGTTTTGCCTCGTTAAGTTTAGCAACCGCACAACTTGTTTTTGCCATTTGCATAAGGCTTAGAGCACTCTCTTGCATTCTTGCACCGCCTGATGAGGTGAATACTATAACAGGCAGTTTTTCTTTCAGGGCATGCTCCATAATAAGGGTAACTTTTTCGCCCACTACAGAGCCCATTGAACCGCCCATATAATCAAAATCCATAACCGCGATGGCTGCTTTTTGCCCGTTTATTTCACCAACACCGCAAATAACCGCTTCATCAAGTCCGGATTTTTCTTTTGCGGATTTTTGTCTTTCACTGTAGGGTTGGGTGTCAACAAATTTTAAGGGGTCTTTACCTTGAATGTTCTGAAACATCTCAACAAATGTGCCCTCATCAACAATGAGTTTAATTCTGTCTCTTGCACCTATTCTGAAGTGATAGTCGCAGTTGGGGCATACCATATCATTATGCTCCAAGTCTTTTTTAGGCAGCTGCGAGTTGCAGTTGTAGCAGAGCATCCAAAGTTTTGATATGGAATCGTCAATCTTTACGTCATTATCACGGGCAGCTATTTGCTGCATTTTTCTCTTGTTAAACCAATCGGTCAGTGTCATCCTTAAAATCCTCAACCAAAATCTTCTTTAAATACATTATAATATAAATACTATAATGTGTACAAAAATCAATTGAATGTGTAGGATTTTTTAACTATTATTAATATATGCAAGGGCAGGTTTTTAAAATACATTCCGATTTTTACTATATAAAATCCCAAGAGGGGAATGTTTTTGAATGTAAACTTCGTGAAGTTTTAAAAAAACAAAACCAAAAAGTCCTGACGGGCGATTTTGTAGAATTTGACGAGTCGGGTGCGATTTTTAACATACTTGAGAGGAAAAATTTTATCCTAAGACCCTCTGTTGCAAACATTGACCTTGCTGTTGTCGTATCTTCTTTACTTGAGCCAAAGCTTGATTTTGTGCAGCTAAACAGGTATTTAACTTTTCTAAAGTATCATAATATTAATACTCTTTTATGTTTCAACAAAGAAGATTTGCTTAAAAGTCCGGATTTTAGTGTTATGGCGGATAAAATCTTATCAATATATTCGCCCTTAGGCTATAAGATTTTATTTACTTCAGCTAAAGAAAACCAAGGTTTTTTGGATTTTAAAAAAGAAATAAAAGGTAAAACTATTGTCCTGTGCGGTTTGTCAGGTGTCGGCAAAAGTTCTGTAATAAACGCGCTAAACCCTGATTTAAATCTTAAAACTTCAAAAGTAAGCTCTTATACTCAAAGAGGCAGACATACTACAAGACACTGCGAGATACTTGATTTTAAAGACTTTAGAATAATTGACACCCCAGGCTTTTCTAACCTCAGGTTTGATTTTATTCTGCCAAAGGATTTAGACAGCCTTTTTGACGACATAAGCTTTTATGCAAAAGACTGCAGATACTCTGACTGTCTGCATATTGAGGGAGATGAACACTCTTTGGGCTGCAGCGTTTTAAGTAATTTAGATAAAATTGAACCTACAAGATATGAAAGCTATCTTGAATTTTTGGAAGAATCAAGAGAATATAAACAAAAAGTCACATATAGCGGTACAAAAGAAGAAGAAACAAAAAAACACACCCACGGTAAACAAAAGGCAAAAATCAGTCGGGTGAGAAGAGAAAGTTCAAGAAATACCGCAAAACAGAAGATTAAATTTTATCAAATGGAAGAGGATAGTGATGAATATTAGTGAATATAGGGATTTGGTGCAAAAAACCCTTGAAGAATATTTTGAAGATTATAAGAAAACGGCGCTTTACGATAAAACCATTTGGGATGCTATGAGCTATACTTGCCTTTTGGCGGGCAAAAAATTAAGAGCGGTTTTTTGCCTTGAAACTTGCAGAATGTTTTCAGGCTCATATAATGAGGCTTTAGCTACTGCCTGCGCTATTGAAATGCTCCATGCCCAAAGTTTAATTCATGACGACCTGCCTTGCATGGATAATGACGATTTAAGACGTGGAAAACCCTCTAATCACAAGGTTTTTGGCGAAGCTATGGCAGTTCTTGCAGGAGATGCGCTGATAAGCCTCGGTGCTCAAATGATAATTGATAAAACTCCAAAAACTGTTAATAGCACCGCACTAATGGAGGTTTTGAGATTGTATTTAAAATCCGCCGGTGCTTTTGGTATTGTAGCGGGGCAATGTGCCGATATGGAGGCAGAAAAAAAGCTTGGCAAGATTAATGAAGAACACTTAAAATATATTCACACTTATAAAACCGCAGCGCTTTTTGAATGTTCAATAGTTTCAGGTGCACTTTTGGCGGGTGCATCTTGCGATAAGGTTGAGCTTATGAGAGATTTTGCGCTTAACTTCGGACTTGCTTTTCAGGCGTATGATGATATTTTGGATGTTATTTCAACAACTGACGAGCTTGGTAAAACCGCGGGCAAGGATGAAAAATCTCAAAAGGCAACCTATGTAAGTCTTTTTGGACTTGAAATCGCAAAAGAAAAATTTAATGAATTAATTTTGAATTGTCATGATATACTTAAAAAAGCAGGAATTGAATCGGAAGTATTTAAAGGCATTTTGGATAAAATGCACGAAAGGGTAAATAAATAGTGAACAGCGGAGCCGGTTTTTTTAATACGGGATTGGAAGTACTTGCTGCAGGCTTGTTGGCGGCAGGGATAGCACAGACTTTAAAAGTTATTTTTCACTTTATTAAAAACAAAAAAATAAATTTTAAAATATTCACTACAACCGGCGGCATGCCTTCTTCTCATAGCGCCGGCGTTATTTCTCTTGCGACAAGCGTTGGTATAATTCAAGGCATTACATCAATTGAATTTGCAATGTCTTTGGGTTTTTCCCTTATTATTATGCAAGATGCCGCAGGTCTAAGACGTGCTGCAGGCAAAACTGCAGCTACGCTAAACAGAGTTGTAAGAGAATTTGTGGAGCACCATGAAACAAAACCTTATGAGGTTTTAAAAGAACTTTTGGGGCATACGCCCTTTGAAGTCTTTTGCGGTGCGGCGTTAGGTGTAGTTGTTGCCTTTGCGGTTCACTTTTTGGGCTATATTGAGCCTGTAAGAGACTTCCTTAATCTAGTTTGCTCTTTTTAAAAGCTCGGTTAGAGTAGGTTCTTTTTTAATGTGTTTTTTGGGCTCTTCTCTTTTGTCTTCTAAACAGCGAGAGTTGTTAGTAAAGCTTGAAAGCCCAATATAACCTTCATCTGATGATTCTATGGCAAATAGTTTCTTTAAAAAATTCATAATTTCACCTGTTACTGTTTTGTTATTCAAATTATACACTCAAATTTAAAAAAATGCTCGTTGTTTTGCCCGATATTTATCGTTCAATTTATAAATATATTAATTTAAAGAACTCTGCTTTAAATTGCCGCTTATGTTATATTTTATCTTATGAATAAGTCTAATGAAAATTTTTTAATAATCCAAAATGCTATTGATATGCCGCGCAATGACGCTTTTAGCGTGCTTGAGGGTGAAGATGAAACACTAAAACCTCTTGCTTTTATTAATATTGATGAAATAAAAAATGATGCTGAGGCAGATTTAATAATGTTTCATCTTACAAATCACCAAAGCCCCACAAGAGAGGCCTGCGCGCATTGTATTTTAAATGCCGAGGGTATTGATTTTATAAAATCGCAAAGTCATATTGAAACGCTTGAAGATGCAATTTGTGATATCAATCCTAATGTTTGTCGGGCAATAATTTCTCTTATAAGTTCAAATAAGCGCTTAGCGGAGCTTATTATGCCTGTTAATATTAAAAGAATTAAAAAACTGCTTGATGATTTTAAAATATATGAAAAAGAGTTTGGCGCTTGTATTTCAAATAAAATGCGAAACAGAAAAAACCACGCCAAAAATAAAAAACTCTTTAACCTTTACTGGTGTCTTGAGGCACTTGGGGAAACACTGGATGCTAATTGCCCGTACATTGACGAAATTATTGAAATATGTAGTGTTACAGCTTATTTTCTTGATTATACAATAAGGGAGAAAACGGCAAAAATTCTTGTTAAAATTCCTAATGCTCCAAAAGAATTGTTACAGAAATTGAAAAATGATGAAAATTTTTATGTAAAAAATCAGGTTTATGATAAAATTTGTAAAGATAGTAGTTATAGGGATACTTTATGATTTCAGTAAACGATTTAAAAACAGGTTTAACACTACAACTTGATAACGGTTTGTGGTCGGTTGTAGAGTTCTTGCACGTAAAACCGGGCAAAGGCGCTGCTTTTGTAAGGTCAAAATTGAAAAACGTAAAAACAGGCCAAGTTGTAGAAAGAACTTTTCGCGCAGGTGAAAAAGTTGCAAAAGCTATGCTTGACAGACGTGAAATGCAATACCTTTACAAAGAAGGTTCCGATTTTGTTATGATGGACTTAGAATCATACGAACAGTTGCCTGTTCCCGAAGCTGCAATCGGTGATGGCATTAAATATTTAAAAGAAAATATGAATGTTCAGATTTTAATGCATGACGGAAGAATAATTGGTGTTGACCTTCCCAACTTTGTTGAGTTAGAGGTTGTTGATACTCCTCCGTCAGAAAAAGGAAATACCGCTCAAGGCGGTACAAAACCCGCTACACTTGAAGGCGGTGCTGTTGTGAACGTACCTTTCTTTATTAACGTAGGTGATAAATTAAGGATTGACACAAGGACTAATGAATATTTAGACAGGGTATAGGAATTAAATTATGAATTTTGAAGTGGAATACATTGAAAAGCTTGCAAAGTTAATAGATGAAAAATCTCTTAGCGAGATTGTTCTTGAAGACGGCGAGCAAGCAATTACAATTAAAAGAGAAATAAATCAAACGGTTGTACAGGCACAAGCTCCCGTAGTTGCTGCAGTTGCTCCTCAAGCAGCTCCTCAGGCTGTAGCAAAAGAAGCTCCTCAAGAAACTTCAAACGCTCCAAAGGGTACGCCTGTTACATCTCCTATGGTTGGCGCGTTCTACGCTGCACCATCACCCGGTGCAAAACCTTTTGTTAAGGTTGGCGATGTTGTTAGCGCAGGTCAGGTTGTTTGTATTGTTGAAGCTATGAAACTTATGAACGAAATCGAGACCGAGGTATCAGGCAAGGTTACTCAAATTTGCGTTGAAGACGGTCAAAGCGTTGAATACGGACAAGTTTTAATGTATATAGAATAGTATTTAAAAGTGCCTTTTTTGAGGCACTTTTAAATTTGTTATCACCTGTGATTAAGGTTAAGAAGTTATGTTTAAGAAAGTATTAATAGCAAACAGGGGGGAGATTGCCCTCAGAATTATAAGAGCGTGTAAAGAACTTGGCATTGCAACGGTTGCGATATATTCTCAAGCAGACGCTCAGAGTTTACATGTATCTCTTGCAGATGAGGCATACTGCATAGGGCCTGCTCAGAGTGCAAAAAGCTATTTGCACATACCTGCAATAATATCGGTAGCACTGACTTCAGGTGCGGACGCCATTCACCCCGGATATGGTTTTATGGCTGAAAGAGCTGATTTTGTTGATATTTGTACAGAGCACCATATAAAATTCATTGGCCCGAGCTCCCAAGCTATGCGTGCTATGGGTGATAAGGCATCAGCAAGAGCAACAATGATAGCATCAGGTGTTCCTGTTACCCCAGGTACAGGACTCGTTGAGACAGTGGAAGAAGTTCGTGATTTTGCTCATAAGGTAGGTTTCCCTGTAATTATTAAAGCAACCGCAGGCGGTGGCGGCAAGGGGATGAGAATAGTTCGCGAGGATTCAGAGCTTGAAGATGCATATAACTTATGTAGAAACGAAGCTAAAAATGCCTTTGGCAATCCTGAGGTGTATGTTGAAAAATACCTTGAAAACCCTCGCCACATTGAAGTTCAGATACTTGCTGATTCATTCGGTAATGTGGTGCACTTGGGTGAGCGTGATTGTTCAATTCAAAGACGTCATCAAAAACTCCTTGAAGAAGCTCCATCCCCTGCTATAAGTGAAGATATAAGGAAGGCAATGGGACAAGCTGCAGTTAATGCTGCAAAAGCTATAAATTACGAGGGCGCAGGTACAATTGAGTTTCTTTTGGATGAATCTAATCCTAAAGACAAAAAATGGTACTTTATGGAAATGAACACTCGTGTTCAGGTTGAACACTGTGTGTCTGAGATGATTTCAGGTGTAGACATTGTAAAAGAACAAGTTAGGGTTGCAGCCGGTCAAAGACTTAGCGTCAGCCAAGATGATATCTGCCTGAGAGGCCATGCTATTGAATGTCGTATTAACGCAGAAGACCCAGACCGTGACTTTATGCCTTTTGCAGGCAAAATCGAAGGCTATATTGCCCCCGGTGGTTTTGGCGTAAGGGTGGATTCGCACGTATACACAGGTTACAGTATTCCTCCGTATTATGACTCTATGGTAGGAAAACTTATCTGCTGGGGCAAAGACCGTGAGGACGCACGTCTTAGAATGTTAAGAGCATTGAATGAGTACGTTATAACGGGAATAAAAACAACTATTCCTTTTCATCGTGAAATTTTAAACAATGATATATTTATAAGCGGTAAATTCAATACAAGTTTCCTTGAAAAGGATTTTGTAAGAGAAAAAGACCTTGAAAATAAAGTTTAGTGAAAAAACTGACAAAATAATAAAAAATTTAGCCCTTGAAGCAAAAAACTTCGGGGTTAAAATTTATTTTGTCGGGGGTCTTGTGCGAGATATCATTATGGGTATCGAGCCTTTAGATATCGATATTTTGGTTGAGGGTGATGCGATTGATTTTATCACATCACTTGATTTTGTTGATATCAAATCCGTTCATAAAGACTTTGGTACAATAAAAACTCAAATCGAGGGCATTGAGATTGATTTTGCCTCAACAAGAAAAGAATTTTACCCTCTGTCGGGTTGTTTGCCTGAGGTAGTTGAACTTGGCTGCTTTATTGAAGATGACCTTGTAAGGCGCGATTTTACAATAAACGCTATAGCGCTTGAGATTTTGCCGGAGGGTAATTATAGGCTTATAGATAAATTTAGCGGTTGTGATGATATTAAAAATCGAACTCTTAAAGTTTTGCATGAAAATAGCTATATTGATGACCCCACAAGGATTTTGAGGGGATTGGATTTTAAATTAAGGTTTAATTTTGACTTTAGCGAAAATGACAAAAAGTTGATTAATGAATACCTAAAAAGCCCATCTCGTGAGGGGTTAAGTGTTGATAGGGTTATTTTAACTCTAAATAAACTATTTTCTTCAAACCTAAGAGCTAAAGAGGCTTTTAGGGAATTTGTCGATAAAAAATACTATAGAATTTTATTTGATAATAAAGATTTATCTTGCAAGAAGATTTTTGATGCAATTGAAAAATTTAAAATAAAAGACTACTCAAAAGTGCTTATAAAATATATATTTACCGTGCCTTTTGATGTGCCTGAACTAAAAACACGATTTGAGATTTATAAATATTTCAAACATTACAATACTGATGAAATTTGCGTATATTATGCAAATACCAAGGATGAGCGAGCGCTTTTGTATTTTAGTAAATTAAAAGATATTAAATTAAGCATAAAGGGTTCTGATTTATTAAACCTTGGATACAAAGAGGGCAAACAAATAGGTCTTATGCTTGATAAGGTTCTGGAGGCTAAACTTGAGGAAAACTCAAGTGTTTCAAGCCTTAATGATGAAATTGAATTTGTTAAGAAAAATACCATACTTTAGTATGAGAAATATCAAACGCTGCTATAGTATATTTCTCTTTTAAAAAACATTAATATGGTAATGTCAAAGACAAGGAAGACAATTTCAAATTTTGACAAGATGACAGTAAGTATTTCCCCGCTTATTACTTTTGGTTTTAAGTGAATTATGACCTGTCAAAGGTAGTAAACCTTTGAATATGAATATTTATTAGTTTTGTTAAAACTTCTTTAAAGCGGTTCTGACAAAGGTTTTTGTGCCAAAAAAATAACAAGGAAGTAAAGTTAAAAAAAGGAGATTTGTACTATGGCAATCGTAGTAAACACAAACATTCAATCAATCAAGGTTCAAAACAACCTAAACAGCGTTACTGACGCTATGAACACTGCAATGGAGAGAATGACTACCGGTTTGAAAATTAACTCTGCTGCGGATGATGCTGCAGGATTAGTAATTTCAAAAGGTATCGAAGTTCAAACTCGCGGTTCTCAAGTTGCAAAAAGCAACGCCCAGTCCGGCGTTAACTTGCTGCAAACTGCTGAAGGTAACCTTGCCGTTATGCAAGACAACTTTATGAGAATTCGTGACTTGACTCTTCAAGCAATGAACGGCGGTCAAACACAAGAACAACTTGAAGCTATGCAAGAAGAAGCTAATGCACGTTTAGCTGAAATTGACAGAATTGCAACAGGTGCGAAGTTTAACTCATTTGACCTATTTGGCGGCGCAACACATGATAGTGATGCTGAAGAAGTTACCCTTCAAATTGGTACAGGTTCAGAAACTGCAACAAATACTATCACAATTTCGGATGTGTTTAACAGCGCTCAAGTTTCGGCTTTAACGGGTCAAGCTGCATTTACTTCAAAATTTGTTGACGGCACTGACCCTGCTCAATTGGCTGATATGCAAGCTCAGCTTGACCAGCTCGATGTTGCAATTACCGAAATTTCATCAAGAAGAGGTACAATTGGTGCTGTATCTAACAGATTGTCTTCTGCAATGGAGCAGTTAGATACTCAGTATGAAAACCTCTCGGCTGCAAATTCACGTATCAAAGATGCTGACATTGCTACAGAATCATCTAACTACACTCAAAACTCAATTCTGCAACAAGCATCTGCAGCTCTATTGGTTCAAGCTAACCAACAACCAAACATTGCATTGTCTCTCATATAATTAACAAAAAGTTAATTATATAAAATCAAAAAAGCCCTTGACCACACCGGTATGAGGGCTTTTTGTATCAAATAAAATCTTAAGTTTTGTAAAAAAATAAGCAAATTTCGTTAGTATTTTAAATCTTGTGTGAATTACTAAAGTATACACAGGGAAGTATTTAGTCAATCGAAAGGAGATTCAGATTATGGCTATTGTGGTTAACACAAACATTCAATCAATCAAGGTTCAAAACAACCTAAACAGCGTTACTGACGCTATGAACACTGCAATGGAGAGAATGACTACCGGTTTGAAAATTAACTCTGCTGCGGATGATGCTGCAGGATTAGTAATTTCAAAAGGTATCGAAGTTCAAACTCGCGGTTCTCAAGTTGCCAAGGATAATGCTCAATCAGGCGTTAACTTACTGCAAACTGCTGAAGGTAACCTTGCCGTTATGCAAGACAACTTTATGAGAATTCGTGACTTGACTCTTCAAGCTATGAACGGCGGTCAAACTGATGAACAGTTAGCCGCTATGCAAGAAGAAGCTACTGCACGTTTGGCTGAAATTGACAGAATTGCAACAGGTGCCAAATTTAACACATTTGACCTATTTGGCGGAGCTACTCGTGACGGTGCAGACGAAAAGGTAACTCTTCAAATTGGTACAGGTTCAGACAGTGCCACCAATACTCTTGAAATTTCAGGCGTGTTTAATGATGCACATGTTTCAACTCTAACCGGTCAAGCAGCATTTACTTCAAAATTTGTCGGTACTGACTTATCAGCTATGCAAGACCAACTTGACCAATTGGATGAAGCTATTACCGAAATTTCAACAAGAAGAGGTACAATTGGTGCTGTATCTAACAGATTGTCTTCTGCAATGGAGCAGTTAGATACTCAGTATGAAAACCTCTCGGCTGCAAATTCACGTATCAAAGATGCTGACATTGCTACAGAATCATCTAACTACACTCAAAACTCAATTCTGCAACAAGCATCTGCAGCTCTATTGGTTCAAGCTAACCAACAACCAAACATTGCATTGTCATTAATATAATTTTGACAAATAAAGTTTTTACCCCCATACCTTATATGGTTTGGGGGTTTATTTTTTGTTCTATAATTTTTTTAAATTGAATGGCTGGATAATAGTCCTTAACCGATTTTAATGTTTCATTAATGCTATTTAGTGCTTTTTTGTAATCCTGCTCAAGATAATATGACTGCGCTTCAATAAAGTGCGCCTCAGGGTCGCCGTAAAAAAGTTTTTTTGATTCTGATAAAAATTTGTGCACAAGGTTCAAATACCCGTTAGCAAATAATGCTCGAGCTATAAATTTGTATGTTTCAGGATTTGACCTTATCAAGATATCACAAGCGCTTATAAGATTTTCTGCCCAATTTAGATGGTCACTTTGTATGAAAAGATTTATGTATACTTCCAGAAAAGCCCTTACCTGAAAAAACGTCGGGCGCTCTTTAATTTTTAAGTCAATAATGTTTAATACAATAAGCCCCCATCTGGTAGCAATATCGGGGTCTTTCTCTTTTTTCCAGAAGTCTTTAGCCAGTTTTTTGTCTCCGCACAAAAGAGCACACAAGCCGCACTGGTAGTTAAGGTCGAATTCCTTAAACAATTCAAGTGCGCGTTTGTAATCCCCTTTGTAGAAAAAATCTTTTGCAAGTTCTTCTGACATATTATTGTTTATGTTTCAATTTATCTGCTATATTAAAGCTTTTTGTATTTGGCGTACTAATGTTATCAAGTACTTTAACATCAGATATTTTAGATTGTTCGTTTGCTTTTTTAATTTCTCTGTATATCTCTTCTCTGAATACCTGAACATGATTTGGCGCTTTTATACCAATTTTTACTGCATTTTTGTATGTTTCAAGTATAACTACTTCAATGTCATCATTTATGATTAGTTTTTGGTTTAGTTTTCTTGTTAAAATAAGCATTACTTTGCACCCTCATCAGACTTTTTTTCTTGTTTTTCAAAAAGAGGGTGTCTTACGGGCAGTTTTGAATCCCTTAGTATTACCTGCATTGCATTGTTGTTTGTAGTGTTGATTACAATAGGCGCCAGAAGGTTTATTGTCGCCGCTTGAGGGTTTATTTGGGGTATTGTAACAATATTTATTGCAAGAATTTCATCAGCACTTTTTACTCCAAGTGTTTGCGCGTCCTCGTCACTTAACTCAAACTGATAATCAATATTAAAATAACTGCAGAGCGTTACAGGGAAAGCTAAATCCATATCTTCCATTGATTGAAGCCATTTAAAAGGTGAATCAGGCCTGTAGTCAATAAGTGTGAATCGTTTGTGGTCACTGTAACCAATAATCGGAGAAACAAAATTAAACAACAAACTGTTGTCTACTTCCACCTCTCCAAAACGGCTTGTTTTGATTTTTTCTAAATTTTTTTCCATATTTAAAATCCCGGCATTGCTTGATTCATAAGCATTGTTTGAATTATTTCAGGGCTTATGTTTGAGCTGGGTGTGCCATTTTTTTGCGCCATAAGGTATGGCAGCATATTTAAGAAATTGTTGTTTGTGTTTTGATTCATTCCAAGCATACTCATTTGAGCTGTTTGAGGATTTATGTATGAGTTGTTGTATACTTGTGCTGCGGGATTATAGCCAACTTTGGCCAGAATTTTGACTGCTGCAGCAATTTGAGCGTCAGTCGGTTCAAGCTCGTCTTTGGCGCTATTTATAAATCTGTAGTCACTCATATCAGGAAATTTATCCGCATTAAATGAATCTTTTATATCCTTGAGCTCTCTTTTTTGCATATTTTTCTTTAAGTCAGGATGAAGAAACTCGCCGGATTCAATGAATTCATCCATTTCTTTATCATTGCTTTCCGTTTTTACGCCGCAAATTTTATCATCCGGATTTTCAAGACACACAAGCGCTTTTTGCGAGTACATTGTAAGCACTTTTTCGCTATTTTGGTTAACTACTTGTTGATAGTATTTTCTGGCTTCTTCCTGAAGTCCTATTTTTGTATAAACAAGTGCAAGATAGTATTTTGCAAGTACTTCGTTTGGGTTTTTTTTCAGCGCTGCTTCCATATCCTGAATACAACCTGTGTAGTTGGCTTTTTTATAGTTTGAAATGCCGGAGTAAACCTGAGAACTTACGGATTTTGTAGCCGCCATGCAGACTGTAAAGCCTCCGACCAGTATAAAGAACAGTATTAAACAAATAATTTTTTTCATAAAGTAAACAAACCTCTTTTTCTATATTTTATAATGTTTTATCACTAAAAGACAAGTGTTTTATATATGTTTACGTTAATTTTTTTACGTTTTTAAATGGTTTTTATGAATTTTCATACAAAAAGAGTAAAAAAATCAAAAATGCTATATTAAATTTATCCTCAACGATATAATATATCATGTTTTTGTATAGTATTAATATCTTCGGGACATTAAAATGAAAATTAAAATCAGAGAAACGGCAAAAGAAAAAAAGGGCTACAGTCTTTATAAACTGGCTAAAGAACTCAATCTTCCTCAGCAGACAGTCTATTCTTGGGCAAACGGTAGAACACAGCCGTCTTACGAGAATATGGACAGACTATGCGAGGCTCTTGAGTGTACTATTGCAGACCTTCTTGAATGTGAGCCGATTCAGCATAAATTAAACTTAAGAAGCATAGGTTAGACTTTAGATGTTTCGCGCTCTATGATATTGCTTAGGATTGTAGCGCAATTTTGAACCATATTTGAGCAGTGCAGCTTTCTCTCTTTTGATTGAAAGTCAAAGCCTGCTGACAATACTCTGCAGCAAGTTGCTTTATGAGTTTTTTTGAATTCTTCCACAAATTCTCTTGCTATAGTGCGTGCAGTGTTGGTTTTTTCTTTACCGAAAAGGTAACCGATAATAATTTGCGAGCCTGCAATAGCCCCGCACAGACATCCTGAACCCATGCCGCCACAGAATGATGTTGCTATGTTTAAGATTTCTCTTGGAACTATATTTAGTTCAACTGCTGCCATGACAACACTTTCTGAGCATGAGTATCCTTTATTTAAAAAATTATCCAAAGCGATTTGAGTCAATTTGTTATCCATTTTCTACTCTCCAAGTTGATTACCTTAATAATATAGCATAAAAAAGGGGGACACCTTATTTGGTTCCCCCTTACCTCAAATGTGAGGTTTTAGCAGCGCTAGGAGCGCAATTTTTATCAAAAGCTCAAGATTCCACCCTGTTTTTTGTTTACTCTCCAAAAGCGATAGTAACTTTTTCTTTAGGGTTAACTTTGGAAATTGCCATACCGTTAGGGTCTACAAGGTATGTAAGTTCATCAGCCGAAGTTTGAAGAGTGCCCAAGGTACCTGAAAGAGCTGTTCTTGTCAGGTCAACAGGAGCTTTGAAAGCAGTTTTTAAGCCGTCTTGGTAGCTTCTGCCTGCTGCTCTGAATTTACCTGATAACAATTCGCCCGTACCTGTGCCTGCTTGGTCAAACAGAGCT
Source organism: Candidatus Gastranaerophilales bacterium (assembly GCA_944325105.1). GTDB lineage: Bacteria > Cyanobacteriota > Vampirovibrionia > Gastranaerophilales > Gastranaerophilaceae > Galligastranaerophilus. The sequence goes on along the minus strand of CALUYW010000015.1, from coordinate 7,793 downwards.
TCAGTTGCGTTAGCAAGACCGATAGCCGCACCGCCCACTGTTCTTCCTGCTGTACCTATAACTGAACCTACCCAAGTGAATGGGAATTCAATAGCGCGTACAAGGAAGTTAACATCTTTTTGTTTTTGTACCATAGCGGTGTGAACCTGTCTTGGCAGCATTTCTTTGCATTTTCCGTAAGAAATTTCATTAAATGAAAGTTTAAGTGCGCCGGAGTTGCATTTTGAAGGACGTACAACTTCGGTTACTTTACCTCTTACAGTTGAACCGCAAGGGAATGTAGTACCGTTAATTGTAATTTCATTTAATGTTTTTGCAGCAAATTGTTCGCCTACGTTTGCGTTTTTAGCGTTGATAATATCGTTCATTGAAAGCTCAAGAGTAGGGATTTTTACGCATTGTTCTTTTTCAACGAACATTTTTTCTGTTTTTTCGCAAGGTGCGCAAGCTGATTTAACTTCATTATCGTATCCGCCTGCTACACGTACACCTTGAAGCATTGAGCTGATTTCAGCTCTTGTTGCTTTTTGGTTAGGACGAATTTTTGAGCTTGCTTCATCTTTAAGTGCGCCGTTGTCAATTGCTTTTGCTACACATTGTTTTGCCCAAGCAGGAACTTCACAACCGTCTGTGTATTTTGACAATATTTCATCGGCTTTACACTCATCCATAGGGCAGTTAATGCCTTTTGAAAGTATTGCAAGAGCTTCTGTTCTTGTGATGTTGCCGTTAGGTTTAAATAAGCCGTTAGTATAACCTTCTATCATATCAGCGCCAACACCTTTGTTGATGGCTTCGTAAGCCCAGTGTGATTTAGGTACGTCAGGGAAGTTACCTGCTTCCGTTAAGCATTGGTCTTCAAGATTGTAGCCTTTTACAACCATTGTAGCCATCTCGGCTCTTGATACGTTTTTGTTAGGTTTAAAGAATTTATCGGGATAACCTACAACTATACACTGTTCGGTCAAGCGGTTAATATCAGCGCTTGCCCAGTAGTTATCGGGAACATCGGGATACATTTGTTCGCCAATGTCGGCTGCCATACCTGTAATATTAGGTATTTCTTCTTTAATTACCTTTTTTGCATCCATACTTGTCGGAGAAGACACGTTTGGAGCAGGATTGCAGTCTGTTTTTGGCAAATCTTGAATAATGGGTGCCGCAGCGCCTGTAGTGCATGAATCATCAACCATTACGCCGTTGTATGCTTCAAGCATGTTGTCGTTAATAATTGCAGTATTTGCACTTTCTCCGACAATTGCTTCATTGGCGTTAGAATAGATTGAGTTAGGATAAGCGTATGTTTGGGCTTTAGATAGCGGTGCTTGTTCATACGCGGGAGCTGCTGCTCCTGTGTCGCATCCGCAGTCATTTTTTGGTACATCACATCCGCAATCCGGTGCCGGTGCTGCTGCGCCTGTTTCACAAGGGTCGCATTTGTGCTTTTTCTTCTTTTCTTTTTTGCATTTGCAAGGTGTTTGATTACATTTTTTGCAAACAGCAGTTTCAGGGGTTACTTTTTGAACCGTAGAGTCGGGGCAGCCGCAGTCGTTATTAAGAGGGCATGCGGCAAAGCTTACCGGTACGGTAAGAGCAAACACAGAGGCAGCTGTTGCGCAGAGTACAAATTTTTTAATAGTCATTTCTCCTCCTTTATCGAAAGACATGTTTATTTTGAACAGAAAAAAATGCATAACTCATTTTTCTTGAATTATGCATTTTCTAAACTATATCTTCATTACCATAAAAGGTTATCTGAAAGGACTATTTAAATTATCTTATCTAGGCTAAAGACTATCTAAATTTCAGAGATTAAATAATTTGCAATCCATTGAAATTCGCGAGATTCCATAGCAAGTTTTCTTAATGGAGCAATTGAGCATTCGCCAAGTCTTATAAGGCTCATTGCAATAACACCTCTTTGAGTGCCTTTTGCATTTTGAAGTCTGTCTACAAGAAGATTTGCAATGCTATCACCCATGCCAACTATACGATTTTCAACATCACTTTTTGTTTTTTGGTCTGCATCGATAAGCATTTTAAGTAATGTATCCAATTTTGTTTCTTTATCTTCAACAATAGTTCTTGTAGGGTTTAAAACTGCTTGCATTTCATTTCTCCTGATTAACTTCTTTTAAAGTATAATCCAAAAAAATGTAAAACCCTGTTTTGTTTATACAATCTTTATATCTGTATAAAGATAATTTAAAAAGTGTTTGCATGCCTGCTTTGATGTGCGATAATTTAGGCTGAGGATACTTAAAAACGAAAGGTATTACAATATGTCAACATTTATTGAAGATGTAAAAGCAAGACAAATCCTCGATTCAAGAGGTAACCCGACTGTTGAAGTTGATGTAACTTTATCATGCGGTGTTGTAGGTCGCGCTGCGGTTCCTTCAGGTGCTTCAACAGGTATTAACGAAGCTCTTGAATTAAGAGACGGCGACAAGTCAATGTACTTAGGTAAAGGCGTTATGCAAGCGGTTGATAACGTAAACTCTAAAATCGCTCCCGAATTAATCGGTGAAGACGCTTCTAACCAACAAGAAATTGACGCCCTGATGCTTGAATTAGACGGAACGGAAAATAAATCAAATTTAGGTGCGAACGCTATTTTAGGCGTTTCTCTTGCAGTGGCAAAAGCTGCTTCATTAGCTTATGAAATGCCTCTATACAGATACTTAGGCGGTATCAACGCAACTGTACTTCCTACACCTATGATGAACATCATCAACGGTGGTGCTCACGCTGATAATAACATCGACTTCCAAGAGTTCATGATTGCTCCTGTGGGCGCTGTTAACTTCCAAGAAGCTATCAGAATGGGTGCTGAAGTATTCCACAACCTTAAAAAAGTTCTTCATGACAAAGGCCTTGTAACATCAGTTGGTGATGAAGGCGGCTTTGCTCCTAACTTACAATCAAACGAAGAAGGTATTGAAGTTATTCTTGAAGCTATTAAAAAAGCAGGCTACACAACTGACCAAGTTAAAATCTGCTTAGACGTTGCTTCATCTGAATTTTATGAAGACGGTAAATACGTTTTAGCCGGCGAAGGTAAAACTCTAAGCCGCGAAGAAATGGTTGACTTCCTTGAAGGTTGGGTAAACAAATATCCTATCATCTCAATTGAAGACGGCATGGCCGAAGAAGATTGGGAAGGCTGGAAAATGCTTACAGACAGAATTGGCAACAAATGCCAATTAGTAGGCGACGATTTATTTGTTACTAACGTAAAATTACTTGAACAAGGTATTAAGCGTGAAGTTGCAAATTCAATTCTTATCAAAGTTAACCAAATCGGTACTTTAACTGAAACACTAAACGCAATTAACATGGCTCATGAAGCAGGCTACAGTGCTATTGCTTCTCACCGTTCAGGTGAAACAGAAGACACATTCATCGCTGACCTTGCCGTAGCTCTAAATTGCGGACAAATCAAAACAGGTTCTGCAAGCCGTTCTGACCGTATTGCAAAATACAACCAATTAATCAGAATCGAACAAGAACTTGGTTCAAGCGCAAGATATATGGGTCTTAAAGCATTTAAGGGACAAAGCAAAACTCAATGCTGCTGCTCTTGCGGATGCAACTAGTCCATAGATAATAAAGCTTATAAGGTGCACTTTTAAAAAAGGTGCACCTTTTTTTGAACATTTTTTATTCCATGCTCGTTATATATTTGTAGGAGTAAGGGATTTAAATATGAAAAAAATAGCTGCGATATTTATCATTTTCGGTTTTCTTTTTGTAACTTCGTCTCCCTCATTTGCAAAATGCTCTAATGTAGGCTCTGTTGTAGGAGGAGTTGTAGCGGGTGTCGCAATCGGTGCTATTGCAACAGGAGTGCTCTCAAGACCTTGCAATCATCCCGCGCCGCCACCGCCACCGCACAGAGGCCCTCATAAAAAGGGACATTGGTACAAAGGTTATTATTATAGACCATGTTGTGCAAGCTATGCTTATCCTGCTTATGTTAATTACAGTTGGAGAATAAGATAAAATTTTATTGCCTTTTTTATTAAGTGATATAATGTTGCTTGTAAGAGAGGTAGTAATATGTATAATCCAAAATCACACAAGGCTGAAGAATTTATTTGTCATCAGGAGGTGTTAGATACTCTTGAATATGCTAAAAATAACAAAGACAATCTTGAAGTAGTTAATAAAATACTTGAAAAAGCTCGTCTTAAAAAGGGTTTAACTCACAGAGAAGCTGCGGTTTTGCTTGACTGTGACATACCCGAGAAAGTGGAGGAAATTTATGCTCTTGCTCGTGAAATTAAACAGGATTATTATGGCAACAGAATTGTACTTTTTGCGCCCCTGTACTTGTCCAATTACTGTGTAAACGGTTGTGTTTATTGCCCGTATCACCTGAAAAATAAACACATACCAAGAAAAAAACTTACTCAAGAAGAAATAAGACAGGAAGTCACGGCACTTCAGGATATGGGACATAAGCGTCTTGCCATTGAATCTGGCGAAGACCCTGTTAACAATCCTATTGAGTATATTTTAGATTCTATTAAAACAATTTATGACGTTAAGCACAAAAACGGTTCAATTCGTCGTGTGAATGTAAATATAGCGGCAACAACGGTTGAAAACTATAAAAAGCTCCACGACGCAGGCATTGGCACATATATTTTATTCCAAGAAACATACAATAAAGAATCTTATGAAAAACTGCACCCGACAGGGCCAAAGCACAATTATGCATATCATACCGAGGCTATGGACAGAGCCATGGAAGCAGGAATTGACGATGTCAGTCTTGGGGTTTTATTTGGTCTTGAGCTTTATCGCTATGAGTTTGCAGCGCTTTTAATGCATGCTGAGCACTTAGAAGCTGCTTTTGGTGTAGGGCCTCATGCTATAAGCGTTCCAAGGATTAAACACGCTGATGATATTGACCCTGATACTTTTGATAATGGTATAGATGATGATACTTTTGCAAAAATTGTTGCTTGTATTAGAATAGCAACACCATATGTCGGTATGATTATATCAACAAGAGAGTCAAAAGAATGCAGAGAAAGACTTTTAAGCCTTGGCGTTTCTCAAATTTCAGGCGGTTCAAAAACAAGTGTCGGCGGCTATTTTAAGCCTATGCCCGATAGCGATGATTCTGCCCAGTTTGATGTTTCAGACAGGCGTCCTTTGGATGAAGTTATTAAGTGGCTTATGGAATTAGGCTATCTGCCAAGTTTTTGCACTTCTTGCTATAGGCAAGGAAGAACGGGCGATAGGTTTATGGAGATTTGCAAAAGTCAGCAAATACATAACTTCTGCGAACCAAATGCCATTATGACACTAAAAGAATATCTTGAAGACTATGCTTCAGATGAAACAAAAGCAGTGGGCGAAAAGATTATTAAAAAAGAGCTTCAGACAATAAAAGATGAAAAAATAAAAAATATAGTAATTGAAAACCTTAAGAAAATCGAACAAGGTGGCAGAGATTATAAGTTTTAATTTTATTTTTTAATATTAAAAAGCGAGGCAGGTGCCTCGCTTTTATTTTTGTTTTACCAAGTTTCAGCTTATGAGTTAGAAACACCTGATTTGGAGATGATTTCAGCTTCTACGTTAGCAGGAACTTGTTCGTATTTGCAGAATTCCATTGAGAAAGTACCGCGGCCTTGAGTTTTTGAACGGATATCTGTAGCGTATCCGAACATTTCAGCCAGAGGAACAATTGCACGAACTTTTTGGATACCTGTTCCTTCAATCATTTCCATACCTTCTACACGGCCTCTGCGAGAAGAAATATCACCGATGATATCACCTGTATTTTCTTCAGGAACTTCGATTTCAACTTTCATCATAGGTTCAAGGATGCAAGGACGAGCTTTTTTGATACCGTCTTTCATAGCCATAGAACCTGCGATTTTGAACGCCATTTCTGAAGAGTCGACATCGTGGTATGTACCGTCGTACAGAGTAACTTTAACGTCGATTACAGGGAAACCTGCTATGATACCGCCTTCAAGAGCTTCTTCCATGCCTTTTCTGGCCGGTTCAATGTATTCTTTGGGAATAGCACCACCGACGATTTTGTTTTCAAATACAAATCCGGCATTTTCTTCGGCGGGTTCAATTTTAACTTTAACGTGTCCGTATTGACCGCGACCGCCTGATTGACGGATGAATTTAGAGTCTTGGTCAGCTGTACCTCTAATTGTTTCACGGTATGCAACCTGAGGTTTGCCGACATTAGCGTCAACTTTAAATTCTCTCATTAAACGGTCAACAATGATGTCAAGGTGAAGTTCGCCCATACCTGAGATGATTGTTTGTCCTGTTTCATTATCTGTTTTAACTTGGAAAGACGGGTCTTCTTCGGCAAGTTTTTGTAATGCAATACCCATTTTATCTTGGTCAGCTTTTGTTTTAGGTTCGATAGCAACCGAGATAACGGGTGTCGGGAATGACATTCTTTCTAAGATTATAGGAGCTTTTTCATCGCAAAGTGTATCACCTGTTGTTGTATCTTTAAGACCAACTGCAGCGCAGATATCGCCTGCGTAAACTTCTGTGATTTCGTTTCTTTGGTCAGCTTGCATTTGTACAAGTCTTGAGATACGTTCTTTTTTGCCGTTTGTAGCGTTAAGAACATATGAACCCGATGTTAATTTACCTGAGTAAACTCTCATAAATGTTAAACGACCAACGTATGGGTCTGTCATAACTTTGAATGCAAGAGCTGAGAAGGGTTCATCATCTGAAGAGTGACGTTCAACTTTTGTACCGTCTTCAAGTTCGCCTTCGATAGCTTTAACATCAACAGGAGAAGGCATTAATTCGACAATTGAGTCAAGCAGAAGTTGTACACCTTTGTTTTTAAATGCTGTACCGCAAGTAACGGGAACGATTTTGTTTTCGCAAACACCTTTTCTTAGGCCTTTTTTCAATTCTTCAATTGAAAGTTCCTGACCTTCAAGGTATTTTTCCATTAAATCGTCATCAACTTCAGCGATTGCTTCAACAAGAGCTTCTCTATATTTTTTAGCATCTTCTACCATGTCAGCGGGTACGTCTTCTTCTTTAATATCTGTACCTAAGTCGTTTGTGTAGATGTATGCTTTCATTTCAAGTAAGTCAACAAGACCTTTGAATTGGTCTTCTGCACCAATCGGAAGTCTTATCGGGTGAGCGTTTCCGCCAAGTCTGTTTTTGATTTGGTCAACTACACGGTAGAAGTTAGCACCTGTTCTGTCCATTTTGTTAACGAAAACCATACGGGGAACTTCGTAACGGTTAGCTTGACGCCAAACTGTTTCAGATTGAGATTGAACACCACCTACTGCGCAGAATACTGCAACAACGCCGTCTAATACTCTGAGTGAGCGTTCAACTTCGATTGTAAAGTCAACGTGTCCGGGGGTGTCTATTATGTTTACTTGGTGACCTTTCCAGTATGAAGTAACCGCAGCAGATTGAATTGTAATACCGCGTTCTCTTTCTTGTTCCATAAAGTCAGTAACTGCAGCACCATCGTGAACTTCACCGATTTTGTGAGTTTTACCCGTATAGAACAGGATACGTTCGGTAGTAGTTGTTTTACCTGCGTCAATGTGCGCTGCGATACCAATGTTTCTGATTTTATCCAAAGGTGTCTTTCTAGGCATACTTTTTTCCTTTTCTAAATTAAATTACTACTATAAGGTTATTTTCGCATAAAAATAACCATTGGCAAGGAAAAAGTTGCAATGTGGAAATGGTTTTTTGTAACAAAACTTGATTTTTTAATTTTTACTGGCAATAATTTATATTTAGGTGTTTTT
>CALUYW010000014.1 GCA_944325105.1 Candidatus Gastranaerophilales bacterium | reverse complement strand
AGCTTGCAAGCCAAGCTCTATCCTCATTACAAGTGCACCCATATTTCATCAGATATTCATATTTTTCTCTGCTAGTTTTGAATAGCGGTTTTACAGCAGGGTTATATTTTTCCTGCTTTTCTTTTTTTATTTCAATTTTTGGAACAATCGGTTGGGGCAAAATTTCTTCCTCCTTTTCTTCCAAGGTGCATTCCAGAATTTCCAAATCTTCAATATTCAGAAACTCTTTACAAGCTTTTATTGTTTTGTTTTTCAGTTGTTTCTGTTTTTGGATTTTTTGTTTGTAATCTTCTATATCCTTAACTTCGCCTGTATAATTAGCAAGCGGATGAGTTAGTGTAATTCTTTCTGCTCGGCATAAAAACTTACCTGATATTGTATAAACATTGATATAGCCCAAATCAAACAGGCTGTATTTTATTATAACTTTCTGCTTCAAACCATAAAGTGCGTCATTATAGTAATCTGATTTCAAAAACCTTATTCCCTGACTTGTAATTGTTTTAATCTCCTGCGCTAACATTAAATCATCCAGTTCTCGTGGGTTTATTTCTTGTTTTTCAATGCTATTCAGCATTTCCTGAATAGTTTTTGTTTTATCATTCGGACATGGCAGAGAATTTTTATACTCAAGCCAACTGTTTATCATTTGAATTGTTTGCTGAATAGTCGGTATGTATTCTTGATGAATTTCAGAATGAAATTTTTCATTTCTCCGTAGTCTTGCGGGTTTATTTCCTATGTTTGTTCCAATATAACTCGGCAGCAATTTTTCAAAACTCTCCTGCATTTCTAAAAAGAATCTCTCAATAACTTTTGCTCTTGCATTATATGGATTTGCAAAAACTGTTGTTATGCCGAGTTTCTCATAGATACCTTTAAATCCGTATTGCTCAAATCCATCCTTATATTTACCCCTAAAATATTTACCCCTGAAGGCTCTACCGTTATCTAAATAAACAAATTTTGGAATTTTACCCAAATTCAATATTGCATTTCTTAAAGCAGATGCAATATTTTGCGTATTTTCTTCTATCATGATTTCATACCCAACCAGTGTTGTAGATTTCCAATCCAAAAATCCGATTAAAGTTGCTCTGCAGGGTTTCCCGGTAAAGGGATTTATTACTTGGAAATTTAATCTTTTACCATCTGCTACCAGAACTTCTCCGACTTCAATTTTTGAAATATCTCTTTTAATATGCGGAATAACATCTTCTTTTAACGCTTTTTCACCATCCCTTAAAAGAGTCCATTTATCAAAATAATTTGATTTATACCAATTAGCAAATTTTCTGAATGTTGAAGGAGAAGGGATATATTCCGCACTCTGAGTTTTTAGAACGTACTGAGTTAAAGATATTGCTTTTCCGATACTGAATTTATTTGGGTGCAGAAGCAGCTTCATAAATATCTTTTTTTCATAATCCGTTAAACAGGTTCTTGAATAATCTTCATAATGATAGTTTGGAATTAAAAGTTCATAATTATTACTATTTCCTAAAATTCGTTTCCATCGCTGAAGTGTGCCTATTGAAACACTTCCGAGTTTTGCATAAATCTCCGGATACAAAACTTGTGCGTTGTATGCACCTAAAAAATCTGTATCAAACCGCGTTTTATTCTGCTGATATTTGCGTTCGTTTTTCCATATATGTATTAAATCCAATCTTGCAAGTGCAATAACTTTTGCTTTATTGGGTTTGTGAAAATCTATAGGTGCCGGAAGTTGTTTAACTTCATAAGTCGGGACAATTTTTGAGTAATACTTTTCCTGAAGCTCCGATTCAATGCTTGATAGCAGAATCTCAAAACTTTTTCCGCCTTTAACTGTAATTTCTCTGGTAATGTATTTTTCCTTTGATAACCGAATAGCACGGGTACTCACACCTTTTAGTTCTGCTAATTCTTTGATTGTAATGTATTTTTCATTATCCATACCACCATTAATGACTCTGAACTCGGAAGAATGGAACTGTTTCCGACTAACTTTGTATCATTTCGACACAGCGCGTGTGAGCAGAGGGTGAAAACCGTAAGGTGCACCCGTTTAACGCGAACGAAGCAAGAATAGTTGGAAGTAAATCTGGACTTGATGTTTCTGCAAAACGAGTTAAAATGTGTGTACCCCAACACATACCCCAACTAATTTTAAGGAGTTTTTATGCGTAAAGAATTAAGAAAACAGATTGAATTACTTGAACAAAAAATGTCAAAGAGCCCAAATAATATGAAAAATGGCGGTAGTCATTTTCTGTATCGCAGAGAAAGAATGATACGTTTTAAAATGTTACAGAAAAATATGCCACAAAAAATGCTAGCAAAAAGGTTAAATTTGACTGAAAGCTATATCTCAAAACTAATTACCGGCGAACGATATAATAAAGATTTTGAAAGGTACATTATTCATATTTTGGATGTAAATTATTGCTGTATTTAATTTTCAGATAAATATTTAAAAATAATATTATGTATTTCCATTTCAGAAAGAAAATCAACACTTGTTACAGCTGCATATCGACGAAAATATTTTATACATTTTCTGACCAATTCAGAACTTATATTTTCATCAACTTCCTCTTTATATTTCTCTATTGCAAGCAGTATCCCGGTTATTACCGTTTTATTACCGCAGAATGGTGTATCAAGAATATCTGCACATATTTGTTGTCCTGTAAATAATATTTTTGTTAAGTGGTAAGGATCGCCGTGATTTTCATCGTATGTAAGATAACCTGCCCACCATAATCTTGAAATTGCATTCATTCTCATTATGTCTTTTTTGTTTGAAGAACAGAAAAAACGTTTTTTGATAGTTTTAATAGTGTCTTCTTGCTTGTCTTCGTCTTCAGGATTTTTTATCCAACGTGCCATAATATATTCTCTGTATTTTGTATGGCATAGATACGACCATAGGTAGCCGTTAGTTGCTACTATCGGCGACAACATTTTTAAAGAGTCATATATAATCCATGTATTTACAACATCTGATGCATTTTTTTCTTCTGTGGTCATATTATTTTTAAACTCTAAATCAGACAAATTTGCACTTATAGCCGATTCTCCATAGTATTGTATATCCGGCAATATATTTTTTAATTCGCCGTCAGAATTTGTATAAAAATCAATATTGTTTTTTATATCTGCAAATAAGTTGCCATATACTGTTTCATCAAAATATCTTAAATTAGCCATTAATCAACACTCCCTATTTCATTTGAACCGTCAGCAAGACCGCTTAGCGTTTCCTCAAAATCAATTAATGCCGTTGAAACTATTTCCCCCAGTAGAGAACTTGCAACCGATGTCATTGATTTTTCTTCAAAAGATAATTTCTTTTCCTCTATTTTATTTTTAATTTGACGGTACCAGCGTTTATCTTCATAACCTGATGGTTTATCAGGGTTTTGTTCATCTGATGCAATATAATAAAGAGCTTCTGTTAATGCAGGTAAAACTATTGCCGCAGCCAAATATTTATCTAAGACTTTTTGTGACCTTATTTTTATATAAGATTCATACGCCATTTTATTTAAATGTATGTTTATTTTTTCTGTATCAGTATCCAATATTACATCTATAGATTCTTTTAATTCTTCATTTTTTATAATCTGAAAAATAGATGCAACCGGTCCCTCCAGTTCACTTGAGTCTAATGGCAACGAATACCCAGGATGCAATGCTAATATATCACCTTTTCTTATATCAAAGATTTGGGATCTAAAGAATAACTCATTTAATTCAGAAGGGTGAAAATTCTTAATATTATCTGATGCGATGACATACCCTTCTATTGATATCTTTTTTGCCAAATCATTTTTCTTTATATTTATATGCATCTCTTGTTTGCCGCCAAATTCAAATATTTCACGATAAGGTGTACCAACACTTTGAATCTTAATAATTACTTTTGCTTTTCCTTCTTTTATAAATTCTGTAAGGCTATCGCATTCAAGTTCATATTTAAGATTTAACTTTAATAAATCATTTTCATAAGAAAAATTTTCAAATATAATATCAAACGACGAGTTATCGTAGTCCATGTTATTGTTTATAAGCACAGGATTTGGAAAGTTATTTAAATTTTTCATTATTCAACCTCCTCTGTGATATTCATATTTATCAACATTTTTTCTTTATTTTCAAACGTTACAAATATTTCTTTAGCTTCATCTTTTTCGATTACAACAGGTCCGATTTTAGTATTATTACAAGGCGTTGTTTGCTTATCTATAGTATATTTTTCAACAACAATCTTATCGTTTGAATCACCTTCTCCAATGGCAGAAAATTCAATATATAGAGAGTTGCAATCTTCTGTCGGACATAAAATTATCTTATATAGACCTGCATTTTGACTTACTGCAGTTATACGTTGGTATTTTATGTTTGGATAGGTGGTCAGTTTTTTAGTACCTTCTTGCGGGGAAATACCTTCACTTTTATTTTCATCTGGATCGTTATATCTCTCTACTTTATTTTTGGGTTTATATTCCGGGAATCTATAAGCTGAATCTGAAGAATTATTTATTAAACTTTCGTCATGGATCTCTTTGCCTTCATCAGTTCCTGCTACGTCTATGTTTTCATTCATAAATATTTTTTGTAATTTGGGTTTTTCTACGATTTTTATAACTGGTTTTAATTTATCAGTTCCCGGTTTCTTTTCCGATAAGTTGCTCAAATCATCAGGTAAAAATTCACCCACTCCTGAATCAACACTGTCAGAAATTTCTTCGCTGTATATATTCGATATTGAAGATAAAATTTCATTATCGATTTGTTCAATGTACTTTTGTGCTTGCCTTGCTTCTTCTTTATCTTCTATTCTTTTTGCGTCCCATATATTGTGCTTTGGAGGTTCTGTTTTTCTTAATATTTCATTTAAATTTTTACCCCTAACAATTACGACAGCCGTAAAATTTTGATATGTGCGTTTCCCATGCTCCCAAACAAGCATCCCCGAAGATCTAAATTTTGCTATTTTTCTTTTATAATCAGGCTTAGATTTAAGATAAATTTCCAAATCGTTTTCATCAATAATTGTTTTATAAATAACCCCACCTTCAGGAGAAGTTAGTGTTTCATAAAAATTAGATGTTAAAAAAGAATTTGTATTGACATTTTTATACTTTTCAATCAGTACAGGGAGAGTTTCATTGTTAATAACGTCAGTTTCTACTTTTACAATCAGCTTCTTTTCCTTTATTGCCAAAAGAAAATGATGTAATACCGCTTGAACCAGTTTATCTTGCCAATCACGATTTTTTTCAATGAAAGAATTGCACCCGACAATAATTATGTCTGTACCATACCTGTCTCTTGCAAATTTATCACGTATAGGACAAGCAATATCTTCTGTTATAGGTTTATAGCCTATATCAGAACGATAATGCCCGATAGCTTGAGTAAGCTCGTCATTATCATCCATTAAAGTTGCTGCTCTTGCAACTCCCTCAAGAGCTTTTTTCCCATCCTTTGCATAAGTATTATAAAAAACCAGACTAAGATCCGAACAAGCAAAGGGTGCATTTTTACCTATACCGTATGATCCGCCTGAACCGTCAGATTTATCCGATATACCATCAGAATTTACAAGAGCACTCCATATAGATGATTCCATCATCCCACAATCAGAGCCAATTAATCCCGTAGTGTTATAATCACTTGCAGATAGCACCTTTATTTGATTTTCCGCAATTACTTTTTCTGCCCTATCCAGAAATTGCATTACCCTTTTATCATTTTTATCTTGCCAAAAACGTTTACCGCCTTTTAAATATTCGGAATATTCACGTAAAAACGGATGATCTTCTTTTTGGATCGTGGTTAATTTAAATTCAACAGTTACGGGTTCACAGGAATCAGAATCTTTTGCATCTAATGAATTTTGACATATTTCTCTTGCTAAATTATCAAGTAATTCAGTCCCTTTAAATGTTTCTATACCGCTGTTTGTATAACCTTGCTTTTGCCCGCCGCCTAATTTGGGAAAATCCCATCTTGCATTCGCCATATATTCTCCTTACAGTTCAAACTTATTCTTTTTTGTGCTTTTTATAAATTTAGCCTTTGATGCTTTTACTTCTGCTTCGATTGCATTAAAAATTTTTTTAACATCATTTTCTGAATATTCATAATTTCCTGTATTAGAGCAATTGCCCAGCAATTTTAACATATCTAAAATTTTATTTGTTCTTGCACCTGCAATTCTTTTAAAGCGTTGTCGTCTGGTTTCTTCCATGCAATACCCCTTTTATTTCATATTAATTATTTTATATTTAAAACATTTTGTCAATATTTTGTAAATATACATTAAGTTTATATATATAAAGCCTATATTTTTCAAATATAGGAAATTATAAAGAGGCTGGCTATTTCGCCATTTTTGATATAAAGTAGATTTAGGAAGGTATAGCTATGCATAAAGAAAAGAGCAAAATTAAAGTATTTGATTTCTTCTCGGGCTGTGGAGGGACAAGCGAAGGCCTTCGAGAAGCAGGTATGGATATAGTTTTGGGTCTGGATAATAATAAAGAAGCATTAAAAACCTTTGAAAGAAATATTAAACCGGAATGTGGTACAATACCTGATGATATAACATTTGTAGAAACAACCAGAATTAAAAATATAGTAGATAAATACAGAAATAGCGGAAATCGTATTTTATTTTGTGGATGTGCACCATGTCAGCCGTTTTCAACACAGAATAAAAAACGATTTGATTCAAAAGATGAACGCATAAATCTTTTAAGTGAGTTTTTAAGGTTTGTAGAAGACTGTCAACCGGATTTTATATTATGCGAAAATGTACCGGGATTGCAAAAAATTGATAAAGACGGTCCTTTACCAAACTTTATCAATAAACTTGAAAGCATGGGCTATCATGTTCCCGTTCCTCAGGTAGTACACGCCGAAGATTATGGTGTACCACAAAGAAGAAAAAGATTGGTATTAATTGCAAGCCAACTCGGTGAATTAACTTATCCTGAGAAAAAATACGGTACAAATCCGGGATTGCTACCGTTTAAAACCGTTAGAGATGCTATCGGAAACGGGCAATACCCAGTATTAAAACATGGTGAAGAATGCAAAAATACAAATTTCCCTAATCACAGAGCTGCCGCCCTATCCGAATTAAATTTAGAAAGAATAAAATGTATTAAAGAAGGGCAGGGAAGAAAAGATTGGCCTGAAGAATTAATGCTTGAATGTCATAAGAAGCATAAGGGACATTCAGATGTATATGGCAGACTTGAATGGGACAAACCTTCCGTAACCCTTACCACTAAGTGTACAAATATTTCTAACGGCAGATATGGTCATCCTGAACAAGACAGAGCTTTAAGTGTAAGAGAAGCAGCTAAACTGCAAACTTTCCCTGATAATTTTGTATTTGAAGGCAATAGTCTTGGAGCTTTAGCAAGACAAGTCGGTAATGCGGTTCCGGTATTACTTGCCAAAACTTTTGGAAAAATGTTTATAGAACATAATAAAAAGTATAGCTAAGTGCCTTTTGACATTTCAATAAAATTTATGACTTTATGCATTGTCTTTTCAAAATCATTTTTTAATTCGTGTTCCCAAATTCTGAGGATGTTCCAATTATTTGATTTGTAATATTCTGTTACCTGAATATCTCTTTTTTGGTTCCCTGATATTTTATTTTCCCAAAATTCAAAATTTGTAGAAGGTGATTTATAATGAATTGGACATTTGTGCCAAAAACATGAATCAATAAAAATTACCAACTTGTATTTCTTAATTGCCACATCGGGCTTTCCCTCAAGATCTTTTACATTTTTCCTGAATCTATAACCTTGCTGCCATAAATAAGTCATAACCTTGTTTTCAAGTTTGGTATTTTTGCCTTTTACCGCTTGCATATTTTTATGCCGTTGTTCTTTAGTATGTCTGTCCATAAGAAGATTTTAATACAAAATAACTTGATTTTCTTGTGTCTTAGAGTGATTAATTACGACACGTTAAAGGATGTTAAATATGGAAAAAGTCGGGTTGAATATCACTCCAAAAGAGTTCAAGCAGCTAAGCAAGTGGTCGGAAAATATTTATAACACTGCTGTTGTTATAGATTATTTTGTCGCAAATCAGCCGGAGATTGAAGAATGCTACAATCTTGCACCAGTTGTTAAACAGTTGCGAAATGATGCGGATGTCTTGAATGCATTCTTATCGATAACGAAAAAGAAGCTGAAAATTGATTGTCAATGTATTAAGGATTAACTAATCTGCTATACAAAATAATTATTAAATTGTTTATGCTATTATAATCATAAGATAAGAATTGTAGGTGTTCCATGGATAAAAAATTAGACGAACTTTTGAATATAAAGAAAAAAGGCGAAGCTTCAATTGAAAAAAAGAAAAACTTTACGGAATTACTCTCCAAAGAGTTTTCAAAACAAGGAATAAATGAAAATACTGTAACCATGCTAGATAAAGGTTTTTCATTTGAAGGAGCTAAAGCGATTGTACTACACATCAACACTCTACAAAATAGAGAAAAAGTGAATGCAATCAATGCTTTATTCAAAACGAAAACTTTTAAAAATAATAATAAGGGTATAGCCTTTAAATTTTTAATATCAATACTTGCTGAATTAATGTCTGCATTTGATTCGGATAATAAAGAAATAATAAGAACAATCATTGTGGTAATACCAAAGAATATCAAAAATAAAGAGGGTAAAGAATTTGGGGATATAAATATTACAATAAAGAAATACTTTATTCAAATACTTAATCCTAAAGCTAAAATCCCGAAATTTAAACAATTAGATATTGATTATGAGGTAATTTTCCAATTTGAAAAAATATTTACAAAAGCTGTAAGTGAAATAAAAAATCCTACAAAAAGTGAAAAACAAGTTATAGAGAATGTTCTAAAAAGTTTAAATGCAAAGGCAGAACCGGATACCAAGATAACTGAAAAGAAAAAACAACCGGAAACAAATAATAAAAAGAAAAATAAAAAAACTGTTTTGCACAAGAAAAATGAAAATCAAACAATAAAAAAAGATGAAGTTGACAATCATAAAATAACTGAATTAGAAAATAAGGTAAAAGAGCTCCAATCAATAATAGAAATGAGTAAGGATGAAAATAAAATTATAAGTGACAAACTGCATAGTATGTCTAAGGAGTTGGAAGAATCTAAAAAATACAATGAAGAACTTATGCATAGATGCAATACTTTGCAAAATGATTTAAAAAAGCATATGGATATCCTCAACATATTTGAAAAAAATGCACAGAATTCACAAAAAGAGTTGTTAAATTCAATAGCTTCAAAGTTAAAATGCGAATATATAGATTTTAAGAGCGCAAAAAATATGCCAATGACCGTTGATTTAGGCGAAAATTTAAGGGATCAAATAAATACAATTTTTCAACTACTTGAAAAAAACGGTATTAGCGTGAAAGAAAAGGAAGGATCAAAAGAAAAAGAAATAGTAAAAAAATAATTAAGGGAATTAAATGGATACTGCTGGAGAACATTTTAAACAAGGAAAAGATTATTACTATAATAATGAATTTGAAGATGCGGCAATAGAATTTGAACATGCTATACGGTTAGATCGTCAAAATGAAGATTATTTCTATTGGTGTGGTTTGGCATATTATGAAAATGAAGATTATGAAGAAGCAATAGAAAAATTTAAAAAAACTATAGAAATAGATGACACAAATGAAGATTTTTATTATCAATGCGGGTTAGCATATTATAAAAATGAAGACTATGACAATGCTATTGAGAATTTTGAACAATCAATAGAAATATATGATAACGATGACGAATGTTTTTATTGGTGTGGCAAAGCATACTATAATAAAGAAGAATATGAAGATGCTGTAGAAAAATTTGAAAAATCCATAAAGATAAATTCTAATGATGAAAAATATTTTTATTGGTGCGGATTGGCATATTATCATAACGACAATTATGATAAAGCCATAGAAATGTTTGAAAAAACATTAGAATTTGATGATACAAATCCCGACTATTTCTATTGGTGCGGAATGTCATACTATTTATCGGAACAATATACTGATGCAGAGGATAATTTTCTTTCAGGTATAGATTTAAATCCTGATGACGTTTACTATTATTATAAAGCAATAGCCGATTTAAAAATAAAAACAAATGATTATGATTCTGCACGTGAATATTATGAATTGGCTCTTGAAAATGCAGAAAATGATGATCAGAAAAGTTTGATTAACAATAAAATCTCAGATTTAGACAATATTGAGGAAAACTACGAAATAACTGATAACGAAGAACCTTACGAAGATTCTCAAGATGAATCGACCGAAGATAATGATTTATACAATGAAAATCAGAATACTGATAACAACCTTAAGGGGAATGAATATAGTTGGTTTGGTATAGATTTTGGAACTACAAATAGTGCATTAGCTTCTGTTACGGGAACGGGTTCTCATATTAAAACTTTAATGTACGGAGATGAAACAGGTTATCCTATGCCCTCACTTGTTGCAATAAAAAAAGACGGTACAGAAATTATTACAGGGAGTGACATTAAAGATAATCTGACTGAATACCTTTCGGATGATTATTATTATTTTGAATCCATAAAATCAATAATTAACAGTAATAAAGAATGGAAGATAGCCGATAAACTTTATACACCCATAGATATTGCGGCTGTGCTATTTAAAGCATTGTGTGATAAAGTAGTAGAACGCGGCGATCAAATGAATAAAGCAGTTGTTGCCATTCCTGTAGGTTTTACATCAAAAGAAAAAGAATGCTTACGTCAAGCAGCTCAAAATGCAGGCTTTGAAATAACAATGTTTGTTAGTGAACCTACTGCTGCCTTTTGTTGCAACTATAACAATTTAAGAGCAAAGAACAATATTGCAGTATTTGATTGGGGCGGTGGGACTTTAGATATATCAGTTTTAAATGTGAGAAACGGTCGTGTAAGCGAGATTGCAACAGGAGGAATAAAGCTTGCAGGAGATGATATTGATAAAAAGCTAGCCGAACAAGCACATAAATCTTTTTGTGAAAAGAATAATTTAAATACGTTATTTGATGAAGTTCCCGATGAAATGAAATTTTTATTGTTAGCAAGAAGCGAACGAGCAAAATGCAATTTTAGTGATCAGAATGAAGTTAGTATAAAATTGAATAATTATTTAGGTTCTCAATTAAGATATGATATTTCGTATGATCAATTTAAAAATCTTATTGATAATGAAATAGATAAGGCTATTGAATGTCTTGAAAAGACCATAACAAAAGCAAATTTGAATACAGAAACTTTGGATTGTGTCCTTTGCGTAGGTGGTTCAAGTAATTTAAGACCATTAAAAGACAAATTATTGACAAAATATGGAAGTAAACTTCTTATTCCGGAATCAACAGGGTGGAATATTGCAAAAGGTGCTGCAGTCATTGCAACAAAACCGGGTAAATTTGCATTGAGCAGACCAATAGGTCTTGTATTGAGCGACGGTTCTTTTTTACCCTTACTTGAAGAAGGACAACCAATTCCATGTAAAGGTTCTCCTCCGATAACATTGGCACTTACTGAGGGCAATCCCAATGAAGATAAAAATGCAAAATTTGTTTTTGCCGATGCCGAATATGAAGCGGATAGGACCTTTAACGAATATAAAACAGTACCTGTAAGAGCCTTTGATGATGAAAAAATAACATTATCATATTATGTTGATCCTAATTTTACATTTAAAGCTAAAATTGAAACGAATAAAAAACTTTCAGAATCATTATGGGTACATGATAAATTAAATGTGTATTATCAAATTGAGGATTCAGGGGAATATGCATAAATCAAATTTGAAATACAAAAGTAATTTATATGTTTTGAAAGAAGATTTTCGTCATAACGACAAGGAATTCTTTTCTAAAATTGATGACCCTGATTTATTATATTTTTATAAATATAGAAAACAGTTGGATACTCATTGCTTTTCAGAAATGCAAAAAAGAATAGTTGCTGAACGATCAATATGTTCAAATTTAAAATATCCTGATCCGTGTTGGGGAAAGAAGGGCGATGATTATATATGCAAGTGTGTAAATATTGATTGTAAAGAATTAGATAACTGTCGAAAAAATATCCCATTAGAAGATGAGGAATATAAAAACTTTGCTCCCGAAAAAAAAGTTCCAATTGATTATGAATATACTGGAGTCGCAAAGGATATTTTTTATTATCCTGTTAAGACTTCTTTTGCTGATGAATATGATTCATATAATCCGATTGAAATACCATATGAAGAATATGAACAAACAGTAAATACCGATAAAAATTCTGTTATATGGGATGACTCTCCTGAGCTGGTTAATGTTCAAGAAGAATCAGCGAAAGAAATTGAAGAATATAATTATGCAAATGAAAACGAACCTGAAGATGAAATTCTGGATATAAGTTTTGAACAGCAGGCCGGTGAATTTAGGATTGTTGAGCAAGAGGAAATTATTAAGGCAAGTATTGATAAAGGTTTTCTTGTTAATGCTGGTCCCGGAGTTGGTAAAACATATACACTTATACAAAAGATTAATGATTTAGTAACAAATCAAGATGCCGATCCGGAAGGAATTGTTGTTTTAAGTTTTACAAATGCAGTTGTGAATGAAATAAAAACAAGACTCAAAGATTTTGTCAGGGCAGGAGGAAAAAGATCGTTAAATAATGTTGATATATGTACATTTAATTCTTTTGCAGGGCGAATAAATTATTGTGAATATGATAGCAATGAAGATAATAACAAAAAATATCATAGAAGTTCCTCGTATACAGAATCTGTAATACAGGCAGCTGAATTTTTGAAAAATAATCCTGATATATTGGAAGGTAATAAATATTTTCTTATTGATGAAATTCAAGATTTGACAAATTCTTTAGCATATTTTGTATTGGAAATATTGAAGGCTTGCAAAAAACAAAAAATTTCATTCACGCTATTTGGTGATACATGTCAGGCAATATATGATTTTGAGGATGATACTGTAACAAATATTAAAATGACTTCTTCCGATTTTTATAGTGCAGCTAAAGAGATGTTTGAGGCCAAAGATTTAGTTGAATTAAGAAATATAAATCACAGACAAACTGAAAAATTAGCAAACTTAACCTCGGATTATAGAAAAGAAATTCTTAATGATAATAAATCCGAATTAAAATATGTTTTGAGAGATATTAGCAATGATATAGCAAAAAGACCATTAAATGAAATATGCATAGCAATAGAAAGTTGTACGGATAATCAAAAATTCGCCATTTTAACAAGTAACAATGGCCAAGCATTAAATTACGCATCCGCATTAAGAAAAAAGAAAGTTAATTTTACAATAAATCCATCCGGAGAAAATGATAGGAGGAGTTTTACATATGCCCCTTGGATTGCGAGTGTCTTTTATGGCTATGAAAAAGAAAATATGTATTTTGATGATTTTGTACAAATAGTACAAAATAAAAAGATACAACTATCTGATGCAAACAACAAAGAAATAGGAAAAGATTATATTGAAGTCTTTTGGGATAGCCTGACTAAATCATCTAATGTATTAAATATTAAAGATTTTTTAGAAAAACTGTATATAAAATCTAAAGAGATTGATTCTAAAACAGCAATGTATTTACCTAAACCATCATTATTGGAAGTATCAACTATTCATAAAGCAAAAGGCAGAGAATTTGATCAGGTTGCTGTTGATATGAATTTTTATAAGTTTATAACTGGTTCATCAGAAAGAATTTATAAACCGGAAGGAGATCCTTATCAACATAGAAAAATGTATGTAGCATTAACAAGACCTAAAAAAAATATATCATTATTACTTGAACCTGAAACGTTGGAAAAAGTAGGGTATAAAAAAAATAAAAAAATATGGTATAAAGGACCTGAAATGCATCCTGTGGCCATTGGTATATTAGAAAAATATATTAGCTATGACGAATTTAGCGATGATTATGAGATTGTTCGTCAAAAAATTAAAAATAATACGGAAATACGATTAACCAGAAGCTCAAAGGATAATTTTTATCATATTGAATGTAAAATTAATAGAAATTGGATAGATATAGGAAAAATGACAAGCGAACTAACAGATAGTGTTAAAGATTTATTACATCACAAAAAAAATAATCTGACATTGCCGGTTATTAGTAAATTATATGTTAATAAAAAGTTTACATATTTAAGAAGAAATAAAGATAAAAATGGTACAATCACACCAGTAACCGGAATATCATTTACAGGATTTGGTGAATTTTAAAAGAGGGAAGATAATGAACAAATTTAATGAGTATTATAATGCCAGAAATGAAATTACAAATATAATAAAACAAGACTTATTAGGTCCTGTAACGGAAGATGAAAAAATTACCAGTGAACTGCCTGTAAATTGCTACCTGGTAGGAAAATTATATCCGCAAGATGCAATTAAATATGATAATCCCGATATTGTTCAATCAATGTCGGAATATAAAGAAAACGATATGGAAAAAAGTGATTTCACCGAAACATTTGATGAAATTGCATTATGCAATACCTCAAATCCATCTTCAATGGGGATATCCTTTTCAGTAAATAATGATATTGAAAAAATAAAAGTGATTGTCAGTTATGCTAAATATTTACCTTTTGAACAGGAGGAAACTGAACAAACCTTAGAAATGTCAGATGAAGAATCCGAAGAAGATAAAACACCAAAGAAAAAGAGGAAGCAATATAAGAGAGAATTTTATAAATATGAGCGTATATTAAGTGTTAAAAACCCTAAAATTGAACCACCAATAGAAGATTCAAATGTATTGCTAAGAGTAAATCGTAGAAAAACTTATGATGATACTAATACAACAATAACGGTAAGTCTGTCAAATATGAAAAGTAAATGTGAAGATATAGAAGAAAAATCAATATTTACGTTATTTCAACCTGAAATCAGAATAGAAGCAATTGATAAAAATACCTTCAGTCCGATAGAAAGGAATATATATTTAGCTGAACCCGAAGAAATGGATTTACTGTATTATAAAATGCAAAGTTATGCACAAGGACATGGTTGTGCGGTAAGTTGGGATTTTGATGAAAATAAAAAATATATAAAATCAATAAAATCAGAATTTTTGCCTGAATATACAGTCCGACAAATGAAACCTTCAGATGATTTTAAAAGTGATATATTATCGATGAAGTTTATTTCTGAAGCAAAAAAAGAAGATATAGTCACAGGAATAAATAAATTATGTAATGAATATTCTGGGTGGATATCAAAAAGAGAAAGCGAAATTGCTAATTATCCTAAAAAACTTGAAAAAATTGCAAAAGATAATCTTAAAAAATGCCGAGAATCTTGCGAAAGAATAAAAGTCGCAGGAGAATTGATAGATAAAGATAAAACCATTGAGAGGGCATTCAAATTAGCCAATAAAGCAATGTATTTGCAACGTAGAAAACAACTGGAAATAAAAAAGAAAGAAGAGCCGATAGAATGGTATCCATTTCAGTTAGCATTCTTTTTGCAAGAAATACCATCAATTGCATTGCCAAATAGCGATGAAAGAAAACTTGTAGACTTACTTTGGTTCCCGACAGGTGGTGGTAAGACAGAGGCATATCTTGGAATTGCAGCATTTACCATATTTTTAAGACGTTTAAAATATGGTACGGATGGTAATGGTGTTGCTGTATTTATGCGTTACACATTAAGGTTGCTTACTTTCCAGCAATTTGAAAGAGCTTCTGCGTTAATATGTGCATGTGAGCAAATAAGAAAAGCTGAAAACATTCCCGGTGAATCTATAACAATTGGTCTTTGGGCAGGAGAAGCGCTTACGCCAAACAAAATAAAGGATGCTGAAAAATATTTAAACGCAGACGATTCAAGCCGGAAATATGATGAAACGATAAGAAAAATAGGGAATCCTGCTCAAATCAAAAAATGTCCCTGGTGTGGTGCAGATATAAAAGAAGAAAATTATGAAATTAAAAACTATAAAATGATTATTAAATGTCCAAATCAAGATTGTAATTTTCATTCAGGTTTGCCTATTATTTTAATTGATGAAGAAATATATCAATATCCTCCAACTTTTGTGGTTGCTACTATAGATAAATTTGCACAAATTGCGTTAAATGATGATGCAGGAGCATTATTTGGTAATTGTACAAACGGAAAAACTTTCAATCCTCCTGATTTAATCATTCAAGATGAACTACACCTAATTTCTGGGCCATTAGGTACAATAGCAGGGTTATACGAATGTGCAATAAAAAAGTTGACAACTTCAAAAGAAGGTTATTATCCTAAAATTATTGCATCCACTGCAACAATTAAAAATGCAAAAGATCAAATAGAAAAACTTTATGCTGCAGACTATAAACAATTCCCTGCACAAGGTATTGATATAGAAGATTCATTTTTCGCTGTTATTTCAAAACCTGAAGATAAACCATCCAGAAAATATCTTGGTTGTATGGGAATCGGAACAAGCCCTACCACCATGATGATAAGGGTTATGACCTCGCTATTGTTTGCAACCAGATATTTGGAATCAAAAGGAACATATAGTGAAGATGTAATAGACGCATATTGGACAATTACTTCATACTTTAATACATTGCGAGAGTTGGGTGGTGCAATTGTAAGGGTCATAGATGACATTCAGGACAGATATAAATATCTCAGAGATACAAAATTTAAATCTTTATATCCGATAAATGATGAAAAAACATATAAGAAATATATGGAACTTACAAGTCGGATTCCAAGTGAACAAATCGGGGCAAGTTTACATGAATTAGAAAGCAAATACAGAAAAGATAATACGACTAATCCATACGACTTTTTATTGGCTTCTAATATGATATCTGTTGGTGTAGATGTAGGAAGGCTCGGTACTATGGTTGTTGTCGGACAACCTAAATTGACAGCAGAATATATACAAGCAACCAGCCGAGTCGGGAGAAGTAATCCCGGATTGGTAATTGCTACATATAATCAGGCGAAATCAAGAGATAGATCACACTTTGAACAGTTTACACAATATCATCAAAGTTTTTATAAATATGTCGAAGCAACAAGTATAACACCGTTTGCAGACAGAGCAAGAGATCGTGCCTTGCAGACAATATATATTATGCTTTGTCGTTATTTGATTGATGATTTGCGAGCAAATGATGCTGCTATAAACTATAAGAAGCACGATAAAAATGCTTTGGAGTTAAGAGAAATAAGAGATTATATTTTCGAATATGTGCAAAACATTGACCCAAATGAACTTGATAATGTAAGAAGTGAAATCGAAGAAATAGAAGAAGAGTGGAACAGATTGGCACGTACAAAAAATGAACTGATATATAAAGACTATTTTTGTACAGATAAAGCACTTTTTGACATGGATAGTGATGAGGAGAGTCGTTTTAGAGCTCTAAATTCAATGAGAAGTGTCGAAACAACTGCAAATCTATATGTTAAGGAGTAGTTATCATTATGTTAAAACAAAAAAATAAAGATAAAAATAAAAAAAGAGGTGAATTAAGAAGATCCCAACTTGTTACAACATTTGGATGTGGGGCAATAGTGGATTTACCTGACATATCCGGAATTATATCGGGAATAGATAATTGGAATATTAATTGCAAAGAAGATTTTGAATATAGAATACTTAAAATTCGAGAACCAAATTTATCGAAAATGTTAGGTAAGAAATTCTTTATTCAGCCTGTTTCTGCGGGAGATAAGGTCAATGATGGTTATTTTGGAATACCTATATTCAGATTTCCATATTATTATTATTGTCCTAACTGCGGACAGCTCGATAAATATTGGGAAATTAGCAAATCCGGTTCAGGGAAATTATATTGTAACAATTGCGGAACGCAACTGGTCCCTTCAAGATTTCTGGCAGCATGTCCGAATGGACATCTGGAAGATTTTCCATATGGGAAGTGGGTGCACAGACGCAAGCATCCCGAATGCACAAATCATAGGTTGACATTAAAATATAAACCTGAAACGGCAGGTTTAGACGGTATAATTATTGCATGCGAAACTTGTGGAGTATGGGAATCTATGGCAGGGTGCATGAATGAAGGAGCATTAAAACAGTTTGGTAAATGCAAAGGTAATATGCCATGGATTGATGGAAACAACTATAAAACATCTCAAAAAGAGAAATGTAATGCTGACCTGAGAACCCTTCAAAGAACGGCAAACAATGTGTACTATTCGGTCAATGTAAGTGCCTTGACGATTCCGCCTTGGAGTGAAGATATTAATTATTTCTTGCAAAACAATAAAGATAATATAGATATGATGAAACAAAGCGGACCAAATTGGCTTAATGTTTTTTATTCAATGCAAAATATAAAAAATAAATTCGGCTTAAGTATAGAAATGCTAAAAAAAGCAATCGAAAAATGTTTTTCTGATGAAGGAGATACTCCTACTGAAAAAGACTTAATCAAAAATGAGTATTATGCTTTATGTATGCCGGACGTTAATCACAAATATTTCAAAACTGTCAAAGAGACCGTTCCCGAAGAATATTCCGAATATATTGAAGAAATAAAATTAGTAAAGCGTTTGAGGGAAGTACAGGTCTTAAAAGGTTTTAGAAGAATATTCCCGGAAATTGAGCATAGTGAAGAGACAATCAAAAAGTTAGGATTAATGGATCGTGAATTTACACCATTATCTTTAAATCCTAACATAGAATGGTTACCGGCAGTTGAATTATTCGGGGAAGGTATTTTTATAAAATTAAGAAAAGAAACGGTTCAAAAATGGGTTTCTGAAGTCGAAAACAGATATGAGGATATGGGTAAAAGAATGCCTTTTGATATAGCAAAAGGAATGTTTTCATCTCAGTATGTTTTATTACATACATTATCACATTTACTGATTCGACAGTTAGCATATACATGCGGGTACAATACAACATCATTAAAAGAAAAAATATACAGTACATTTAGAGACGATGAAAATGATGAAATGTTTGGAATTTTAATTTATACCGCAGCAACCGATTGTGACGGAAGTTTAGGAGGATTGGTCAGAGAAGGAAAACAAGAAAACTTAAAAAAACTCATTGATGAAATGTTGCAAACCGCGTACTGGTGTTCAAATGACCCGATATGCATAGAATCGAAATCTCAAGGGTTTAATTCTCTGAATTATGCAGCATGTCATGCTTGTACCTTATTACCCGAAACAAGTTGTGTATCAAGAAACTGTTTACTCGATAGGGCTGCGATTATTGGTGAACCAGATAATAGAAACATAGCCTTTTTTAAGGATAAAGTATCATAGGAGAATATATTATGACTACCATAATCCCTAATTGCATAGATCAAGAAAATCCAAAACTAAATGGTGAAAGGCTTGTCTTTAACATGTTTTCAAATCTTGAAAGCAATGGTATCGTTTTATATTCTGTGTGGCAAAAAAATCAAGAACATAAATTATTTGGGGAAATTGATTTTCTTTTGATTACCAAAAGAGGGCTAATATGTTTTGAGGTTAAAGGCGGTGTAATAAGTCGCGAAGCAGGAGAATGGTTTTCAACCGATAAAAACGACAAAAAAAATAAAATCAAGAATCCGTTCAATCAAGCCAAAGATTGTATGTATGCGCTAATAAAACACATAAAAAGTATCCCTAAATTCAAAGATGTTATTGTTGGAATGGGAGTAATTTTCCCAGAATGTATATTTAATGTTACAGGAAACGATATAGTATCGGAAGTAAAATTTGACTATGGTTATAATGGAAGTTTTAAAGATTACATTTCAGCAACATATAAATATTGGGAAGATAAATATCTGAAAACACAGAATATTCAAGGGAAAATATTATCTGATAAGGATATTATTGATTTACAAGTATTATTAAGGTCTGACATTAATGCAATTCCAGTATTAAATACTGAAATTGAATATTTAGATAAACAAATAATTCAATTGACCAAGGAACAAAGTTTCATTTTAAATGATTTGATAAATGAAAATGATCGCTTGCTCATTCAAGGTGTTGCCGGGACTGGTAAAAGCATAATTGCCATGGAACAAGTACAAAAACTTATTGTTTCAGGAAAGAAGGTTGCCTACATTTGTTTTAATTCAAACATGGCAAAGTATGCACAACGCGTAATTGGTAATATCTCCAAAGAATCTTACGTTGGTACTTTTAACCATTTATTGGGTATTGATTTTAACAATAATATAAATTTATCTGAATCGTGTAAAAACTTCCTTAAAAATAATATTGTTACAAATAAATACGATATTTTAATAGTTGATGAAGCACAGGATTTAATGGATTTAAATATTATTGAAGCATTGTCTCTATTTCTTAATGATGGTATTGAA
The DNA here is from genome assembly GCA_944325105.1 of Candidatus Gastranaerophilales bacterium. Classification (GTDB taxonomy): domain Bacteria; phylum Cyanobacteriota; class Vampirovibrionia; order Gastranaerophilales; family Gastranaerophilaceae; genus Galligastranaerophilus. The sequence continues at coordinate 44,798 of CALUYW010000014.1, read as the reverse complement.
AAAGGGAAATGGGTTTTCTTATATGATCCTAATCAAAATATATTTAAATCTTCGCACGATTTTAATGAAACCATAGAATATCTGAAAAAAGGTTGCGGGGCTTTTTCTTATAAACTTAATACCAATTGTAGAAATACAAAACAAATTGCCTCGAAGGTTGCTGCAATAACAAAGACAGGTGCTGCTCACATAATGAATATATCAGGCCAAGATGTCGTGATTGAGCCATATGAAGATGATAAAGAATTAGTATCAAAATTGAAATATAGAATACAATCTCTAATTACAGGTGGAATAAGACCTCATAATATTATAATTTTGTCAAAATACAAATTAAAAAATTCAGGATTAAAAAATACTCCATCTATATGTAATTATAGTATAAAAGAAATGCACGATTTACCTGAAACCGACAGAAATTCAATAAAATACTATACAGTGCAGTCCTTTAAAGGATTAGACGAAGACATAATTTTTTATATAGATATTGATGGATTTAGCGATGTTAATAATCGGATGTTGAATTATGTTGGTCTATCAAGAGCAAAATCATTATTATATGCTTATTACAAAGAAAGCGTTAAAAAAGATTTTTACAATTTTATATTAAATGATTAGTAATCATAAATTATATCTGAATGTTTCTGTTTAGTCATATAAAGTTGATTATTTGATTAATGCAAGTGATTAATGTCATAGCAGAAAGGAGTTTTGCTATGACAGAAAAAGATTACAAGTTATACGGAACAAAGATTTTAAACTTAAAAACACAAGAAATTGGTTTGCTGATTTGTTTATGTGAGAACAAATTTACCGATAAAACAGTAGATTTTGCGACTTGCGTTGATAAAACCGGTAAACGCTACAACATTGAACTTGATAATATAAGAGGGTTTGAAGATGATTTTGAAAAATAAATTAACTAAAGAAACGTTGGATATTCCGTACTCAGAATTCAGAAAAAAATTTGCAAAAGAAATTCAGGATGCGTTTGAAAGTTACCGCAAAACACAATTAAATAAATATTCTTGAAACTTCAAAGATGACAATTCTTTAGAGTTTAATTTTTATTTTGAACTACATTGGAATTTCAATCATTTTGGAATGTCTAACTGGTATATTGAAAGAATGTAAAATTTGAGCTCTAATAAAACACCTTTTAAACGGCATTTAAACGCCGTTTAAATTTTTGCCAAACTTTCAAAAACTTCCGACTAATATGTCAAACTCGCGATACTTTATGTCAAAATCCCTGATACAAAACACTTTTTCTCAAAATCCCTGATACACGACAGCCTTGTTTGAACAGGTGCAGAGCACAAAAGCCGCATTTTGACAATAAAAAAAGAAGTCTTAATGACTTCTTTTTAAATGGTGGGCGTTGAGAGGCTCGAACTCCCGACATCTTCCTTGTAAGGGAAGCGCTCTACCAACTGAGCTAAACGCCCTAAAAATATTCAATTGTCATTTTACTTTGTTTAGCTCAGTTGGTATATTGTGTGCATCCGCACATCGGCTTCGCCGAGTGAGCTAAACGCCCTAAAAATATTCAATTGTCATTTTACTTTGTTTAGCTCAGTTGGTATATTGTGTGCATCCGCACATCGGCTTCGCCGAGTGAGCTAAACGCCCTAAAAATATTCAATTGTCATTTAGACATCCTTCGGGCTTGTAGCACCCTCAGGGTATTATTATAATACCTGCTCAAAAACTAAAGTCAAGTACTTTATACCTCTACTTCGTTTTTTGCAAATTGCATTTCATAAAGGTACTTATACTGTCCGGTTGGAATTTGCATAAGTTCGTTATGTGTGCCGAGTTCTACCAGTTGTCCGTCATTAATAACGGCAATTTTATCTGCATTTTTAATCGTAGATAATCTGTGGGCTATAACAAATACTGTTCTGCCCTTAATCAAGTTTTCAAGCGCCTTTTGAACAATTGCTTCAGATTTATTATCAAGTGCAGAAGTTGCTTCGTCCAAAATCAGTATTGGTGCGTTTTTAATCATGGCGCGGGCAATTGCAACACGTTGTCTTTGACCGCCTGATAGCGTTGTTCCTCTTTCGCCAATCACGGTGTCAATACCGTCTTTAAGTGTGCCAATAAAATCATCCAGATGAGCTGCACGCACCACTTCCATTATTTCTTCTTCTGTAGCATCTTTTTTGCCCATTATAATGTTGTCTCTTATGGTTCCCGAGAACAAGAAATTATCCTGAAATACTTCACTAACATGATTTCTTAGTGATTTTAGAGAAAAATCTCTGATATCTTGCCCATCGATTTTTATACTGCCTGCTTTAATATCATAAAATCTTGGTATCAAGTTTACTATGGTAGATTTTCCGCCGCCTGAGTTACCCACAAGAGCAAGCATTTCTCCTTTTTTAACTTCAAAAGAAACATCTTTAAGTACGGGCTTGTTTTCTTTATATTCAAAAAATACATTTTTAAATGTAAGGTTGTTTTCTATTCCTTTTAACTCTTTTGCATTTTCCTTGTCTTTGATTTCGGGTTGCAGGTCGAACAGTTCAAACACTCTGTTCATGGAAACAAAGATATTTTGCATATTAGTTAAAGTTGAGCCCAATGTTTTAACGGGTTTATACAAAAGTAAAAGTGAAGTTATGAAACTTGCAAGCGAACCTGTGGACATTTCGCCCGTTATGATAAGGTGATTGCCAACTACCATAACGATTGCTATACCAATACTTGCAATAAAATACATAATCGGAGAGAGCCAGCCCGAGCGCTTTGTAAGTGACATAGAAAGCGTAAAAAGCTCTCTTATCTGTGTTGTAAATTTTGTATAAATATCTTCCTGTAAGCAATATCCGCTTATTATTTTGTTACCGTGGTATGTTTCATTTACATTTGTTGTCATGCCGCTGCCTACAACCATAGAAGCGTTAGAAACTTTTTTAACTCTTTTTCTGATTAATGAAACAGGGATAAAAGCACAAACAAGAACTATCACCCCAACAAAAGCTAACTTCCAAGAGTTGTAAAGAAGTACCGCTATAAGTCCAAGCGAGCCTGTAAATGCGGTAATTAAAGTTTTAATTGATTCAACAACATTTTTTGATGCTGTGTCAGGGTCAGATAAAAATCTTGAAATAACAAGTCCTGAGCTATTTTCATCGTAAAATTTTGAGTCAAGATAAATCAGTTTTTTAAATAAATCTTCTTTAACCGAGTTTGATATTTTAATGCTTATCCAATCGGTAAGATATGAGTTTGCGTATTTTAGGAGACCTTGGATAATGGCAAATAGCATAATTGCCCAAGGAATAACAACAACAAGCAACTCTCTTGTAAGTTCAAATGTTTTAAAAACATAGGGTTTATTGTTTATTACAACATCAATGTATGGTTTAAGCGCAAAAGCCGTTGCGCCGTCGAGCAGACCAAGAGGTATTGCAAGGGCAAAACCTATAATAATTCTAAACATTACAGGTTTTATATATGGCCAAATTCTCTTTAACAGATACCCGTAGTCAAACGCTCTGTCTGTGCTTATAACATCAAGTCTCATTAATATGCTATCCTTATTTTCCTCTTTTATAGATTATTGCATAAAAATAAATTATTTATCAAAAAGGTAGAAAAACAAGCCGCTAAGCGTTTGTGCGCCTATGGCATTGCCTTGTTTTTCAAAGTTTTTTATAAAGTCTAAAATATCATCTTTTTTTACTAATTTTCTCTCAACTATCACCCCGCCGTCATTGTCGCTTGGTTTGTCGTATGTCTTATTTCCATCAATATAAGCAATGGCAACGGTTGAGGTTTCAGATGTCATGCCGGCAGAACTTGAGATATTTCTTGAAGCGATTTTTATCTCTTGCGCTTCATAGCCGCTTTCTTCTTTCAGCTCTCTTTTAAGAGCAGATAAAATATCCTCGTCTTTGTTTATATCTCCAACAAGTCCCGCAGGCATTTCAAGACAAAATTTTGCCCTGTTTTCACTTATCAGAGGCGGTCTTTTTGTTATTAAAAAAAGCACAAACTCTTCATTGTCTTTTTTTACAACAGGTACAATGACTGCTATATCTTTAGCGTTTGGCCTGTGAGCATAGACCCACTTTGAGCCGTTTTGCCTGATACAGGCTTTCAGTTCAAGAAATTTTTCACTGTATAAAGTTTGATTTTGCATATTTTACCTCACAATAAAATAATATTATAAATTTTTAAGCAGGGCACTTGTTTTTGTGATAATTTTAAAAAGTATGAAAAACTACGTGGCAAAAGTTGTTGTAAGTCTTAGAGATGATGTAAAAGACACCCAAGGTCTTAGCGTTGATAAAATGTTAAAGCGTCTTAATATTGAAGAAAACGCAAACTTTAGGACAGGCAAGTTTTACTCTTTTAAAATAGGTGCTAAAAATTTAGACGGCGCAAAAGAAAAACTGAATTTTATATGCAGTGAAATTTTATCAAATAAGGTTGTTGAAAAGTATGAAATAATTGACCTTGAGGAGCTAAAATGAAAGCTGCGGTTGTAGTCTTTTCCGGCACCAATTGTCAGGTTGAAACAAAAGCAGCACTTGAGGCAAGTGGTTTTGAGGCAAAATATGTTGATTCAAACACAAAAAATCTCGATGAATTTGATTGTATTTTTTTAAGCGGCGGATTTTCCTATGGAGATTACTTGCGCTCGGGTAGAATTGCAAAGTTTACCCCTTTGGTTGAGTCGCTTTACGGTTATGTTGAAAAACAAAGGGGGGTGATAACTGGCATTTGTAACGGTTTTCAGATACTATGTGAGGCGCATTTGCTCCCCGGTGCGCTTATAGAAAATGACTGTTTAAAGTTTGTCTGCAAAAATACCCCCCTTGAGCTTGATTTTAACGGCGTAAAAAAGAAAATTAATCTGCCTGTAGCACACAGAGAGGGTAAGTATTTTTACAGGGGTGATGTTGGTGAGCTAGTTTTTTTAAGATATCTTGAAAATCCTAACGGCTCAAAAGACAATATTGCAGGGCTTTACGATAATAAAAAACGTATTATGGGGCTTATGCCGCACCCTGAGCGGGCGTTTTTTAATGAAAATTTTGGATTTGACGGAAGAGAGATTTTTAAAATTATAAAGGATGAGCTCAAGCGTGGATGAATTTTTAAAAAAAGAGATAGAAAAAAGATTAAAAAGAACTCCAAACGAGCTTGAAAATCATCTGTTTGAGGCTCTTTGGAGCGAGCATTGCGGATATTTGCACTCAAAAAAACAACTTAAAAAACTAAACTTTAAAGGCTCTTTTTTGCCTGATGAAAACTCAGGCGGTGTAAAAATAGGCAACCATGGTGTGTTTTTTAAGGTTGAATCTCATAACCACCCATGTGCGGTCGAACCTTATCAGGGTGCTGCAACGGGAATCGGCGGGATTATAAGAGATATTCTGGCGCTTAATGCAAGACCTGTTGCACTTTTAAACTCACTAAAGTTTGCTTATCCCGATACAAAAGAAGCAAGACATATAATAAACGGTGTCACAAAAGGCATAAGTGATTATGGCAACTCATGCGGTATAGCCGATATTGCAGGAGAAGTTATTTTTGATGAATGCTATAAAGATTTGCCCCTTGTAAATGTTATGGCAGCGGGGGTAGCAGCTCTTGATAAGGTTAAATTATCAGCTTTTAAGGAAAATTTAGAGGTAGTGCTTTTAGGCTCTGCAACAGGGCTTGACGGTGTTGGCGGCGCAGCTTTTGCTTCAAAAAAACTTGCAAAAAATAAAAACGAAGAAAAAATCCATGTTCAAATAGGTGACCCTTTTATAAAAAAACTCTTAATCGAGGCTACACTTGAGATTTTAGACCTTGACGGTGTTGTATCTTGTCAGGACTGTGGAGCTGCAGGGCTTTTAAGTTCAACTTCAGAGATGGCATATAAGGGCAATTGCTCTTTTGAGCTTGAGCTTGATAAGGTGCACCTTGCACAAAAAAATATTGAACCTTGGCAGATAATGCTGAGTGAAACTCAAGAGAGAATGGTTTTTGCGCTTAAAAAAGAAGCATTGCCCGAGGTATTTAAAATTGCACAAAAATACGAGCTTGAGGCTTCTTGTATAGGTAGAACCTTTGAGGGTGGCGATTATGTTATTAAAAAAGATTCAAAAATACTCTCATCAACTCCTCTTGATGTTCTGTGCAACCCTTATTGTTATGACTTAGAGCCTGTTTTTGAACCAGATGAAATTAAGAATTTAAAAGATAAAAAATGCGAACTGTCTATGGATATAGAAAGTGCTGTTGAAAAAATGACATCTTCGTATAATCTTGTTTCAAGAAAGTGGTTTTATGAGCAGTGGGACTATCTTGTAGGCGGGCGCTCCTGTGTTGCACCGGAGAGCACGGGTGTAGGGGTATTAAAATTTGAAGAAGAAAATTGCTTTGTGGCTTTTTGTATGGATACAAATCCTCTGATGTGTGCGCTTGACCCTTATTTAGGCTCTCAAAATACACTTCTTGAAAGCTATAGAAATCTTGTTTCATCAGGCTTTGAGCCGCTTGGCTTTACAAATTGTCTAAACTTTGCAAGTCCAAAGGGTGATGATACAAAGTATTCTTTTGTAAAATCAATAGAAGGGCTCAGGGATTGCTCGCTAATGCTCAATACACCAGTGGTTTCAGGTAATGTTTCTTTTTATAATGAGGCAAAAGATAAAAAAATATACCCCTCTGTAACTGTTGGTATGTGCGGGTTTTTAGATATTAATAAACCTGTAATCAAATCTAATTTTGCCCTGCAAGATGAAATTTATCTTATAGGAAAAATGATTAATAAAAACTCAAATATCGGAGGGTCTTTATATCAAAAAGAATTGTTTGATTTTATGGGCGGCAGTGTCGATGAGCCTGATTTTGAGCTGGAGAATATTCTTAAAAAAACAATATTTTCCCTAAGGGATAAAAAAATCCTAAAAAGCGCAGTTGATGTTTCAAAGGGCGGGGTTTTAGGCACGCTATTTAGGGTCTTGTGTGCTTCAAATACAGGGTTTACAGGAAAATTAATTAATGAAGAAAATGTAGATGACAAGCTTAAGTTAAAGCTATTGTTCGGGGAGATTCAAACAAGGTATATAATTTCATCTCAAAACAAAAAAGAGCTGGAGAGTTATTTTGCAGAGAATAATATTCCATATTTGTATCTTGGTAAGTGTATTGGTGATAAAATAAAATTTGACGGCTATGAATTTGAGTTGGCCAAGTTTAGAGAAAAATACTTAAATACATTACAAAATGCACTTGAAGATTGAATATAAAAAAATACGGGAAGAATGCGGTATATTTGGCGGTTATGCCTTTTGCGGGCATATTGCTCCTTATGTAAAATGCGCACTTTTAAAACTTCAACACAGAGGACAAGAATCCGCAGGTATATGCTGCGGCGATGAGGTGCAGAATTTATATAAAGATTTTGGGCTGGTAAACAGTGTTTTTAAAGATTATGAGATTTCAAATCTAAAAGGCGCTTTTGGCATAGGTCATGTAAGGTATTCAACCTTTAGAGATGACAGAAAAGAAAACATCCAGCCTCTAAAAATTCGCTACATGGGAGAAGATGTATCGCTTGCGCATAACGGGAATGTCTCTCAGGCAGCGCAAATAAGGGAAAAATTTGAAAAAATAGGAGAGGTGTTTTTAAGTGCTTCCGATTCTGAGGTAATTTTAAAACGCATAGTTTTTTCTCTTAAAAAAAAGCCCTCAGAGTGGACATACGATGAAGTTGCAAAATGCTTAAATGACAACTTTTCCCTTGGTTCATACTGCATTGTAATTTATACGAAAAACAGAATTATGGCTTTTAGAGACCCTTGGGGATATAGGCCGCTAATGCTTGCTAAGACTGCTCAAGGGTACTTTGTGGCATCGGAAGATGTTGCTTTTTGGGGCTTAGATGTTGAAGATATTGTTGAAATTCAACCGGGCTGCGGTGTTGAGATAACATCGGGCGGGGTTGAGTATAAAACTTTTGATATAACAAAAAAACATAAAAAATGTGTCTTTGAGCAGATTTACTTTGCCTCTGCAGCCTCAAACATATTCTCAAAAAATGTTTATCAGACAAGAGTGCGTTTAGGTAAACTTTTGGCGCAATGTGAGGATAGCGATTTTTGCGCTGATGTCGTAGTTCCTGTTATGGACAGTGGTTTAGGCTGCGCTATAGGTTACGCACAAAAGTCAGGTATGCCTTTTCATCTGGGCTTAGTTAGAAATTCCTGGGCTGAACGCTCGTTTATTCAGCCGGAGCAAAAAAACAGAAAAAATAATGTCTTACAAAAATTTATGCCTATAAAATCTGTTGTTGAGGGAAAAAGAGTTGTCCTTGTAGACGACTCTCTTGTCAGGGGTACAACGTCATCTCATATTATAAAAATCCTTAAAAACGCAGGCGCAAGAGAGGTTCATATGCGCTCTGTTTCTCCTAAAATTTTAAATACCTGCATTTGGGGTGTGGATATACCGACTAAAGAAGAGCTTATCTGCCACGGTATTTCTGATAGTGAAATAGCAGAGAAAATCGGCGCCGATAGTGTTAAGTTTCTGCCCCTTGATATGATAAAAGAGGTTTTTGAGGGTGACAGTTGGTGTCTTGAATGTTTTTTGGAGGATAGAGGGTGAAATACACTTATCTTAACAGCGGCGTAGATGTCTTTGGTGCTGATATGCTTGTAAAAAACATTAAAGGCATTGTAAAAAAGCAAGTAATAGGCGACTTTGCAGGTATTTTTGAACATCCGATTTTTGAGGATTATTACCTTGCAGCCTGCACTGACGGTGTCGGGACAAAAATTATTCCTTTGATTAAAAAAAGAGATACAAAAACAATAGCAAATGACCTTTTTGCAATGAATATAAATGACCTTGTTTGCTGCGGGGCAAAACCGTTGTTTTTTCTTGACTATATTGCACTAAACAAGCTTGATGTGGATTTGGTTTCAAATCTTGTCGGGGAGTTAAATAAGGTTTTAGAAAAATATTCCTGCACGCTTTTGGGCGGTGAGACATCCGAGCTTGGAGATTTGATATTAAAAAACAACTTTGATATTTCAGGCTTTCTTGTAGGCGCGGTTAAAAAAGATAAATTAATTGATAAAAATAATGTAAAAAAAGGCGATTTAGTTATTGCCCTTGAATCAAGCGGAGCGCATTCAAATGGCTTTAGTTTAATTAGAAAGCTCTATAAAGACGGGCTTTTAAGTGATGATTTGTTTGAAAAATCTCTTGCGCCTGTAAGGATTTATTATGATACCGTTCAAAAATTAAACGATAAAAAATTTGTTAAATCCTGCGCTAATATAACAGGCGGAGGTATTTTAGCTAATTTGGAGCGAAGTATTCCAAAGGGTTTGGATTTAAAAATTAACTACGACAAAATTAAACTCACTCCTTTGTTTAAAAGGCTTTTAGAACTTGTGGGAGAAAAAGAAGCTTATTCAACTTTTAACATGGGGGTTGGGTTCTGCGTTATTTGCTCTCCTTGTAATTTAGATGAAGTAAATAAAATATGCGCTGATTATAATCCTTTTATTTTGGGTGAAGTTGTATGAAAAAAATCCTTGTAATGGCTTCAGGTAACGGTTCAAATTTTGAAGCTATTGTTGAATATTTTAAAAATAAAGATGTTGAAATCGAGCTTTTATGCAACATTGAGGGCGCAAATGTTATAAACAGGGCAAAAAGGCTTAATATAAAATATTATAGAGTAGGTTTTTGTGATACTTATGAATTTTTAAAAGAGAAAAAATACGACCTTTATGTGCTTGCGGGCTATATGCGAATTTTGCCGCATAATATCCTTGCGCTTGGCAGATTTGTGAATATTCACCCCTCGCTTTTGCCCCAGTTTAAAGGAATTGACGCGATTAAAAGAGCTTACTTGTCAAACGCTAAAGAAACGGGTGTAACAGTTCACTATGTTGATGACAAGGTGGATTCAGGTGAAATTATTACAAGCGAAAAGTGTAAAATTGAACCTGATATGACACTTAAAGACTTGGAAGAAAAAATTCACTCAATAGAGCATAAACTCTACCCCAGAGTAATTGAGGAGATATTATGAAAGTTCTTTTATACGGCTCGGGCGCACGCGAGCACTCGCTTGCAAAAAAAATACTTGAATCGGCGCATTTGGAAAAATTGTATCTGGTTGATACAGGAGCTTTTTTTGAACTGGGTGAGGTGGTTGAGTTTAGTGATTTTAAGGATTTAGCGCAAAAAGCAAAAAAACTTGCCATTGACATGCTTATTGTAGGGCCTGAAGAGCCTTTGGTTAAGGGCATTTGTGATGAGTTTAGAAAAGAGGGAATTTTTTCGCTCGGGGCAGATTCAAAATGGGCAAGGCTTGAGGGGTCAAAGGTTTTTGCCAAAGAATTTATGGTAAACCACGGCATAAATACGGCGCCTTATATGGTAATTGAGGATAAAAATAAAATAGATGAAGCTATAGGAAAGTTTTTAAATCCGCCTGTTATAAAGGCTGACGGGCTTGCTGCGGGCAAGGGGGTTTTTGTGCCTGATAATTTTGATGAGGCAAAAGTTGTTGCGCGTGATTTTTTAGAGGGTAAATTTAATGACTCGTCAAAGAAAATTATTCTTGAAGAAAGGCTTTTTGGGCGCGAGATTTCAGTATTTTCTATATGGGACGGTAAAAATTTATTGAATTTTCCTCCCGCTATTGATTTTAAAAGGTTAAATTCATCCCCTGACGCCCCAAATACAGGCGGTATGGGCTCAATTTTTCCTTTTATTTTGGAAAAAACAGAGCAAAAGCTTTTAGATGATTATCTTGAAAAATTAAAAAAAGCTCTAAAAGAGGAGAAGGCGGATTTTTGTGGGGTTGTATACTCGGGGCTTATGCTAAGCTGTGGCAAATTGTATGTTCTTGAATACAATATGAGATTTGGCGACCCTGAGGTGCAATCTGTTATGTCATCTTGTAAAAATGATATTTTAGAGATTTTTTCAAAAGCAAAAGAAAAGAGGCTGGATGAAATTGAGCTAAAATTTGCTGATGCGCCAAGCTATTGTGTGGTTTTAGCTTCTTGCGGTTATCCTTTTAATCCTCTAAAGGGTAAAAAAATTCAAAACTTAGATGCTGCTAAAAAATACGGAGTTGAAGTGTTTTTTGCAGGTGCAAAAAAAACGGATGATGGTTTCTACACAAATGGCGGCAGGGTTTTAAGTCTTGTAAAAAACGGTTATGGGGTGTTGAATGATATTTATCGTGTCGCAGATGAAATAAAATTTGAGGGAAAAATTTTTAGGGAAGATATAAGGATATAAAAAACCGCCCTTTTTTGGGCGGTTTTAAAGCTTAGTTTTCAAATACATAACCTATAAGAGCTGCTTCTCTTGAGCGTTTAACCGCTTTAGCAAGCATTCTTTGGTGGTATGCACAGTTACCTGTGATTCTTCTTGGAAGAATTTTACCTGCTTCAGATAAAAATCTTTTTAATTTAGAAGTATCTTTGTAATCAAGAGCTTCTACCTTGTCGGCACAGAAGCTGCAATTTTTTCTTTTTTTGCTGTCTTTTAGTGATTCTTTTGCCATTTTTATTTCCTTTTCTTTATTTTTCTTAGAATGGTATTTCGTCTTCGTCAATTAAATCCTCAGAAATTTCTTCTGTAGCAAATTGAACAAGATTGGTGTCTTTTGCGGGTGCGCTCTGTGCTTGAGCGCCGCCTGATATTTTTTCTACAGTTGAAGCGTTGATTTCAAAAATCTTTTTATCTTTGCCGCTCGTTGTTTTTAGGGTATTTGTTTGAAGTCTGCCCTCAACAAGTACGTTATCTCCCATTTTTACCGTTTGTTCAACGGTTTCTGCAGCATTACCCATAATAAAGACTCTTACAAGGCTTTCATCCTGCGGGTTAACATCCACTGTAAAGCTTGTTATGGGCAGGTCATTTTGTGTAAACCTTTTTTCAGGGTTTTTAACAACTTTTCCTGTGATAAAGATTTTTGCTAAAGTCATTTTCTTACGCTTTCACGGCTGCTTGTTCTGTAAACATTGTTCTGATTACATTTTCGTTCAATTTCAGTTGTCTTTTGAATTCAACAACTTTGTCGGGTTCAAGATTTATTTTTAATACAGCGATAAAGCCGTCTCTAAAGCCCTTAACATCATATGCTAATTTTTTTCTGCCCATTTTGTCAGTGTCTACAACACTTCCGCCTAATGAGCTAACTGATTCTTCGATTTTGGCAATAACTTTATCTGCTTCATCATTATCTAAATTTGGTTTAATTGTTGCAAGCAGTTCGTATTTTTTCATGGTTTCTCCTTATTGTACTTATGTTTGTTTCAAAATGCTAGCACAAACATATTTTTGAAACAACAAAAAACTTAACATATTGAAATATTTTATTTTTGATAATATACGCCCTCAAAGACTTTTTTGGCCGGGCCTGTCATATAGACGTTTTCGCCTTTGTATTCAATGGTGAGCTCTCCGCCGGGCAATTCAACCGTTACGGTATCATCTAAAAGTCCTTTTAAAATCCCTGCGACAGTTGCGGCGCATGCGCCGGTTCCACAAGCAAGAGTTATGCCGCAGCCCCTTTCATATACATCAAGTTGCATTCTGTTTCGGGTTTTAATTTTTACAAATTCAACATTTGTTTTTTGAGGGAAAAGCTTGTGTGATTCGATTTTAGGCCCGTACTCGCGAGCAAGTTTTGCACTGTCGTGCTCTGTAAAAATTACACAGTGAGGGTTGCCCATACTAACAGCGCTTGCGCTAAATCCTTCTACAATAAAATCCTGCGGAGTTTGTGAGTCAACGGGGATTTTTTGTGCTTCAAGAATTGGTTTACCCATATCAACTCGCACTCTGCCATCTGCTAAAACCTCAGGTATGATAGTACCTGCAAGGGTTTTAACGGAGAATTTATCTTTATTAACCAAATTATGCGAGCGGGCAAACTTTGCAAAGCAGCGAATGCCGTTTCCGCACATTTGTGCAATTGACCCGTCAGAGTTGAAAAACTCCCAGCCGATATCCGTATCATCTGTTTTAACCGGTGAAAATATACCGTCGGCGCCTACGCCAAAATTTCTGTCGCACATAAGTTTAGCAAGCTCCGAGGTTGCTTTTTCTTCATTTAAAATTACAAAATCGTTGCCAAGCCCCTGCCATTTTTCAAATTTAATTTCTTTCATATTGCTCCCTGTCGTATTCTTCTATATATTTTACCGTAAAATTTGTTGCGCCTTTGTTTTTTTCTATGGCGTATTTACAATTTGATTTTATTTTTTCCATATAATTTCTGTCACTGAAGAGTTCAAATATTTTTTCTTTTAATTCTTTTGTATCTTTAACTACAAAAGCACAATCAAGTTCGCACAGGCTTTTGTATATGTAGCGGAAGTTTTTAATATTGCCCCCTGTTATTGTCGGTTTACCCCAAATGGTTGCCTCAAGCGGGTTGTGTCCGCCTGTTTTATTAAAACTGCCGCATATAACACACACATCAGACGCCGAGTAGACCTTGCCTAATTCTCCTGTTGTATCAAGGATTATGGCGTCTTTATCGTCAAATGTGTCTTCAAGACTTCTTTTACCCCATTTGATTGCTCTTGAAGTAAAGAGTTTTTCTATTTGTTCAACTTTTTCAAGATGTCTTGGAGCTATAATTAACTTTAAATCAGGTATTATATTTGTCAGTTCTTTATATGTATCAATAAGCATCTGATTTTCATCCCCATGGGTTGAGGCGAAAATCAGAACATTTTTATCAAAAGTCTTAAACAAAAGCTGGTATTTGTGTTTTGCATATTCATCAGGTTCTTCAAGGTCAAATTTAATATTGCCTGATGTAAGGACTTTATCTTTATTTGCTCCTATAGAGACAAATCGCCTTGCGTCATCTTCTGTTTGAGTAAGTATTGCAGAGTAGTTATCAAGAACTTTTTTAAAGAAGAATGAGAGTTTTTTGTAGCTTTTGTATGTTCTTTCAGAAATTCTTCCATTCACTATAAAAAGCGGTATTGCAAGCTCTCTCATTTTTTTGGCAAAATTGGGCCATATTTCCGTTTCCATAACTATAACTATTTTTGGATTTATGGCATCAACTGCTTTTTTAATGGCATAATTTGTGTCGTATGGAAAATATGTTATAACTTTGCACCTATCTGAGAGCTTGTTTTTTGCAAGTTCTTGCCCTTGAGGGGTTGAGGTTGTAAGCACTATATCGCATTTTGGATTCATTTTATTAATAAGGGTTATTGCAAGCATAACTTCACCCACAGAAACCGCATGAATCCAGATTGTGCGGTTTATAAATTTAAAATCATATCTGCCAAATTTTTCTTTTTTGCCGGCGTTTATTTTCTTTGAAAATAGCCCCAGTATGTAAATAGTAGGGATTACAATAAAGTTGTATAAAAAATTATAAACCGTGTACATTTATTTCTACCTCAAAACTCCTGTTCCAGGGAAGCGAATAGCAAGTGTCATTATAATTAAAATCTAAATAATTTGCGATTTTATTTTCGTATTCTTTTAAGTTTTGTGTTTTTTCATTTAGTGCTTCTAAAAAATCAGGAGCGCTTTCTCTTACATATTTTCTAATATTTGCCTGATACGCCCAATCATCCATAAGTCTTATAAACATAAGTTTTTTAAACGCTATGTCGTTGTATGTGTTATTTTTTTTCGCAAGAAATTTTGTTACTGCGCTCAAAATCGCACATCCAAGGGTATTTGCGCTTGTATTATAGGCGCAAAAACCGTATAAATAAGGGTCGAGCTTTTGTTTTATAAGTTCTTCAACAAGCCCCAAATCTGCTCCGTTTGCATTTGCTATATCAGCTATAAAATACGCTCTATTAGGCAGATTTAGAGGTTTTTTAAGGCAGTTTACATGCTCACCTAAGACATAATCACCCTGTTCTATTTCAAAGTTATTTACAATAAGTTCAAGGTCGCATTTATCTGAAATTTCACACCCTGCAAGGCTTAATTGTCCCTCGATGCACTCTTTAATACTTATATCTTCATAGCGTGATATTTTATCTGTTTGCTTGGGGTAGATATAGCGAGGTTTTATTTTTATGTTTTCATTTTTGCAAAGCGCCCTTGTAATAAGAGTTAAGGGGATTTCATCCGCTCCTGTTTTTACAAAAGCGTTAACATTTCTTTTTTTTATTTCATCTGCCAAAAACTCCGCTTCTTCAACATTTAGACCGTACTGCCCCGTGTCATCTTTTGAAAACACAAGTGTATCAAGGGTTTTATCCTCAAGCCAGTCGAGGTAGAGTTTATTTATTTCAAAATTTCTTTTTCTTGTATCAAGATAATCATTTAAAATATCCTCGGGGATTTGATTATAAACGCAGTTGTAGGTTTTTTCTTTTCTTGATTTGTGTTGATAATATGAAAATTCAAATATTCTTTTGCCCCATTGTGACCAGTAGTCTTTTTCTTCTTCGTTTATATTGTTGTTTGATATTCTCATAATGCTTGAAAAAGCGTACACACAAGAGGCTTTTTGAGAAATTATATTTTTGAATTTTAAAATTCTATTTTTGATTGTCGAAAAATCCTCAGGGCATCTTCTTGAACTTACAAGTCCTCCGTAGGCAATTGTATCAAGTGATATAACCAAAATATCTACCTTGGACAGATTTTGCAGAAAATCATAAATACCGTTAATATCAGCACTTGTTGTAAGCCCTCCAAGAAGATTTCTTTTTGGTAAAAAAAGTTCTATGTCATTATCCTGAGCTAAAATATCCTCTATAAGGTTATAGCATATAGGGCGGTTGTCTATTGGTATAACGGCTATTTTTTTCATAAAATTTATTTTACATCATTTTCTGTTTGATTTACAATTATTTTAAAATTTTAGTTGTTTTGGAGAATAACTTGAAGTTCACATTTGATGAGATTATAAAGTGTACGGATGCTAAGGTTCTTTATCAAAAAGATACCTCTGGTTTGTTTGAAATATCTACCGATACGAGAAAATTGCAAAAAGGTAATATTTACCTGCCTCTTCGCGGGGAAAATTATGACGGGCATAATTTTATAAACAAAGCTCTTGAGGTCGGTGCAAAGGGATATTTTACTCAAGATAAGTTTAAAGTAAATAAAGACGCCGATTTTGTGCTTTATGTCGAAAATTCTCTTGTGGCGTATTTAAAACTTGCAAACTTTATCAGAAACAAAATTAACCCGAAAGTTATAGCAATAACCGGCTCTTCAGGAAAAACAACCACAAAAGAGATGCTATACAGTGTCTTTTCTACAAAATATAAAACTCACAAAACATATCTGAATCACAACAATGAAATAGGCCTCTGTGAGACTATGTTTGCAATGGATGATGATTGCGAAGTAGCAATTGTTGAGATGGGTATGAGAAATCTTGGAGAAATAGAGCTCCTTTCAACCTACTGTGAGCCTGATATCGGCATAATAACAAACATAGGTTCAGCCCACGTTGAGCGTTTGGGTAATTTAAAAAATATAGCGCTTGCAAAGTGTGAAATTGCTTGCGGACTTAAAAAAGAGGGTGCTTTTATAAGTCCTGATTCATCAAGAATAAAGGAAAATCTTAAGTTTGACGGTGAGAAAATCTTTACTGATTACGCTAAAGTAAAAAATGTAAAAGTATCTGTTTCTCACAGTGAATTTACCTACGAGGGTGTTGATTTTGAACTAAATGTTGAGGGCGACTACAATATTGAAAACTCTCTTTTGGTAATTGAAGCAGCTAAAAAACTTGATATTCCCATGGATAAGATAAAACAAGGGTTGCTTAATTATAAACCTATTGAAAAACGCTGGGAAGCCAGTGAAATTAAGGGCTTAACTTTTATAAACGACAGTTACAATGCTAACCCCGAGTCAATGAAAGCTGTTTTAAAGACATTTTTATCCGTGTATAAGCCTCCGCTAGTGCTTGTTTTGGGCAATATGGGCGAGCTTGGAAAAGACGAGATAATGTATCATAAAGAAATAGGCGAATTTCTCTGTGCGTATGAGGGCGTAAAGCTTCTTACGGTTGGAAATTTGGCTAAATATATTTTAAGAAATTCAACCCTTGAGGGTGTTGAATTTGAAACAAATTTTGAATGCGCAAAATATATTATTGATAACATTGAAAAAGGTTCTACAATTTTACTTAAAGCATCTCGTGCTATGAAATTTGAAGAAATTATTGAAATGGTAGGCAGATTATGATTATGATGAGTGTTTCAGCATTAATTGCCTTAGTTTTGGCTCTTTTGCTGGGTGTACCGTATCTTGCTTTTATGAAAAAGAAAATGTACGGGCAATACATAAGAGAAGAGGTAGCACAACTGCATGCTCAAAAAAATAAAACCCCTACAACAGGCGGTGTTTTTCTTATTTTATCAATTCTTGCGGCGTCTTTAATTACTCTTTTTATGGCGCAAGAAACTACAACAGGTGCGCTAATTGTCCTTATGACGCTTATATTTTACGCTTTTACAGGCTTTGAAGATGATATAAAGAAAATAAAAGCACATCAAAACCTTGGATTATCCGCAAGAGGTAAGCTACTTTTGCAAATTGCAGTATCAATGCTTCCGGCGTTTTACCTGATTTTTTCGGGCAGAACAGAGATAAGCTTTCTTAACTTTTCTATTGATTTAGGTTGGTTTTATCCTGTTTTTGCAGTGTTTATGATTGTAGGTTCATCAAATGCGCTGAATCTCACAGACGGGCTTGACGGTCTTGCTGCGGGTTGTTCGGTGTTTGCATTTGGTGCTTGTGCAATAATTTCAAAACTAAACGGATACACTGACCTTGCAATAATTTCTGCTGCAACGTCTGCTGCTTGTCTTGGATTTTTGTATTTTAATAAAAATCCTGCCAAGATATTTATGGGCGACACGGGCTCTTTAGCTCTTGGCGGATTGCTTGCAACAATAGCCATTATGGGCAAGTTTGAACTTTGGTTGATACCGATTGGAATTTTATTTATATGCGAAACTTTATCTGTAATGATACAAGTTACAAGTTTTCGCCTTACGGGTAAAAGGGTTTTTAAAATGAGTCCTATACATCATCACTTTGAGCTTTGCGGCTGGAAGGAGAAAAAAATAGTTCTTGTTTTTGCCCTTGTGAGTGCAATAGGCGGCGCCCTTGCGATAATCGGTTTTTATGTTCAAAAGATAATATTTGGGAATTAAACAATGAGTGAAAAGGTACTTGTAGTAGGGCTTTCTGTAACAGGCAGTGCGTGTGCGAAATATTTAAGCAAGAATTATGATGTTTATCTTACCGATTCAAAGGCAGAATCCGAGCAGGATAAGGATTTATTGAACAAACTTCGCTCATTGGGTGTTACTTTTGAGTTTGGCTCACACAGTGAAGATTTTATAAAAGGCGCAAAATTTGCTATAATTAGCCCTTCAATACCGCAGGATGCCGATATTTTAAAACTTCTTGAGAAAAACTCTATCGAATATTTCTCAGATATTGAGTTTGTTTTTAGAGAAACAAAAAAATCAGACAAGCCTCAGATTTATCTTGTAACGGGGACTAACGGAAAAACCACAACAACACTTTTGATGTCGCATATTTTATCAGAAAAATTTGCTGCTCCCGCTTGCGGTAATGTCGGCGTGTCACCTGTTGAGCATTTAGAGTCAAATAGTGATTTTCTTGTAGTTGAGGCAAGTTCGTATCAGCTGAATTATTCAAAACAGCTTGCTCCAAAAGTTGCAGTGTTTACAAATTTAACCCCTGACCACCTTTCTTGGCATGGTGGGTTGGATGGGTATTTTGAGGCAAAAGCGTCAGTTTTTAGGCGCATGGGGGAAGATTCCCATACGATATTAAATTTTGATGATGAAATGGTTAGAAAATTATCAACTGAACTAAAATCAAAAGTTCACTTTTTTGCCCTAAGTAAGTCAGAATTACCTGATATTAAAGATAATTGCTATATAGATTGTGATGCGATTTTTTATGGTGAAGAAAAAATTGTTGCTGTTAAAGATGTGCCAATTGTCGGCAATCATAACCTGCAAAATGTTATGTGTTGTGTGATTGCAGCAAAAATAGCAGGGTTAGAAAATGATGTTATAAGAAATGCTATTAAATCATTTAAAGCCCCTGCTCACAGGTGCGAATTTATAAGAACGCTTGATGATACGGCTTATTACAATGACTCAAAAGCAACTAACCCCGAGGCTTCAATTGTAGCAATTAACTCTTTTGAGGGCAAAAAAGTAGTACTTATAGCCGGCGGCAGAGATAAAAACACTTCGCTTGATGAGTTTATAAAATCAATAAAAGACAGAATTTCAAAAGTTGTTCTAATTGGTGAAGCTTCAGAGCGTTTTATGAATGAGATTTATGCAAGCGGATATACAAATATAGTACATGCTCAGTCGCTTGAAGAGGCAATTGACCTTGCAAGTCTGGATAAGCCGGATGTTGTCTTATTGTCCCCTGCTTGCGCCAGCTTTGACATGTTTAAAAATTACGAGGAAAGAGGGGAGGCTTTTAGGCGCTATGTCCTATCAAAAAAGCAACTCGTATCACGATAGAGATTCAGGAAGCAATTATATAATTTCTCAACCCGATAATACCCTTGTGACAGTAGTAATTTTTCTTGTTGTAATAGGTATTATGGCGATATTTTCCGCAGGTTCTCCGCGAGCTATTGCAAGCGGGGATAATCCGCTTGTTTTTACGATAAAGCAGCTTGCTTGGCTTGTGGCAGGTGTTGTTGTCGCTTCGTTTTTATCTAAGTACGATTACAAAAACCTTAAGGTCTGGGCTATACCGTCTTGTGTTTTTGTCCTTATTTTATTACTTTTGGTTCAGTTTTCACCCTTAGGGTTGATGGTAAATGAGGCAAAAAGGTGGCTTGCGCTCGGGCCATTGCAATTTCAGCCCTCAGAGCTTGCTAAACCTGCGGTAGTACTTGCTTTTGCAACTCTTTTTTCGGCTAATATTAATATACTTGATGAAAAGAAATTTCCGTTTTACTTTCTTTTTGCGGCTATGTTGTTTTTAATATTTAAACAGCCTAACCTTTCTATGGTAATTTTACTTTGTATGACAAGTATGGTTCTGTACTTTGTTGCCGGCGGCAGAATAAAAACAATTTTGGCTGCTTTTGCCGTGGCCGTGCCTGTTTTGCCTTTCTTAATACTTGGATACCAAAAACAAAGGATTTTAGTTTGGCTCGACCCGCAAAAAGACCCGCATAACGCAGGGTATAATATCATACAATCGCTTGTAGCCTTTGCTGGAGGCGGCTTTTTTGGTGTAGGTTTTGGTAATTCAAAACAAAAACTCTCATGGCTGCCTGAGGGGCATACAGACTTTATTTTTGCCGTAATAGCAGAAGAATTTGGCTTTTTAGGGTGCTTTTTTATAATCTGTCTTTTTGCCATGTTTGCGTACAGAGGCTTTATTGTTGCAAAAAGATGTCCTGATATGTTTGGTAAATTGCTTGCCGTGGGTATTACTTTTTCGATATGTTTCCAAGCTTTAATGAATATATCGGTTGCAAGTTCATTTTTGCCCGCAACCGGTATTCCTCTTCCTTTTATAAGCTATGGCGGTTCATCTTTATTTGTTTCTCTTTGTATGTTTGGTGTATTGTTAAATATATCTAAAAAGAGAGTTCAGAGGATAAAACCATATGCACCGTACTAGATATTTTGTTACAGGCGGAGGAACAGGCGGACACATTTATCCTGCGCTTGCAGTTATAAGAGAGCTTATAAAACAAGGTGTCAGTAAAGAAGATATTTTCTACCTTGGTAATAAAAATAATCTTGAATACACGATTATGAAAGATGAGGGGCTGAAGTTTCTCTCTTATGATGTTAAAGGAATGCCAAGAAAGATGTCATTTAAGCTTTTTGTATTTATATACAAGCTTATTATTGCTTCTTTTATAGCGCTTTATTATGCGCTAAGATACAGACCTGACGTGGTTTTTGCAACAGGGGGGTATGTTTGTGCTCCTATTTTAATCGCAGCAAAAATACTTTCTATCCCGTATGTTCTTCATGACTGCGATGCTCATCCGGGGGTTGTTTCAAGGTTATTTTCACATGATGCTCAAGCTCTCTCGTTGGCTTTTGATGGGGCTAGAGAATACACAAGGTGCAAAAATGTTCATATCACGGGCAACCCTATAAGAGATGACTTTAAAACTCTTGATAAAAATAAAGCAAGGGAGCTGCTTGGTATAAAATCTGACTTTGTTGTGCTTATTATGGGCGGCTCATCAGGCGCTAAAAAAATTAACGAGGCTGCAGTTTCTATTGTAAGGAAATATAAAGACAATACAAATACCACCATTATTTGGCAGACGGGTAAGAAAAATTATGATGATGTGAAAAATAATCTTGAAAAAGAGTTTTCCTGCCTGCCTCAAAATCTTATTTTAAGGCCTTATTTTGAAAATATGGCAATACCTCTTGTGGCATCTGACGTTGCAATATCTCGCTCGGGCTCACTTTCGTTATCCGAGTTAAGCGCTGCTTCTCTGCCTGCGGTGCTTATTCCATATCCTTATGCTGCGGCAGACCATCAGAGAGTGAATGCTAAAAATGTATGCAAAAGCGGAGCTGCAGTGTATCTTGATGATAATGATTGCAACAAAGACACTCTGCTTAGAGTGTTTGAGGAATTTGTCAGTGACAGAGATAAGTTAAAAATCGCTTCCAATTGTGCCAAAAACAATGCTAAATATGACGCTGCACCAAAAATAGCTGCACTTATAAACGAGGCAGCTAAAAAATGAAAAGCGCTGAGAGTATTTTAACTTCTGCGGGTAAATTTCATATAAAACTCGGGCTTGAGAGGGTTCAAGATGCGCTGGACAAACTTAATAACCCTCAAAATAATATGGAATTTATCCATGTGGCGGGGACTAACGGCAAAGGCTCAATTTGCGCCATATTAAATGAAATTTTATGTGAGAATTTTAGGGGAGAAGATATTAATGTCGGACTTTTTACAAGTCCTCATCTTTTTTCATATTGTGAGAGAATAAAAGTAAACAACGTCTGTATTTGTCAAAATGAACTTGACGGTTATGTTAAAAAAATATCGGATTTATTTTGCGAACTTACGGAGTTTGAGATTTTAACTGTTGCAGCGTTTTTGTATTTTAAAGAAAAAAATGTCAAATATGCCATTATGGAAGTGGGTCTTGGGGGTATGTTTGACTCTACAAATGTTATAAAAAACCCCTTGTGCTGCGTTATCTCAACAATAGATTTTGACCATACGGCGCGTTTAGGTAATACAATTGATGAAATAGCATATCAAAAAGCAGGTATTATAAAGAAAAATTGCCCCGTTGTCGTCGGGCGTGATAACAAGGGGTATGAAGTTATAAAAAAATACGCGGATGATTTTAAATCCCCTCTTTTTACGGTTGATGACAATATAAAAACAAAATTTGACGGAAAAAATAATTTTGCGTATGTAAATAATGAAAAATATGAGTTTTCTCTGCTTGGCAAACATCAGCAAAAAAACCTCTCCTGCGCGCTTGAAGTGCTCAAGCATCTGCCATTTGATATAGATAAGGATGTGATAAAAACTGCTCTTAAAAATGTCAGGTGGAAATTCAGACTTGAATATGACGCTGATAAAAAACTTCTTATTGATGGGGCACATAACTCTTCGGGCATTAAGGTTTTAAGAGAGTTTTTGGATGAGAATTTTAAAAATGAAAAAAAGACGTTTGTTTTTGGGTGTCTTAACAATAAAGATTATGAAACTATGCTAAATACCCTAGTTTCAGAGGATGATGAACTTTATTTTTATGAGTTTAATTACCCTTGTGCACTAAAATTTAGTGAATTACCCCAAAATATAAGAAAAATAGCAAAACAAACGCAAAATCCCTTTGAGATAATTAACTCAACTAAAAATCTCAAAATAGTTTGTGGCTCACTTTATATGCTTGGGAATTTATTTAATCCCCGTTGAGCCAAAGCCGCCCTCTTGTCTTGTTGTTTGGGATAATTCTTCAACAACGCTTATTTGGGCTTTTGTTACGGGCGCTATAAGCATTTGAGCAATTCTGTCGCCTCTGTGAATTGTAAATTCTTCATTTGAAAAGTTTATAAGCCCTACGCAAACTTCGCCTCTGTAGTCTTCATCAATTGTTCCGACACAATTAGACAGGCTTATGCCGCTTTTGATTGCAAGACCGCTTCTTGGACGAACTTGTGCTTCATAGTTTTCGGGCAACTCTATTTTAATACCTGTGGGAACAAGTGCTCTCTCAAGCGGTTTAAGAGTAATTGAACTCTCAATTGCCGCGTATAAATCCATTGCAGCAGCTCCTGGTGTTTGATACTTTGGAAGCTCAAAGCAATGCGGCAGTTTTTGTACTTTTAGCGTTATTTTGTTTGTCATCTCTATTTTCTCCACAGTTTAAAATATATAAGCATCTGAGTCCTTCAAGTGTTAAAGAAGGGTTAATATGGTCAAAACCTCTTTTCATATTGTCAAAAAGTACGGATGAATATCCGCCTGTTGCAATTACCGTTGCCCTTTGACCGAGTTCCTTTTCACACTGCTCAATCATTCCATCAATCATAGCGGCATGACCTCTTACTATGCCTGATAGCATGGCACTTATTGTATCTTTGCCTATTGCATTTTCGGGTGCTTCTATTTTTAGTTTTGGCAATTTGGATGTAAACTGACTAAGCGATTTTGCCTGTATTTTAAGCCCCGGGGCAATTATACCGCCTATAAAGTTTTTGTTCTTGTCAACTATATCAAAGCTTGTTGCAGTTCCAAGGTCTATAACAATTGCGGGTAATTTGTATAAAACAGCAGCGGCGCTGGCGTTAGCAATTCTGTCTGCGCCTGCTTCTTTTGGCTGTTTTAAGTCAATTTTAACGGGCAATTTTGCTTTATGAGTCAATATAAAAGGGCTGATGTTTAAATACTTTTCAAGTGCTATTTTGTATGTTTCGCACAATGGTGCAACAACGCTTGAAATAATAGCACCTTCTATATCTTCTATAATATTGGAATTTTGTAAAAGCGAGAGTATGAGCATACCATACTCATCTTCAAAGCGCTTAATGTCTGAGGCTATATTCCAGCTTTTACTAAGTGTTCCGTCGTCTGAGAATACGCCGAGATTCGTGTTTGTGTTTCCAATATCTATAACTAAAAGCATATTTTAAATTTAGCACAAACAGAAATGCTGAAAAATAAATTTAACTTAATATTTCTTAATATAGTATATACAAAAAGGCAATTTTATATACAAAGTATTTTTTTTATATATATAAAATCGAGAAAAGGAAAAAATGCTAAATTTACTTTTAACAATACTGACATATATCGATTTAAGAAGCACTTGGCAGGCAGATGCTATGCAAGACAGCCAAATGCTTCAAGATGTACAATATCAAAGCTCAAACGAACAAGCTCAAATAATGCAGCAGCAAACAAATGAAGAGGCGCTTGTTCAACTTGAACTCGACGGTTCTGAGGATGTATCAACAGAGGCTTACACTGAAATGCTTAAAAAAATGAGCGATGTAGCTTCTAAATTTGAGGGCATGTTGCAGAATCTAATGGCAAAAACGCAAGCAAAAGAAAGAGAAATACAACAAAGAATAACTGCTCGTGAGCCAAAAATAAAAGCAGTTAACGCTGATATTGAAAGTTTGCAAGAAACACTTGATAAGAGAACGGAAGAACAGTTTACATTTACAGGTCTATAGGAAAAACGCCCCTCAAAGGGGGCTTTTTTGTTGTAAAATATTGTAACAATAAGACATCGTTTCTTGTTTTATTGGCACAAAAACTTATTTTAGAACCTTATAATAAATGTATAACCAAAGGGGTTTTTTATGAAAGTGGACACTATTAGAAAAACCGGCAATGCTGCATATAAAGCTGCAAAAAAAACAGGCAACCTTGCCTTTAATACTGTTTCCGGCGCTTTTTCCAATCCTTTGGTTAGAAAAAATGCAAAAGCTGCATTACCTGCAGCACTTGTGTGCACCGGCGGCTTTAGTTTGTTAGCTTTTTTAAACAATCGAAAAAAGGATGGCAAGCAAACGTCTCTTGAAAAAACAAGCGGAACTTTTGCACAAGTGGCTTTTGCGGTTGCTTCATTTAAGCATTTTTTCAAAAATACTAATGGAAAACAGATGGAAAATGCTTTTGACAAAATTAAAAAACTTAATTTTAGCGAAGCTTTAGAAGTTATTAAAACAAATAAATCAAATGTTATTGTATATGCAGCCTCTATAATTGGTGTTAAAGTTGCAACGGATATACTTACCAAGGTTTTGGATATGGGAATAAATAAAGTAAAAGGAAATCCCAAACTTGGCAAGCAAAATCCTGTAAATTAATAAAAATTAATCCATTTTGCTTATTTAATTAAAGAAAATTCTCTTTGTGCCGATAAAACCCTTGTATGTTTTGAGGTTTATTATGTCATTAAATATGGAGAACGAACTTTTTTTAAATAACATAGACGATATGTTGCAAGCTACACCCTCAAAAGTAGCTCATACAGTGCTTTTAGTAGATGATGAAGTTAATAATTTGCAACTGCTTAAACGAACTTTAAGAGGTAAATATAATATTCTGACTGCTTCAAACGGCAAAGAGGGGCTTGAAGTTCTTCAAAATAATATAGACAGAATATCTTTAATTGTTTCTGACCATAAAATGCCCGTTATGGAAGGAACGGAGTTTTTGGAAAAGGCGAATAAGATATCTCCTGATGTCATAAAAATTCTGCTTACGGGTTTTAGCGACATGGAAATTCTTACTGATGCAGTAAATAAGTGCAATCTTTTTCAGTATATGTTAAAGCCTTTTGACCCGGAGGAGCTTGAACAGGTTATAGAAAACGGCATAGATAAATTTGACCTTGCAAGTTCAAAGTCGTCTATTTTGACCGATTTGAGGGAATTATTTTATAAAACAATTAAATCTATATCTTCCGCGCTTGATGCTAAAGACCCCTATACACACGGACACTCGTTAAGGGTTACTTTGTATTCTCTTATTTTGGCAAAGGAGCTTGGACTTAACGATAAAACTCTTGAAGAAATAGAACTTGCAGGTCTTTTGCATGATATAGGAAAAATAGCTATTCCTCAGAGCATACTGTGCAAACCTGGCAAATTAACAGATGAAGAGTTTGCTATAATGAAATCTCATCCGGAAAACTCTGAAAAGCTGATATCAAGTATTAAAAAACTTCAAGGTATAACTAATTGGCTGAAAGCTCACCATGAAAAGTGGGATGGTACAGGATACCCCGGACACTTGAAGGGTGAAGAAATTCCTGTATCTGCTCGTATCATTGCCCTTGCAGATACATACGACGCTATGACTTCAACCCGTTCATACAGAAAGGCACTTGACCATGAAGTCGCAATTGAAGAAATAAAAAGGTGCTCGGGAACTCAATTCGACCCTAGCTTGGCAGATTTATTTATCAAACTTGGTGATACAATAAAAGCCGCGAAAGAAAATCCTGAAGAATACTATACTAAGTACAGTTATCTTCAAAAGGAAATTAACTCAACTATTGTTTAATTAAAGACCCGTGTTCATCTGTTCCGCCGGTTATTATCAGGTTGTACTTATCAGCAAGTGCTTTTATATTGTGGCGCGAGTGAAATTTGATAAACCCGCGATGTCTTTTGTATGGGTAATATACTTCAATTCCGTCAAGCCCCATGTCTTTTAGCTCTTTTGTATACTTATCAAGATTTAACACCCAACAGCAGCATGGGTGAGCAAAAACTGCTATACCGCCTGATAAGTGTATGGCGTCAATTGCCTTTTTCGGGTGTCTTGATTTAAAAAGTCTTATGATATCATATTTTGTTTCTTTTTCGCTTTTAGCACAAATTTTTTCTATTTCAGGGTTGTTTGGGTCTATCCCATAGCCTAAAATATGAAGTAGCGTGCCTTTGTAAAAACAGTCAAATTCAACCGCGGGAATTAAAAAATCGTATTTTTGCCAATCAAAATCTTTCCATCCTGCAACTGTGTTGTGGTCAGATATTGCCATGTGTTTTATATCGAGCTTTTCCCCCTGTTTAACAAGCTCGCTAAAAGATAATTTTCCGTCAGAGCAGCTTGAGTGGATATGCAGATTTGCCTGCTTAAAGTACTGACTCTTCTCTATAGATTTTATCCTATCTTTAATATTCATTAAGTTTTTTGCTTTACACCTTTTCAATCTGTTAGTATATAATAGCATAAAATGAGGAGTTGATATGGATAATCACAAGTATGGATTTTGGGAAATTTTCAATAAATCTTTTGCTTTTATGGTAAAAAATTTTCCCTCAATTATGAAAGAGCTTTTATTGCCCGTTGCGGCGCAAATCTTTGGTATAATTTTGTCTCTTGTACCGCTTACTCATCTTACAAAAACCCTAAATCTTAAGGGCGATGAACTTGTGCCCTATATTATACCTGTTTTATTACTTTTAATTTTAGGGTTAGTATTTTATGCCTGGGGATTTTGGAGATGTCTTTTGATATCTTGTCATATGGTTTTGGCATCTGATGATTATTTTTCTTCAAAAGAGCTTGATTTTAATTCTTATAAGGTTGAAATATCAAAAAGGCAAGGCAACTATGTCAAAATGCTTCTTTGGTACAGTTTGTTTGTTTTTATTATTTGTATTATAGGAATTTTAGCTATCGGTATAACCCTTTCTCAAAAAAGCTCAACAGGTGCAATGCTTGCAATATTAAGCGTTATTGTAATGATGCTTGCAATTATTTTTTATTCCTTAAGGGCTTCTCTGACTTTGCCTGTTTTTGTTTTGGAGAAGGATGTAAAGCCGCTTGATGTTATTAAGAGGTCTTTTGAATTGACTAAAAATACTCTTTTGCTTGTTTTTGGGGTTCAATTTCTATATGGGCTGGTCTTGAGCGCTTTTAATATTGCACTTCCGCTTGTAACTTACCCCGTAAAGCTTTTGTGCTTGTCAAATCCTGCCCTTCTTATGTGTTACAATATCATCATCACTTTTGCTTGTTTGATATTCATACCTTTTTACTCAAGTATAAGCTATATGTTGTATAAAAGACTTTATTAAAAGAATAACCGCCCTTGTTTGGAGCGGTTATTCTCTTTGTGATTCATCTTCTGATAGTGATAAACCCTTTTTATTTTTCTTTTTTTCAAGCTTGGGTTTAATTTTTCTTTTACCTATGCTTGCCGCATTTAGTGTGGCTAAAGAATCAAGTGAGGCGCGAAGAACGGCTGAACGGTCAACATAGGGCTCTTTTCTGAAGTTTTCATCTTCTTCCGGATTTTGCCCTTGTGCGAAGTATTCACCGCCTTGTCCGTTTTTTTCATCGGATGTTCTCGCTGCTGTTCCCGAGATGTCGCCGGATTTGAAATTAAAACTGCCGCCAATCCCGAAGAAACCTGCCGAACGGTTATCTACCATGGACTATCTTCCTTTTACCTCGTTTTTGCGATTATATCATTTTTAAAAAAAGAGTTCAATGATACAACGCTTTTTCATACAAAACATGTAGAAAAAAAATTTTGCGCAAAAATTTATATTATTTTGTTTTTATGTGTATAATATTTATGCAAATGGAAAACAGAAATTATAAAAGTTTAATAAGTTTTAAAGACACTCAGTCCTCAAGTGACGTTTATGCACCGCTTGTTCAGGCTATGAGTGCATATAAGGCAAACCCTTGTGTCGGTTTTCATATCCCCGGGCACAACAGAGGTAAGGGAGTTTTGAAAAACTTTTCTTCCCTTGTTGGTGAAGATGCTCTTAATCTTGATACAACGGATGAATTTGATAACCTTGGAACACTGTTTCCTTCATCAGGCGCAATAGATGAAGCACAAAAACTTGCCTCAAGTGTTTTTGGTTCAAAAAGAACATTCTTTTTAACGGGCGGTTCAACCATTGCAAACCTGGCGCTTGCTTTTGGTTTAACTTGTCCTCAGGATAAAATAATCATCGGCAGAAACTGCCACCGCTCGGTGTTGTCAGGCATGATAATATCGGGCGCTAATCCAAGCTGGTTAATGCCTAAAAAACTTGATAATTGGGCAATTTACGGTGCGCTTGACCCTGTTGATTTAAGAGAACAGCTGGAAAAAAACCCTGATACTTCCCTTGTCTGGGTTACAAACCCAACGTACGAGGGTGTTGTGTCCGATATTGAAGCAATAGCAAGAGTTTGTCATGAATTTGATGTAGCTTTAATAGTTGATGAAGCACATGGCTGCTTGTGGAATTTTTCAGATGTTTTACCTAAACCTGCTCTTAAATGCGGTGCTGATGCAGTTGTGCACTCACTTCATAAAACGGGTGGCTCAATGACGCAGAGTTCAATGCTCCATATTTCTAAAAATTCAAGATTTGATGTGCATAAAGTTGAGCATGCTCTAAAACTTCTTCACACTACAAGCCCGTCATTGTTACTTTTAACAAGTCTTGATGCGGCAAGGGCTTATTTATCTTCTGATATGGGTAAAGTTGCCATAGAAAACGCAATTGATAATGCCCTTTATTTTAGAGAAGAAGCTTCAAAAATCAAAGGCGTTAGAGTCCTTAACTCGATGAATAATGTTGCTTTTGACGTTACAAAGATTTTCTTAAAAGTTGACGGTCTTAGCGGCAAAAGATTAGAAAGTATATTAGAACTTGATTTTTCGATAGAAATTGAAAGTGCATCAGATGAAGGTATTTTGATATTATCAAATATTGGTAATACACAGGAAGAATTTGATGTCTTGTTAAATGCTCTAAGAAAAATATCAACCAGTAATTACCCTGATTTAGCTTATCTTGAGGGCATAAAGTTTATGCCCCTAACCGCACCCAAGGTTGTCATGACCCCAAGAGAGGCGTATTTTTCAAAAAAAGAAAGAGTTAAAAAAGAAGACGCTATAGGTAGAATAGCAGCTGAAGTTATTGCGCTATGCCCTCCGGGGATTTCTGTTTTGTTACCGGGTGAATTGATAGCACAAGAACATATGCCCTATTTAAGCGATTTTAGCGAGATTGATGTTTTGGCAAAATAAAAAGTCCGGATAATGTTTATCCGGACAAATTAAAAAGTTGGAATGTGAAATTTATTAACCGCGACCAAGGTATACAAGAGTTTGCAGGATGCTGTTTGCCGTGTCAAATACCCTTGAGTTGGCCTCAATTCCTCTTTGTGCCAATATCATATTTGAAAATTGACGTGATAAATCTACGTTTGATGCTTCAAGCCCTCCGCTTACAACTGCACCTATGCCGTTGTCATTCCCGCAAGAAAATATTACATCACCTGTGTCAGGGCCCGTGCTATAAAGATTGTTTCCTTGCCCGACAAGACCTTCGTAGTTGCGTACTGTTGCACATTGAATTTGTAGGTTCTCGGGAACAAGTACTGCAGGGTGTGCAGTTACGTCATTTGGTCCAAGTATTTCAACGCCTGATGCGGTTGTATACTTAAACAGTCTTGAGCCGTCGTCGGGGTCTTCCCAAACGGTAATAGAATCACCGTTCTTGTATGTAGCAGTTATAATACCGTTGCTGCCAACTGACATGCTTTTAAATATCATAGCATCTTTGCTGCCATCACCGGGGTTAATGTCAACCTTGTAGTCAATTGTTTTAGACGTGTACTCGCCTGTTCCATCAGCTTGCAGGGCAATGTCTGTTTGGTCAACAAAGTTTGATGTGCCCGATGTAAATCTTATTTTTTCAACATCACCTTGAGTTTTAAATGTTAATGCGCCATCGACAAGTTCGCAAGTGATATTCTGACCTGCAAGACTGGCATTAATTTCATTCACCATGTTTTGAACAGTTCCCGTTCCTGTAATTGTAACTTCAATCGGTGCTTGTTCTACTCCTCCGACTGTTGGTGTTATGGTGAAAGTACCCCCGGTTATTGCACCATCAGTACCATTTAATTGTGATACGTCTTTATTTGCTAAAATTCCCTGAGGTTGTGCATAAGCTCCTGCACGAATGGTTTGTGGGATGTATATGGGAATTTCCGTTGCACTCATAGAATAGTCCGAGTTTGTGCCCAGTACTTTATAACCCATTGATGTAACAAGGTTTCCGTTTGCATCAAGGTCAAAGCTGCCGTCACGCGTCAAGAAAATACTACCTTCTGCGTCCATTACGGTAAAGAAACCGTTCCCTTGTAATGCTAAGTCAGTGTCTCTACCTGTTGTATTTATGTTGTTTGCTGCCCAGTTTCTTGAGATACCCGCAACAGTTGTGCCAACACCTATTTGAAACGGGTTAGTTCCTCCCAAGTTTCCTGTTGGCGCCGTACCTGTTGTACGAGTCTGGTACCACACATCTTTAAAAGTCATTTGTGACTCTTTAAAGGCAGTCGTGTTCATATTTGCAATGTTATCGGCTACTACGTTGATGTGTAATTGGTTAGCATTAATACCTGACATTGCAGTATTCATTGCTTGTGACATTTATTGTCTCCTCCCTTGATTGTTATTCTTTATTGGTTAATTGTCCAAACAGATTTCCAAGATATGAAAATGCTGCTGCTGTTTTTGATACTGTTGCTGCGTTAGAAAACACTGTTTTTGCAGTTTCAGCTACTGAGTTATCTTCTTCATTATTTGAGTCGCCTTCTTCTGTTGAACCACCTTCTTCGGGGGGTGTTTCAGGCGTTGTGGCAGAAGGTTCTTTTGCACTCAGTATAAGTCCTGCAGGATATTCTTTTCCGTTTACTTTAACGGCACAACCGTTTTGGTAGAATACTGCTTCTTCTACAATTCCTGTTATTGTATTCTTTGGGTCATCAGGGTCCATAAGCGTTACTTCTTTGCCTATTAAATCCATACCCTGAGTTAGTCCGCTGTTTGCCTCTATGGTTTCGTTTAACTGTTGAAGCTGCTCAAGTTGCGTGAATTGTGCCTGTTGGGCCAAGAAATCTTGGTTGCTCATAGGGTTGAGCGGGTCTTGATACTTCAGCTGCTCAAGCATAAGTTTTAAGAACATATCTTGGTCTAAAGTATTGTCGGTGCCTTCTGTTTTGGACTTCAGTGCTTCTTGTTGTGCTGTCCAGTTTTGCATATTGTTAATTTCATTTATAATGTTCGACGACATTATTGTCTCCTTGAAACTTATAAGTTGTAACTGATTTTGCCCCTAAGGGTGTTTATGCTTGCGGTAGTTCTCTCAGAGGTGTTCTCAAAGTCAATATTTTCTATAATATTGCTTTGGTTAAATTTATAACTTTCTTGTTTTTGTCTGGAATTATGGTTGCTCTGACCATTGTTTTGGTTTTGGTTGTTATTGTTTTGCTCGTTTTCTTCTCTGTTGTTGAAACTGTTATTTAGGCCTGCTTGAGAGTTTTGTTCAACTGTTTTAACCTGTACGTTTTGTACGTTAATTCCTTGTTGAGCAAGTTGTTGTTTTAATATATCAATATTTTTATCCAATAGTTCTTTTACCTGAGAATTTTGAGCAATTATGTTTGTTGATATTCCGTTAGCGTTTGAAACAAGCTCAATTGTCACTCTGCCAAGGTCATTTGGTCTTAGCGTCATTGTAATTTTTGTGCTTGTTCCGTCTTTTAGCTGTTCAAATTTAGACCCTATTTGATTTAGAATGTCACTTGCGTTTAATTCTTTTGTAACGCCGTCAAGTCTTAGCTGCTTATTTGTGGCATTTATGTTTTGTAGACTCTTGTCAAACGCAAAGGTCTGTGCGGGTGCATCAGTATCTGAATTTTGGATTTGAAGTTTAATTACTTCATCTTGTGCTGTTGTATAGCTTTGCCCTTGCGAGTTTGTATCTGCTGAAGAATCGCTGACTTCTTCAATTTTAACATCCATTTCATCAAGGATTTCTTGTTCTATATCAATTTTATCTGTTGTGTTATCAGCATTTTGAACTTCTTTAGTATTTTGTGAAACTTGTATTGTACTTTGGTTTTCTTTTGTTTTGAGCGTGGTTTTTTCTTCACTCGTTATCTTTTTTTCTGTTTTTTCACTTATTTGTGGTGTTTCAACGCTTACCTCAAGGGCTCTTGTAGGGTTAGAGTTTTCCTCTTCAAGTTTTACTTGAGAATCCGTCTTAAAGGTATTTGCCTGAATGTCCTGCATTAACTGTTTGAAATCTTTTAAAAGAGCATCTACTTCAAGGTCTTTTGGGTTTTGAGTTAAAAGTCTGTTTAGAATATTTTTAAGCTCTTGTTTAGTATTTTCATTTACTATTATTTCATTGTTATTAATTTTGTCTTTAATTTGATTTAACGTATCTTTTAGAGCTTGCACATCTTCAGCGTTAAGTTGCCCGTCAAGCGAGTTTTCAATAAGGTTGTTAATTTTTTCAATTGCTTCGGTTATTACTTCATCTGCACTTAAAACTTGAGTTGAAGTGTCGTCCGCTGCTTCCTGAGCTTCTTTTATTACAGGTTTTGTTTCAACCGTATCAACTGTTTTGTTTTCATCTTTGTTGGTGTCTTGCACTTTATTGTTGCCGGATTTGTCCTTGTCTTGCAAGTTTTGTGTTTTGTTTTCCTCAAGAGTGTTTGTGTGCTGTTCTTTTATTTTTGACCTATTATGCTCATTGTTTGCGTTATTATTTTTGTTTATATGATTTTTAACTTCATTTTTGTTATCAAGACCTAAAATCTTAGCAAAATCCTTGCCTTTTTCATCGGTATTTTGAATATTCTGTGTATTTGAGCCAATAAAGTTCTCAAAGTTTATAACTTTAGTATTTTCAGCTATGAAATTTTGCATTATCTGCTCATCCTTTTTTGTCTTGAAATTGTGATATCGTCAAGTTCTTTGATTTGCGTTTGTTCAAATTCAAACAAGAAGTTTTTGTATTGTTTTTCTTTTAGTTTTTCAAGGACTTTAACTTCTTTATAGGCTTCATTTACTCTTTGTTGCTGCTCATCAAGTTCAAATTGCGTTTTTTTAATTATTTCAAACTGCATCTTTATGTCTTGTTCTACTTGTGCCATGTAGTTTTTGCAGCCTACAACAGTTTGAATGTCCAACACCGGTGAGTTTGTGATTGTTTCCAGTTGTGCTTGCAGATACTCTTTTTTGTCATTCATTTCAAGAAGTACGTCTTTTTGTGATTCAAGAGTAGATATTATTCCTGCAAGCCTTAGTCTCTCATCTTCAAGATTTTTTTCCTTGAGATTTAAGAAACTTTGGAGTCTAAAGTTGAACCTCCTCAAGTTAAATTTCCTCTTATACCAAGTTTGTTACTAAAAGGATACCCCATGGGGAATTTTGCTTCATCGTCTAAAATATGGAAAAGATTTAGTGGAATTGGAAAAAAATACACCAAATTAATGATTACTTGCGTAGAATAAAAATCCTATCAATAAATCTGCAAGCAAAAGATAAATTGTGCATAATATGGCTGATTTTGTGGTTGATTCACCTACGTTTTTTGCGCCGCCTTTTGTGTTGTATCCAACTGTAGCGCAAACTGTTGCAATAATTGCGCCAAATAAAAATCCTTTAAAAATGCTTACATAAATATCTTTTGTATTAAGCATAAGCCAGACAGAGTTAAAGTATCTGTTAGGGTGCAGACCAACTGAGAAATATGACACTATCATACCGCCCAGAATACCCACAAACTCTGCAAGCACTACAACGCACATTACTCCAAAAGCGCCCGCTATAATTCTTGGAGCAAAGTAATAGCCTATGGGGTCGACTTTTAAGACTTGCATAGCGTCAACTTGTGAAGTTACTTTCATATTAGCAATTTGAGCCGTTATTGCAGTTCCTGCACGAGCGCCTATTGCAAGAGCAGCAAATCCCGGGGCGATTTCTCTAATTAGCGCTATTGCCAAAAACCCGCCAATATAGGTGTCTGCTCCGCTCATAAGGAATTGATTTGAAACTTGAAGAGCAATAACTGAGGCTGCAATAAAAACTATCATTAAAGATATGCCTAGCGAGTCAAAGCCAATTCGAGCGGCTTGCGAAATAACGCTTTTAAGGGCAACATTACCCAAAAAAGCGTATTTCATAGCTCTTATAAAGTTCTCGACACATTGTCCGAGAAAATTTATACCTAAATTATTCATAAATTGGCGTACACCATTTTTTGTATTTTTCGTTTTTGCCACGAACGATATCAAAATAAAGTTTTGATATTGCTGCAGTTTTTTCGCCTACTTTTCCGTTACCTATTGTTCTGTGGTCAATTGAGCCGATTGGAGCAACTTGTGCGCCTGTTCCGCAGAAGAAAGCTTCATCTGCAGTGTAGAGCTCTGTTCTATCTATTTCTCTTTCGCAGACTTTCATTCCGAGTTCTTCTTTTGCTATTTCAAGAATTGTGTTTCTTGTTACACCAACCAATATGTTGCTTGTGGTTTGAGTTGTAACAAGTGTGTCACCTTCAACTATAAAGAAGTTCATAGCAGAGCCCTCTGCAACATGACCTGAGGCTGATAATGATATGCAATCATCAAAACCTGCTAACTTTGAGTCTGTAATCATAAGAGCGGTGTTAGCATAAGCACCTGAAACTTTTGCTCTTGGAGGAATAGTGTTGTCTTCAAGGCGTGCCCAGTTTGAAACGCAAATGTTAAGCATCTTTTCTCCGCCAAAATAGTTACCTAATTTGATTGTAAAAATTAAAACGGAATCAGGGTTATCAAGCAGGCTTGGGCCTATTTTAAGAGCGCTTTTGTATACTTCGGGACGAACATAGCAGTCTTCTCTGTAATTATTTTTCTTTAGTAAATCTTTTGTAATTTGCATATATTCTTCAACAGTGTGTTTTGGGTCCATATGCATAATTTTGCAGCTGTTTAAAAGGCGCTCAAAGTGTTCTTTCATGCGAAATGCATATATTTGGTCTTCTTCTTCGTTGTAGTATCCTCTGATACCTTCAAACACTGATGTGCCATATAAAAAAGCGTGGGTTCTTACAGGAATCATTGCTTCATTTGATGGTACATATTTGCCGTCCATGTAGTAATACTCTTGGCTCATTTGTTCCTCCAAAATTTATCTGTGTACCAGTTAATTATCGCAAAATATTGTAAAAAAAGCTAGATTTTTACAATATTTTTATATAGAATGTAGCAATGCTGATAATAAATTTAATTTTATTTTCATTATTTATATATATTATTATTTATTCTATATACACCCTTACTCTTAATATAAAGGCGTTTAGTGCCAGGGATTTTGTATCGGAAAATAAAGCACTTCTTGAGTCGAGTTCAAGCCTTAACAGTCTGTGTGTGATTATTTGGGCTGATTCTACAAACAGGCATTTGTATGATTTGTTGAAAGTTTTGGACAATCAGACTTTTCCAAGGCAAAATTATGAAGTCCATGTGATTTTTAAAAGGGATAAAGAAAATGTTTCAATTCCTGAGTTTGTTTATGGTGCAAGTGTTCATATAATTGAAAACCCTGAATATTTTTCAAAAGACAAGGCTGTTTCACTTTTTGTTGAAAAAATTGTCTCCGAGGGTAAATTTAGTGCATTTGTGTTTTTGGGCGCCGATAGAATGGTTGATGAAAATTATCTTTCATCTGTTAACAAATCTGTTCAAAAATCCTGTGTTCTTACAGGTAAGTTGAGTGTTGTTTCTTCAAGCCGCGAGTTTCTTAAGCAGCTGAAGTGTCAGGTTTTACGCTCTTATTTGAAATACCAAAACAAGGTGCAAAACATTGTACGCACCATGTTTGAACTGCCTGTTTTAATTGATGGTCAAAACTGTGTTATAAGTTCCGACATACTTGAGAAAACGGGGAGAGTTTGTTTTGAAACAAAAAACGATGAACTTAAGTTTTCGCTTTTTCTTGCTTCAAACTCGATTTACCCTACATTTTCACCTTTTATATCTACGGTTGTTGATGTTGAAAACTATGATGCTTCAACCCCCTCTATAATGCAAAGATTGAATATGTTTAAGTATTATTTTTCAAAATCTTTTTCAAAGCCGTGGACGTTTAAGGAGTTTGTATTTTATATTTTAAAACCTGATACTCTGGGTGTTATGATATCATACTGCGCACTGTTTTTCTGTGCTTTTAGATATTATACGTCTTTTGAATTTAAGTTTACGCTGCATCTTGGTCTGCTCTTGATTCTAAACTTTATATTAGGAACATTTGCTGCAAAGCTTAATTTAAAAGAAAGACTTTATATATCTTTTTATCCGGCTTGTATATTTTGGCAAAGAGCAAAAATATTTATGAAAAAAATCTCCCTTGTTTGGATTGAGAATAAAATTCATGAAGATGAAAATGTAAACTCAGCTACAGTTAATGCAATAGTTTTTGATGGTAAAAGAGATACTCTATGTAAACTTACACTTGTGTCCGAAGATGGTATGAGAAAAGTTGTTTTTGACTGTGGCAAAAGACATGTCGCGTCTGATTCTTTTATAAGAATGTATGATGCCATGTTGGATATTACTAAAAAAATAAAATCAAAAGGACTAACACTAAAGATTTGCCAAACTTGCGGTAATTTTTGTTCAGTGCCGGACGGTACGGTTGATGTTCTAAAAGGTGAGTGCAGAGCATCCTCTCCGGATGAAAATTCTCTTGCGCAGACGCTTATTTGGAACAGTTGCCCAAATTATCTTAATTGTGAATTGAAAAATATAATTGATAATATGGCAAAAAAGATTGACCAAGAATAGGTATTAAAAAAGCCGCTCATTTGAGCGGCTTTAAAATTTTTGTATCTTAAACTATTTGCTGAACAGTTCAAGTTCTTTTTGGTTTCTTGGAATTTCTTTGTTGATTGAATTTCTGTATGCTACAGAAGCTACGATGTTTCTTATCGTTGCAACCATTTCAATTTGAGTATCAAGTTTGTTTACTGCTGAACCTACGCCAACTGCCGAAGCACCTGCAGCAAAAGCGAGAGGTGTTGTTTGTGCACTGATACCTGAAGCGCTCATTACAGGGATTGAAACGTGGCGTGAAAGCTCAAGAGTGTTGCCGATGGTTGCTTGGGCTGTTTCAAGAAGTGCTTTAGCGCCTACTGTTTTTAAACCTTGAGGTTTCATACCTTCAGTTTGAATAAGGTCTACACCAAGCAGTTCAAGATTTTTTGCAAGTTCGATTTGTTCCTTAATGTCAATATTACCGGGGGTTGTAACGCAAATGAAAATATCTTTGCCTTCGACAAGGCTCATTGTTTCAAGCGTGATTTCATATACTTCATCAGCACTGAATGTTTGACCTTTTTTGTATAAAGCATCAAAGTTGCCGATTTCTATTGCATCAGCACCCCATTTAACAGCTTGAGCAAGTTTAAAGGGATGAATTGATGAAACAAAAATAGGCAGTGTTGTATTTTTTGCTGCAACATCAAAAACTTCTTTATCACAAGCAACGTCAACTGCGCTGGCAAGACCCATTTGAGCAGCACTTACAACTTTTTTGACAGAATCAAGATTGTAATTATCTATGCCGGAAATAATTTTAATTGCTCTTTTTTCTCTTAAGTGTCTTTTGAAAACTTCAATACTTCTCATGTTACTTCCTTTCCTAAAATTCACAAGAATTGTATCATAACCTAGCACTTTGGGCAATGAAAAAATAAACTTCCTAATTTAAATTTTTATTATCCCTATAAACAACATTGGAGTGGTTACATGTTTAAAAAAACATTTTTTGCACTAATATTGCCCCTTATTTTAGTTATGTTAAGTAATGTTAACAACGAAGTTTTTGCTTCAAATGCAGCACGCTCAAGCGATGAGAGCGCTAGTATAAGTGTTTATGAGAGGATTACCCCCTCAATTGTTGCAATTGATGCGGATTTAGACCAAGGGATTTCATCAGGTACAGGGTGTGTTATAGACCCGTCAGGTATTATCCTTACGAGTTCTCATGTAATCAATAAATCAAAAAATATTGAAGTAACAACACAAAGCGGTAAGACTTATAAAGCCAGTGTCCTTGCGATATTAAAGGATAAAAACGATTTAGCGCTTATTAAAATTTTGCCCAAGGAGAAGCTTCCTGTTATAAGGCTTGGAGACTCAGAAACCGTAAAAGTCGGACAAAGAGTGCTTGCCATAGGTAATCCCTTCGGCTTTAGAGGTACTTTGACTACGGGAATTATTTCAAGAATTGACTATGACAGGAAAAAAATTCAAACTGACGCCGCAATTAATCCCGGGTGCTCAGGTGGGCCCTTGCTAAATCTTGACGGAGAGGTAATAGGTATTAATCAGTCGATATACAACCCCGATAATAACCGCTCAAACATAGGTATAGGCTTTGCTGTGCCTGTTAATTATGCAAAAGAGTTTATAACTCTTGCGAAAAATACCAAAAAATACTAGATTATTCTCCTTTGAGTATCCTGTTTAAAACAAGCCTTACTTTTTCATACATTACAATCGGGTCGATACCTTGACCTTTTATAAGCAGTGCCTGTTTTGTATCTATTGTATCGATTATATATTTTACAAAAGGGTCATTTTCATCAAGATTTTTTGGTTTATCAAAATACACAACTTTAATGCGTTCAGAGTTTGCTTTGATGTAGTCATATACTGTCTTTGCTTCTTTTTCAACGCATATTAATTCATCTATCGGTAATTCACACAGATATTTTGCAAGATTCAAATGAACTTCCTTTTCGTAAGTTCCAAGCTCTCTTATACCGCTTATCATAACTCTTTTTTGCGGATAGTCTTTGTATATGTTTAAAAAAGTGTTTACACAAGATACTATTGTTTCGTAGCTTGGGTTGTTGGGGGCATCGGTTATAACCGTTGCTTCTTTGTATTTGTCTCTTATCCACCTGCTTCCTACGGAGTGGAATTCAAACAACCCTTTTTTTATGGATTCTTTGTCTATATTGAAACTTTGCGCCAGCTCAATAACTTTGATAGCGTTATTAATCTGGTGTTCTCCAACAACACTGAGAGTGTATTCTTCACCTTTATAAACAAACTTTGAGCCGGTATTATCTGTCTTAATAAGTTTATAATTTCCTTCTTTTGAGAATATTTTTTTGCAGGAATAATTTTCTGCCGCGTTTCTTATTTCGCTGCTATCGTTTAGCACGGCAATCCCATTTTCTCCCATACAAGTCATAAGAGAACATTTTTCATCCGCTATGTTTTGTATGCTTCCGTATTTTCCTAAATTTTCCGTTCCAACCTTACTAAGTATCATGCCATCCGGCATTAAAAGTTCGGAGAAGTTTTTTAAATACCCTTTTATTGCCCCTGAGCACTCAAAAAGTAAATATTCACAGTCCGAGTCTGCTTCAAGTAACTTGTGATTTATTCTCAGCCTCAAATTTACCATAGGTTCTCCGCGGTATATTTTGTGTTTTTGCTTAAATACACTGTATACCATCTCGGTTGTTGAGGTTTTACCTATTGAGCCTGTTACGCAAATTACTTTTAAATCCTTGGAAAACTTTTTGGCTCTTGTATATTGAGCAAGCTCCATCATTGCTTTCAGACAGTTTCGTGTCATTATTACAAAGTCAATTCCGTCTTGATATTTATTTAGTATATTGTAGAGCATTTTTTGAAAGCGCTCTTTTCTTAAGTATTCTTCGTCAAATGCAAAAGCTCTTGCGCCCTTAATTATTGCGCTTTCTATGTCGCTAAAGGTCTCGGTGGGAACATTGTTTATTACCGAGTAAAACGGTAAATAAATCATATCCGAGTCAGGTTTTATTTCGCTTAAAAGTATTGTGGGTCTGTATGTTTTATCCCACATTTCATTGCCTCTTTTATAAAAAAGATAGGAAGAAGTATTTGATAAAATTTCTTTTAAGCTGTATTTCATTAAAATAAGAACTCCAGATTAAGTGTTGGATTTGTACACACAAGTATGGCAGTGTTAGTGTCAATTTTTCCTTTTAAAAATATTCCTATATCCATAAGCTCGCGTTCGTCGAGCTTGTTGTTTTTGGAAGAGATTTTCTTTATATGCGTAAACTTGTCGAATTTTCTGTAATATGCGCCATATTCTGACATGTCGATGAGAACCGCGGTGTCAAAATTTTCTTTTGCAGCTTGCTTGATTATGTCGTTATGCAGTTGTTTGTCACATTCTTTTAGCCCTGTTATTCTTGAAAGCACAAGTATTTTTTTAAAATTTTTATACTTTTTGCAAAATGTAAAAATACTTTTTTTAATTGAGTAATGTGTGTGTTCACTTGTGCTCAATACGCTATAGTTATTGTTTTCAAGCTTGTTTTCAACATATAAAGATGAGATGTCTTTAAAGTTTTTAAAGCATTTTTCGATTATTTTATTGTCAATTTTTAAGCTTTTAGCGCAAAGCGCGCTTATTACGCTGCACCTTGGGATAAAATATGAGTAATTTTGTGTTTCTAATTTTAAATTATCATATTCTATTTCAAGGTACTTTTTTTGTGAGAAATTTTGTTTTTTAATTTTCGTTTTTATTTTTGATTCGTAAATTATGTTTAATTTTTTGCTTGTGCTGATGTTTTCATTAATAAGTTCGTTTTCATCATATGTAAATATATTTTTTACATTTTCAGGGTAATCGGCAATGCTTGTTATTTCATAGATATAGTTTTCTATGTCCGTGTATACGGATGTGTAATTTGCTGATGTTTTAGAGAAAATAATTGTATTGTTTTTAATAATTTTTGATGCGTGTTGAGTAATACCCTTTCTTTTTGGGTCGATATCTACTATGCAGTATTTTGTCTTTTCATCGGTTAATAAAAGCGGTTCAAAAAATTTCTGCCATGGCCCGCTTGAAGGTACGGACGAATAGGTTTGTCCTTTGTGTGACAATATGTAGGATAGCATGCTTGCAAGTACACCTTTTTCCTCACTTCCTGCAAGCGTAATAATGTCAGGGGAAAAGTTTTTCATATTTTCTTCACATATTGCAAGCGCACTGTTAAATACGTTTCTCACAAGAACAATTACCTCGATTTTAGAAGAAAATTCTTTCATGATTTTGTGGTAATTGTACTGATTTTCGGGTATATCAAGTATTTTTTTATCTATAAAAAACCCTTTGCAGTTTAAGTTGTTGAGATGTGTTTTTATCTGTTCAAAAATTTCTTCGCCATTTTCTAAAATTGGCAGGTATATGTAGTCGCAGTTAAGATTTTTTGCATAGCATGCGCTTGAGCAGAATTTATAAGACTTATCTTCGTCATTTAAGATAAGAGCAAAACCGTTTACTTTTTCTAATACTTCTTTTATTCTCATTTTGTCTCAAGTTGAAAATATATACCAAGTTCGTCTTTATTTTGTTTGATTTTACTTTTTAGTTCTTCATTACCCTCAAGCAAAAGTTCTAAAACATTTTGTATTTCTTCTTGTTTTATTAACCTTGTTTGAGGTGTTTTAGAATTGTTTTCCATATATATAGGATAAAGCCTTAACTCATATCCTGTTTCAGTAAAGTTTAATCTTGCAATAAGGTTATATGGAGAACACTTCCCTTTAAAGTCGGCAGGGAATATAAAATTTCCAAGACTGTAAATTATTGGTTTTGACTTGTAGTAGTCAATTTGGTTAATCATATGCGGTCCATGGCCTATTATTATGTCTGCGCCGGAGTCTATAAAGCCTCTTGACATTTCTTTTTGCATTGGTACAGTCTTTTGTAAATCAAAGCCAAAGTGCGGGAATACGACAATAAAGGCGCAAGGGTCAGTATTTTTTATTTCTCTGATAAGCAGGTCAACTCTTTTTGGTGTTAAGAGATTTATGCCCGATTTATCTTTTGCTGCATAGAATCCGAACTCTTTATCGTAATCCTCTCTGTATTTATAGCCGCCAAAGATGTATAGGTTTATTTTTTTATTGCCTGTTTCAATTTCTTTTTTGTACGGTAAAATTGCCTCTTTTGCATTTATGCCGGCGCCAAAATACGGAATATTTTCGCTTTTAAGAGAGTGCATTGTTTGCTTTAGACCTGCATCCTCAAAGTCATAACCATGGTTGTTGCCAAGCGAGACAGCGCTTATTTTGTATTTTTTTAATATTTTTGGCGCTATGTTTGGGTCATTCCAATGCAGTACTGCTTTTTTGCCTTCAAGACTTGAAGATTGCACATTTGTTATTTGTGTTTCAAGATTGACTATATTGTAATCAGAGCTTTGTAGTATATTTTTTACGTTTTCAAAGAGATAATCATAGCCTTTTGTTCTTAAAAGGCTAACTTTTTCTTTGAAATCATATTTTGCCTGATAATTTTCACCAAGTGTAAAATCGCCGTAAAAAGATATTTTTATACTATCGTTCATACGCCATATTCTACAGTGTTTGTATTTATTTAAAATCGTTTTCTTATATTAAATTTCTTTTTATGCTCAAGATTATGTCTTTGTAAATCTTTAGTTCGTTGTCGCTCGATTCGTTAATAAGCTGAAATATGTCATCTTTTAGGGGATTAATTTCTTTATTTTCTTCAAATTCACACAGGTTGATTTTAAGTACACGAAGTATTTTGATGAAATTTTCAAGCGAGGGGTAATGCAGGCCGGCTTCAATTCTTGAAAGTTGTTTCTCATGTATTCCTACCCTTTCTGCAAGTTCAAACTGGGTAAGTTTTAAGCGTTTTCTTTGTTGTTTGATTTTTTCCCCTATAAATTTTTTGTTTTCGGTAATCATTAATAACTCCATGTTACCCTTTTAAACTAGCATAGAGCGTATTTGTTACTTTTTAAACCATAAATATGCTACAAAATATTTGCAAAAGTAATAAACATGTTCTATACTTTAATTAAAAAAAATGAGGCTGGAAATGAAAAGATACGCTTTTACACTTGCAGAGCTTTTAACTGCAGTACTTGTGATATCGGTTATTATGGTGGCGTTAGCTCCTGTTATAACAAAGAGGATGAAAGATAATATTACCGTACAGACTGATAATAGAGAGGGGTTAGAGATATATACCAATCCGGGTACTTATACATTTGATGTTCCTGTCGGTATTAATACATTATTTATTCAAGGTTCGGGAGGAGCAGGAGGTGGAGGAGGTTCTACTTATGTTGATAAGAG
This sequence comes from Candidatus Gastranaerophilales bacterium, assembly GCA_944325105.1. GTDB lineage: Bacteria > Cyanobacteriota > Vampirovibrionia > Gastranaerophilales > Gastranaerophilaceae > Galligastranaerophilus. The sequence continues at coordinate 824 of CALUYW010000014.1, read as the reverse complement.
TATAAGTATAACTAATAATACAAGTTGGACTGTTCCAGTTGGTGTTAATCAGGTTACATTAACAATAACCGGCGCCGGTGGTGGTGGAGGAGGAAGTAATGGAGGTAGTACAGGGAACAATTCGTGCCCTAGAGGCAATAAAGATTTCTTAGCTATAAGAGGAAATGACGATGAGTCTGATTTATGCATAACAAATACAAATGTTTCATACTTAGATACCAACCTAGGGAATAATATAACGTCTCCCGATAGTACATGTAGCACAAGTGATTGTTGCTATAAATTACCTAACGTAAATTGTACTAAAGGGCCTAGTAATTACAGTGGTTGTGGCAGAATTACATGTAAACAAAAAGCGGCGGTGAATATATGTGGATACCTTGTAGATGAAGCCAAAAATTTATACGGTACATATGTGCTTCCATCAACAGCAACATTAAATAAAATTGCTAAATATTTTGGTTCATGGGTTAGATATCCTGAGGGAGGATATTCAAATGGTTTGCAACTGTGTGCACACTTTTGGACGGGAAATTTTGGTGAAATACCGCTTGAAGACCCTTATTTTCCAAAGTGCGGTTCCGAGCTTGCAAATGGTGCAACTTTTAATTCTGGTCATCCATATATTATATGGGGAAGAGATATAAATGGTACAAATAGTACAGTTTTTGCTTGGCAAGGAGCAAGAGTGCCAGATATTTACTTTGAAGAAGTCAATTATGCCTTTTCTGTACGATGTGTTCATGCCCTCAATCGTATGAACAGATATAGCGGCGCAGGTGGCTCCTCAGGTGCTGTGATGGAGAAGACAATTAATGTTCTGC
>CALUYW010000013.1 GCA_944325105.1 Candidatus Gastranaerophilales bacterium | reverse complement strand
CGTAGGAGTATGGGCCGTGTCTCAGTCCCATTGTGGCTGATCATCCTCTCAAACCAGCTACTGATCGTCGCCTTGGTAGTCCATTACACCACCAACTAGCTAATCAGGCACAGGCTCATCTTTGGGCGCCGGAACTTTCAAGATTAGCATTTCAGCTAAGCTCATATGGGGTATTAGCAGAAGTTTCCCTCTGTTGTCCCCCACCCAAAGGCAGATTTCCTATGTTATACTCACCCGTCCGCCACTTTCCACGAGAGCAAGCTCTCGCTTCTCGTTCGACTTGCATGTATGAGGCACACCGCCAGCGTTTGTCCTGAGCCAGGATCAAACTCTCCGTTGTCAGAAATTTATGTCTGACACTCATTAAGAGTGATTGACTCAATTTTAAAGTTGTCCGTTGTTTTTTAAAAAAATCAACAGGTATTTGTCGTTTGTAAACTTGTAATTAGGTTCTAATTACATTTGCGTTATTCTATTTTCAATGTTCAGATTTAAAATCTTTACATAAACTCTTCAGTATCATATTCAAAGTTTTCATTTTCCAGAGAAGTAAACTTTGATGAACCATTCCAGTTTATTCTTGCGTTGTTAACGCCGTATTTATTATGTTATCACCTGAAAATTCATTGTCAAGTGTTTTTTTAAAATTAATTTTAACTTTTTTTAGAAAGTTAAACCAGCCGTATTCAGGAACACTAATATGTGGTTCTGAAAGGTTTTTTAGGTTTCCTGAAGTTTTCAATGTGCGTGCTGTTCACTCTATTTAATGTACAACTTCAATATTTTTTTGCAAGTGTTTTTTTAAAATTCATATTTACAAATTTTAATAATCCTCAAAATCGGCTCCAGACAAGCACATAGGTTACAAGACGAAAATAGGTGTTTTTTGTTCCCGGAAAAATTTTTTCTATATTTCACACACTCCATGATTTATAGCATGCAGATTTTCTATCACCTGATAGTTATCATCAAGTTCAAATCCAAGGGCATGTTTTTTTATAAAATAAGTCGGACCACTGCCTGACATGGACATATTTAAATCATGGAGTTTTCTTAGCTCTTCGTAATGAGGCAAAAGGGCAAACTCTAAGTCATTAGCTAAATCTGACTCTTCTTTTAGATTATCAAAGCGCTCATATGCCTCTTTTGCAGAAATTTTAAGATTCTTTGGCTTAACAAGAGTAAGTGAAAAATCTACAAACTCAAGAGGAATCATCTCATCCCCTTTACCCGTACAGAGCTGCTTTGCGCCTTTTAAACAAAAGTTTAAATCCGAACCAAGCTCTTTTGCTATTTCAAAAATTTTAACCTCAGACAGTATATTATTATGTATCTTATTTAGACCAAAAAGCACTCCCGCAGCGTCTGTTGAGCCTCCTGCAAGACCGGCGCAAACGGGAATGTTTTTTTCTATATATATGTTTACGTCAAAATTTTTACCTGAAACTTCCATGAACTTTTTTGCAGCCTTGTAGGCAATGTTGTTTTCGTCATATGGAATTTCCCTGCTTGTACCATCAAGTATTATATGACCCATGCCCTCTTTTGTTTGTATATCAAGATAATCACAAAGGCTTATTGCCTGCATGATACTTTCAATGGGGTGAAAGCCGTCGGGGCGTTTTTTACCTACTTTAAGGGAGAGGTTAATTTTTGCCGGAGCGATTATTTTTATTGTTTTCATAAATTATACTCCTCAAGAGCGCATGCCAGTTTGTTAAAATCTTCAACAGAGAGTTTTTCACCTCTTAAATTTGTATCCCAATTAAGTTTTGAAAGAGCCTCATTAACCCCTAAAATCCCTGTCGACAGCAAAGAGTTTTTTATATTTTTTCTTCTTGTATTAAATGCTGCTTTTATTGTTCTTTTGAGCATGACTGAAGGGTTTAAAATGCGAGGTTTGTTATTGTTTTTAATCCTGACTAAAGCTGAATCAACCTTTGGCGATGGGTAAAAAGAGCGCTTTGAAACTTTTTTTATAATTTCACAATCACAATAAAACTGTGAAAGGATAGAGAGCATGCCGTATTCTTTGTTTTGTGAATTTTCATTGGCACAAATTCTTTTTGCAACTTCAAATTGAACCATAAGGATAATTTCATCTATAAAAGAGCGGTTGGAGTTGTTTATATCATCAATTTCTCCCAAAAGATGAACAAGTATGGGGCTTGTTATGTAGTAGGGAATATTTGCTACTATTTTTATTTTTTTACCCTCGGGATAAATATCACAAAGATTAACTTTTAAAATATCTTTTTCTATCAGTTTAAAGTTTTCTTTGTCGCCTAAATTTTTGTTTAATATTTCAATTGCGTCTTTATCAATCTCGACAGCCACGGTGTCTTTCGCTTTGTCTATCAATCTTTCTGTGACAAAACCAAGCCCCGGGCCTATTTCAAAAACACTATCATCACTTTTGACATTTGACAAAATTTCATCTATAACACGCTCGTCGACCAAAAAATTTTGCCCGAGGCGTTTTTTTGCTCTGAACTTCTTTGCTCTTAAAAAATAATCCATAAAGTTATTATACATGGAACACTCGGCTAGGTGTTATTTAATTTTGCCTCTGGTAAAATTAAATCATGCTAAATTACAAAAACTCAAAAACCTTAAATAAACTAAATTTTACACAAATTAGAGATTATTATCAAAGTTCATGCAAACAAAAAAGCATGTATGGCCTTGAGTATGAAAAAATTGCCATAGATTCGACTACATATAAAAACGCAAGTTATGATTATATGGAAAAAATCATAAAAAACTTTTCGCACATGAAAGGTTGGGGTGTTTTATATGATGACAAAACTATAATAGGGGCGCTTGGCGAGGGTTCATCGGTTTCACTTGAGCCCGGGTGTCAGTTTGAACTTAGCCTTGAGGCAAAAGAGAATATAGCAGATATTGAAAAAAGTGCAAAAGAGATTTTTTCACTTACTCAAAGAATTGCAAAATTTTACAATGTAGAATTTCTAAACTGCGGGATAACACCATATTCAACTTACGAAAATATAAATATAGTAAAAAAACAAAGATATGAAATTATGGCAGAATATCTGCCAAAGCGCGCAAAACTTGCCCCTGTAATGATGAGAGAAACAGCAGGTGTGCAGCTAAATGTGGATTATAAAAGCGAAGATGACGCTATTGAAAAAATAAAACTTCTTTCTTTTATCTCACCTTTTTTAACAGGTTTTTATGCTAATTCTCCAATAAGAAACAATAACCTATCAGGCTTTAAAAGTTTTAGAGCTTTTGCTTGGAAATATACGGGCAAAGACAGATGCGGGCTTTTTTATAAAAACCTATTGGATAAAAAAAACGCCACATTTGACGATTATATAAATGCGATTTTGGATGTGCCCATGCTCTTTATAGAAAGAGAAGGTAAAAAAATACCGATAAACGGAGAGATAAATTTTTACGATTTTATGAAAAACGGATATCAGGAGCATTTTGCCACTCTTGAAGACTACATATTGCACTCAAGTCTTTGCTTCCCTGACATAAGACTTAAAAAATGCATTGAAATAAGAAACCATGATAGTCAAAATCTGCCTTTTGCTCTATCCGTATGCGCTTTTTACAAAGGTATTTTAAACAGCGATTACAATGAGATTTTAAGCTATTTTAAAGATATAAATACCAATGACATAGAAATCATGGGCTTTCTTGCAGCAAGGTACGGAACAAATTTTAAATACAAAAACTTTAGCGCAAAAGACTTTACAAAAAAACTCTTTGAAATTGCAAAACAAAATCTCCCTCAAGAAGAAAAACACTACTTAAATTGTGCTTTTTCACTACTTGAGCATGGCATGTGTATAGCCGATGTTGTACTTAAAAACAATATCAAAAACTCAAAAGAGCTTATAGAGTTTTTAAAAAGGGATTACTAATTGTTAAAAACTGGCATAAAAAAGCTTATTTTGCTAAAATTTCACTATGTCTAAAATTTTACTCATATCAGAATTATCGGAATTTAGCAAAGATATAATATACACTCTTACAAACTCTGAGAGCGAGTGTATCTTAAGCGAAAAAACACCTGAGAACATACTTTCTCAGATTGAGCTTTATAATCCTGATATAGTTCTGATTGATACAAAATATAATGACTGTGAGATTTTAACCAAGCAAATAAAATCAAAAACAATTCAGCAAAACACACAAGTGTTGCTCTTGCTTGAAAAAGGCAAAGATATTGATTTTCTAAACTTTGCCGACGGCTTTGTAACAACTCCTGTATGTAAAAACATTTTAATTCACACTATTAATTCACACATAAAAATAAAAAAATCTCTTGAGCAGCTAAATGAAAACAACAGGGAACTTGCAAGAAGCTTGTATCAACTAAATGTGCTCTACAACACAAGCTCCCAGTTTGCAGGCACTCTTGATAAAAACAAACTCTATAACATCATGCTTGAATCTCTTGAAAAAACTCTAAGCTTTGATATCTCATCAGCGCTTGTTTTTGGCATGGAGGGAGAAAGCAAGTTCTATATTAATTCGCTTTATGAACCTACGGAAAGCCTTAAAAAAGCTCTGGCTCTAAGAGTGGGGCTTGAGTATAAAAATCTTTTTGAAAATCAGCCTCTGCCATACAATATAAATCTTGAAGGCATGGAAATTATTCAAAATGTAAAACCCTCTCATATTCAAAATATTTTTGATTTAAGAATTTTAAACTACGATAGTCTTTTTGCTCCGATAAAAGTAGGTGAGCACTTCTTTGGAGTAATTGAACTTTTTAGAAGCACCCCTTTTACAAAAGAAGATGTCACATGTTTTCAATCCATAGTTCATCAGGTAGCACTGCCGCTAAGGAGTGCGACATTATATGAAGAAATTAAGAACACCAACATAAAACTTGAAAAACTTGAAAGACTAAAGTCTGATTTTGTATCTATAGTATCTCATGAACTTAGAACTCCGCTTACCCCTATTAACAACTCGCTTGAGATAGTTTTAAGCGGTCAAACAGGCGAAATATCGCAAGATGCCAGAAACTTTATTAACATGGCAAAAAGAAATGTCTCAAGACTATCGGGCATTATTGAGGACTTGCTTGACTTATCAAGAGTTCAAACAGGCAAGCTTGATTTTAAATATAAAATTACAAATCTTACTCCATCACTTGAACTTATTCAAAAAACTTTTGAGCAAGTATCGGGGGAAAAAAACATCAACGTATCTCTTGAAATTAAAAATAATCTACCTGATGTCTATGCAGATACTCACAGGATTGAGCAGATTATATCAAACCTTGTTTCAAATGCGCTTAAGTTTACACCAAAAGACGGCAGCATAAAAATAATTGCAAAAACAGTTGAAGAGGGTGAAATTGATACAGAAAATCTTATTTCTCCCATACAAAAAATTCAAGGCAAATATATAAAAATTTCAGTTATCGATACAGGTATAGGTATTAAAAAAGAAAATATTCCAAAAATATTTGAAAAATTCTCGCAAATTGAAAACTCCCTTACAAGAAACATAGGCGGGGTAGGGCTCGGACTTTCTATTACAAAAGAGCTTCTTGATGCGCATCTTGGAGCAATAAGCGTTATAAGCGAAGAAAATAAAGGCTCTGATTTCTCCTTCTTTATTCCCGTTTTGGATGATAAAAAAATATTTATCATGGATATTAACCATGCTCTGTCAAGTAGCGAAGAAACAGCGATTTTACACATAAAAGAAAACCCCTCTTGCGGTTTTATTGTGCATATTTGCGAGCAAAAACTTATTAAACTCACAAAAAAATCTAAAGAATACAAAAAAGACAACGATTATTTTGTACTTTTACCCGACACGTCGCAAAGCGCTCTTGATTTTATGCAAAAATCAATAATACAAGAATCACAAAAGCCCGAGTGGGAAAAATGTGCTATAGTATTAAAAAAGGCATCTTCAAATCAAGACGGTAAAGAGCTTTTAAAAATTTTAAACAAGATAGATTTATAGCCACACCTAAAAGGAAGTAAAATGAAAAAGATTTTAATAGTTGATGATGAAAGAGATATTGTAGAAACCCTTGCTTTTATGCTAAAAGCAAAAGGTTTTGAGTGTATTTGCGCTTATGATGGCGAAGAGGGTCTAAAACTTGCAAAAGAATGTTCTCCCGATTTAATCATTCTTGATGTTATGATGCCAAAAATTAACGGGTACAAAATCTGTCGTCTTTTGAAATATGACAGCAAGTACAAAAATATCCCGATAATTATGGTAACTGCAAGAAGTCAGGAAGAAGACAAAGAAATCGGCGAAGAAACAGGGGCAGATGAATATATTACAAAACCCTTTGAGTTTAATGACATAGTTGAAGCAATTAACAGGTATATAAAATAATGTATTCCGATACAAAAGTAGATAATAAAACAATTGATAAACTTAAATACGACCTTGTAAGAGATAATCTTGTAACTTTTGAAGACCTTGAAAAAGCAAGCGAGATGGCTAATGCTCAAAATACAAACATAGGTCAGGTTTTAATTTCTTCTTCTCTTATCAGTGAAGAAAAGCTTCTTGAATTTCTTCAAGAAAAACTTCATATACCATCAGTTAATCTTGAAGATTACGAAATAGATAAAAAATGTTTAAATCTTATCAGCTATCAAGAGGCAATGAGCTATAAAATTCTTCCTCTTTTTCTAATCGAAGATACGCTCTCTGTTGCTATGGCAGACCCTCTTGATTTGTTTGCAATAGATAAAATAATTGAAAGAACAGGCAAAAATATTGACCCTATTATTTCAAGCGAAAAAAGTATTCTAAAAAAGATTAACGAATACTATGAAACAAAAGGTAAAGTTCAAGATATTAACCTTGAAAAAAACAAAAATTTCCACTGGCAAGACGAACTGCACAGTGAAGATATAAGCGAAGAGCACATAAGGTCATTATTTAGGGCGATTTTAAAACACGCTATTATTCAAGGGGTGCATGAGCTCTACTTTGAATCAACTCAAGAGGGTTTAAGTGTATTTTTCAAAAAACCTCAAGAAGTGTATTTAACAGGTTCAATCCCTGAGCTTTTAATAAATCCTTTTATACAAATTTTAAAAACTCTCTGCGGGCTTGACCCAAATGTGTATGAAATACCGCAGCTTGGCAAACTTAATTTTAATGTTGACAACTGTGAACTAACCGCGAGCATTTCTGCGTTTCCGACAATTAACGGCGAGAGAATTTCTCTTAAAATTTATCACCCGCCAAAAAAACTCACAGAACTTGGCATATCTCCCGATAAAATAAATATACTCAGTGAAAACCTCAATAAACCGGGGGTTGTGCTAATCTGCGGCTCATCACTGAGCGGTAAAACACACCTTATTTATTCGATTTTATCATCAGGCATAATACCAAAAAACAAAACTGTTATGTCACTTGAATCAATCGCTAAATACAAACTAAGCAACGTATCACAGTGCGAGCTTAATGAAAACATCGGTTTTAACCTTGATAAAGCAATGAGATTTATTGAGTTTCAAAGCCCTGATATCATATACTTTGAAGGTATTTCAACAAAAGAGGGGCTGGACTTTTTCACATCACTAACTCTTAAAAACAAAACTCTTATTACTGAATTTCTGGCAGATAATATGGGAGATTTAAGAAGAAAATTTGAATTTAGCGAATTTTCCATGTTTAAATCGGTTATATCATGCCTTATTTTTATACATAACAAAGACAGTATTGAATTTTTTGATAAAGAAGAATTGGAGAAATATCTGGTATGAATTTCTTTGTAGCGGGAACTGACACAGATGTCGGCAAAAGTTACGTTTGCAGATATCTTGCAAAGACATTTGTAAAAAACGGCAAAAAAGTGTCTTATCTAAAACCTTTTCAAAGCGGCATTGAAGAAAACATTGACTCTGACGCACTTCAGGTAAAAAAGACTTCAGAAGATGTCATTACAAAAAGCACTTATATTACAAAAACTCCCGCTACTCCTTTAATAAGTTCTGAAATTGACGGAGTTGAATATGACCTTGAAGTTGTAAAAAAAGATTACTTAGAATTGTCCAAAAACTCCGATATAACAATGGTTGAGGGTTCAGGCGGGCTTTATGTGCCGACAAAAAAAGATGTGCTTATGATTGATGTAATTAAATACCTCAATCTGCCGACACTTTTAGTTGCAAGGCCAAACTTAGGAACAATTAACCACACTTTGATGAGTATTGAATGCCTGAAAAACAAGGGTGTAGAAATTATAGGTATAGTTATTTCCAATTATCCTAATCAAACAAAAGACCCTGTAATTTTAAGAGCAAAAGAGATGATTGAAAGTTTTTGCGATATAAAAGTCCTTGATATCATATACCAAGGACAAACAGACTTTACAAAACTTGCTTCAATTTTATCTTAAGCACCCGGCAGTGGTGCCGCCTGAGGGAGTGGAGCACTTTGTGGCACAGGGGGCTCGTTAGTACTAAAAGGTCTTTTTGGCTTTTGAATCTCAGCCTTCTCTTCACTCTTTGGCGCTTCTGTTGCAGGTGTATTAGGGGTATTTTGATTTTGAACTTGAGTACTTTGTTCATCTGTATCAAAGCCCTCCAGCAACTCTTCGTCATCTTTTTGATTTTCTTCAGTATCTGTTATCTCTTTTGGCTTTGACTCTTCAGAACCGTTTAACTTAGGATAATCAAAAACAGAATCCGCAAAATTTGTTATTGCAACCCTCATATAATCTGCCCAAACTTTAGCAGGCAAGCCTCCTCCTGTTATACCGGGAAGCTTTGAGTTATCGTCATTTCCCAGCCAAACACCTGTTACAATATCAGGGGTATAACCTACAAACCAAGCATCTCTATAATCATCTGTTGTACCCGTTTTACCGGCTGTTGCCTTGGAAATATTTGCTGCACGACCCGTGCCGGCTTCGACTACTTTTCTTAGCATATAGGTCATACCTGCAGCGGTATCAAAACTTATAACTTTAACGATTTTTGGCCCCGAATTTTCATAGATTACAACACCGCGAGAGTTCTCAACTCTTTCGACCGCATAAGGGCGAACTCTAAACCCGCCGTTTGCAAAAGCACCGTATGCTACAACCATATCGTAAAGCTTTACGCCGTTTGAGCCAAGAGCAATAGTAAGGTCATTTTGTAAAGGTGTTGTTATGCCCATTTCTCTTGCAGTTGCAATAACTGCATCAGCGCCCGTTTTTTTTATGAGCCTGACTGCAGCCACGTTTGATGAAATAGCAAGTGCTTTCCAGATGGGCATTTTGCCCCTGTATTTATTACCGTAGTTTCTTGGTGACCAGTTTTTAAATGAAATAGGGGAATCATCAATAATATCATCCACTCCAACACCCTGCTGCAAAGCAGCCGTATAAACAAAAGGCTTAAAAGCAGAGCCCGGAGGTCTTATTGCGTTTGTAATTCTGTCGTACTGACTTTCTTCATAGTTTTTACCGCCAACGTAAGCATAAATTCTACCAGTCGTGGGCGAAAAAGAAAATAAAGCCATTTGAGTTTTTTTAGACCTTAAGCCGTAAGCATTAAGGTCGTTTACAATAGCATCTTGTGCTGCGTTTTGAGATTTTAAATCAAGAGTTGTATAAATTTTTAAACCACCTTGAGAAATTTCCTGCTCTTCAAAACCAAGTTTTTCAAGCTCATTTAAGACTAAATCTATAAAATAAGGAGCTTTGTTAAAGGAATACAGCCTGGGTTTTTTGCTCAGGTGCAGCTCTTCATCAAGCGCGGCTTTATATTCATCTTTTGTAATGTAGCCTGTTTTATACATTCTCTTTAGTACTTGATTGCGCCTATTCATTGCAGCATCAGGATTTTGGAAAGGCGAATAAACGCTGGGTGCCTGAGGCAAACCTGCAATAAGAGCAGCCTCAGCAAGAGTCAGTTCGCTTAATTCCTTATCAAAGTAAGTTTTTGAAGCACTTTGAACACCGTATGTGCCAGAGCCTAAATAAACAGAATTCAGATACAACTCAAGTATTTCATTTTTAGAGATTGTTTTTTCAATCCTGTGAGCGATTATTAACTCTTTTATTTTCCTGTCAAAAGTTCTCTCATTAGACAAGAACAAAATCCTTGCCAACTGTTGAGTAATCGTACTTGCACCCTGCTTCAAAGAACCTGCCTTTATGTTTGCAAAAACAGAGCGCACAAGACCAAGTGTGTCAAAACCTCTGTGCTTATAGAAATTTTTATCCTCCGTTGCAATAACGGCGTTTTTAAGCTTTGCAGGGATTTCATCTATCGAAACCTTTTCAAATCTAAATACCGTAAAAGTCTTTATTACCTCACCGTCAAGAGAGTAGATACTTGTAACAGGGTTTGGTTTAATATCGTCAAAGTTTGATATAGGGGGCAAAGACGCCAAATAAAGATTAAATGCTGCAACTGCTGCAAGAAAAGCAGAGAACACCATCATGCAAAAATAGAGAAAAAAGTTTCTCTTCTTAACCCCTCTTTTTGTTTGTTTTTTCCTAATATTTCTAGCCATGAGAATATTTTATATAGAAATTAATAAATATGCAACTTTTGACAAAAAATTACCCGCACTCAAGTGCGGGTAAAAATTATTTTTGTTTTATTAAAATTCAAGACCTACTTCACGAGCTGCATCAGCAAGTGCTGCTACTCTTCCGTGGAATAAGAAACCGCCTCTGTCAAACACCACGCCTTTGATACCTTTGTCTAAAGCTTTTTTTGCAAGGTCAGCACCTACAACTTTTGCAGCTTCTATATTACCGCCGTGTTTAAGACCTAGTTCTTTTACTTTAGATGAAGATGAAACCAATGTAACACCTTTTGTATCATCAATGATTTGAGCATAGATGTGTTTAATAGAACGATAAACTGCCAATCTCGGGTATTCTTGAGTGCCTTCGATTTTAAGTCTTACTCTTTGATGTCTTTTTCTTGTTTGTTCTTTTCTGTTAATTTGTTTAATCATTTTTATTTTTCCTTTCACCAGAACCGCTATCCTAATAAGGCTCGGTTCATATTGGCTTACTTACTATTTTTTACCAGCTTTACCGGCTTTTCTTCTTACGTATTCGCCTTCATATCGTACACCCTTTCCTTTATAAACTTCAGGAGGACGTTTAGAGCGAATTTGAGCCGCTACATCACCAACCATTTGCTTGTTTGAACCTGTTATGGTGATTTTTGTGTTTGCTTCAACTGCAATTTTAATACCTTCAGGAGGTTCAATAACAACAGGGTGAGAGTAACCAAGTTGAAGATTTATAGCGTTGCCTTGCATTTGAGCCCTATAACCTACCCCTTGGATTTCAAGTTTTTTAGTAAATCCATCTTTAACACCTGTGACAACATTTTGAACAAGTGTTCTTGATAGACCATGAAGTGAGCGAGATTTTCTGTCATCGTTTTTTCTTGTAACGATAATTTCTTTACCTTCAACTTTAACTTCAATCTCGTCTCTAATTTGTACAGATTCGGTACCCATGGGGCCTTTAGCTGTTACAAGATTATTTTCGACTTTTACGTCGACACCATCCGGAATTACTACCGGCAATTTTCCTATTCTGGACATTATTTTTCTCCTTTTGCATTCATGCGGGAACGCTTCGCTTAAAATAAGCAAATTAACCCATTGTGTAAAAACTTATAACTACCATACGTAGCAAAGAACTTCGCCACCTAAGTTTTGGCTGCGTGCTGCTTTATCAGTCATTAAGCCTTTGCTTGTTGAAACAACTGCAATACCCATACCATCAAAAACTCTGGGAAGATTTTTTGCTTTTGAGTATGTTCTTAAACCGGGAGTAGAAACTCTTTTAAGGTTTGTGATAACCGGTTTTTTGTTGAAGTATTTTAAAGTTACGTCAATTACTTTAAAACCTTTTTCTTCTTTGAGTTCATAATTTTCAATATAGCCTTCTTCTTTAAGAAGTTTAATTAACTCAACTTTTAATTTTGAAGCGGGGATGGTTACATTTGAGTGATTAACTTGATTTGCGTTTCTGATACGTGTTAGAGCATCAGCAATAGGGTCAGTTACTGTCATTTTAATTTCCTTCCTACTTGCAAGCACATCTTGCAGTTTAGTGTATACAAAGCCTTATTTCTAAGACAAAAAATATAATATTATAAAGCCGCAGACAATGCAACATTGCTGCGGCAAAATTGTTAACTACCAAGAAGATTTTGTTACACCCGGCAATAAACCGCGGTGGGCAAATTCTCTCAAGTGAATTCTGCAAAGACCGAAATCTCTGTGGAAACCATGAGGTCTGCCGCATATAGAACAACGATTGTGAAGTCTTACTTTAGGATATTTTCCTTTAGCAGCAAGCATTTCTCTTGTTTGTTCTTTATTTATCATTGCTTTTTTAGCCATTTTCTAATTTCTCCTGTTGTTTACTTATTTTTTAAACGGCATACCCAAAGCTGCAAGTAAGCTTCTTGCTTCTTCGTCGGTAGTTGCTGTTGTGATTATTGAAATGTTCATACCTTTAACTACATCAACTTCTTCATAGTGAATTTCAGGGAAGAGTGATTGTTCTTTTAGACCGAATGTGTAGTTTCCGCGGCCGTCAAAAGAATTTTTTGAAACACCTCTGAAGTCACGAATTCTGGGGAGAACAACGCAGATTAACTTTTGAAGGAAATCGTACATTCTCTCACCGCGAAGAGTAACCATCGAACCAACTGGCATACCTTCTCTTAATTTAAAAGCAGAAATTGATTTTTTAGCCTTTGTTACAACAGCTTTTTGACCAGCGATTTTTGTTAACTGTTGAACGATTGATTCAGCTAATTTTGAGTTGTGGCAAGCTTCACCAACACCCATGTTAATAACAATTTTGCTCAATTTAGGAATTTGCAAGTCATTTGCATATTTGAACTCTTCTTTTAATTTTGAGCGAACTTCTTCGTTGTATTTATCTTTTAGATTTCTTGTAAGTGTTTTACTCATTTTACTTTCCTTATCTTAGCCTTTGAGATTTTGTCGCCTTGCAACCTGTCAAATCTCAATGCCCCGCACTTTGCGGTCTAAACATCAATTGTTTCGTTGCATTTTTTGCAAACACGAACTTTTTTGTCGTTTCTTACTTCGTGTTTTACTCTTGTTGCTTTTTCGCAAGCAGGACAAACTACCATTACTTTTGAAGCATTAAGGGGAGCTTCCATTTTGTTAAGTCCGCCTTGAATACCTGCCATCGGGTTTGCCTTTTGAGCTTTTGTTACGATGTTAACACCTTCAACAAGCACTGTGCCATCTTTTGTGATAACTTCTTTTACATTGCCCATTTTGCCTTTGTCTTTTCCTGAAGTTACTACAACTCTGTCACCTACTTTGGTGTGAATTGAAGTTTTCTTATCTGAATTGGTTTTTGACATTTCTATATTTCCTATTTTTTATTAATTACCGTTAAATAACTTCCGGAGCTAGTGAAACTATTTTCATATAGTTTTTATCACGGAGTTCTCTTGCTACGGGACCAAAAACACGAGTACCTCTGGGGTTGCCGTCTTTGTTTATTATTACCGCAGCGTTGTCATCGAAGCGAATAACAGAACCGTCATTTCTCTTGATGTCAGCTTTTGTTCTTACTATAACAGCGCTTACTACATCAGATTTTTTAACAGTCATATTTGGAGTTGCTTGTTTTACGGTAGCAACAACAACATCGCCAACCGATGCATATTTTTTATTTGAGCTGCCCATAACACGGATAACTAAAAGTTCTTTAGCACCTGTGTTATCTGCCACCTGTAATCTGGTTTCTTGTTGTATCATTTCTCTTTACCTTATATTTAAATACTGCCCTTTAGTCTACTTGGCTTCTTCAACCACTTTGTCAAGAACAAAACGAACCGAACCTGAGATAGGTCTTGATTCAACGATAGTAACAACATCGCCTACTTTCGATTTGTTTTGAGCATCATGTACTTTGTAGTTTTTTGTGAAAACCATAGCTTTTTTATATTTTTTATGAGTTTTGTGTTCAGCTACTTCAACGACAACTGTTTTTTCCATTTTGTCGCTAACAACTGTACCTTGTTTAACTTTCTTGGGCATTTTATTATTTCCTTTGTTATTTTATAACCTATACATTTAATTCTTTTTGTCTTAGAACAGTCTTCAATCTTGCAATTAAACGCTTGGTTTGTTTAATTTGAGCAGGATTTTCCAGCTGGTTCATTTTGTTATGTTTCATTCTTAAGCTAAATAATTCTTTTTTTGAATTAAGAATTAAATCCTTAAGCTCGGCAATTGATTTTTCTTTTATTTCTTGAAGTTTCATCTTACTCACCTATTTTTCTACCACTCTTACTTTGATTGGCAATTTTTGTGCCGCAAGTGTAAGTGCTTTGATTGCATCTTCTCTAACAGAATATTCGATTTCAAAAAGCATTCTGCCGGGTTTTACAACAGCTACCCAATATTCAGGGTTACCTTTACCTTTACCCATACGAGTTTCAGCGGGTTTTGCAGTAATAGGCTTATCGGGGAAAATCTTAATCCAAACATTACCACCACGTTTGATTTGTCTTGTCATCGCACGACGTGCTGCTTCTATTTGGCGGCTTGTAATCCAAGCAGGTTCAAGGGATTGTAATCCGTAGCTACCGAATTCAAGAGTTGTGCCTCTTGTTTCAGTCCCTTTCATATTGCCTTTCATTTTTTTACGAAATTTAGTTTTTTTAGGCATTAACATTGTGATTTGCTCCTATTATTTCAATCAACTAGGCTTGAGCCTTGTCTTCTTGTGCTTCTTCGTTGCGTTTTCTTCTATTAGTAAAACGCGCGTTATCTTTATTTGTTGCTTTTTTTGTTTTAATGTTTTGGTCTGCTTTTTCACCAGGCATTAAATCACCTTTGAATACCCAAACCTTAACACCGATTTTACCCATAACCGTATCAGCTTCAGCAAAACCGTATTGAACATCGGCTCTTAGTGTTTGTAGAGGAATTCTACCTTCCTTAGCCCATTCGCTTCTTGCAATTTCAGCGCCGCCCAAACGGCCGGACACCATAACTTTGATACCTTGAACGCCTGCGCGCATAGTTCTTTGCATAGCTTGTTTCATAGCACGTCTGAATGCGATACGTTTTTCAAGTTGAAGTGCGATATTTTCTGCAACAAGTTGAGCATCAACATCAATTCTTGCAACTTCTACAACATCAATCGACACATTTTTGTTGTTAATAAGGTTTTGGACGGCAACTCTTAAGTCGTCAATACCTTGACCGCCTCTACCCACAACGATACCGGGTTTAGCTGTAACAACAGTTATATTAACATTCTGTGCTTTTCTTGCGATGTTAATTCTTGAAACACCAGCAGTGTAGAGTTTCTTTTTAACAAATTTTCTGATTTTTGCATCTTCAGCTATAAATTCAGCATATTTCTTTTTATTTGCAAACCATGTGCTAACCCATGGTTCAATTATTCCGATTCTAAATCCGGTTGGATGTGTCTTCTGTCCCAAAGTTCTTCTCCTAGTTTCTTGTTAACTTAACTGTTAAATGTGATGTTCTTTTGAATCTCTTGTACATTCTGCCTTGAGCGCGAGGTCTTACTCTTTTGTAAGTAACACTCTCATCGGCGAAAATTTCAGAGATTTTCAACACGTCAGCTTTTGCGCCGAATTTTTCAGACGCATTTGCAATAGCTGCGTTGAGGTTTTTTTCTACCACTCTTGCTGCAAAATAAGGCATAAATTTAAGCATTTTTTGAGCTTCGAGGGCATTTTTACCTCTTACAAGATTAATTACTCTGCGTAATTTTCTTGCAGTCATTTTTATATTCGTTTGTTTAGCTGTCGCTTGTTGCATATCTATATTCCTTATGGCTTATTTAAAACTTATTTCCTTTTAGCTGTTTTATCTTGACCCGCGTGACCTCTAAATGAACGAGTTGCCGCGAATTCACCTAATTTGTGACCAACCATTTGTTCTGTAACATAAACGGGAACGTGAGTTTTACCGTTGTGAACAGCAATAGTGTGACCTAACATATCAGGCACAATCATAGATGCTCTGGACCAAGTTTTAATAACTTTCTTTTCCTGAGTTTCGTTTAGTTTATTTATTTTCTTTTCTAAAGATTCATGTACGAATGGACCTTTTTTTAATGAACGAGCCATCTACTTGTGTTCTCCTTACTTATTTTATTTTTTTCTTCTTCTTACTATTAATTTAGATGATGCCTTGTTGGGGTTTCTTGTCTTTTGTCCAAGAGCAGGTCTTCCCCAAGGAGTTTTCGGGTTACCGCCTGGGCCGGTTTTACCTTCACCACCACCGTGAGGGTGATCAACAGGGTTCATTGTAACACCACGAACTGTAGGTCTTACACCTAAATAGCGAGTTCTGCCTGCTTTACCGGTTGAAAGGTTTTTAAACTCTGAGTTACCCAAAGTTCCGACTGTAGCGTAGCATTCTTTTCTAACCATTCTCATTTCAGATGATGGAAGTTTTAGAGTTACATAGTCGCCTTCTTTAGCCATTAGCTGAGCACTCATACCTGCCGAGCGAACCATTTTGCCGCCACGTCCTGGGAATAATTCAACATTGTGAACCATGGTACCCAAAGGAATAGCTTCTAAAGGAAGAGCGTTTCCTGGTTTGATATCTGCATCAGGGCCTGAGATAATAGTATCACCTACGTTTAGATTTTCAGGTGTTAATATATATCTTTTTTCACCATCAGCGTATACTACAAGAGAAATTCTTACGTTTCTGTTAGGGTCATATTCAACGGTTTTAACAAAACCTACAACGCCTACTTTGTTTCTTTTGAAATCAATTACACGGTAAGCTTGTTTGTGACCGCCGCCTTGATGTCTTGTAGTTATTCTACCTGTATTATTTCTACCGCCTTTTTTTCTTAACGGTTTCAAAAGTGATTTTTCAGGTGTGTCTGTTGTTATTTCCGAAAAATCTGCTCTTGTCATACCGCGTTGACCGGGCGAAGTTGGATTAATTTTACGAGTTGCCATTGTTATCTACACTCCTGTCAATTCTTCAATAGGATCGCCAACGATTGTAACGATGGCTTTTTTACCTGATTGGGTTCTACCGAACTTTAAGCCCATTCTTTTTTGATGAGAGGGCATATATACAGTCCTTACTTTCTTAACTTTGCGATTCGGGTAAGCAAGTTCAATTGCTTGCGCGATTTCTACCTTTGAAGCGTCTTTTGCAACTTCAAAAGTGTATACGTTATTAACGGTATTAGCCATTGATTTTTCTGTAATAACAGGCTTTTTGATAATATCGTATAATTTTTCTTTGTTGGTTCTAGTGTTTGCCATTATTTCGCCAACCTTTCAGTAATTTCGTTAATCGCAGCCTCGCAAACAATCAGACTGTCAGCTTCAATTAAATCTTTTACATTTAAGTTTGAAGGAAGTAATAATTTTACGTTTGCAAGGTTTCTGGCACTTAGTGCAAGATTTTTGTTTTCTTCTGCTTTTAAATCTGCAATGATTAAGATTTTACCTTGAGCGTTCAAATCTTTTAAGATTTTTGCCATAGCTTTTGTTTTAGCTTCAGTTAATTCTGAAAAATCTTTAACAACTATCATTGCTTCAAGTTTAGCGCTTAGCGCAGATTTAAGAGCAAGCTTTCTTGCCTTTTGAGGCAGATTTGTTTCATATGACCTTGGTTTAGGGCCAAATACAACACCGCCGCCAGCGAACAATGGTGATCTGATTGAACCGGCTCTTGCTCTGCCTGTACCTTTTTGTTTCCAAGGTTTTTTACCGCCACCTGATACTTCTGCTCTTGTTTTAGCGCAAGCAGTACCGCGACGTGCGTTATTTAACTGTCTTTTAAGTGCAAGGTGCATAACGTGGATATTCGGTTCAACACCAAATACTTTACCGTCAAGACTCAATTCACCTAATTGACTTCCTGAAGTGCTAAGTAATTTTACTGTTTGAGTTTTTGTATTTTCAGTCATCTTATACCTCTAATTCCATTTTGTTCTTGAAGGTTTAACTGTGACCAATTTACCTTCAGGACCCGGAACTGAGCCCTTGATTAATAACAGATTTTTGTCGGCATCAACTCTAACTACCGTGAGTTTAGAAACGGTAACTCTTTCATTACCCATATTTCCTGCCATTTTTTTACCTTTGATTACACGACCGGGAGTAGTACCTGCACCGATTGAACCGGGCTCTCTGTGGTTTTTTGAACCGTGAGCCATGGGGCCTCTTCCGAAGTTGTGTCTTTTAACGGTACCTTGAAAACCTTTACCTATTGATTTTCCTGTAACATCTACTTTAGTTATTTCAGATAAAACCGATAAATCGATTTTTTGACCTACCGTGTAATCAGCAGGATTTTCTACTCTGAACTCTTGTAAATGTCTGAAGTTTTCAAGATTATTCTTTTTGAAATGACCAATTTGAGCTTTTGTTAAATGTTTTTCTTTTGCAGGGATAACACCTACTTGAATAGCGTTGTATCCGTCTGTTTCAACAGTTTTAACTTGAGTCACAACGGCAGGGTCAACTTTGATTACCGTAACGGGGATGCAAAGTCCTTGCTCGTCATAAATTTGTGTCATTCCAAGTTTTTGTCCAATAACACCTAATGTCATTTTCTACCTTTCTGTTGTGAGAGCTTGCGTTCTCGGTTGTTTCACTTTTGGCTTTGTTTAAAAACTAAACTCTGCCTACTTTGCCAGATCACATTCAATATTCAATTTTGATTGTGCTAAAGCGTTCGGTTAACTACAGCTTAATTTCAATGTCTACACCCGAGGGTAAGTCCATTCTTGTTAATTCTTCCGTAGTTTGTTGTGTGGGATCATAGATGTCTATGATTCTCTTGTGTGTTCTCATTTCAAAGTGCTCACGAGATTTTTTATGTACGTGGGGCGAGCGAAGAACACAGTATACTCTGCGTTTTGTAGGCAGAGGGATAGGACCTGATACACTTGCATCAGTTCTTTTTGCGGTGTCGACAATTTTCTGCGCACTCAAATCGATTAACTGATGGTCATATGCTTTCAGGCATACTCTTATTCTTTGTCTTTTTGCTGTCGTAGTCATAATTGCCTTACTTCTTCTAGTTTCATTCAGTATTCATAAACTTATTACAAACAAATTTTCTCGTCAACACTAAATTTTTATACTTATAATTTTGTTACAATACTTCAAAATTCTATACTTATGTTAATATACTTATATGGTTAAATTTTTTGCTATATTCTTTGGAGGAGGCTTGGGAGCGCTTTTAAGGTACTCTGTGGGACTTTTGTGTTCAAAAGTATGCTCGTCTTTTCCCTTGGGAACCCTTAGTGTAAACATCCTTGGAAGTTTCATTATGGGTTTTGGATTTTATATGTTTTTAGAAAAAATTGCCGTGCCAAATGAAGTAAAACTTTTTTTGACAGTAGGATTTTGCGGCGGATTAACCACATTTTCCACATTTTCTCTTGATGTTTGGAATTTATTTTTATCGGGAGAAATTTACAAAGCAATATTATATATAATATTAAGCTTGATATTATCCGTTGGTGCACTGGCTCTGGGGGTTTTGGTTGCAAAACAGTTCTGAAAAAATAAAAATAATATTCTGCGGTATGCCCGATATGGCAAATGTATGCCTTGATGCGCTTATACAAAAGGGCTTTGAAATAGCGGCAGTTATTCCTCCGCCAAACTCTAACCCCACTTCAAGAGGTTTTATTGAATATGCTAAAAGCTTTAACCTTGAAGTTTTTGAGTATGACGGCAACCCGAATAACCCTGATATGATTAAAAAAATCGCCGCTAAAAAGGCTGATGTCGGCATTATTTGTTCTTTTGACAAACTCTTAGGCAAGAATTTTTTAAAAACTGCAAAACTTGGCTACATCAACTGTCACCCCTCGCTTTTACCTATGTATAGAGGCGCAAACCCATATTATCACATAATTAACAATGGTGAGAACCTAAGCGGTGTTACTCTGCACTTTGCAAACGAGCATTTTGACAGCGGCGAGATAATTGCACAAAGAAATATTATTTTAGATAAAAACGAAACCATAGGAACGCTTTTTAACAGGTCAAATTTTCTAATAGCGGATATGCTCTGTGAAGTACTGGATAATTTTCAACAAACAGGCAAAATTGACTCTAAACCTCAAGAAAAAGGGGATTTTATAAAAGCACCGAAAATATCGGGCACAACAAAACTTGACCTGAATCAAAAATGTACACAATTGGATAAAATCACTCGTGCGTCAAACCCTTTCTATACGGTATATCTTAACTTTAGAGGCGCACCCATAAAAATATTCTGCTTAAAATATAAAGAACAAGCACACAATCTTGATGTAGGTGTTATTACAAAAGTTGAAAAAAACACCCTTGAAATTGCCGCACAAGATGGCTATATATACCCTAAATGTATGCAGTGCGGGAGCTGGGGAATATTCGATACAGAAAGCTTTATAGACATTTTTAGACCAACTGTGGGAGAAAATTTTAACTGATATGGATAAACTTAACTTTTTAACAGCCGGAATACCACTTAGTGCGAAGGATTACTCCGATGCGTTTTCAAAGCTTGAAGAAATGAACCTTGACGGACTTGAAATAGAGTTTGTCCATGGCGTCAGAATGAGCGATAAAACTCAAGATATAGTTTTAAATCAAAAAAAAGACATGATTTTGACCTCTCACGGGCCTTATTATATTAATCTTAATTCAAAGGAAGAAGATAAACAAAAGGCAAGTGTAGTAAGGATTTTAGACACGGCAAGAATGGCAAAACGTCTTGGAGCATATTCAATTGTCTACCATGCCGGATTTTACATGGGTTCAAGCAAGGAAGACACCTTTAAAACAATTCTTCAAAAGCACGATGAAATTGTAGAAATTTTAGAAAAAGAAAATAACAATATCTGGATAAGACCCGAAACCACTGGTAAAGGAACTCAATGGGGCGATATAGACGAGATAATAGAGCTTTGCAAAAACTATAAAAACGTCCTGCCGTGTGTGGATTTTGCCCATATTCATGCGCGCACAAACGGAGAGTTTAACACGTATGACGAGTTTTGCACAATATTTGAAAAAATCGCAAAAGGCCTTGGGGATGTTCCTATAAACAACTTTCATGCGCATATGGCAGGCATTGCCTACTCGCAAAAAGGCGAAAAACACCATTTGATTTTTGAAGAAAGTGATTTTAACTACAAAGACCTCCTTAAAGCTTTTAAAACCTTTGACGTTAAGGGCGTTATAGTTTGCGAAAGCCCAAATATAGAAACAGATTGCAAAATCTTAAAAGACTACTGGCAATCCATTAATTAGACAAAAAAATATATTTATGCTATAAACCGATATAGTAATATTATAAAGGGATAAAAATGGTTACTTTTTTCTACATAATACAAATAATATCAGCACTTTTACTTATAATGCTTGTACTTTTACACTCGCCAAAAGGAGATGGTATAGCATCCATCGGCTCTGCAAGTCAGCTTTTCTCATCTCAAAAAAGCGCTGAAAAAGGGCTTAACAAAGTAACTTACATTGTTGGAGCGGTGTTTATTTTAACCACTTTAATGCTTGGTTTCGGCATAATAAAATAACTTTTTTCAACATAAAAATAAAAGGCTCAAAGGCAGCCTTTTATTTTTTTATACTTAATCTCTCTAAAAACCTTACAAAGCGCACAACTTTTTTTTCTTCATCACAAGAAATTGAATCCACGAGAATAGAGAACATGCAGGCGCGCTTAGCGCAAAGTATGTCTGTTAGAGGTCTGTCACCCACAAAAGCACAGTTTCTCGGGTTCACTTTCATTTCTTCACAAGTTTTTAAAAGCACTTTTGTATCAGGCTTTGCAGCTCTGCCTATAACCGGAAACTTAACCTGCGAGCGGGCTTTATTTATATAATCTTCATTTTTATTATTTGAAATAATTGCAAGTTTAAAATGATTTTGGAGTCTTGCCAAAAACTCAAGCATCTTTGGCTCAAAAACCCCGCTTTTTGAGCGCATTACGGTAGAATCCAAATCAAAAAATATAGCCTCAATCTCGCATGCTTTTAAATTAAAAATATTAATATCATAAATTGATTTTATATTTATATCAGGCTTGAGTCTCATTTTTTATACCTACCGTTCTGCCAAGTGCCCACTGCCACTCGTTTTGCCAGTGGTCATCACCTGTTAATTCCATCCATACTTCATCATTTGTGTTGGCAACATCAACGTCACCTTCTTTATCGTTATAAATCGATTTTACTCTAACCGTAGATTTAAAATTAGGTGTAATAATTTCAAACTCGTCGTTAAGGAGCATTTTATTTTTTATTACAACCTTATAGAGATTTTCTTTCTTATCAAGGAAAATACATAAAAAATCAGCCCCTGCAAGCCCTTTGGATATTTCATAACTGTAGCTTGAAGAGTCATTATTGCCCATAAAAAACCCTTCCGTAAAGCCGCGGTTACCGACTTTTTTAAGCTCTAAAAATGCCTCATCGGTTGAAATTTTACCGTCCATAACTGCCCTGTAGGCTTTTGCTACCGCACTTACATAATATAAACTCTTTGTTCTGCCCTCGGCTTTAAAAGAATCTACCCCAATATCCATAAGCTCATCTATGTATCTTACAAGGCACAAATCCTTTGGAGAAAGGATATGAGAGCCTCTTTCATCTTGAACTATTTCATAATACTCACCCGGGCGGGTTTCTTCTAAGAGCTTATAGCTCCACCTGCAAGGCTGCGCACAACCACCGTGGTTTGCCTTTCTTTCTCCTTTTGTCATATAGTCACTCAAAAGGCATCTGCCCGAGTATGACATGCACTGTGACCCATGGACAAAAATTTCAACCTCTATTTCAGGAACCGCTTTTTTAATTGCTTCTATTTGTTTAAGTGACAACTCACGAGCAAGAATTACCCTTGTTGCGCCTATATCACGCCAAAATTTCACAGCTTCAGTATTTAGAATATTTGTTTGAGTTGAAATATGTATATCAATATCAGGCAAGAATTTTTTTACAAGATTATAAACCCCAAAATCGCTCAGTATAATAGCGTGCGGATTGGCGTCCTTTATAACTTCAAGTGTGCCTTCAAGACTTTTAATATCATCGTCGTACGCAAAAATATTTAGTGTAAGATAGGCTTTTTTATTTAATGAGCGAGCGGTATCAATTGCAGATTTTAAATTTTCTCTTGTAATAAGCTCGCCTTTTCTCATAGTACGAAGAGAATAATCAACAAGTCCCAAATAGCAAGCGTCTGCCCCGTAGGCAAAAGCGTATTTCATTTTTTCTATATTGCCCGCAGGCATTAAAAGTTCACTCATAAGATAATAATATCATAAAAAGGCACAGGTTAGAAAACCCATGCCTTTATTTTGATAAATTATCTTACACAGCATTTAAACGTGAAAGCATTTATCTTGTGTGATGGTATATTTAACCACTTATACTCACGAAACTGGCAGCCGTCAGGATGGTTGCAGTCTTCTACAACGGCGTCTTGAAGAGTAACTACTTCATCTAAGCATTTTCCGTCTTCACAAGTATAGAGTCTGCCCGAGATTTTTTTTAGTCCGACCCACACCATAACCGAGTCTGAGTCCATTTTTTTAGCCAATTTATGAATAGCCTCAAAAGTCTTACACATAGCTAACTCCTTTCTTAAAGGTATTTTGAGCAATTTTGGTATTTTTTTTATCAGACACAAAACTAAACATGTTAACAATTATTAATAATTTTAAAATATGATGCTTGAAAAATTTTTTTATGGTATACTATACACCTAATCTTAAAAACAAGAGGAAAAAAAATTGGAAATAAGTTTTAAGCGAGTCAACAATCCGTACTCGAGTAAACCACCAATCACATTTAGAACCAAAGGACACGAGGTTTATGTTACAAGCAGCGGTCCGATAAGTTCGGAAGAATCGCAAGGGATAGTGCGAAGTTTTTTCCGAGAGAACACACCCCAAAGGCATAACAACAAAAAACAACTTGCGCTCAATACATCAGAAAATGATGTTTTCATTCTTAGAGGCGAAAATGCCCAGAGTGCAGAACTGACAAAGCAGTCTTACGACGCGCTGAATCATAGCGAAGATAAAAAACACAATTTAACACAAATATTATTGCAGCCTAAAAAAGCAAAAAGACAGGCTGCAATTTATTTTGATGCAACTTCTATGCAAGGTAAAAAATTATCAATAGTTAATGTTGATAAGTCAGAAAAAGGAAGAGTCAAAATAAAAGTTAAAGCACTTGACGTTATGGCTTAATTATAAAAGTCTTGCAAGATACTTGCCTGTGTATGAATTTTTGCATTTTGCAACCTGCTCGGGTGTACCTTTTGCAACTATAGTTCCGCCGCCTTCACCGCCCTCAGGGCCAAGGTCAATTATATAATCGGCACATTTTATAATATCTAAATTGTGCTCGATAATTAAAACGGTATTTCCGCTATCGGCCAGCTGGTGCAGAATTTTTACAAGTTTATCTATATCGTACCAATGCAATCCTACAGAGGGTTCATCCATCAGATAAAGAGTTTTGCCCGTTGCGCGTTTGTTGAGTTCAAGCGCAAGTTTAACTCTTTGAGCTTCACCGCCTGAAAGAGTAGTTGCACTCTGCCCGAGTTTAATGTAGTCAAGACCCACATCATAGAGTGTTTGCAGGCGAGTTGCAATTCGAGGAACATTTTTAAAAAATTCAAGCGCCTCTCCGACCGTCATATCAAGCACATCTGATATACTTTTGCCTTTATATTTAACTTCAAGGGTTTCTTGATTATAGCGTTTTCCTTTGCAGACATCGCATTTAACATAAACATCCGAGAGGAAATTCATCTCTATTTTTAATACGCCGTCACCCTTACATTTTTCACATCTTCCGCCTTTAACATTGAAAGAAAATCTTCCCTGTTTATAGCCTCTTACTTTTGCTTCGTTTGTCTGGGCAAATAAATCTCTTATATGTGTAAAAACTTCCGTATAAGTTGCAGGGTTTGACCTTGGAGTTCTGCCTATGGGACTTTGGTCGACACAGACTATCTTATCAATATTTTCAAATCCCTTTATTTCATCCACCCCGAGAGGTTTTGGCCTGTTTGAGCGCAGCTTGTGAAGAGCGTATTCGTTTATTATATCATCCACCAAAGTAGACTTTCCGCTGCCTGAAACACCTGTAACAGCTACGATTTTTCCAAGCGGAATATTTACATCAATATTTTTCAGGTTATTCAAACTTGCGTTTTTAACTTCTAAAAAATTACCGTTTCCAAGCCGCCTTTCCTTTGGGACAGGAATTTTTAACTCACCGCTTAAATACTTGCCTGTTATAGATTCTTTTGCTTTCTCTATATCTTTTTGAGTACCGTACGCTACAATCTTGCCACCCTCAACACCTGCCTTTGGGCCAATGTCCACGATGTAGTCTGCAGCTTTTATGGTGTCTTCATCGTGCTCAACAACAATAAGCGTATTTCCCAGATTGCGGAGCTTAACAAGGGTATTTATCAGCATGTCATTATCTCTTTGATGCAAACCAATTGATGGTTCATCAAGGACATAAAGCACACCCGAGAGCCCTGAACCTATCTGCGTTGCAAGTCTTATTCTCTGTGCCTCTCCACCCGATAGTGTCCCTGCGTTTCTTGCAAGGTTTAAGTATCCAAGTCCCACATCGATTAAAAACTTCAAACGAAGTCTTATTTCATCAAGTATCTGTTTTGCTATGGTTAACTTAAAATCATCAAGATTTAAGTACACTTCCTGTATAAATTCATACGCTTTACTAACAGATAAAAGACAAAACTCGTATATGTTTTTATCCATTATTGTAACAGCTAAAGCAAAGGGATTTAAACGAGCGCCCTTACAAGCTTTACAGGGGATTGAGGTCATATACTTTTGATACTCGCCTCTTATAAGGTCAGAATCAGAACTTTCATATCTTTTTGTAAGATAGGGTATAACACCGGGGTAGGCCGCGTAGTGAGTTCTGTAGTTTTTTGTACCAAAATCAGCATAGCGCATTTTAATTCGCTCATCGCCGTTACCGTATAAGATTATTCCTTTTTGAGAGGGCGAAAGGCTTTTAAACGGAACATCAGGGTCAATGTCGTAGTGTTCACAGACTGAATTTAGTACGTCATTATAGTACTGATTACCTGTTTTTGCCCAAGGATAAATTGCTCCTTGATTAATTGATTTAGCAGGGTCAGGAACGATAAGCTCAGGTGACATTTCAAAATGAGCCCCTAAACCGTTACACACTTTGCAAGCACCATAGGGGTTATTAAAACTCAACATCCTCGGCGTGAGCTCTTCAAAGCTAATATTACAATTCGGACAGGCTAATTTTTCAGAGAAAATTTGTTCACCTTTGCCTATAACATCTAAAACCATCAGCCCGTCAGAGCGCTGCAGAGCCATTTGTGCACTGTCAAAAATACGAGATTTGGCAGACTCTTTTACAACAATTCTATCTATAACGACATCAATTGTATGTTTTTTTGTTTTATCAAGTTCAATCTCATCTTCATCAAGATTGTATATTTGCCCGTCAACTCTTACTCTTACAAAGCCCTCAGACTTAAGAGCCTGAATTGTTTGTGTGTATTCACCTTTTTTGCCGCGAATAATGGGCGCAATTATTTGAATTTTTGTCCCCTCGCCTAAAGCCATAATTTTTGAAACTATTTCATCTATTGTTTGAGGAACAATAAGCTCTCCACACTCAGGACAATGAGGAGTGCCTACTCTTGCGTACAAAAGTCTTAAGTAATCGTAAATCTCGGTTATTGTACCCACGGTTGAGCGGGGGTTGTTGGTTGTTGATTTTTGGTCAATTGATATTGCAGGAGAGAGCCCGTCAATGTGTTCAATATCAGGCTTATCCATTTGCCCCAAAAACTGGCGGGCGTAGGTCGAAAGGCTCTCTACGTAGCGCCTTTGTCCTTCCGCAAAAATAGTATCAAATGCAAGAGAGCTCTTGCCTGAACCTGAAACTCCGGTAAAGACAATTAACTCGCCTTTTGGAAGCTCAAGCGAAACATTTTGTAAATTGTGCTCTTTTGCACCTGATATAACAATTTTGTCATTCATGACTATATTATGTCACAAAAAATTTATTAAGAATGTTAAAAAGAAAACGATATCAATGTTATATATTTTTGATATATGGAATAGTAATAGTAGATTAGTTCTTCTCTTTCCACTCCTTCCTCCATATACAGATTTTTATTCTCGGTCGCCCAAAAGGCGGCTTTTTCTTTGCGTAAGCCAGAGTGAGCCTAAGGGCTTGCGATGAGCAAGACCGCAGGCGCAACTGTTGATAGGCGACGTAGGATAATCGAGCGCAACGGCGCGAGATACCCACAGGAGCATAGCGTAAGCCGGTGCTCCCAATGACGACGGCGACGAGCCGGCGTAATGGAGCACTACGAAAGCGACGTAAGAGTTTTGAAGCAAAACTCCACAGGAGCATAGCGTAAGCCAGAGTGAGCCTAAGGGCTTGCGATGAGCAAGACCGCAGGCGCGATAGGCGCACAAGATAGTAAACTTACTACGCCAAACTCTCAAGTGCGGCTATTTTCATAGCAGTGGTGTCAGGTGCTTGACCTGTCCAAATTTCAAATGCTTTTTCTGCTTGATATACAAGCATATCAAGCCCGCCAACATAGCGCTTACCGCAAAATTCAGCATGTTTTATAAGACGCGTTTTAACAGGGTTGTAAACAATATCATAAACTAAAACATCATCGTCAAGCCCTTTTACAACTTCAAAGTCAATAGGCGAAGCTCCCTCAAGGAAGTTTTTCATGCCCACAGGGGTAGTGTTTACAAGAATTTTACAACCCTTTAAATTCTCAAGTAAAGAATAGGGTTTAAGTTCTATTTTAGTTTTGGGAAATTTTTGTCTTAAAACTTCAACATGGGGGTGTGAGTCAATAACATTTCTTGAATAAAAAGTAATTTCTTTTACTCCAAGACTTACAAGCCCCGCACAAATTGCCCTTGCAGCTCCGCCTGTTCCAAGAACAACAGCATTTTTGTCTTTTAAATTTGTTTTAACATCATCGGGTATTGCCTTTACAAACCCGTAAATATCAGTGTTTGAACCCTCAAGACTTTTATCTTCCATAATTTTTACAGTATTAACTGAGCCTATAAGGTCTGCATTTGTATCAAACTTGCTCAAAAAAAGAGTTATCGGCACTTTATGAGGTATAGTAACATTAAACCCGTGATACCCCTCGACTTTTAACCTTTTTATTCTCGTGATAAGATTCTCGGGTTCAGTCGGCAAAACATCATAAGTTCCCGCCAAACCACAGCTTTTAAGTGCAGTTTCCTGAATTACTTTACTCATGGAATGAGAAAGAGGGTAGCCTATTATCGCAAGTTTGTAGCTGTCAGTCATTAAACATCCTCATCCATAGGTCTTGAATACTTACATTCTTTATTTGAGCAGTCGATTTTATTGCCACGCTTTAAGAATTTCTTCACAAGCAAGCTGCCACACTCGGGACACTTTTCGCCCGTTGGTTCTGCCCAGACAACAAAGTTGCAGTCAGGATATTTTGAACATCCCCAAAATAACTTGCCGTATCTTGATTTTCTTTGTATTAATTCGCCGTCCCTGCCCTCTTCTTGGCATTTTGGACATTTTACACCCGAAGAGACAACGATACCTTTTCTTGCCTTGCAGTTTTCGTTTAGGCATTGATAATATTTTCCGTACGGGCCTGTTTTTATAACGGTTTGAGAGCCGCATTTTTCGCATTTATAATCCGTAGGCTCATCCTGCGGAGGCTCTTTTGCCTGACCGTCAAGCGGGAGAGCGGTCTTGCACTCGGGATACCCTGAACATGCCAAAAACTGTTTGCCGTATCTGCTTGTTTTAATAACCATTTTTTTACCACAGTTGGGGCATTTTACCTCGGATTCTATGACAACATTTTCCATATTAGCCTTAGCATCATCAACCGTTTTTGAAAAAGGTTTCCAAAAGTCTTTTAAAACCTTAACCGACTGAGCCTTATCTTCTGCTATATCATCCAGTTTAAGCTCCATTGAGGCAGTAAATTTATAGTCCATAATGTCGCTAAAATGTTTCACAAGCTGAGCACAAACCGTACGGCCAAGTATGGTAGGTTTAAGCGCCTTATCGAGTTTTTCTACATAGCCTCTTTGTTGAATTTTAGTAATAATCGGAGCATAAGTAGAGGGTCGACCTATACCGTACTCTTCAAGCGCTTTTACAAGACTTGCCTCAGAATACCTCGGCGGCGGCTGAGTAAAGTGCTGCTCCGGGTTAAGTTTAACAAGTTTAAGCTCATCTCCCACTTCAAGTTCGGGGAACTTTTGAATTACTTCTTCCTCATCATCCTGATAAACTTTCAAAAAGCCGTCAAAAACGACTTTTGAAGAGCCGATTTTAAAGATATAATCCTTTGCTTGGATATCAACCGTCAAATTTTTTACTTGCGCATTTGACATTTGTGAGGCCATAAACCTCGACCATATAAGCTTATAGAGTTTATACTGTTCGGAGGTTAAATATTTTTTTATGCTCTCGGGTGTTTTTTCAACATATGAGGGTCTTATTGCCTCGTGAGCGTCTTGAACATTTTTCTTTTTGGATTTAGCATAGTCATTTGGCGTGTTTGGATAGTATTTTTCACCAAAATTATATGTAATATACTCTTTCGCTGCTGCTTGAGCGTCATCTGAAATCCTAACGGAGTCTGTTCTCATATAAGTAATTAAACCCACTGCACCATCTTCACCTAGCTCAATACCTTCATAAAGTTTTTGCGCTATTTGCATGGTTTTTGAAACACCATAGCCCAATTTTGAGCTTGCTTCCCTTTGAAGAGTTGATGTTATAAAAGGCGCTTGAGGTTTTCTTTGAGAATCGCGCGGTGTAATTTTTGCAACTTTATATTTTGCGTCCTCAAGGTCTTTTAGGATTTTATCTATTTCTTCTTTGTTTTTTATCTCAAGTTTTTCGTCTTTGTCTTTTTCATTTACTTTTCTTGCAAGCTGAGCTTCAAATTCAAAGTTATTTTTTGATAAAACAGCACCTAAGCTCCAGTACTCAACAGGCACAAAAGCTTCAATTTCATCTTCGCGCTCGCAAATCATTCTAAGTGCTACAGATTGAACACGACCTGCAGAAAGCCTGTAGTTGCGAAGCTTTTCCCATAAAATAGGGCTAATTTTAAAACCTACAAGCTTATCAAGTATCTGACGGGTTTGCTGCGCTTGAACTTTTAGCATATCAATCTGCCCGTAGTTTTCAACCGCTTCTTTTATTGCCTTAGGTGTAATTTCATTAAATACAATTCTAAAAATATTATCTTTAGGCACTTTTAATACTTGGCTTACATGCCAAGCTATAGCCTCTCCCTCACGGTCAGGGTCGGATGCAAGATACACTCTGTCTACGGTTTTTGCAATTTTATTGAGGTTATCTACAACTTTTTTCTTCTCGGGAATTATCTCAAAAGTAGGTTTAAAGTCATTATCTATATCAAAACCAAGACCCTTTGAGGGCAAATCTCTGATGTGACCCATAGAAGCTTCTATTATATAGTTGTTACCCAAAATCTTCTTTATGGTTTT
Organism: Candidatus Gastranaerophilales bacterium; assembly: GCA_944325105.1. Classification (GTDB taxonomy): domain Bacteria; phylum Cyanobacteriota; class Vampirovibrionia; order Gastranaerophilales; family Gastranaerophilaceae; genus Galligastranaerophilus. Next base: position 34,778 of record CALUYW010000013.1, on the reverse strand, counting down.
TGATTTTGCAGGTGACTCAACTATCACAAGGGCTTTATTATTTTCTTTTTTTGTGGTTTTTGCCGCCATTAATTCTCTCTTTAATTTGAAATATAATATTTAGTATTAGTCTGTTTAATTAAACCCTTTAATTCCATGCCTGTCAAGCAGACCATAAGCTCAGAGTCATCAATACCGAGTTTTAAAGATAATGTATCAAAACTCATGGGTTCAATCTGTATTGTATCAAAAATATTTTTTTCTATACCCGTAAGTTTTATTTGCGCATCATCCTGATTAAAATCCCACCCCAAACACTCAAAAACATCTTGAGCAGATGTAATAACGCTTGCGCCGTTTTTTATAAGGTGATAAATCCCCTCACAGTTTGGATTAGAGATTAACCCGGGTATACACATTAATTCTCTGTTTTGCTCAAATGTATAATTTGCGCTAATCATGGCACCGCTTTTTTTGGCAGCTTCAGCAACAATCGTACCAAAAGAAAGACCTGTTACTATTCTGTTTCTGGCAGGAAAATTATACGAAACAGGAGGAGTTGAGGGCGGGTATTCGCTAAATATTACCCCGGCACCTTCATAAATTTCTCTATACAAGTCCTTATTTGATGATGGGTATTCAAAATCAAGCCCTGAGCCTATTATGGCTATTGTTTTTAGATTATTTTTTATGGCACACTCGTGCGCCTTAGCGTCTATTCCGTAAGCAAGCCCCGAAACAATAGTGACATCGGTATTTTTCATCCCTGAAATTATTGATGCCAGTGATTCTTTAGCGTTATTGCTTGCCTTTCTTGAGCCCACTACGGCTATTGTCGAGTTAAAATTAATACCTGAAAGTTCCCCCTTATAATAAAGCGCCAAAGGGTAATCTGCAATTTGTTTAAGTAATTCAGGATACTTTTCATCATCGTATTTTAAAATCTTATATCCCTTTTTAAAAGCATTTTCAAACTCCAAATCAGGGTTAATTTTTTCTTTTTTAGACAAAAAAGTTTTTGGAATTTTAACATCGGGATTATTTATACTAAACTCCTCAATATCAGCTTTTTTAGAGTTCCAAAAAAGCTCGATATCACAGTTGAAAAATTCAAACAACCTTGCTTTAAAATAAGGAGAAACACCCTCCAGTGCAAGAGAGGCGCAGTAGTATTTGGTATTATCCGACTTAAACATTCTTTGTTGCATTTTGAGCATTATTCCTCAATTGCATAAGCTCTTTTTGAACAAGAGTATGATTATAGCTGAGTGACTGCGGGTGGCTAAGCGCCAATTCGAGATTTTGCGCATATAGTTCATAGTTTTTTATTTTCTCATATACTTTTGCAGTCAAATAATAAAAATCACCGTTATGCCCAAACTGCTTCAATACTGCAGCTATAAATCTCAACGCCTGCTTTTCGTCTCCACTGTTAATATAGATATTCGCAAGCAATCTGCAAGCGTCAATATCTTTTTTATTTTTTTCTATTGTTTTTCTCAACATTAAAATCGCATTTTGCGTATCGTTTCTTTCCCAATATATCTGAGCAATGTTATAATACGCCCAAGAATAGTCGGGTGAAAGTTCTATTACTTTTGAATACTCTTCAAGTGCTAAATCAATTTTCCCTGTCTTTTTATACTCTTGTGCAAGATGAAAATGTGCAAAATAATCACTGTAGTTATTTACAATTGCCTTTTTAAAGCACTTTATGGCATTTTCATTTTCTCCCCTTTTGGCATAGAGAATACCTATTGAAAAAAACGCATTTGAATCATCGTTTTTTATACAAATTACCTTTTTTAAATTTAAAATCGCTTCATCGTCAAGCCCGTTATCTTCATAAGCCAGAGCAAGATTATATAAAAAATCAGGGTCATCACCTTTTAGCTCGACCGCTTTTTTATAAGCATTAAGAGCATATTCGGGGTGCTTTAGTTTCTCCCAGCATATACCTGCGTTATAGTATAAATTTGCATCATTTGGAAACACGCCAATCAAATAACTCAGGTGTTTCATTGCAACTTGCTCAAAACCCAAATCAAGACACAGCACGGCAAGCTCCCTACGAGCTTGAAAATTCGTAGGGTCGTTTTCAATGGTTTTTTTTAAATTTTCAAACCTTTGAATATCATTCATTGCTATCTTGCATTTGAGCGTCTAAATCCAATATGGTGCTGCCGTCTTCATCTGTTGTAATTACAGGGTTTTTAGCTTCTTCTTCCAACTCATCATCATCAACATCTTGGATGATTTTTTCTATAACAAGCTGCGCCATATCGAGTGCTACTTTTTGTTTTGTCTCAGGCGAACACTTCTCAAGCATTTGTATTGCTGTTCTTACAGTCGAATCAATATCATACCAGCGCCTTTGACCTCTTTGTATTCTACCGTCTTCAACAGCATTCATAATATCTTCGACATTTTCATACTTATGATCTTGAATGTTGTGCTCAATAATGACTTTAATCAAATTAAGTGCCACTGCTATCTGACTTGGTTCGTCCGATGTGGAAAGCGTACGCATAGACATGGAAAGAACAGGGTCTTTGTCATACCAGCGTGAAAAATGTTCGTTCATTACTTCTCCTTTATACTAACTGTTTTTATAAATTACTCCATAATCGCCCTTTGGATACTCCCAATCTATAGCATTTAGAGGGCAAGCTATACGGCAAGCACCGCATTCCAGACAATTTTCGTATTCAACTTCGATTTCATTTGTATTTTCATTATAAGAATATACTTTTGCCGGACAAATATACGTACAGCATCGACTTTCGCACTTCTTACAGAGCTCTTGATTTACCTTAAGATGTGCCTCTCTGCAACAATTATACTTTATTGTTGTCAATTTGTCCTCTATTGATTTTTTATTTTCTTCACCGCTCATTTTAAAACCCCGAAAACACTTGACACAAAAGCCCAAAAGTCCTTAAATAATTCTCTTAATTTCCTCTGTCCGATAAAATCTGCAATAAATTTTCTAAACTCATCTCTCTTGGGTTTACAACTTGCACCTGTAAATATCCTGAAAAACTCGGCTGCTTTTTTAGGATAATAGTTCATAAGAGAATCTTTTCTCTTGCAGAGATTTTCTATTACATCCTTATAAGATTTTAAATCTTTAAGAATAAACGAACGCTCAAGCTTTTTCTCATAGAGCTTAAGTGTTTTCTTATCAAAATTCTTTATTTTAACAGCGCTAAGTGCTGTTTCACCTGCGTATTTTCCGCTCATCAGCGCAAAATTTGTTCCCTCAAAGTGCACCCCGTTTACAAACCCTGCAGCGTCTCCCGCAAGTATTACCCCGTTATCATAGAGTTTAGGAAGTTTTTTATATCCGCCCTCGGGAATTAAATGAGCACTGTATTCCAACATTTCAGAACCCTCAATTATAGGTTTTACAACAGGATGCTCTTTTAATCTTTCAAGCAAATCAGAGGGATTAAGCCCAAGAGCGCTTAAATCGTTGAGGTTTACACCAAGACCTATAGATATTGAATCAAGATAAGTGTACATAAAACCAAGTGCAAAAGGAGCCTCCTCAAGCTTAAGCCCGCCTATAAAGTTTCTTGCAGCGCCTTGTTGGGTACCTTTTTTCAAATTAAAGCGCTCCTCCACAACTTCGCGCGAAAGCTTATGGGTTTCCTTTATACTCAATACCATATCCGTCGGGTCGTAGTCATGTCTTAAGCCTGTTTCTTTTGCCAAAAGGGAATTAACGCCGTCTGCTATAATTACAACGTCGGCGTAAATTTCTTCAAATTCGGTTTTAACACCACACACTCTGTCTTGCTTGATAACAAGATGTTTTACTAAAGTAGACGGAGCAAAATAAACCCCCTCATCTTTTGCCTTTTGAACAAGCCAAGAGTCAAATTTTGAACGGTAAATACTTGCACTTTTATTTTCATTTGGAAAATCACAAGAAATATTAACACTTGTATCATCACCCAAAAGTGACCAAGTATGACTGTTTATAAATCTTTCATACGGTGCTTCCTGCCAACAGTCAGGGAAGAGGTCTTTTACGGCACTTAAAAATACCGCACCGCCTATCATGTTTTTTGTACCTGCAGCACTTGAGCGCTCAATGAGCAAAACTCTCGCCCCACCCCTTGCAACGGTAATGGCGGCAGCAACTCCTGACGGGCCCGCACCGACTACTATCACATCAAATTTTTGTACTTCTTTTTCCTCCATAGCATAATTATACAGACTTTATGAAACACTGACAACGATTTAATAAGTAAATCAAGAGAGTGATTTACTTTTTTTATTTTTTTAAAGCATGTTTTTTTTGTTTGTGCTAAATTAAGCGTATTATGAAAACAGTTGATGAAATTAGAGAAGATTTTTTAAGTTTTTTTGAGAAAAAACACAATTCAAAAAGAGTGAAAAGCTCTTCACTTATACCTGATAATCCTACTATTCTTTTAACCACGGCAGGTATGGTGCAGTTTATACCGTATTTTTTGGGATTGGAAAAATTCCCCTACAACCCGCCAAGAGCCACATCTTGTCAAAAATGCGCAAGAGCCGGCGGTAAGGATTCTGACATAGAAAACGTAGGCAGAACACCTCGCCACCATACTTTCTTTGAAATGCTCGGAAACTTCAGCTTTGGAGATTATTTCAAAGAAGAAGTCATACCTTGGTCTTGGGATTTTGTAACCAATTATCTAAAACTTGATAAAAACAGACTTTGGATAACAATCTATGAGGACGATGATGAAGCAGGAGAAATCTGGCAAAAAGTCGGTGTCCCCAAAGAAAGAATTATAAAAAAAGGCAAAAAAGACAACTTCTGGGGTCCTGTCGGCACTTCAGGCTCTTGCGGGCCATGCAGTGAAATTCACTATGACTTGGGCGAACATCTAAAATGCTCTGATGACTGTTCAATTGCAACTTGCGAATGTAACAGATGGGTTGAAATTTGGAACTTGGTGTTTACCGAACTTTTCCAAGATGAAGAGGGTAATCTTTCTCCTCTCGAGAAGAAAAACGTAGATACAGGTATGGGCCTAGAGCGCATTGCAATGGTTTGTCAGGGCGTGGATTCGACTTTTGAAACAGACCTGCTGAAACAGATTTTGTCTAAAATCTGTGAAATAACAGGCAAAAAATACAAAGAAAATCCTAAAAACGACATTTCTTTAAGGATAATAACAGACCACGCGCGCTGCGTAAGCTTTATGATAGCAGATGGCATACTTCCATCTAACGAAGGCAGGGGCTATGTTTTAAGAATGATTTTAAGACGTGCTCTTCGCCACGGCTACATTTTAGGATTAGAACTTCCCTTTATGAAACCGATTATTGATAAGGTAGTTGATATCTACAAAGATGCCTACCCCGAGCTTGGTCAAAACAGGGACAAAATTCAAGATGTTATTTTGAAAGAAGAAGAAAGATTTAATCTTACTCTTAAGCGCGGCTGGAGCCACATTGAAGAGTTGATTAAAAAGATTAAAGAAAATAACAAAAACGAAATATCAGGTGAAGAAGCCTTTAAACTCTATGATACCTACGGATTCCCATATGAGCTTACAAAAGAAATAGCCGATGAAAACAACCTAAAGGTAGATGAAGAAGGCTTTAAGGCTCATATGCAGGAGCAAAAAGACCGTGCAAGAGCATCGGTACAAAAAATAAGCCTTGTTGATGACTTGGTGTATGTGAATAACCCTCAGACAGAATTTTTGGGTTATGAAAAAAATACTTGCACATCAAAAGTTATCAACATAATAGAAAATGAAGATACACTTGACGTTATTCTTGATAAAACCGTATTCTACGCTCAAAGCGGAGGTCAAGAGGGCGATACGGGTGTGTTTATAAAAGCTGACGGTACAAAAATTGAAGTACTTGAAACCTTTAAAGTGCAGGATGTTTTTGTTCACAGGGTTAAAAAATCCGACATAAAAATTTCAGATAAAATAACAGCAAAAATTGATGTTATAAAAAGACAAGAAACTCAAAAACACCACTCGCTGGCGCACCTGCTGCAAGCGGCTTTGATTAAAGTCCTTGGAGATGAAGTTCATCAGGCAGGTTCTCAAGTTGAGAAAAACCGCACAAGATATGACTTTTCACTCTCTCGTGCTATGACAAAAGATGAGATTAAAAAGGTTGAAGAAATTATCAATGACTGGATTAATCAAGGCATAGAGCGAAAAACAGAGGTTATGGGAATAGAAGAAGCCAGACTTACTGGCGCTATGGCACTGTTTGGCGAAAAATACGGCGAAACAGTCCGCGTGGTAAGCTTTGGTACAGACGAGTGCATTTCAAAAGAACTTTGCGGCGGCTGCCACGTTGATAACACAAAAGACCTGCGCCTTGCAAAAATTGTATCAGAAAGCGCTATTGCAGCAGGTGTAAGGCGTATTGAGATTTTATGCTCAAGCGCTGCTTTTGACTTCTTAAATCAAAAAGCCTGTGCAATCGATGAAATAGCTCAAAAAAATAAAATCCCATACACTCAAATTGAAGATAAAATTGAAAAAATCGAAACTCAAAACCGCGAATTAAATGCAAAAATAGAAGAACTTGAGGCAAAAATTGCTCAATCAAGTTTCTCGACATTTATTTCAAAAGCAAAAGACATCGAGGGCGGAAAACTCTTCATTACAAAAATTGAAGAATTTGCCCCCAATGCCATAAAAGCAGGCGTTGAGATGATTTCAAAGAAACTTGGCGAGTGCATTATTGTATTGTGTTCAATTAAACAAGACGGAAGCGCATTTGTTATTGCAAATGTAAGCGACAGCTTTGTTAAAAAAGGAATACAGGCAGGAAAAATTGTAGGTGAAATCACCCGCAAAATGGGCGGAGGTGGAGGCGGCAGACCTCAGCTTGCTCAAGGTGCAGGAAAAGACGCCAGCAGGGCTGATGAAATACTTGCTGAAGTTGAAAAAAACATCTTATCAAGCCTATAGTTTAAACAAAACTTCCTTAATTTTATTTTTGGGAAAATCATATAGAGCAGATAAAACATTGACTATATCTTTATCGCAAAGCCTTAAACTCTTTAGAGTTGAGGCTTTTTGCGTTATTTCAAAAGTCACGTCAGGTGTATTTGAAGCACAAACCATGCAGACAAACTCCCCTTTTTCGACAAGATTATCTAAAATCTCGCAAACCAGAGCGGTTTTAATTTCTTCAAATTTTTTGGTAAGTTCCCTACCTATTGTAACAACCGCATCAGGGCGGACTTTTAAAAGAGTTTGAAGAGTCTTTTTAATTCTGTTCGGGCTCTCGTAAAAAACAAGATTTTCACTTTTGTTTTTCAAAAATATTTCTTCTATTTGATTTGAAACTCTAGGCAAAAAGCCTATAAATTTAAAACTTTCTTTTTCTCTTGGGCACGCTTGAAGAAGAGAAATAACAGCACTTGCGCCGCAAATCGGGATTACTCTATAACCTGCCTCAAAAACGCTTTTTACGAGAATTTCCCCGGGGTCAGATATTAAAGGAGTACCCGCATCGGACACAAGCGCTATGCTTTTACCCTCTCTTAAATACCCTAAAAACAGCTCCACGCGCTTTGTTTCGCAAAATTTATGATAACTTACAAGGCGGGTTTTGATGTCGTATTTTTCACACAAGCGCATTGTAACTCTTGTATCTTCACAAGCTATTATATCCACCCCTTTTAGCACCTCAAGCGCACGCAGGGTAATATCCCCCAGGTTGCCTATAGGTGTTGCAACACTATAAAGTGCGGTTTCTATTTCACCTGCCAAGTTGTACCCTCTTTAGAATCTTTAAGCAAAATTCCCGCCTTATCAAGCTCATCACGGATTAAATCGGACTTTGCCCAGTCTTTATTATCGCGGGCAGCTTTTCTTATTGATATTATTTCATCAAGCGCTTTTTTAGGTTCAAGAGAAGATGAAATTTCAAAAGTCTTATACAAAGGCTCAATTAGAGTTTTAAGCTCATCATTACTTATTTCTTTTTGAGATAGAGAAAAATCGAACCCTAAGACCTCACCCAGAGTAATAAGTGTCGAGGCAAAAATTTGAACATCTTTTGTATCTTTTGCTTTTTTAATTTTGTCTGCAAGAGAAAAAAGAACCGCGAGCGCCTTTGAAGTGTTCAGGTCGTCGTTCATAGCGTCTTTAAAAGCATTAACGGATTCTTCATCTAAATTTTGAGTTTTTTCATATCCTGCTGCAGAATTTATAAGTCTTTTTGCACCGGCTGAAGCAGAATTTAGCGCCTCGTCATTAAATTCTACGGGCATTCTGTAGTGATTTGTAAGGATAAAAAATCTTATAGCATTTGAATCGTATTTTTTGAGCAAATCATCAATTGTTAAAAAGTTATTCAGCGATTTTGACATTTTTTCTTTGTTAATGGTAACAAAGCCGTTATGCAGCCAGTATTTAACAAAATCGCATCCGTTAGCGCACTCGCTCTGTGCCAGTTCGTTTTCATGATGAGGGAAAGTCAAATCCGCACCGCCTGCGTGGATGTCAATACTATCGCCAAGGAATTTTTTACTCATTGCCGAACATTCAATGTGCCACCCTGGACGACCAAGTCCCCAAGGGCTCTTGTAGCCGTGCTTTTCATCTTTTTTCCAAAGCGCAAAATCAAGAGGTGATTTTTTCTTTTCATCGGTGTCAACTCTAGCTCCTGCCATAAGGTCATCAAGCGGCTGCTTAGAGAGTTGTCCGTATTTTTTGTATTTTTCTACACTAAAATAAACATCACCATCTGATTCGTAGGCAAAACCTTTTTCGATGAGTTTTTTAACCATTGCAATCATCTCACCGATGGTTTTTGTTGCGCGCGGCTCAATGTCAGGTTTTAGGCAATTTAAACCTTTCATCGACGCACTAAAAGAGTCATAAAATTCTTTTGTAATAACCTCAGGCTCAACCCCTTGCATATCAGCCTTTTTGAGGATTTTATCGTCTACATCGGTTACATTTCGGCAGTATGTGGCATTATAACCTAAGAACTTTAAATAACGATACAGAACATCCCAGGTTATGTAACATCTTGCATGACCAAGGTGCGCTTTGTCGTACACCGTAGGGCCACAAACATACATTTTGACCTTATTTTCCTCAAGCGGGATGAACTCTTCAAGTTTATTTGATAATGAATTGTGAAATTTAAGCATACATATATTCTAATATAAACAATTTTATATTAAAATAGCTATTGAGATAAAGTTTTTTGGGAGTATTTATGAAAAACACTGTTGTAGTTGGAGCACAGTTTGGCGATGAAGGAAAGGCGAAAATCACTGACCTTCTGGCTCATCAGGCTGATTTTATTATCCGTTATCAAGGCGGTTCAAATGCAGGTCACACCGTAGTAGTTGACGACAAAAAATACAAATTTCACCTAATCCCTTCAGGCATCCTATACCCCGGCAAAATCTGCTTTATGGGCGCAGGAGTAGTCATTTGTCCTGAAGATTTTAAAAAGGAAGTAGATGAGATTATCTCTCAGGGTGTGGATTTCGACCAAATAAGAAAAAGCCTTAGAATAAGTCCTCTGGCACATGTTACAATGCCGTATCACAGAGAAATTGACGGCGGGAACGAATCAAACTTAGGTGAGAAAAAAATAGGTACAACAAAAAAAGGTATAGGCCCTACATATACAGACAAGTATGCAAGAATAGGCATAAGGGTTGAGGATTTATTCGATGAAAAACTTTTATCAGATAAACTCGATGTAATTCTGCCAAAGAAAAACCGCGAGCTTGAACATGTGTACGGTTTAAAAACGTATACAAAAGAAGAAATCCTAAAAATTTGCAAAGAATACAAAGAGATTTTTACACCTTACGTTTGCTTTAACTGGCAAGAGTTGCTTTCTGATGCCAAAAAGAATAAAACAATACTTTTTGAAGGTGCGCAAGGTGTAATGCTCGATATTGACTACGGTACTTACCCCTATGTCACAAGCTCTAACCCTATTGCAGGCGGTGCTGCGGTTGGCGGCTCCATGGGCCCTCTTGCAATTCAAGAGGTTATAGGAGTATTCAAAGCATACGTAACACGAGTTGGCGAAGGGCCTTTTGTAACTGAACTTACAGACGATACAGGAAAACTTATTCAGCAAATAGGGGCAGAATTTGGCGTTACAACGGGCAGAGCAAGACGTTGCGGTTGGTTTGACGGTGTATTTGCAAAATACAGTGTTCTTGTTGGCGGTTTAAGCGCCGCAGCGATTACAAAACTCGATGTTTTTGATACTTTTGATGAAATCAAAATCTGCACGGGCTACAAAAACAAAAAAACTTGCGAGATTATAAGACAATATCCGACAAAAGTTGCAACACACTACAACTATGAACCCGTATTTGAAAGATTCAAGGGTTGGAAAAAAAGTATTTCAAACATAAAAACTTATGAAGAATTACCTGAAGAAGCAAAAGTTTATTTGAGCAGATTGGAAGAAATTCTTGAAGTACCTATTAAAATAATAAGTGTAGGGCCGGACAGAGACCAGACAATTTTTAAATAAACTCGTATTTGGCAATAATACGCTTGATATCATCAGTAATAATTAAATCGGGGTATTCGGAACAAAATGTATCCAACATTGTAACCGCAGCCCCGATTTTATTCTGTCTTAAATATATGAGCCCCACAGTCACTGCATTGTATGGATTTTCATTTTTTCTCGCTAATAGCTGCGAGGCCTTTGAAGACAGTACACCTCTTGCCTCGTAAGCACTTACAAGATTTTTGTAGTAGGTGATATTCATACAATCACCCATTAGGGCATTTTCAAAACAACTCTGCGCCCAGACAGGCAACAGGCGGTTTTTATTTATTTCGTATATTTTCATATACGCTTGCCCGAGGTTATTGTAATAAACACTTGTTGATTGCGCCTTTGGATTTATACCGATAGCGATTTTAAATTCTTTAATTGCAGCCAGATAATCTCCCTCGCGCATAAAAATTACACCCTGATTATTATGCTCCTTTGCATTTCTTGCAGCATCAACAGGGGTGATTTCGCACTTTGCAGCGTTAATAAAAAACAACAATAAAACAGAAACAAAAAAATACTTAAAGTACAATCTCGACACCCTCTTTTGCAAATTCTACACCGTTTTGCGGGTCAGAAAATTCTCGCTCCAGCATTTCAAGAGTGGTGTCATCATAATTTGGGTCATAGTGGAAAAATAAAACTTTTTTTGCCTTAGAAAGTTTTGCACTCTCAAGAGCCATTTGAAATGTCGAGTGCCCGTATCCTTGTTTGGGTGAAATTGGTGAAACATAGTCCTGATGAGTGTATTGAGCATCATGGATTAACAAATCACATCCGTGTGCAAACTCTATAAATCTCTTGTCTGAACCCACATAACTTTCCTTATCCGTAGCATAGACTAAAGATTTACCCATATAGTCTATTCTTATGCACAAACAGCCGTTTTTGGGGTGTGCAGGAGTTTTGTAGAGTGTTATCACTGCATCTTCTTTGGCGCAATCATTTAAGTCAAATTCGCTCACATCAATAATTTGAGCTTCGCCCGTCTTCCTTATTATTACAACTTTTGAATCGTTTAAATTTTCTATATCAAAAGAGCATTTAACATCGTCTATTCCTAACGGAAAGACCCTGTCAAAAAGAACGTCTTGAAGAGTGTCTTTTAAATCTTCATTGTTTATATTTAATCCAAAGACGTTTATTTTTGAGCCTCTTACAAAAACGGGCTTAAAAAACTGCAGGCCTTGTATGTGGTCTTGATGAACATGGCTCAACAAAATAGTTGCACAGATAGGCTCTCTTTCTGATGGATTAGACGAGCTCAAAATATGCTCGCGCACAAGCTCTGTACCTAAATCAACAATCCCTGTGCCAGCGTCCAGCACAACAAGATTATTTCCTAAATTAACCTCAACACAAGACGTATTCCCGCCAAACGCAAGGAAATTTGCCTTTGGAGTAGGGTATGAACCACGAACCCCTCTAAATTTGATTTTGAATTTGTTGGTCATTTTGCAATACATCCTCTTCGACATTTGGCATTAAATCGTCGTTAAAGTTTTCTTTCATTCTTTCTATGTTCTCATCTACAAATCTCTCATTTTCGTCAATTGCAGCATCTTGAACATCAGAGCCTTGAATCTCTTCTTGAAACTCTTGTTTTGCCTTTTTATCTCTTTTTTTCTTTTCTTTTTTAACTTTTTCTTTCTTCGGTTTTTCGGTTTTTATGTATGGTTTTTTAATCATGAAAGAAATATTTCTGTCCTTATCTGTTCCATAAAAAGAAGTGGCTGCAATGGTGCTTAGCTTTGCTCTCTCCTGAACATCCTTAAGGTTAGTTTCTTGAATTTTAATATCAAATGCCGTTCTGTCTTTATAATTTGTTATTCTAATCACACGAAAAGCATTGGGGTAGGTAACTAAAGACGGGGTGCTCACAAAAACGAGGTTTTTATCTCTTGTAATTTTTGTAGCGTGGTAGTGACCCGAACAGATTATAATAGGGTTTTTGTACTTGTGTAAAATCTCAAGATAAGCAGCAGCATTTTTTACACTGTGGTCTTCACTTACAAAAGGCTCAACAACAGGATGGTGCTGAAATATAACAACAACCTTATCTTGATTTTGACTTAGCTCATTATCCAAAAACGCAAGCTGTTCATCATCCAAAAAACCGTTTGATGTCACTTCGTTTCTAATTACAGGGTCAAGCACTATAATTCTATAATCAGTTTTAGGTGTAAAGGCATAATAAGTTTTATCAAAAACGTAGTTACCGTTGCACTTTTTAACAAAATCAACAACTTCATCTATCTTGAGACCCTGTGAACATTCGCCCGAATCAAGAGGGCAGATTGCACTGTCATGGTTTCCAAATGTTAAAAGCGAGGGATAGTTTAAATCACTCAATATTGTAAAAAAGTCCTTGTAACTCTCAAGCAAGGGCCTATCAACCATATCACCCGTAAACATAACAAAGTCTATGCCTTGCATATTGTTTATGGTATTTATGGCATCTTTAAGGAGTTTTTTCGAAGAAGACAACATCTTATATGAAGTATCTTCCCTGTCTGAGATATGTGTGTCACTCAGCTGCACGACATTTAAACACATATTTCTTATGGAAAATGCGCTTGATGGCGCAAATCCCAAAAGAAATACAAAAGCTATTAATATAAAATTCCTGACAGTTTGTTTAATGTTCATTTTATACCAGTTTTTCAAGTCGTGAAATTAGTTCTGAATTTTGATTTGCAAAATCTCTTCCGCGCGCTTTTATAGCATAAATTAAGGCAAGAGGAAGATTTAAGGCGTCGCCTGAACTTACTTTTTGTGCATAAAATTCTTCAAAATTATCAGGAAGCCTTAAAGTCCAGTTAGGGTCGCCTGATGTACCTGGCTTATTGTAAACTTCATTAATTCCAAAGAAATCAGTAAAGAATATTTGAAGATTTTGCGCAGGAGAAGCAAAAATCTCTACAAGTTTTGCAAAAGCAAGGAATTTTTCATCAGTGTAGAGTTTATGTCGAATTTCATCCTGATTATCAAATTCTCTGAATAAATCTTCCATAAGGTTTCTTACATGCGGGTGCATTTTATCAGTATTTACCATTTGTGACGCCCACATTCTGATAGGCTCATTGTCATGAGTTCCAACCATAGCCCAAGAATTCGGAACAATATTTTTGCAACGGTAAGGGTGGTCTTCTTCTTCAGCTACTACAAACTGAACAAGTTTCATACCTTGCAAGCCGTATTTTTCCATAACTTTCTCTACAGGATATGTAAGGGTACCCAAGTCCTCCGCAACAATAGCGTCTTTATCCAATCCTGCTTTTTGAGCGGATGCAATAACGATTTTTTCTATCATAGCGCCATAGCGCTTGATTTGCTCATCACTTAGCTGTTTTATCCATTTTTCTTCATCAGGGTCAAATTCATTGTTTACATCTTCCATAGTTGCTATGGAATACTTTTTAAGTTCTTCATGCTGAGGTGAAGAGTACAGTCTGCCTGCACCCTCTTCAACTTTTGGAAGTGAACCTTGTTTGTATACCCACGGGTCAATAAGTCCTACAGTGTGGTCAATTCTAACACCGCCCGGGTTTTCATTAAACATTTTTAAATACAATTTGAAAAGCAATTCTCCGGCAGGGCCAAGCGAACCGTCTTTATTAAAGAGTTTTTCAGGGTCAACAACACTAAAGCCCCATGCCTGACCGTCTTTTGAGAAATAATCAGGAGGGCAGCCAAGTGACCAGCCGTCTTTAAACAGTGCTTGATATGCCCAGTTATCACGGTCGGAAAACGCAACCTGTCTGTCTGCAATGAGTTTTATATTACGTTCTTTAGCGTATTCAAGAGTCTTTTCGCCTTGAAGGGCTACAACAAACTGCTCAAGCTTGTATTTTTCTATTACATCCTTATATTTTTTAGAAATTTCTTCTATTCTTTTTTTAGCTTCTTTTTTATCTGCAGAGCCAAATAGAGTTCTATCCAGTTCGCTTTGCCACTGAGGCCAGTAGTCTGAATCGTTTTCTATACAAAATGCTTCGTATAAAGCATCATTATCCAGCCAGTAAGCATTTTCTTTTTTAAATTTATCAAATTTTCTTTTTAAACCCCAAGAGGCTTTTTTCTTAAAGTTTTCATAAACTTCTTTCATAGCAGCATCACATCTTTGAATTGCATAAACGTAAGAAGCTCTGTTTGTACCTTTTGTCGGGTTATTTTCAACTATATTTTCTAATGTTGCTTCGCTTAAAAGATGTTCCCATTCACCTGTTGTCAGTTCTTTTAAATTTATAAAAAGAGGATTTTTTGAAAAAACCGTACCGCAGTATGGAGAAGGGTCGGACATTTTTGTTTTGCCTGCAGGGCCAAGTTGAAGTGCACTAAAAATACCTTGCATAAAATCAAAAACTCTTTTTGCACCGTCTGAGTTATATGTACCAAAACCTGTATTTTCACCTAAAGAAGAGGGGAAACTCACACCATGGAGTATAAGGGCGAGATTTTTCTTATCTAAAACCCTTAGAGCGTCTGCAACCGCAGTTTTATATTCTTGCGATAATGCGGGGGTATCTTTGCACAACATCATTTAACCTTTCATTTACGTAGCATTACTAATAACTTGTAAGACCGCGTTTTTGCAAATACTCCCTAACTGTATTAAGACTGCTTTGCACTATACGCGTTATTCTTGAACTTGATAAACCAACCTGCGCGGCAATTTGTTTTACCTGCATGTTTCTGTAAAATCTATACTCCACAATAGTTCTGTCTTTTTGCGGAAGTGTTGCAATGGCTTCTCTTATAATTTTCCCTAACTCGCTTAT
This sequence comes from Candidatus Gastranaerophilales bacterium, assembly GCA_944325105.1. GTDB lineage: Bacteria > Cyanobacteriota > Vampirovibrionia > Gastranaerophilales > Gastranaerophilaceae > Galligastranaerophilus. The sequence goes on along the minus strand of CALUYW010000013.1, from coordinate 19,482 downwards.
CTCAGCTTTTTCATCAGGAGTTGCAGAATTATCCTTAATAAAATCAAAAGGAGAATCGTTATCCGAAGATGCTGATGCAATCGAGTCTATTGAAAGTATGGTTTCATAGATGGCTTCACGAACTTTTGTCGGGGAAACATCAAGACTCGAGTTGTCATTTGCTGATGAACCGTATTCCTCTTCTTCACCCTCTTCGCGTTTGTGTTTTAAGGTGTACCACTTGTAGCGGTTTCTAAGCTCGTTACGAATTGCCCACCTTACCGCGGTTGCGATGTAGGAGGTGTTATATCTTTGAAGCTGCTCGGGGGTTTTATTTTTTATTAACGCTTGAATAGCAATAATACCAATAGATACAAGCTCCTCACACTCCACCATATGCGATGGTATACGCCTGTATTCTACCCGTGCTACTTTCTGAATTATATCTATGTAATCACTAAGATTTGATTGCAATGTTGAAGCCATTTTCCCATATACAATTCTATAAAAAAATTTTACTATCTTTTGCTTTTAAATGCAAACATTACACTTTATCTGTAGGATTAGAATTATCAATATTAAGATTTTGCGCTTTTTTCTTTTTAAGGTTATAAACAAATATAAGAATTTCAGCTACCGCTTTGTATAAATCGGGCGGAATTTCTCTGTCTATATCAACAAATCTGAATATCGCGCGGGCAACGGGAGGATTTTCTATAACAGGAACACCATGGAGCTCTGCTATTTCCCTTATTTTCTTTGCAAAAAGCTCTGTACCTTTAGCTACAAGACGGGGTGATTGCATTGTTTTTTGGTCATATTTAAGAGCACAGGCAATGTGTGTCGGGTTAGTTACAACAAAATCAGCATCAGGCACGGCATCCATCATCTTTTTTTGTAAAAGCTGCTGACGTCTTTGCCTTAGTGCAGCTTTTACATGCGGGTCACCTTCAGTGTTTTTGTATTCATCTTTTACCTCTTTAAAAGACATTTTCTGGTCTTGTAAAAATTTCCACTTTGTAACACCGTAATCTGCCGCAGCGATTATCAAAAAGGCAATTGTTGCTTTAACCACAAAATCTACAACCAACTTACCAAACTGTATTAGAACCGCAAACTGGTTATCTATTGCAGCAAGCATAATAATATCGGGGAAATGCTCCATATAAACCACATACCCTACAATCCCTAAAATTGCTACTTTTACTATATTTTTAACAAGCTCGAAAAGAGTCTTTGGACTCATAAGGTTTTTAAAATATTTTGTAGGGTTGAGCTTGTCAAACTTTGGAGCAAGAGGAGTCATGGTAAATAGAGGCCCCACCTGTATTAAGTCTCCCATAATGCCAACAAACCAAGCAAGCGCAAGAATAGGCCCAATAATTAAAACAGCAGGTACAAGTGTCCTAAATAGCAGATACGCGTAGCCTATTTGTTCTACATGAGCTTCAGGTATCTGCTCGTAAATAAGCGTAAAAAGTCCCGATATCTGTGACCAGATAAAAGGCGATAGGGCATAAATTCCGCTGAACATCACAACAAGACCAATCGCAACCGAAAAGTCTTTCGACTTTACGACCTGACCTTCTTTTCGTGCCTTATTGAGCTTCTGCTGCGAAGCCTCAAACTGCTTATCTTCATCAGCCATAGTTTAATTATACCCTATATTTTTATAAGGGATTTTTAGTATTTTACAAGAGATGAAACTTTAACACCCGCAGGCAGTTTTTCTCTTCCTTTTAAATCTTCCAATTCGATTAAGAAAGAAATACCGACAAGCTCACCTGTTGAGCTTACAAGCTTAGCTGCAGCTGCAGCTGTTCCGCCTGTAGCAAGCAAGTCATCTACTATAAGAACTCTATCGCCTTTTTTAATGGCGTCTTTATGGATTTCTATTTTATCTGTGCCGTATTCAAGACTGTATTCCTGAGAAATAGTTTCAGCAGGGAGTTTACCCGGTTTTCTTATGGGAATAAAACCGCAGCCTAATTTGTATGCTATTGGCATGCCAAAAATAAAACCGCGAGACTCAATGCCTGCAACATAATCAATTTTTTCATCCGCGTATTCTTGAGCCATAAGGTCAACTATTTTCTGCATTGTTTTAGCGTCTTTTATAGCCGTAGTAATATCGCGAAAAATTATACCTTTTTTAGGGAAATCGGGAACATCCCTAATCATCTTTTTTATATCTTCCATTTTGAACTCCTATGTTAAGCCGTCTTTAATTCTATCAAAAACATGTTTATAGTAAAATTATTTTATGTCTGAAACAAAAGAAGAATTAAAACAAAAACTCAACACCCTAAAGCCACGCTTAGACGCGGCAGAAAGGTGTCTTTGACCCTGAGGAATTAAAAAAATCACTAAATGAACTTGATATAAAACTTCAGGCGCAAGATATATGGGATAACCAAGAACTTGCCTCAAAGCTTTTAAAGGAACAAAAAGATATAAAAGCTACTCTTGAGAAGTTTAACGCTTGGTGCGGAGATTTTGAAGACGCTCAATTAAGCTTGGAGCTTGATGATGAGGGGCTTATTTCAGAGAGTTTTGAAAATATAAAAAAACTTGAATCCGCTCTTGATAAGTTTGATTTAGAGCAAATGCTAAGCGGCGAGTATGACAAAAATGACGCGATTTTAACAATAAACTCGGGCGCCGGCGGTACTGACGCTCAGGACTGGGCGCAAATGCTCCTTAGAATGTATATGCGCTGGGCGCAAATTCATAACTGGGAATGCGAGCTTTTAGACAGATCAGAGGGGGAAGAAGCAGGGATAAAATCTGCTATAATAAAAATCTCGGGGAAATGGGCTTATGGCTACTCAAAAGCCGAAAAAGGCGTGCACAGGCTGGTTAGGATTTCTCCTTTTAATGCTAACGGCAAAAGACAAACAAGTTTTGCCTCGCTTGAAGTTACGCCTGTTATAGAAGATTTTGAAAAGAAAATTACAATATCACCCGATGAAATAGAAGTTGAAACCATGCGCTCGGGAGGCGCAGGCGGACAAAACGTCAACAAAGTTGAAACAGCGGTAAGGATTTATCACAAGCCGACAGGAATTGTTGTCAAATGTCAACAGGAGCGCTCGCAGCTGCAAAACAAAGAAACCGCCATGCAAATGCTTGCTTCAAAGCTTTTAGCCATAAAGCAAATGGAGCATGAGCAAAAGTTATCAGGCCTAAAGGGCGAGGCTATGGATGTGAACTTTGGCTCACAAATTCGCTCTTATGTTTTTCATCCCTATAAACTTGTTAAAGACCACAGAACAGGGTATGAAATGGGTAACGTGGATGCTGTTATGAACGGCGAGATAGACGGGTTTGTCGAAGAGTATTTGAGGTTTGGTGAGAAGAAGAATTAAAAAAGTTTATAGTACAATAATCACAAAAAGGGAAATAAAATGATTAAAGCTCAACGCGGTACAAAAGATATAATCGGTGAAGACACTTTCACTTGGCAAAAAATTCAAGACAATGCAAGGCGCATTTTTCAAAGTGCAAATTATCAGGAAATAAGAACACCGATTTTTGAAGCAACGGAACTTTTTAAAAGAGGTGTCGGAGATTCAACAGACATCGTTAACAAGGAAATGTACACATTCTCGGTCGGCGGAAAAGAAAAAAGCGAAAACTCTATCACCCTTCGCCCCGAAAATACTGCAGGAGTAGTAAGGGCATATATTGAACACAACATATCGCGCCAATCTCCGCCGCAAAAGTTTTGGTACTTTGGCCCGATGTTTCGCTACGAGCGTCCGCAAGCAGGCCGCCAAAGACAGTTTCACCAGATTGGTATAGAACTTTTTGGAGTAGAAAGCCCCACGGCTGACGCTGAAGCCATACTTATGGCGGAAGAATTCCTAAAATCAACAGGTGTAGACAATCTTGAAGTGGAACTTAACAGTCTTGGCTGCCCTAAATGCAGAGAAAAATACAGAAACCAAATAAAAGAAGTTCTAAAACCATATCTTGATAAGCTTTGTGACGACTGCAAAGTTAGATACGAAAAAAATCCGCTCAGAATTCTTGACTGCAAAGACGAAAACTGTCAGAAGATTTTTGAACAGGATGAAATAAAAAATGTAATTTTAAGCGATTATATATGTGAAGAGTGCAGTGAACATTTTGAAAAAGTTCAAGAATACCTAAACGCCCTTAACATAAAATACACAAGAAACAAAATGCTTGTGCGCGGGCTTGACTACTATAACCGCACCGTTTTTGAAATAAAAAGCAACTCTCTTGGTTCACAAAACGCAGTCTGCGGAGGCGGAAGATATGACGGATTGGTTGAAATGCTTGGCGGTGCGCCAACACCTGCCGTAGGCTGGGCAATGGGAGTTGAAAGACTTTTTGAACTTGTAGAAAAACAACAAACACCAAAGCTTGACTACTTTGTCGTATCAAAATACTCAAAAGAAGCAATAAAACTCTGTCAAGAATTAAGAAACAAAGGCTACAGCTGTGATTTTGACATGCAAAACAGAAAATTTGCAAAACAGCTTGAAAAAGCCGCAAAAATTTCTAAATATGCAATTATCCTTGGTGAAGATGAAATAGAAAAAGGTTTCTATACGGTAAAAGACCTCTCAACAGGCGCTCAAGAACAAAAAACAACTCTTTAGACTTCGACAAAACTTTCCTTATAAAATAAATATGCAATAATGTATTATGGAAGTTTTTGAGGATGAGTATTATGAAAAAGTATAAAAAAATATTTTATTTGGCAGCCCTTGCGCTTTCATTGTCGCTTAACTGCGCTTACGCTATAGTTGAGCCTCCGCAAGCTGAAGTTGCACCAATAAATGAAGAACTTTTAAAAACATACAAAAAAAGCACAACCGAATACAATGTAGTTGAAGCACTTGAACTTTTAAAAAACACAACGGGAGAATATTCAAGACGTGCGGTTTTAGGAGAAAACCTTACACAAAAACCCATTAAAATAGAGTTTAAAAACCTCTCTGAAATTAACCCTGCTTACACAAATTTTGATGCTTTAGGTTGGAAGAAAAACGGCAAGCTTTATATTTATATAAACAAAAAACACAAAGACGCTCCAAAAGAGGCACTTGCAGCACTTTTAGCACATGAGGCAATTCATCAGGACGAGCTTAATTCATTGAATGAAGAAACATACGCCTGGACACTTGAGGCTGCGGTGTGGACACAGTTAAGCGAGGACAATCCTAAAATACAAAACATCTCTCACCCGCTTGTAGAGAGAGAAAATGTAATCAAGAAGCTCTTTGAAAAAGGTGATTACACAAGCACATATATAAGAAAATTTGTTGTGTCAAATAAAGGCTATCAAAACCTGCCGGAGCGCTCTCCGGGGTTTGAAGAAAATCTGTAATACTTAAACTGAGCCCGTCAGATATCTGACGGGTTTTACATTATTGGAATCAACCCAAATCTGTGCGCTTGCAAACTCAAACTCGTCTTGAGGAACCGTTTCTTTTGTGTGAATTGCATATGGTATATCAATAAAGCTTATTGTATCAAGCTTTTCAACATAATATTCTTTTGAACCGCAGTTTGTACAGTATTTTTCCTTTGGTAAAACATCGCCAAAATATATTTTTGCCTCACGCTTAACATCACACCTTTGACAGCGCACTATATAAAAATATTTTTTTAAATACGCGCCACAGTCAGGACAATAACCTTCATTTGCGTTAATTAACGCGTGAGTGTGAGCGCAAGTTGATTTTCTTAAAAACAAATCCAATAAACTTTTCATAGTTTGTTTTTAAGGTTTTAGAAAATAAAGTCAACTATTTTTGAGAAATAAAATCATCACCCGAAGTTGTCTTTGTGTGTGTAAGTTTCAAAATTAAAGCACGCCACAGCCTTTTTATAAAACGAATAACCCTATCTACCAATAGCAAATCTTCGCTGTCTTGAATTTCATCATCTATTTCAACGGATTTTTCAAAACAATCCTCTTCTTCGTTGTCTATAAATTTTATAGCTTCATCAGAATTTTCGCGCATAAAGTAGCCCAAGTTACCGCCGCCACCGTTATTCATCATGTTTTGGGCTTCTTGGATTACAGGTTTATTTGAAGGTCCGTTAATGTTAAATGACATACTTGCTCATTCTTAACTAAACTTTACATTTTCATTATACATTATTTTTTACAATTGTAGTACATGTATATTAAGATTTGTTAAGTTTATAAGCAAGCTTAATAGCCTCTATCATGCTTGTCGGGTCGGCTATATTTTTTCCTGCTATATCATACGCCGTACCACAAGAGGGGGAAGTGCGGATGACTTTTAGACCAATTGTTGTGTTAACCGTTTTATCAAAACAAAGCGCCTTAACAGGACATAAACCCTGGTCATGATAGCAGGCAACAACGGCGTCATACTCTTGTTTTTCACCTTTTAAATATTTTTTACCAACTCTGGCAAAAAGAGCATCAGCACTCATCGGGTTTAGCACGTCTATGCCTTTTTGTCTTAGAGTATTTATGGCAGGTAGCATAATATCAATTTCTTCTCTGCCGAGCATCCCGCCCTCGCCTGCGTGAGGGTTTAGGGCACATAGAGCAATTTTTGGATTTTTAATACTACATTGGTTCAATAAAAAATCATTCAGTCTTGAGATTTTATCTATCATCATCTCTTTTGTAATTTTTACATCCTTGAGCGCAAGATGTCTTGTTAAAAGCATTACCCTAAAGTCATCCGCTACAAATAACATCTCGGCATCGTTATTTAAAAGGGTAGATAAAACTTCTGTCTGACCCGAAAAATTATGCCCCGCTTCAAGAAGTGCAAGTTTTGACACAGGTGCTGTTACTATTGCACCTATTTTATTATCTAAAGCAAGTTCTGATGCAATTTTTAAAGTGTTATAGCAAAATTCCCCATTTATTGAATCATCAACAACTATAGTGTCATAAATATCAGATATCTTCTGCCCTATTATAACCACATCAGACTTTGGCAGATTTAAAAAATCCAAAGCTTTCTTTGTAATTTCAGGGCCAATCCCCTTTATATCACCTGTTGTTATGGCTATTTTATACATTTTCGTGGTGCTCTAAGTATTGAATAATCTCAACAAGAGTTGATGTTGTGCCTAAATTGCCCGATTTTGTAACCACAAGCTGCGCACTTGAATCAAGACAGAGAGGAATAGCGGGCAAAATGGCATCTGCCACCTGCAGATATTTTGACTCAATTGCACTGCAGCAGGCGCGAGAGGTCTCGCCGCCTATTGTAATTAATATAAATTCAGCCTGTTTCTTTATTTCCAAAACAAGCTCGGCCAGATACTTGGTAATTCTTTTTGACAGCGCTTCTTTTGTGATGCCCTCATCAATAAGAATGTTTTTACCCTCTTCGTTTTTTACCTCTTCAAGTACGCCGCAGACATGAACTGCGACAATGTTGTCTTGAACAAGATTATCCAAAACTCTCCTTACAATATTTTCACTGACGCCGTTTATAATGTCCTTTAGTGTCAAACAAAGAAAATAAGACTTATTTGAAAAGTCGTCTTCATTTTCCAGTTTTTGCAGCTGCAGCGCACTAAGTGTTGTGGCAGAACCCGAAAGAATGAGTTTTGGCAAGCGCGGGACTTTTTTTGTAGCTTTATTTACCTTAATTTCTTCAAGCCAGTGTGACGCCAGTGCCTGAGCAAGACCCGCCGAACCGCAAGGCAAAAGGTCATAAGGGGACTTTTGCATTGCAAGTACAATTTGTTCAAAATCGACCGTAGAAACACAGTCCACAACAATAATTTTTTTACCAGCTTCGACAAGTTCGGTTATTTTTTGAGCAATAGGCCCGGCACCTTTTGCCACAACATTTAGCTCAATTGAATCAACCATATTTTTTGCATTATCGCCCAACTGTTTTTTTAAAATATCAGGCACATATGACTCATAAATAGGAGCACCGGGGTCACGAGCGGCATCGGTTCTTTCAATAGGAACACCTTTTGAGAGCTGATAGCCGCCTATTGTAATTCTACCCTCTTGCACAAAAGCAGGGGCGACAATAGCGGCGTCTTTTCCCGTTGCTTCAAGTGCGGCAAAAATCTCATAAGTAATGTTACCGCGAAGAGTTGAATCTATTTTTTTATAAAAGTGCTCTACATTCAATTTTTCTTTTAAAATCAAAGCACTATCATAGACTATTTTTGCGGCATCATTTTTATCTATATTTCTTGATTCTGTTGAAATAGCCCAAGTGCCGACATTTACATGATTTTGCAATTCATCCGAGTAATCAAGTAAAATCTCGGTATTTGAACCTTTTAGGAAAAACTGCAAAGCAGTGTCATTTGCGCCGGTTAAATCGTCAGCGATAATACCTATTGTACTTGATAAAATCATTTTAATTCTCGTCTTTTTTAGAACCCATCAAGCGAACATTTGTACCTCTTATAAGGTATCTTTCCGCCATCTCGCCATCAGGTGTCTGCCACTTATTCACTGCTAACCTACCCTCAACACCTACCAGGCGTCCCTTTTTTACCCATTCGCCAACAATTTCTGCCTGTTTGTCCCAAACTTCAATATTAAACCAATCGGTTGTCTCTTCTTTTGTACGGGCATTCCAGCGATTTACCGCAACAGAGAAGCTTGTGCGAACTTTACCGCTTTCAAAGTACTTCATCTCAGGGTCTTGTCCGACTCTACCTACTATTACAACCGAATTTACCATATAATAACCTTTCAAAATTCTTTTGAATTGATTATAGTATGAATAAAAATTATGCGCAAACTCATATAAAGATTAGTCAATCTCGCTTACCACCTGGTCTCTGCCGTTTTGTTTTGCCTTATAGAGGCATTTATCTGCATACTCTATAAGCTCTTGAGGGTTATTGCCATTATCAGGCATGGTTGCAACGCCAACACTTATGGTAACATTAGCCCAGTTACCGTCTGCCAGTTCAAACTTACGCTCTCTAACAGCGCTCCAAATTTTCTTAGCTGTTGTAATTGCATCTTCTTTTTTAGTATTAGTAAGTATTACAGACATTTCTTCACCACCGTAGCGGCAAGGTATGTCACTTGTCCTGACATTTTTTTTAATAGTCTGAGCAACTTGTCTTAAAACGGCATCTCCGCTTTGGTGTCCGTGTTTATCGTTAAACTTTTTAAAGAAGTCTATATCAATCAAAATAAGAGAGAAATTTCCCCCGTACCTTGCGACATTACCTACATTCATTATCATTTGCTCTTGGAAGTATCTGTGATTATACATCTCTGTTAAACCATCGGTTACGGCAAGCTTGTAGGTGTGTTCATAATCCTTTGATTTAAGCAAATATTTTGTAATGTACGCCGCTATAAAAATAAGCGTTGAAGAAAAAAGCGGCAGAATAATGCCAAGCCAAAGATTAAAATATTCCATAGCAAGAACTGTTATTATCAAATAAGCAATAAGTATAGCAACACAGCATAGTATTGAATATGGAACAGAATCCAGCTTCAAAATAAAAAATCCGATTAAAAAGCAAAGTATCGCAGCTATTGCAATATCAGTTCTAAAGGTTGAATGAACAATAAAATTATTATCTAAAATATTGTTTAAAAATGTAGCGTGAGTTTCAACTCCGGGGTACATAAAAGAAACAGGAGTGCTTTTAATATCAGCTAATGCTGTTACAGTTGTACCGATATATATTATTTTATTTTCAAATTTTTCTTTTAAAAACTTTGTATCGCCACGATTTATAGCATCATCAACCTGCCATAAACCTACATGCTCAAAAGTTCCTTCCTTGCCATACCAGTTAATAGTTGCCCTGCCGTCAGGATTGAGAGGAATTTTATGCAAGGCATCAAGATACAAAGTATTATTTTTTACATATATATTATTTGGGTCAATATTTAAGTACTTTAGAGCAATTGCCGTTGTTAAATTTGGATAATAAGCATCCTTATAGTAAAACATCGGGGCAATGTATCTTATTATACCGTCATCATCACGGGTAACATTGATAAAACCAAAGTTTGAAGTAACATCCAAAAGCTCATCCATAGCTTTTCTGCAATTGTTAAAATGCAAAAACGGACTGTTTTTTATAATATCTCCGTTTTTAAGATTAATCTCAAGCCCCTCAGGTAATTGCGGTGCTAATCTTATGGTTGATGGGTAATTATCAAAATTCATCGAGAGGTATACATTTTGATTATTTTTAACCGCTTCAATTAATTTTAAATCACCCTCATCAAGCGCACCCAATCTTTTTGTAAAAAGCAAATCAAAAGCTATAAACTTAGGATTTGCAACTTCAAGCCCGTTAATAAGCTTTGCCCAGAAACTTCTTGGCACAGGCCAAGTACCAAACTTTTCGGTTATATATTCATAACTTGGGTCATCAACCGCTATTATTACAATATCATTGTTATTTTCTTTATGGGGGAGAATAAGATTTTGCCTTATATCAAAGGTTTTAAACTCCATACTGCCGACAAATTTTCCAAATGCGTTAAATCTGCCTGCATAAATTAAAAAACCAAAAACAACAAGAAACATCAAAACATATACAACTATGTCAAAAACTTGTTTCTTTTTATTCATATGCAATTCCGCCATACTCTAAGTTGTCGATTATATCATACACAGGATTTGTACTGACAAATTTTATCTTCACGCCAAAAGAATCAAGCAGCTTTATAAATGTGTCACTGTCTGATTTTATAATATTATTCTCATTTGAAATAAACTTGAGAAGATACTTCTCATTTAAATTTGACAACATACAAAAATTCTCTTACACAATGGGGCAAATTAAATCAATCATTAGAATAATATTGAACTCGTGAAATTACACCGATTATAGGATTTTTAGAGCAAATTAAGAACCTGCAAGAATTATTGTAAAGTCTTTTGCAGCTTTATTAAATCCTACAGGGTCATAAACAGTCTGTTTTTCTTTCATTTCAGGGATTATTTTCTTCAGTGAATCAAGAGTGTCTTTAGGTACATCAAGATTATGAATTGCTATGTGGTCATGGGTTAGGTTATTTCTGCTTTGCATTTTTACAACTGCACCGTTTTGCTCAAGTTGAGCCTTTAGGGAAAGCGCGTTAGTCTCCCTGTTTGGCGTGTAGAGTATTCCAACGCTCAGCGCTTCAGTTAACGGAGCCGGTTTATCCCTGTAAACGAGTTTATTTATTATATCTTGAGTTTTATCGGGGTCTAAAATCCAGTAGCTAATCACACCTTTTGTGGAAGGAGTCCCCGGAAGTGTTGCCACTTGAATTGATGACATGTCAACGCTTTTTACCAATGCTGCATACTGAGAAAGCTCATACACGGACATATCTGTTTCTATATACTTGGGCATTATCTTTAAGACTTCAGGAATTTTTACAAGAACCGAAGGCTCTTTAAGTCTTGCCGCAAGCGCATTAAAGAACCACTGCTGGCGTCTTATACGACCGATGTCACCAAGGGCATCTTTTCTAAATCTTAAATACCCTTCTGTTTGCTCTCCGTTAAGCACATGCTCGCCTTGGGTAAGATTTATATGCAAACCTGCAGTTGAGTCGTTATAGTGCATATCTTTTTCTATATATATCGGCAAACCACCTATTGTATCAATAAATTTTATTAAACCTTCATTACTCAGGGCGATATAGTGGTCAATTCTGACACCAAAGGTTTCTTCAACCGTTTTTACCGACAAATCGGGCCCGCCGTAAGCAAAAGCATGGTTAATTTTATCAGGCTTATTTCTATCAGGAATATAAACTTTTGAATCACGAGGAATAGAAATAACATTAACATCTTTACCGTAAGGTGCTATGCTTATAAGCAGCATAGTATCGGAACGATTGCCTTTAAAAGGGTCTTTAGCGTTTAATGCAACATCAACACCCATAAACAAAATATTCTGACGTCTTGGAGAAAACGGCAAATTTAACTCCATCCTGCCTGCCTGTTTACCCGTAAGCGTATCTATAACATCAGAAAAGACGTTTTTAACATCACTTCTGTATGCAATAGCAGCAAGCGAAGTAAGCACTGCAAGCGTTATTAAAAATGAACGCACAAAACTGCTTGCTTGGTTTGTTTTTCTTCTTCTTTTCGGCATATTTGGCAACGGCTTTGTGTATGTATAAGATGGTTTTTCTAGCATTCTGTTCATGGTTTTGTTCTTTTGTGATTTGTATGTAATTGTACTTTAAAAAAAATAAAAAATTAAACTTGTTGCAAATAAAACTAAATAAATGTTAACATTTTATTGCAGCGGTTTTCAATAAGGGAAACGGTTTATATGAAGAGTTTATTAAAAAATAAAACATTAAAATCATCTATAAGTTTGATTCTTGTATTATCTCTCTGCGGTTTTTATTCTTTTGCAAATTGTACAGAACTTCTTAGTGACAAAGAAATACTGGATATCAAAAACGAAGCATTTGCACTTTACTCTACAAACAACAAAAAAGAAGCACTTGAGCTTATAAACAAAATTCCTCAAAACAGGCGTGACAGTGATGTTTTTGTAGTTTTAGGCAATATATATGATGATATGGGTCAAAGAGGAGTTGCAATAGAGAACTTTAATAAAGCTGCAACCGTAGATAACAAAGCCTATAAAGCATACTACAACATAGGTTGCATTCTCTTAAAGAAAAAATCCTATGCACTTGCGGAGAAAAATTTTAAATTAAGCATTAAATGTAACAAAGAATTTGCCTATTCATATTACAATCTTGCAAGCTGCTATTTGGCAAAAGAAAACTACTCAAAAGCAAAAAAGTATCTTATAAAAGCAATAGCAATAAAAGCTGATGAAAAAGACTTTTACATTAACCTTGCATACTGCTACAAAATGCTCGGCAACGACAAGGCGGCTCAAAAGATACTTGATTCGCTTAATAACCTTAAGGTTTCGACTTAATTTCAAAAGTCATTTTCATAAAATCAAGCCCCTGATAGTCAGGAAATTTTTTCTTGATTTTATTGTAAATTCTAAGAGCATTTTCATTGTCGCCAACTTTATCATAAGTTAAGGCAAGATTTGAATAATACTTTGGAAACTGTGTCGGGTTAAGTTTTATCGCTTTTCTGAAAAATTTAACCGCATTATCCCAATCTTCAATTGAATAAAATATCAAACCCATTTGATTATTTGCCCTGTGTGATCGCTCTTGCAGTCTGAGAGCCTCTTCACAGTATTTTTGAGAATTTTCCCACTGCGCTAAACTTGCATAACAAATAGATAGGGCGTAGTTAGCATCATAGCTTTTGACATCCTTTTCAAGTACTTTTTTAAACTCTTCAATTGCCTCTTCTATTTTATTTTTGGAAAATAAAATACATCCTATGTTAAATACCGTATCGAGGTCATCAGGGCACAATTTAGAAGCGATTTTGTACAGTTCGAGTGCTTTCAAATCTTCTCCCAAATACTGATAGCAAAGTGCCATGTTATATGGGATTTTATAATTTTTCGGCTGGAGTTTTTTTGCCTGCTCAAAAAGCTCTAAAGCACTCTTGTAATTTTTCTTTTTATAGTAGTCAAGCGCTCTATTATAATATTTTTTCCAATCTTTAAAAATATTAATGCCAAACATATTTTTATTGTATAATAATCCTATGGATAAACAAACTCTAATTGAACTATATTCGTCAGACTTAAATGAATTACTTGCTCTGGCTAAAGAAAAAACAAAAAACACGGTTGAGTTTTGCTCTTTAATAAGCGCAAGAACGGGCAAATGTCAGGAAGGCTGCAAGTACTGCGCACAAAGTTCCTATTACATGACAAATATTCCCACTCATCCGCTTGTTGAAACACAAGAAGTAATAAAAGTGGCTCGTGAAGCAAAAGCCAACGGTGCAACAAGATTTGCAATAGTTACATCGGGCAGAGGCCCTCTGGATAAAGATATGCCACGTTTTTGCGAGATGATATCGGAAATTAATAAACTCGGCCTTAAAAGCTGCGCCTCAATAGGACTTCTGAAAGACGGACAGGCACAAATGCTAAAAGAAGCAGGGCTTGTAAGGTTTCACCACAATATAAACACCTGCCGCTCATATCACCCTCATATTACTCACACTCACACCTATGAAGACAGGCTTGATACCATAAGAAAGGTTAAAGAAGCAGGGCTTGAACTTTGCTGCGGAGTAATAATCGGCATGGGCGAAACAATTGAACAAAGAGTTGAAATGGCGCTTGAACTTGCGCAAATTAAGCCCGAGTCCATCCCTTTTAACATTTTAACGCCAATTAAAGGGACTCCTTTTGAAAATTACGGCGATAAAATAGATGAAGAAAATATCTTAAGAACGGCAGCAATATTTAAAATTGCAAATCCTGATTCTATAGTAAGGTTTGCAGGAGGCAGAAAAGCAAGACTGTCTAGGGAAAACATGGAACTTGCGCTTGACAGTTGCGCTGAAGGGATACTAATCGGCAACTACCTTACAACAATAGGAATTACACCCGAGGAAGATATAAAAACCCTTGAAAAATTAGGAAAAACTCTAAGTGTTTGATTACATCAAAGGAACTTTAATATCTAAAAATCACCCCTACGCTGTTATTGAAAATAACGGCATAGGATATTCTATTTTCTGCAACGCAAGGACTTTAGGGCTGCTTGATGATGTAAATAAAGAAACAAAAATCTATACAAAGCTTATTCACAAAGAAGATTCTATGACTCTTTGCGGCTTTTGCCACAGAGAAGACAGGACAATTTTTGATATTTTAACTTCAGTATCAGGTATCGGTACAAAAGTTGCAATGTGCCTTTTGGATGAATTTTCAGGCTCAGAACTCATAGGGGCGGTTATTGAAGAGGACTATAAACTCATCTCAAGAACAAAAGGCGTCGGAGCAAAAATGGCTCAGAAAATCATCCTTGAGCTAAAAGACAAACTCACAAGCCTGAATGTATCATCCGAAATAACGGCAGAAAAGATAAACACCATATCAAATAACATATCCAAAGAAACCATTCTTGAAGTACAAAGTGTACTTCAATCTTTAGGTTACAGCCAGCAAGAGTACAAAGGCGCTCTTGAAATAAGCGCAAAAAATTCTAAAAAAGACGATTCCCAAGAGATTTTAAGACAAACTCTTCAAATATTATCAAATTCATAAAGGATAGAATAATGGCAGAAAAAAAATTAAAAGTGCTTTTTGCAAGCGCAGAAGTTGCACCGTTCTCTAAAGTCGGCGGCTTAGCTGACGTTGTGGGAGAACTCCCCGTATATTTAGAAAAAGAAAACTGCGAGATAGCTATTTTTACCCCGCTATACGGCTCAATAGACCAAGAAAAATGGGGTATAAAAGAGCTTGAAAACTCAGAACTTCAGATAGATATGGGGCATACCCGCCACGTATTTAAATTAAAAATGTGCAAACTGCCCAAATCAAAAAACATAAACGTGTTTTTTGTAGACAACCCAAAATACTTCTCCTGCTTTAATGTTGTCTATCCTCAATGGGTGGATGAAATGTATGAACAGCAGCGCTATGTATCATTTTCTCTTGCGGTTCTTGAGTATGCAAAACTGCTTAACTTTAAGCCCGATATCATTCAGGCTAATGACTGGCACACTGCAATGCTGCCTGTTTACATTAAAAATAACTACAAATTTGATGAATTTTATTCAAATACAAAAACGGTCTTTGCAATACATAATCTGGCATATCAGGGCTCATGTGATAAATCTATTATAGATTTTGCAAATATGCGCTGGGATTGTGTATACAATGACCAATGTGTCGAGCACTACGGCAAAGTAAACTGGGTAAAAGGCGCTATATATTGCTCAGATAAAATAGTAACGGTGTCGCCTCGCTACGCAAGAGAAATTCTCGGCTCAGAGTTTGGCGAAGGTATGGACTACACTCTTCGCGGTCAAACATACAAACTCTGCGGCATTTTAAACGGTACGGACTACGACAAAAAAGACTTTGACCCCAAAGTTAAACCCGAATTTAAAGCCAAAGTGCAACAAATGTTTGGTCTGCCGCAAAACCCTGATAGACCTCTTATTGCAATGATTTCAAGGTTAGTGTATCAAAAAGGACTTTCTTTAATTGACTTCGCAAAATTTGACTTAATGAATCTGCCTGCGGATTTTGTATTTTTAGGAACGGGCGAATACGGCTTTGAAAATATGCTCATATGGGTATCAAACAACTCATCCAATATGCGCGCTTGGATAGACTTTAAGCCTGATTTATCCGAAACCATATACAAAGGTGCGGATATGTTCCTTATGCCTTCGCTTTTTGAACC
This sequence comes from Candidatus Gastranaerophilales bacterium, assembly GCA_944325105.1. GTDB lineage: Bacteria > Cyanobacteriota > Vampirovibrionia > Gastranaerophilales > Gastranaerophilaceae > Galligastranaerophilus. The sequence goes on along the minus strand of CALUYW010000013.1, from coordinate 3,251 downwards.
TTGCGGTATTTCTCAAATGATAGCAATGAAATACGGCACTGTTCCGATTGTAAGAGCAGTAGGCGGATTAGACGATACCGTAATTTCTTATCCTAACGAAAAGGCTAACGGATTTAAGTTTTTAACTTATGATGCGCGCTCTATGGTTGATGAGGTTAAAAACGCCGTCTGGACGTACATCGACAGACGTGACGACTTTAATAAAATCATCAAAAACGCTATAGCATCAAAGTTCACATGGCAAGACAGTGCAGTTAAATATAAACTCCTCTATCTTGATGCACTGGGCAGAAAATAACTCCAAAGGCTAAAACATCAATTACCCTTTTATCGGATAACAAAAAAATTCAACAAGTATAAACTTTAAGCATTATGTTTGAATTTTTAAAAAGTTTATCCGATAAATCAACCTGCTCAAGTATGGGCATATGTTCAATTGACCCGACGGTAAGTGCCGTTGAAGAACTTTTACTCTCGGAAATAAGAGAGATAAGTTTTTATGTAATAAAACTAAGAGAACTCGGACAAGTTAACAGAGAGATAGAAAACAGGCTCATAAAGGGTCTTTCTGTCATAATGATAAATACAAGTTTTGACAAAGAAGATTTTCTGCATTTTCTTGAAGCACTTTGCTGCGACAAAAAATCCGTAAAAGAAAGATATGTAAACTTCTGTAAGGCAAATCATGTTTCATGCGAACTTATTGATTATGATTACGACACTTGCGAAAATAAATCCATAAACTCCATGATTAAAATTGGCGAAGCCAAAATGCAGAACAAATACAAAGGCATAAGTATTGAAAAACAAAGACTTTTTGAACTTATAACCGTATTTGCAAAAACAAGCTCCATTATTCTTGAGCTTTTAAAAAAAGTTAAAGAAGATACTTCATACTACGACTTTGAAGTTATTAGATTCTTCGCCCTTACAAATTCCCTTTCTACAAGAGCAGAAAAGCTAAAAAGAAGAATTTTGGAATTTTCTAAAATCGGATATGAAATCCAAAAAGAAACAAACAGGCTCTATGAGGAGCGCTACGGCAAAAGAGAAAACGCAAAAATTCTTTTAAATGCCAAGAAAGGTAAATCAATTTTAATAAGCGGGCCTGACCTTATTGAACTTGAAGAACTTCTTGAAGCTATAGGCAAAAGAGAGATTAACATTTACACAAACTCTACAATGTTTATAGCTCACAGTTATCCGAAATTTAAAAAGTACAAAAACCTTATAGGCCACTACGGCACATCAGACGCACAGGTAGATTTTGCAAACTTCCCGGGGGCGATTTTAATAACACAAAATTTCAGCCAAAAAATAGACACTCTTTTAAGAGGCACAGTGTATTCAAATAAAATAATCGCACCAAACAGAGTGTTCAAAATAAAAAACAAAGACTACGAACCGCTTATTGAGGCTGCACTAAAATTGGACGGCTTTAGTAAGTCAGAAAATAACATATACCTTGAGTTTGAGCACAATTTTGAAAAAATAGAAAAAACTCTGCAAGAGCTTAAAGACAAAAGTGTGGTAATCGTTGTAGGCGAAAACTCAACAGAAGACGACATTCAGGAATTTGGCGACAAAAAAGTAATTAATCTTGCTTGCCCTATAGAATCCGACAAACTCTTATACACACTTGATAAATGCGCAGAAATGAACATAAAGACAGATTTATTCTTCACATCCTGTTCAATAAGCTCCATAAATACACTTATGTCTGTACTTTTTATGGAACTTGAAAACATCTGTTTTGTAAATTGTTCCTCATCCATAATAAGTCCACATGTGCTTGAGGCACTCGAAAAAGACTTTAGGGTAAAAATTATTCGCTAGAGGTTTTTTCAACTATTTTAAATTCATAACCCAAGAAATTCAAAACTTCTTGCACAGTTTCAAAACGTATTCTTTTTTTTGAAAGCATTACTGAAAAATTACTTGATGCGGGCATTTCATAGCCCGCTTCTTTCATTTTTACAAGAAGCTTTCTCATTGATAAACCACGCCTTAAAAGAAGTATTTGAATCTCTTGTTTGATATTTAACATAATATCAATGCTACCTATATTTATAACAATTGACAATTTTAAAAACTATTGCTATACATGTTATATTATTGCTATATTATTAATATCAAATATTAAGGAACTGGAGAATTATGCTAATGGGTGAGAAGAAAGGATTTACTTTGGCAGAACTGCTTACTGCAGTACTTGTGATATCGGTTATTATGGTGGCGTTAGCTCCTGTTATAACAAAGAGGATGAAAGATAATATTACCGTACAGACTGATAATAGAGAGGGGTTAGAGATATATACCAATCCCGGTACTTATACATTTGATGTTCCTGTCGGTATTAATACATTATTTATTCAAGGTTCAGGAGGAGCTGGAGGTGGAGGAGGTTCTACTTATGTTGATAAGAGTATTTCTTTTACTTCTTCTGCTAACTGGACAATACCAAGTGGTGTTAACCAGGTTACTCTTACTATCACAGGAGCAGGTGGTGGTGGAGGGGGAAGCAATGGAAGTGCTAATCCGAGTGTAAATGCAAAAAACCCCAATGTTTATAATGATAAATGCCTGAGTGATGAGTTTTTGGCGATAAGGGGAAGCGTAAATGAACGAGATTTGTGTTGGAAAAAAACAAATTTAACACCAAATTCATACGATTTAGACGAGAGTTTTTTAATTGTTCCACTATTAAATTCCTATACAGAACCTACAAAGCTTTGTACCTCAGGACAGTGCTGCTGGGAATGGCCCGGAATTAGAACATCTTGTACATATAATGCAGCAATAACTATTTGCAGCTGGGTGCATACCGGAAAAGACCGAGCAAAAATTGGACAATATCGATTACCTAATAGTGACGAGTGGAATAAATTCATAAAATACAAAGACGATTGGGGAAATCCTTCACAACTTGATATCTGCATGGGGGGTGATCCGCCAGATGGCAAAAGAACTATTTGTCCTGCATACAAATGCTTTGGCGCTGCTGGGGACTATTGCGGACCATGGAAAACAATTGCCACAAATAATCAAGCTCTTTATTGGGGAGGTGCATACGCATTATTCAGCTATTCTTCCCTTAGAGAAAATGAAGCAGTATCAGTTCGCTGCATCCATGAATTAACTAGATACAACAACTACTCCGGCGCAGGTGGTTCTTCAGGTGCTGTGATGGAGAAGACAATTAATGTTCTGCCTAAGGATGTGTTTGAGATAACGATAGGTAGTGGCGGTAA
>CALUYW010000012.1 GCA_944325105.1 Candidatus Gastranaerophilales bacterium | reverse complement strand
TTTGCGAACTTGTGAGCAAAGCAAGACTTTGCATTTTGTTCAAATCCTGTTGGTTATCCCGTACGTTTTTGATAATGGTCGGGATGACAGGATTTGAACCTGCGACCCCCTCGTCCCAAGCGAGGTGCGCTACCAAGCTGCGCTACATCCCGAGAAAATATTTAACTGTCAATATTGTGGACGCAGCTTGGTATTTTATACCTTTTGTTTCGCGCTTTGCGCAAAACGTGCGCTACATCCCGAGAAAATATTTAACTGTCAATATTGTGGACGCAGCTTGGCATTTTATACCTTTTGTTTCGCGCTTTGCGCAAAACGTGCGCTACATCCCGAAATTTTATTTAACTGTCAAAATCACACCGCGCAAAACGCGATATGATAATTATATAACAAAAAATATTTTTTATTCAACTTAAATTTATAAATTATTGAACAAAAACATTTTCAAAGGCATAGGCACATTTACTGCTATGTCTTTGATGTCTTGCTTTTGCAGGGTTTTTAAGCGCTTTTGAAAAATCATACAGTTCATTTTTACATTGAACCAACTCTTTAAACACATCAAGGTTTGACTCATTCAATAGGTTAATATTTGCACTAACTCTAAAGATAAAATCACTAAAAGTTTGACCCAACGCACAAAATTCCTTTTCATCAAACATTTTACATGCAGATGAAATTACCGCTATTTTTCTATCATCAAGCTTGACTTTTGACATTAAATAACTAACGTCAAATGCACTCAGTTCCTTGATTTTTGCAAGGCTTTCAAAGTATTTTACATTATCACTGTCAGCATTAGCCAAAATTTCATTAATCTCACTTTGGCTAAATCTAAACTTTGTATTGATATTACATTCTGTAGAAAAAAGCAGTGCCGAAACTTGTTGAATAAAACCTTTTAAACCCATCTTACCTAACCTAAATACAATAATTAATCTAACCTTATGTATATTTAAAGTATTTTTATCCTTAAAAATTGACCTAAAGTTAAGAAATGTAACAAGAGATAAAAATAACCCGAATGTCTTATATGATTAAACAAATTAAAGTATAACATATAAATTATAGTTACATATGAAAGCAAAAGATAAATGACAACCGCAGATAATGCACTAAAGTGTTCATCCCCATTATCTATAGCGCAGAGAGAAGATTTTATTGAAAATCTCGCTCACGACCTAAAATCTTCTGTTTACTCGCAAATCAATGCGCTAAACATTATAATAAGCGATGAAAAATATCACTATGATGATATGCACCTGGATATTTTAAAACATTTAATGACATCAAATATCTACATGCGAGATGTAATTTTAAATGTTTTATCAAATTTTAAAATTCAGCATGACAAACTAAAACTTGAAAAAGCAAGTCACAGCATGACAGAAACTCTTGATTTTGCAATAAAGAGCATTAGTTATATGTTCAAAGAAAAAAATCAAACCTTAAAAATTTTCTGTCCAAGTGAAATTTTCGCAACATACGATGAAATCGAAATAAGACGTGTTTTTGTAAATCTTTTGTCAAACGCATCAAAATACTCGAACACAAATAGCACAATTGAAATTTCAATAGAAAAAGAAGATAGTATTATAAGTGTTGAAATAATAAACGATGGGAAAATTGATTTTAAAAATACAGATGATGTTTTTAAAATTTATCAAACAGAAAGCAAAAAACGCAAATTAAGAGGCAGCGGGCTTGGTTTATACATATCTAAAAAGATAATAGAAGCCCACAAGGGGACAATAAACGCCAAAAACTCGGACAATCAAAAAGTAATCTTTACTTTTAAAATTCCTGCTTAATACATTGCCATTATTTTGTCTATAGCATTTTTTGCATAAGTAAAAATCTTATCCAACTGCTCTTTATCAAAAGGTTCGCCCTCAGCAGTTGATTGGAACTCAATTATCTTACCGCTTTTTGTTAAAACTATATTTGAATCAGCCTGAGCATTAGAGTCCTCTTCGTAACACAGGTCAACTACAACTTCACCATCTACAATGCCAGCTGAAATTGCAGCAATAGGCTCAATTATCGGGTCTTCTAAGAGCAAGCCCTCGCTCATTAGGTTTTTAACCATTTCACAAAGTGCAACATAACCGCCGCAAATTGAAGCCACACGAGTGCCGCCATCAGCTTGAATAACATCAGCATCAATTGTTACCGTTCTTTCTCCAAGTTTTTCAAGGTCAACACATGCTCTTAGGCTTCTACCTATAAGTCTTTGGATTTCTTGAGTTCTGCCCGATAATTTTGTGCGTTCTCTTTGACATCTGACATTTGTTGAAGCAGGCAAAAGAGAGTATTCTGCCGTCACCCAGCCTCTTTTTTCGTCTTTTGGCATCCATTTTGGCTTACCTTCTTCAACACTTGCACAAACAAGCACTTTTGTATCGCCAAACTCAACCAGAACCGAGCCTTTAGCGTGTTTTACGTAGTTTCTTGTAAACTTAACTTCTCTTATTTGATTATTTTCCCTGCCGTCAAATCTCATATTAAACCTCACACTTTTTAGAGAAAATTATAGCACAAAAGGGTAACAAAAGCTTTTTGTTAATCGTCAAAATATTAGATTTTCCGCTAATTAAATACAAGCTAAAAAGCTCTATAGTTATATATGTAAATCCTCAACTCTTCTGATTGCTTTATGCCCCCTATTTTTCAGGGGGTTTATTTTTATTTTCGGGAGCCTTGTAGTTTATTTTTATATTATTAAGCTCAAGCAGGTATTTCTTTAGCTCTGCTATATTTTGAGTTTCTTGTATTAAGTCTTTATTGCTTACGGTAGGAATATTTTCCAAAGTATTTTGGAAACCGCTTTTTTGCCCTGTAAGTTCAGCTACAAGAGAGTCTATATCGCTTGCGGGAATGTTTGGATATTTAGCTAAAATCTCTTTTTCACTAAGCCCGATATCAAAACGATACAACCACAAAAGTGTCATGACATCATTTTGAGAAATATTTGTAACACCATACTGGTGGGGCACATACATAATATCTCCTTTAAAAGGAGAGTGCCCAAGACCCAAGGCATGACCTATTTCATGGACAATTGTATGGTAAACTTCAGCTTCATCCATATATTTATGATGAATTATACCGTCAGATAGGCCTATTTGCACCTCGGCACTATAGTATCTGCCATTTTTATCAAAATTAAAATGACAATTGCCCAGAGATTTTCTCTCAACGCGTTTCCATTCTAAATTTATGTTCGAATCGTACAGATTCTGAACAACATTAAAGGATACAATACCGCCAGAAGCACTTGTCCATGCGTCCAGAGCATCTTTAACCATCTGTTTATATTTATAGGCCTCATGAGAGCCTTTTGATTTATACCACCTGTAATCTGCAATATGTATATTTAAAGGCATAACCTCCTGTGGCCAGCGAGAAACTTTGCCACCATGTAAAGAATGTTGCAGATAAGTTATTCTTTTCATAGAATAATAATACCATATTAATATTTAAGGGGAGAAAACAAATGAATATGATACAAATGATGCAGCAGGCTCAAAAAATGCAAAAGAAATTTAAAGAAACTCAAGATGAGCTTGCAAATATAGAAATAACAGGACAAAGCGCCTCAGGCGCAGTTGAAGTTATCTGCAACGGTCAAGGTAAATTTAAAAGTATTAAACTAAAGCCCGAGGCGATTAATCCGGAGAACCCTGAATCTGTTGATTCTGATACTTTAGAGATGCTAGAGGATTTAATCATTGAAGCTATAACATCTGCAACAGATAAAGCTACCGCTCAAATGGAAACAAAAATGAAAGCAATCACAGGCGGTATCAGTATTCCGGGATTATTCTAATGGAATATACAAAACCATTAGCAAAGCTTATTGAATGTTTTCAAAAGCTTCCCTCAATAGGCCCAAAAACCGCACAGAGGCTCGCCTTACACCTTGTTAAAATGCCTGAGTATGAGGTTGAAAAATTTGCCCAGACAATGATTGAGGCAAAAAATACAATTTCATACTGTGAGGTATGTTTCAACATGACATCACAAAGCCCATGTGAGATTTGTTCAAACCCACAGAGGGATAAAAGTGTTATATGCGTAGTTTCTGAAACAAAAGACCTTATAGCAATAGAAAAAACCAGTGAATACAAAGGTTTGTACCATGTTTTGCAGGGGCTTATCTCGCCAATTGACGGTATAGGGCCTGATGACATAAGAGTAAGAGAGCTTTTAAAAAGAGTGCATGACAATGACATAAAAGAGGTAATTCTTGCGCTTAATCCATCGGTTGAGGGCGAAGCTACAAGTCTTTATTTGACAAAATTGCTAAAGCCTTTTGACATAAAGGTTTCTCGCATAGCTTTTGGCTTGCCTTTAGGCTGCGAGCTTGAATACGCAGATGAAATGACTCTTGTAAAAGCTCTTGAAGGCAGAGTGCAACTGTAAGTATTAAGCAATTGTTAAAATATATTTTTTTTAATGTTATTTTTTTATGAAGTGCTAAGATATAGGTATGTCCGAGATAAAAATAGACAAAGAAAAATGTAAAAGCTGCATGATTTGCGCAAGCGTATGTCCCAAGGGACTTATAAAGCTAAATAGCGAACATGTAAATCATGCCGGCAATAAATATGTTGAATTTGTTGATAAAAACAATGAGTGTCTCGGATGTGCACTTTGTGCGATGAGTTGCCCTGATATGGCAATATATGAAGTATTAAAATAAGCGGATATAAAATGTCAAAAATTTTAATGAAGGGGAATGAAGCCATAGCACAGGCTGCGATAAATGCAGGTTGTCAGTGCTATTTTGGCTATCCCATTACTCCACAAAATGAAATCGGCGAGTATATGAGCTCAAGGATGATTGAAATCGGCAGAACATATATAAGCGCCGAGAGTGAACTTGCAGCCGTTAATATGCTCATTGGAGCCGGTTCAACAGGTACTCTTGCAATGACTTCTTCATCAAGCTGTGCTATAGCACTTATGCAAGAGGCTATTTCATCCATGGCAACCGCCGAAATCCCCGGAGTAATAATAAGCGTTATGCGTGCAGGCCCCGGGTTAGGCGACATTACACCATCTCAAGCAGATTACTTTCAATCGGTTAAGGGCGGCGGAAACGGTGACTACAGGACAATTGTCCTTGCTCCCTCAACAATTAGCGAGGCTGTACTATTAACCCAAAAATCGTTCTACCTTGCAATGAAATACAGAAACCCCACCATGCTCCTTGCTGACGGTATTTTAGGACAAATGATGGAACCTGTTGAAATGCCCGAGGACAATGCTTTTAGCACAGTTAGTACTGATGAGTGGGCGCTTGACGGCACGGGAGAGGGCACACAAAAAAGAGATGGCAGAAGCCTTATGTCACTTCATATGGGCGATGACATACTTGAGCGACTAAACCACAGAATATTTAAAAAATACGCACAGATTGAAGAAAAAGAAGTAATGTATGAAAATTACCTCTGCGATGATGCCGATATAATAATTACGGCCTTTGGAACAGTAGCTCGTGTTGCAAAATCAGCAGTTAACGCAGCCAGAGAAAAAGGTATCAAAGTAGGGCTGTTTAGACCTATTACTCTTTGGCCATTCCCATCAAAAGAACTTTTTGTAACTGCAAAAAATGCCAAATGCGTTCTTGATATTGAGCTTAACATGGGACAGATGATTCAAGATGTAAAAATTGCACTAAACGGCTCAGTACCTGTTGAATTCTTTGGAAAAACAGGCGGTGCAATAATTAATTCATCGGAAATTTACAATAAGATTTTAGAACTATCAAAAGAGAAACAATATGGAACAAACCTTGCAGCAAGTATTTAAAAGGCCTGAGCCTTACAAGAAAAACTACAACTACCCCTTCTGTGCAGGATGCGGGCACGGTGTTGTACTAAGACTTATAGCAGAAGTCCTTGAAGAACTTAAAATACATACAAAAACAATAGCCACGGCTTCTGTAGGCTGCTCCATAAATCTCGATAAGTTCTATAACCTTGATATTGTAGGTGCTGACCATGGCAGAGCACCTTGTGTTGCAACAGGGGTTAAACGCTCTAAACCGGATAAAATAGTGTTTACCTACCAAGGTGACGGCGACGCCGCTACAATAGGCTTTAATGAACTTATACACACTGCTCTTCGCGGCGAGAATATTACAACAATATGTGTTAATAACACAAACTTCGGCATGACAGGCGGTCAAGCAAGTGCCACAAGTATTTTAGGACAAGTTACCGCAACAACCAAAAACGGCAGAGACCCTAAAATTTCAGGCTACCCCGCCAAAATATCCGAAATGATTTCAAACTGCGACGGGGCTGCTTTTGTTGCAAGAGTAGCAATATTTTCGCCCCAAAGCATAATAAAAGCAAAAGCTGCTATTAAAAAAGCATTCGAATGTCAGATAAAAGGACTGGGCTTTGCATTTGTAGAAGTTATTGCAGCTTGCCCTACGGGCTGGAAACTAAAGCCCGTTCAGGCATTAGAATACATTAAAAACGAAGTAACAAAAGTCCATAAACTTGGAATTTTTAAAGATTTTACGGAAAGTATGGCATAGAAAATATGGAAAAAAGCATAATAATAGCAGGATACGGCGGTCAGGGAGTACTTTTTTTCGGTACAACTTTGGCTCAAGCCGCAATGATAGAGGGCAAAAATACAACCTGGATTCCCTCATACGGCGCAGAGATGAGAGGCGGACATGCAAACTGCTCGGTTAAAATTTCAGACGATGAAATTGCCTCCCCTATTATTGATAAGGCGGATTATGGCATATTTTTAAATGACAAAGCCATGGAAAAGTTTGAAAAAACAATGGCAAAAGGGGCTCTTGTTATTGGAAACTCTTCAATAATTGAAAAAGCTCCCTCAAGGGATGATATCAATTACCTTATGATAAAACTTGGCGATTGCGCCCAGAGGGTTGAAGGCGGGCTTTTAAACATTGTAACTTTTGGCTATTTTGTAAATAAAACACAAATAATTAAAAAAGAAAGCGCACTAAGTGCTCTTGAATTTGTTTCAAAAAAGAAAAACCCCGCATTTTTAAAAAGAAACATTGACTCTTTTGAAGCAGGATATAAGCTTTAATTTTTTTAAAAAAATTTTATTTAAAAACGGCGGATGAAATTTCATCCGCCGTTAAACTTGTGTCATATTACTAGAATATGATTAACAGCTCTTCACCGGGGTTAAGGCTTGAAGCATTAGATAAGCTTGGAACGATTAAGTAAACAATTTCGTCACCAATTTCATAAATTACACCAAACACGCCGCTAATGATATTTTTGCAAGTATCATAGATACCCTTACCAAGTGTAATAAATGAGCTTCCAAATCTCTTAACGCCTGCTACAGGTTGCAAGCATAGTGTATCAACAAAAGCATCGGAGAGTTCATCACCGATTTCTTCTACACCGTTTGCAGCAATGTTAACACCGCTACCTACAGTTCTACCAGAAACACCTATTATTCTTGCTGAAGCAGAGAACGGTGCACCAAAAAGTCTTGCTATGAAGTTAGGATTTTTAATCTGTGCCGCTTGAGCTTCTGTTATGTTCTTAGGAAATTCCACAACGCAGTCACCGTTTTTAATTTCCAAGAACTTAACTTTTATAAATCCCGGGTTTTTAAGGCCGGGTCTTTTAACTGCTACAACCTCACCTTTTACTTTTGAACCTGCAGGGAATACGTTGTTGTTAATTTCAACTTCTTTTGTTGTAACAGCGGCAAATTTTTGCCCGATATTGGACGTTTTTGCACTAATTCTATCTGCAAGCTTAATATTTAAATAAACAGGCTTGTATGCTTTTACGCAATCTGGAGCATTTTTGTCTTTTGCAATTTTAGAGTTAGCAGTTGCAAAGTTTGTTCTTAAAGTTCCGATTAAATAAGCAACCTGTTCTTTTGATAAATACATATCATCGTTAACCCTTTTTGGGTCGGGAACTTGGTCAAGAAGTTCTGATTTAACAACTTCTTTAGTCGGAGCTATTGCCCATGATGGAATGTATTCTATTGTTTTACCGTTAAACTCGGGCACTAAAAGACTTCTGTCAATCGGTACATCAATCAACTGAGCAATAACCGCAAATACTTCAGCCTTTGTTATAGGTTGGTCAGGTCTGAATTTTTTATCAGGATAACCAATCATAACATTAGCGTCGGTTGCCCTTGCAATCCACTCGTTTGCCCAGTAATTTTGAGCAACATCGGTATATTTTTTTGTTTTGCCAACAGGTTTAATGTCAAAGCCTTCAGACAGAACCACTGCCATTTCTGAACGCAGAATAGGCATTTTAGGATTAAATAACTCTCCGCCGCTTCTTTCTTTAATTAGAGAAAGGACATCTTTTGCCCATGAATCAACATAAGCAGAATCTTTGTTTTTAATACCGATTCTGTTTTTTGTCTTGTAGATTTTTCCGCCTACCTGATAAACCTTGTTACCGTCCACTTGAGTTTGTGCTTCGGCATTCATAAGGCTCGGGTGAGCGTAAGCTTCAATTTTACCTTCTTTGCATGGGTGCGCAAAAACAGCACCTGTAGCAAATGCTAAGGTAAGTATAGAAGCTGCAAAAAGTTTTTGAATCTTTTTCATCAGTTCTCCTATTCTTTTTAAATAAACAACCCGTACTTAACGCGCACATTATGAGCTAAAAACACAAGAAAGTCAAGCAAAATAGGCGCTTTGTAAAGTTTTAAAAATTTCTATACATTTTTTAAAATTCTTGAAATTAAAGGGATTTTATGGGATAATCTGTGCACAGAAATACATTATTTAACGGAGAAATTTATGACAATTAAAATTGCCGTTGTAGGGGCACTGGGCAAAATGGGACAAGAGGTTGTAAAGGCAGTAATAGCGGATAAAAACCTTGAACTTGTTTGCGCCATTGACAAATTTAACACAGGCTGCAATGTTCACGACGATGTAACAATTGAAAGCGACATAAAAGCGGCTTTTGAACTTCATAAACCGGATGTCGCCATTGACTTTACTCAACCTTCTACAATATTTAAAAATATCAAACTCTATCTTGACCTTGGTGTTAAGTCGGTCATAGGTACAACAGGCTTGTCTAAAGAACAGCTAAATGAAATAGAAACACTTTGTAAAGAAAAAAATACAGGCTGCTTTGTTGCACCAAACTTCTCAACAGGTGCTATTCTTATGATGAAGTTTGCACAAATGGCTGCAAAATATTTTAATAACGCTGAAATTCTTGAATTTCACCACAATCAAAAGAAAGATGCACCCTCAGGTACTGCAATAAAAACAGCAGAACTTATGGCACAAGTAAATTCAAACTTTAAAACAGGCAATGTCGACGAAGTTGAACTCATTAAGGGGGCTCGCGGAGGCAATTTTGATGCTGCAAACATAAGCATCCATGCTATTCGCATGCCGGGCTTTGTGGCATCTCAGGAAGTAGTTTTTGGCTCTATGGGTCAAACACTAAAAATAAGACATGACTCCATTAACCGCGAATGTTATATGGGTGGAGTTATAATGGCTGTAAATTACGTTGCAAAAAATAATAATTTCATGTATGGATTGGAGAACATTTTATGACAAACAAAAAACCAAACATTGCCGTATTAGGTGCTTCAGGTGTAGTTGGAAGAGAAATCCTCGGCATACTTGCAGAAAACAATGTGGAATTTAATGAAATAAAGTTCTTGGCATCCAAGCGTTCAGCAGGCAATAAAATAGAATTCAAAGGAAAAGAATATACAATAATTGAGGCAACACCGGACGTTTTTGAAGGTGTAAATGTAGTTTTGGCTTCAGCAGGCGGCTCAACAAGTTTGGCATTGGCTCCTGAAGCCGTTAAAAGAGGTGCGGTTTATATTGATAACTCAAGCGCTTTTCGCATGGAAGAAGATGTACCACTTGTTATTGCAGGCGTAAACGATGAAGATTTAAGAAAACACAAAGGTATAATTGCAAACCCAAACTGCTCAACTTCTCAGCTTATGCTAGCTCTTAAGCCTCTTGATGATTATGCAAAAATTAAAAGACTTATTGTATCAACTTATCAGGCCGTATCAGGTGCAGGACTTGCTGCAATTCAAGAGTTAACAGACAATACAAAAACAAACCTTATCGGTATGCCTTTTGACAATAAAGCTTTTAAACATGAAATAGGCTTTAATGTAATACCTCAAATTGACATGTTCTGCGAAAACGGCTATACAAAAGAAGAAATGAAAGTTACAAACGAAACAAGAAAAATTCTTCACTTGGATAAATCCGTTCCTATTTCTTGTACTGCAGTCAGAGTTCCTGTTTATATCGGCCACTCTGAAGCCGTCAGTGTTGAGTTTGAAAAACCGATTGACGCAGCTAAAACAAGAGAGATTCTAAAAAATGCATACGGTGTAAATGTTATAGATGACCCTGAACATTTTGCTTACCCGACTCCAAAAGATGCAGCAGGCAAAGACCCTGTATTTGTAGGCAGAATAAGAAAATCAATCGCTTTTGACAATGGTATTGATTTCTTCTGTGTGGCAGATAACTTAAGAATAGGTGCAGCTCTTAACACTGTAAGACTTGCACAAAAAGTCATTGAAATGGGACTTTACTAAAGGAGAGAAGTATGACAATCAGATATGATGCAGGTGAAGTTATAACGGCAATGGTTACGCCGTTTAACGAAAAAAGAGAAATAGACTACCCTGCCGTGGAAAAACTGTGCAGACATTTGGTCGATACAGGCTCTGACGCTGTTTTGGTTGCGGGTACAACAGGTGAGAGCCCGACATTAACCCATGAAGAAGAATATGAACTTTTATATGCCGTTAAAGCAACAGTTAGCGGAGATGCTAAGGTAATTATGGGTGCAGGCTCAAATTCTACCCGCACAGCAGTGGATGTAACAAAAAAAGTTCAAAGCCTTGGCGCTGACGCTATTTTATCCGTTGTACCATACTACAACAAGCCCAATCAACAAGGTATGATTGAGCACTTCGGAGCAATTGCAAGAAGCACTGATTTACCTATTATTCTGTACAACATCCCGTCTCGTACAGGAGTTAACATGTTACCTCAGACGGTTGCTTTTCTTGCAAAAGAATATTCAAATATCGTTGCGCTTAAGCAAAGCAACTCTGATTTGGATTTAATATCGGAACTTAAAGCCCAATGCCCTAAAGACTTTGCAATATACTGCGGGGACGACAGTTTAACACTTCCAATGTTATCTTTAGGAGCGCACGGAGTTATCTCAGTTGCTTCTCATGTTGTCGGCGAAGAAATAAAATCTATGATTCACAACTACAAATCGGGTCAGGTTAAAGCAGCAAGAAACATGCACCAAATGCTCTTCCCGCTGTTCAAAAAACTCTTTATGGCGCCAAATCCGGTTCCTGTTAAGGCGGTTTTATCAAGATTAAAAATGATAGAAAACTACGTAAGACGCCCGCTTGTGGAACTGGGTGAGATTGAGAGAGCAGAGTTGTTTGATTGCCTAAACGAAGTGCTTGAAGCTCTGAAAAATAACTAAATAAAAAGCCTCTTTAAAAGAGGCTTTTTTTAAACTAAATCTCTTAACTTTTTAATCTGGTCGCGAATTTGCGCCGCACGCTCAAAATCAAGTATTTTAGCAGCTTTATGCATATCTTTTTCAAGCTTATTTAAGAGTTTTGGTATATCTTTTTTATCAATATTAAACTCGCTCATCTGCTCTGCTACAATATCTTCTAAACTTCTATAACTTGCAACAAGGCTTAAGAGGTTATTTTCAATGGATTTTTTAATAGTTTTAGGCTTGATATTATGCTCTTTGTTGAACTCCACCTGCAATTTTCTTCTGCGATTTGTTTCATCAATTGCAATTCGCATAGAATCGGTTATTTTATCAGCGTACATAATAACATGCCCCGATGCGTTTCTTGCACTTCTGCCGATTGTTTGAATTAACGATGTTTCGCAGCGCAAAAAGCCTTCCTTATCTGCATCAAGTATAGCAACAAGAGAAACTTCGGGAATATCTAGCCCCTCCCTCAGCAGGTTAACACCAACAAGTACATCAAACTCACCAAGGCGCAAATCTCTTAAAATTTCTACCCGCTCAAGCGACTGCACGCCACTGTGCAGATACCTTACCCTTATACCCTGCTGAATAAGGTACTGAGTTAAATCCTCCGCCATTTTTTTAGTAAGAGTGGTTACAAGCACGCGCTCTTTTTTCTCTGCCACTTTTTTAATTTCAAGCATTAAATCCTGCACCTGACCTTGTGTCGGACGAACATCAATTTCAGGGTCTAAAAGTCCTGTCGGGCGGATAATTTGCTCTACTATCTGCTCTGACACTTCTTTTTCAAAATCAGCAGGGGTAGCCGATATAAATACTTTTTGCCCCACCTTGCCCCAAAATTCATCAAAAGTAAGCGGCCTGTTATCTTTTGCACAAGGCAGCCTGAAACCGTAGTCAACAAGGACTTCTTTTCTTGAACGGTCGCCAAAATACATTCCTTTTAGCTGTGGCAAAGTAACGTGTGATTCATCCACTACAACCAAAAAATCTTTTGGAAAATAGTCTAATAGTGTTGCAGGAGCAGTCCCCGGGGCTCTTCGCTCGATTATTCTTGAGTAATTTTCAATACCCGAGCAATAACCCATCTCCTTAATCATTTCCATATCATAATTTACTCTCTGCTCAAGTCTTTGAGCCTCAACGAGTTTATTTTGTGCATTTAGCTCATTTAATCTTTGCCTTAACTCAAGGTTAATAAGCCTTATTGTTTCTTCCATATCATCATCGTAGGCAAGGTAGTGCACCGCAGGATATATAACAGTCTCGGGCACATTTTCCAAAACTTCACCCGTGACAGAATCAATTCTCGATATTTTTTCTATCTCATCTCCAAAGAAATAAACCCTTGTTATTATTTTTTCATAACTTGGCATAATCTCTACAATGTCACCGCGTGCACGAAAAGTTGAGCGCTTAAGCTCTATATCGTTTCTTTCATATCGCACCGATACTAAGTGCAAGAGCAAATCACTCCTTGAAATTTCTTGACCGACTTTAAGAGTTATTGAGCCTTTAAAATAATTCTCGGGCAAGCCTAAGCCGTATATGCAGCTTACAGAGGCTACAACTATAACATCGTTCCTCTCGTACAAACTTCTTGTTGTATTGTGGCGCAAGCGGTCGATTTCATCGTTTATGGTGGCTGATTTTTCAATATATGTATCTGTTCTTGGAATATAAGCCTCGGGCTGATAGTAATCGTAGTATGAAATAAAATATTCAACCGCATTATCGGGGAATAACTCCTTAAACTCATTATAAAGTTGCGCCGCAAGGGTTTTGTTGTGAGCGATTACAAGAGTGGGCTTTTGCACTTTTTCTATTACATTTGCTATAGTAAAAGTCTTGCCGCTGCCTGTTACACCAAGCAGTGTTTGATTTTGCATACCGTGATTTATACCGTTAACTAAAGAATTAATGGCATTTGGCTGATCACCTGCCGGTTTATGGTCAGATACAAGTTTAAACTTTTTTTCAATCATAACATCATTTTAGCATGACGGTACTTTAAAGTCGTACCATTATTTTATAAAAATACTTTCATTATGGGTATTTTGCATTTATAATCATAAAGAAAAGTATTTTTTAGATGAGGCAGGAATTATGAACATTAACGAGAATTATTTAAACTTAGAGCAGAGTTATTTATTTTCAACAGTTGCAAAAAAAGTAAACGAATTTAGCAAAAATAATCCCGATAAAAAAATCATAAGACTGGGTATTGGTGATGTTACATTACCCCTGTGCAAAGCTGTAGTTGATGCTATGCACAAAGCAGTAGATGAAATGGGTGTACAGGAAACCTTTAGAGGCTATGGCCCTGAGCAAGGGTATGATTTTTTAAGAGAAGCGGTTCAAAAATACTACAAAACTCACAATGTTGAACTTGAGCTTGATGAAATATTTATATCTGACGGTGCAAAAAGCGACCTTGGAAATATATTAGACCTTTTTGCAAAAGACAATACCGTACTTGTACCCGACCCCGTTTATCCCGTTTATGTTGATACAAACATAATGGCTGGCAGAAAAGTTATATTTGCTAACGCCAACAGTGAAAACGAATTTTTACCAATGCCTGATAAAAGTGTAGAAGCAGACATTATCTACATATGCTCTCCAAATAACCCGACAGGCGCTGCATATAACAAGACACAACTTAAACAATGGGTTGATTATGCCCTTTCAATGAATGCAATTATTCTATATGATGCAGCTTATGAATGTTTTATATCAGATGACGACCTGCCAAGGAGCATATTTGAAATAGACGGAGCAAGAAAATGCGCAATAGAGTTCTGCTCACTGTCAAAAACAGCAGGCTTTACCGGTACTCGCTGCGGATATACTGTAGTTCCCAAAGAACTTGATAAGCTGAATAAATTCTGGTTAAGAAGACAAACAACAAAATTCAACGGCGTACCTTATATTATTCAAAGAGGCGCGCAGGCGGTATTTAGCGAACAAGGGCAAAAAGAGATAAAAGAAAATATAAATTATTACAAGGAAAATGCCAAAGTAATCTCTCAAACACTTAAAGACTGCAATATCTGGCATGTTGGCGGCAAACACTCACCCTACATTTGGCTAAGATGTCCTGATAACATGACATCTTGGGAATTTTTTGATTACTTGCTCGAAAAAATTCAAGTAGTAGGAACACCCGGTTCTGGTTTTGGAAAAAACGGAGAAGGATTTTTCCGCTTAACTTCTTTTGGTTCAAAAGAAAATACTAAAGAAGCTATGGAAAGATTTAAAACATTGTTCAAAAAATAATCTTTGTTTAAAATACTTTTTATCATAACTAACAAGCTTGATGTAATACATCAAGCTTGTTAGTATATGCAAGCAAAAAATTCGCGTCTGATGCGACTTTTTGAACGAAGTGAAAAAATGCGGTATCGCAATAGGTTCGAATCGCATAATAAATATTATGTAAGACATAAAAAATTTGCGTCTGATGCGACTTTTTGAACGAAGTGAAAAAATGCGGTATCGCAATAGGTTCGAATCGCATAATAAATATTATGTAAGACATAAAAAATTTGCGTCTGATGCGATTCGAACGCATGACCTATCCCTTAAAAGGGGAGTGCTCTACCTGCTGAGCTACAGACGCAAATTATATTAGATTTTCAGTTTCTTGCGTGAGCATTGCCTCACTGCCTAATTAATATAACAAGAACATATTCTCCCGTCAAATACTTTTTTAAAAAAATTATTACCCATATGTCCTTAGTCTTTCGGGTTTTTTAAAAAAACAAAATTCGGATAATATTTAAACTATACTCAAGAAAGGGAAAACTATGAAAAAAACTTTACTTCTGCTCGCAGCAACAGTATTTGTATGCCATAGCGCGCTTGCAGCTCCATGCAGTGTTCCATGCGATACCAACATGGCAAAAGCACCTTGTGAAAAAGGTTGCAAACAATACAATCCGCCTAAAGGATGCGAAGAGAAAAAATGCGAAAAACCATGTGAAGAAAAAGCTTGTGAAGACAGCATTAAAGAGGACAACAAATGCTTCTTTGACAATGAATTTGCAAAAATGAAAAAAGTCCTCTGCTTAAGCCCTCAACAAGACAGTGCTATTGATTGTATTTATGATAAATACAAAAATCAAATGCAAATTCTCCATGACCAAGCAAAATGCAGACAAGATAAACTTTGTCAAATGATTAACCAATGTGCTTCCAACTCTGAAATTAGAGAACAAAAAGAAGAATTAAAAGAAATTAGAAAAGACGCAAAAGAACAATATAAATGTTTCTCAAAAGAAATAAAAGCGCAACTTTGCAAAGACCAAATCAAGTGCTTTAACAGATTTAACCGTGCAGAGAAAAGAAAAATGAAAAAACTTGCAAAATACTGCATGGTTCCCCATTTCCCATGCGATTGCGAATGCGCTGTTCAAAAAGCTTGCGGCTGCAACTAAATCTAAAAAATTGCCCCGATTTTACGGGGCAATTTTTTTATGATAATTTATCAATAAGCTCCTTAATTGTTGCAATTTCAGCTTTTATCTCATCTACCCTCTGGCGAGTCTGCTCAACAACTTCCTTGGGTGCAGATTGTACAAATTTTTCATTTTTCAATCTGCCGTTTAGTGAGTTCATCTCAGCTTCAAATTTTTGAATTTTCTTATTTTGTCTTTCAATTTCTTTTTGAATATCAATTAACCCCTCAAGCGGAACAATGATTTTTGTATCTGCAACGGTACAGTACGCGCAATGCTTACTATCTGCTGCACCACCAACAAATTCAACCTCTTCAACACGTGCAAGACGTTTAATATATGGGATAATTTTACCAAACAAGTCCTTTGAGCCGTCGATTTTAATATTGATTTTAGTACCTACAGGTATATTAAAATCAGCTCTTAGGTTTCTAAGAGATTTTATAGCATCAAAAACTATTTCCATCTGCTTTGCTTCAGTATCAAAGACAAGTTCTTCTTTATATTGAGGAAAATCGCTCTTCATTATAGCAATTTCTTTTTTATCAACAGGCATCATCTGCCAGATTTTCTCTGTAATGTGAGGCATTATAGGATGCAGAAGTTTTAGAGACTGTTCAAGCACGTAAGTTAACACAGGCTCGTTTTTCTCGATTTTTGAAAGTTCTACATACCAGTCACAGTAATAATTCCAGAAGAAATCGTATAAAATTGAAGCAACCTCGCCTATGCGATAATTTTTGATATTATCATTTACCTCTTTAACAACATTATTTAAAGAGTTCAAAATCCATTTGTCTGCAATTGTAAGATTATTTAGGTCTAATTCAAGCTCTTTGCCGTTTTTTGTTAAATTCATAAGCACAAATCTTGAGGCGTTCCAGATTTTATTTGCAAAGTTTCTGCCGTACTCAAATCTTTCATTTGAAAGCTTAATGTCCTGACCGCCGTATGTGCATAGTGAAGTAAGCGTAAAGCGCATAGCGTCACAGCCGTATTTTTCTATTATTTCTACAGGGTCAATAGTATTACCCTTCGATTTTGACATTTTTTGGCCGTTTTCATCACGAATAAGACCATGAATATAAACGGTAGAAAACGGTGGAACTTTCGTAAACTCAAGCCCCATGGTAATCATACGAGCAACCCAGAAAAATATAATATCAAAGCCTGTTACAAGAGTTGTTGTAGGATAAAATTTCTTAAAGTCATCACTTTCAGTATCGGGCCATCCCATAGTTTCAAAGGGCCACAAACCTGATGAAAACCAAGTATCGAGAACATCTGTGTCTTGAGTATAGTTTTGAGGGTCGGGGTTTTCAAGGGCTACAACCATTTCACCTGTTTTCTTATGATAATAAGCAGGTATTTGATGTCCCCACCACAATTGACGAGAAATACACCAATCACGAATGTTTTCCATCCACATCAAATAGTTTTTCTCCCAGCGAGAGGGAACAAATTTTATAGAACCATCTTTTACTTTTTCAATTGCAGCGCGGGCAAGAGGTTCCATTTTAACAAACCATTGCTCGGATAAAAGCGGCTCAATTGTAGTATTACAGCGCTGACACTTGCCCACGGCGTGCGGGTGGTCGGTAATTCTAACCAAAACCTGATGGTCTTTCAACATTCTCAATGTACGCTCACGTGCGTCATATCTGTCTCTTCCGTGAAGCTCGGGGTGAACCTCGGGACAAGCTATCATTTTACCTTGTTCATCAATTACTTTTATTGATTTTAAGCCATGGCGCTTACCTACTTCAAAGTCATTTGGGTCATGCGCGGGAGTAATTTTAAGAGCGCCAGTACCAAAGCTTTTATCAACGTATTCATCCGCTATAATCGGGATTTCTCTTCCTGTTAAAGGAAGAACGCATTTCTTACCGATTAAATCTTTATATTTATAATCATTAGGATTAACCGCAACCGCAACATCGCCAAACATAGTCTCGGGGCGAGTTGTAGCAATTACTATAGCACCCATTTCATCTTTTAGAGGGTATGAAATTTCCCAAAGTTTACCGTCTTCGTTTTCATATTGAGTTTCAATATCAGAAATGGCACTTTGACATCTGGGGCACCAGTTTACAATGTATGCACCTTTATATATTAAACCTTTATTATATAGGTCAACAAAAACTTTTTTAACAGCTTTTGAGCAGCCCTCATCCAAAGTAAAACGAGCGCGAGAAAGGTCAAAAGATGCTCCGAGCTTCTTAAACTGGCCAAGAATTTTACCCTTGTGGTCATTTGCCCAATCCCAAGTGAGTTTAACAAATTCTTCTCTGCCTAAATCATGGCGAGTTTTACCTTCTTTTGCAAGGTGTTTTTCAACAACATTTTGAGTAGCAATACCCGCATGGTCGCAGCCCGGCAACCAGAGAGCCTCGTAACCTCTCATTCTGTGATATCTTGTTAAAATATCTTGCAGAGTGCCATCCAGCGCATGGCCCATATGCAAAACACCCGTGACGTTTGGCGGCGGGATTACAATCGAGTAAGGTTCTTTCTTTGATTTTGAATCAGCCTTAAAGCACTCGTTTTCCTCCCAGAATTTATAGATACTTGTTTCTATTTCTCTGGCGTCATAGGTTGTTGCCATGTTTTGGGTTTGCGAATTATCCATTTTATCCTCAAAAAATTTTAACTACAAAAATAATTTATCACAAAAGTATTAGCCCATAAAGCCTATTATTTTTTATTAAAATTTTAATTAATCTTTTAACTATGAAAAAAGTCTGCGCAATGCTTTTTTTAATAGTATTTATTTTTAATCAAGTGTCTTATTGTTTCGCCGAAGAACAGCAAGTAGACAAGACTATTGACCTTCTTACCACTTTTGACAAGTGCTTAAAGGACGTAAACATAGAATACGAACTAAAAAGCTACCTTAATGAAGACCCTGTGTATGTAAATTTAAAAGAATGTATAGAAATTGCGCTGCTATACAACTTTTACCTAAAAAGTGCGGATTACAATTATATTCAAAATAAATGGGAATACAGAAACGCTCTTACAAACTTCCTGCCAAGTTTAGGCACTACAGGATATTCTATTTACTATAGCGGTCAGGTATTGGTCGGTGCAGCGTTAGTTGACAGGTTCAATGAACTTGCGCTTTCCGTAACACTTAACGCGGGACACCAACTGACAAAGGGTGGTGAGCAGATTTTTGAAGCATTAGCAAAGAAAAATTTAAAATTTGCAGGCAAGCACAACTTTAACTACACAAGGAGCGAAGTACTTCTAAATTGTACAAAATACTACTATGAACTTTTGCGTGCAAAATTAAATATTGAAATTTATCAGAAAAATTACAAAGAACGCCACGCACAACTTACATTAACCGAAAATCTCCTAAACTCCGGACTTGGAACAAAATTTGACGTTATTCGTTCTAAAACAGAACTTGCGCAAGCCAAACAAAGTCTGCTTGATGCCATTCAAGAGTTCCGCTACTCGCAAGCACGACTGGCTAATATTATGGGTATAGAAATTACAACCTGCCTTATGCCAATTGAAATTGAAGCAAAAGAGTACACGCTTGTTGATAACACAAAAAGTATAGACGAGTTATTTGAAATAGC
Organism: Candidatus Gastranaerophilales bacterium; assembly: GCA_944325105.1. GTDB lineage: Bacteria > Cyanobacteriota > Vampirovibrionia > Gastranaerophilales > Gastranaerophilaceae > Galligastranaerophilus. Next base: position 47,369 of record CALUYW010000012.1, on the reverse strand, counting down.
AGCACTTTACAGAGAAGACATTAAAAAAATACGCTCTCAAATAAAGGCTCTTAAAGACGAAAAGAGGATGATTTATACCCAATTTGTTCCAAAACCAAGAATTCTTGTTCAACAACAATGGCAAGGTACAGCCGCAGCAGGGCTTGGCCCCGCGACAATTGTCGGCGGATATATGGATATAAACTTAGGTAAAAACAGTGGTTTTGGCACAATAACAGAGGCAAAAGCAAAACAGGCACAAATAGATAAAAGTCTTGTTGATTTAGAGCAATCGCTAAGAGACATAAAGGAAAATATACTGAAGTCTTACTATGAGTCAAAAATATCTAAAGACAGGATTGCAATATCAAGAGGGCAAATGAAATATGCTCTTGATAGTGTAGAACTATCCGAACTTAGGCTTGATGCAGGCGAGGGAATATTAATTGATGTTATACAAGCGCAAACATTTAAAACAAGAGTAAGAATTGAAGTTGTAAATTCAATAATAAGGTACAATATAGCACAGGCGCAAATGCTCTTTGACAGCGGAACTATAACCCAAGAAAACATAACAGAAAACTATTCACCGTAAACAAATGTAAAGATTTTTTCAAATAAAATAAAAATTGTAGCAAATACACTAATTTAGAAGTTTTAAAAGGATGTAAAAAGATACCTAACAACCCTAAATACATATTAACACAATCAGCCTGCACATTTGCAGGCTTTTATTTACTTTTTTTGACAATAATATATAATTTATAAAAAGGGGTAAAAAATGGATAAAACTGCACTTACGAAAATCTCATACGGTATGTATATTGTTTGTACAAAAGACGGTGGCAAATTTTGCGGATGTGTTGCAAATTCTGCGATGCAAATTACTGCAGAGCCCGCAACAATAGCAGTCAGTATAAACCATAACAATTACACGAATGAAAAAATAAAAGAGTGTAGCGAATTTTCAATATGCGTACTTCCCGAGAATATTAACCCTCTTACAATAGGAACTTTTGGCTTTAGAAGTTCAAGAGATTTTGACAAATTTGAAAATACAAAATACTTTATAAAGGACGGCCTGCCCGTTTGTGAAGATGCCTGTGCTTATATTATATGCAAGGTTATAAATACAAGCGAAACAAGCACACATACCATTTTTATAGGCGAGATAAAAGACTGTGACATATTAAAAAACGACCCGCCCATGACGTACGCTTATTATCACAATGTAATTAAAGGCAAAAGTCCAAAAAACGCGCCTACATACATATCCTAACCTATTTTACCCGACTTGATAGCATCAACAAGTACTTTAAGCGGATTATGATGTGCAAAAATACTATTCTGATTTAAGTCAAACTTTTCGCACAAATATTGGCATGTCTGGTAAATAAGACTTGCGCTTGTAATATTAGCCTCGTTTCTTGAGTTGTAAATACCGGCACCAAGTATTGTCTTATCAGGATTATCCTTGCATATAAAATTAATCTCAAGGGCAAACCCTCTGCAACAGTAGCGTTTTGCCCTAAGTTCCACTGTGTCACCTTCACTCAATTGCTTAATTTTTGGGATATCCAAAAATTTCTTATACTCTTCAATAACATTTTCAGGATAGCCAAAGGCAGCTTTTTGTGGGACATTTTCATAAACACTTCTGTCTATTTTTAGATTTGCACAAAAATTTATACTGTTTCTTATCATAATGACCCCAAAGGTACAAACTGTAAACAAAATATTTTTTGCCTGTTTTAATTTATTAAGTATTGTAACAAAAAGAGTATATACTGAATTTACACTTTTTATATTGTTTTTATATAAATGTAAGAACTAAGACAAAGTCATTTTTAAAAGGAGATAAAATTATGAGTCTAAGTGCAAGCGCAGGGGCAACATTGACAGCGCCAAGCAAGAACTTTGTTCTCAGCCCAAAAAATCAAACACCAAAAATTAACAACGACGAACTTCTAAAAAAGAAAGAGCCGGAAAAACCACAGGTAAATCCTTTTGACTATTCACCCGAAGAACTTAATGCACAATTTGCCGCAGCAAGCAATCCTATCCAATCTGCACCAACAGAAACCCTTGGTACAATGGCATATACAGGCGGTGGGGCTGAAGCTGCAGGTACAATGGCGTCAGCCGGCGGTGTATCAAGTATAAGCTGTGTAGCGTAACTCTCTAAAAAATGAATTTTAAGGTGGTAGAAATGAACGAAAAAAGATTTACAAATTATCTGCTTTGTTCAATATTAGTATTGACAACAATAATGTTTAGCTGGACTTTTCTATATATTAATCAAGTAGCAATTAATACAACAAATACTCCTATTGTATCAGCATTTGACGCATAATTAACAGATTAAAATAAAAACACCCTGCAACACAAGATTGCAGGGTGTTTTATCATAGTAAAACCTATTTTTTCTCAACGCGAATTGCGTTATCAGGGCAAACAAGTTCGCAAGTGCCGCATCCGATACATTCTTCAGGATTAGGCTCAACAGCCGGAGTTTGATAAATACCAACTTCCTTAGACCAGTTTAAGCATTTTTTAGGACATTTAACTATACAAAGACCGCAACCTTTGCAGTAGTCAGTATATAAATGCCAATCTGCCTTACCTTTTGCAACATTTTCAACTTTTATTGCTTTATGTGTTTTTGTCATTTTATACACCTGCTTTCTCTATTAAGCCCATACCCATTTCAAGAGCTTTGTAGTTCAAGTCTCTCAATTCGGGTTTAGCGTCAAATTTCTTACCAAGAGCCATTTCCATAGCATTCTTGATGTCGGACAATTGTAGAACATTCGTAGCGCTAAGCAATACACCCAGAACAATAATGTTAAATACCCTTGCGCTCAACTGTTCGTTTGCAATTTTATTAGCTTCGACAGAAATAATATTCTTCGCTTTGCACTCAGGTTTTTTTGAGCATACTGAGGAATCATATATTACTGTCGAGTTTTCACTTACATATGTGCTGCATCTGTCAATTGCTCTATCAGACAACATAATAACTATATCACCTTTTGAAAATCTTGGTTCACCAATTTTTTCATCAGCTATTTGACAAAATGCAATTGAAACACCACCCCTTTGTTCTACACCAAAGTTAGGTATGTAAAGAATTTCTTTACCTGCTTCGTAACCGGCTTCAACAAGGATTTTTGCTATACTTTGAACGCCCTGTCCGCCTTCACCTGCTAAAACTATTCTTGTTCTTGCCATAATTTTACTCCAATCCTTCTCTTTGAACGAAATCTTTAACTTCAAAGAACTCTTCCATAGTTTTTAATCTGTCCCAAGTTTGAACATTGTTTGTTCTCCAGTTCAAAGGACATACAGAAAGAACTTCGACGAATGAGAAACCGCCCATATCAACATTTTTAAGAGCCTTTTTAAATGTTGCTTTTAACTTTCTCAAGTTAGAAACAGAAGCTCTTGCGACAAATGACTTTTCGGGGTCAGCAATTGAAGCAACCATTTCAGCGCCTTTTGCAGGTCTGCCTGTAACATCGCAATCACGGCCGTAAGGAGTTGTTTCCGTTTTTTGACCGGGCATTGTTGTGGGTGACATTTGACCACCTGTCATACCATAGTTAGTGTTGTTAGCAACAATAATCAAAAGGTTTTCTGACCTCACTGCAGCATTCACAAGGTGTTGAGAACCGATAGCAAGACCGCCACCATCACCCATGTATGCAATACCTACCAAATCAGGATTAGCTCTTGTTACACCGTAAATAACCGGGGTTGTACGACCGTGGTGAGTTTGAACCGTATCTACGTTCATATAATTCCAAGATAGCAATGAACAGCCGATATCACAGCCAAATACTGCTTTATCATTCAGTTCAAGTTCATCAATAGTTTGGGCAAGAGTTTTTAAAATCATGCCATGCCCGCAACCGGGGCAGAATTTAGACGCACCAACTTCGGCATTTTGAGCTTTTGCCAATCTTGGTCCTTTTTCTAACATTTCTATCATTTATTTTTTCCTCTTTTTCTATTCTAAAAACTACACTGTTGCAGGTTCTTTAACCATAGATTCAACTTTTTGAACAATGTCGTCACCTGTAACGCCAACGCCCATTTTAAACAGGGTTGAATAGGGTGTCTGTAATCCATAGATTTTTTCAAGAACCATTTGAGCAAGTTGACCGTTTGCAGATTCAGTGAAAAGCACTTGCTTAGCACGCGCAACTGCTGCTCTTAGAGGTTTAACAGCAAGAGGACGAAGTGTAATAGGTCTGAATAAACCTGCTTTTATGCCTTTTGCTCTCAATTCATCAACAGCTGTCATTGCAGACCTTGCAACAATACCATGAGCAATGATAAGAATTTCAGCATCATCAGCTTTGTATTCAAGATATTCCTCAATTTCAGGAGAAATTCTGTCAAACTCTTCTTGATATTTATCAAGAACTTCCATAAGTTCTTCTTCAAGGTTAAATGTATTTCTAATGTGATTAACCGGCCTTGTACCGTTTGCACCACCCAAAGTAGCTTCAACAGGAACCATTTTGATGCCGCGAGAAGCAGGGTCATATAATGTAACAGGCTCTCTCATTTTACCTTGGTAGCCATCAGCCAACATAAATGTAGGGAATCTGTATTTCCAAGCGGTATTAAATGCTTTAATCATATAGTCATATAAGTCTTGGTGACCTGCAGTAGAATATACAATTCTAAAACCTTCACCGTTACCGCCAAAACATGTAAGTCTTGTTTCTTGTTGAGCGTAAATAACAGTAGCGGTTGAGGGGCCGCCTCTTTGCATTACGGCACATACAAAAGGTATTCTCATCATCTCAGCCATACTCTGAGCATCTTGCATAATAACATTACCGGGGCCGGCTGTAGCTGTAAAGGCTCTTTTACCCGCTAAAATACCACCAATTGTAGAGAAACCGGCAGAAATTTCATCTTCTGTTTGCAAGAAGCCTGCTTCAGTTTTAGGAAGCAATTTGCACCATGTGTGCATGATTTCGTTCTGAGGAGTAATGGGATAACCATACATAAACTCAGCCTCTGCAGCATTAGCCGCATAGGCAATAACTTCGTTTCCTGTCAAGAACATTCTGGTGTCTTGTGTAATAAGTTTTTTTACCATTTTGAATCCTTACATTTTGTGAGTGAATACACTATTTTCATACTACAAAATTAAGGAATATTCAAGTAAAATTATTGCTCCATTTGTTGCTTTATTCTTTGGTCGGCAAAATCTTTCAACTTATACAAATTGTTAAAATCCATATCAGGTGTTAAGTGAATTTTGCTTCTTTGTGTTTTTGCATATTCATCAATAGTAAGAAAGTTTGGCAACAAAGCACTTCTTCTGCTGGTTGGAGCCTTGAAACGCTGATACTTGTATGCAGCAGCAGTATATGCCACAAATTCTTTCTTTAGTTTTGCTCTTTTTATGTTTTCCGGATTATCCGGATTGTCATCTACCGGACATAACGGCTTAAGTATATCGACTATTTCCGAGTATTCCTTATGAACACTTTTACCTTGCAAAATTTTGTATGGAATATCTTCCAACTCTTTCAACAAAGCAACATCCCTGCCAAGAATTTGTATTTCACCCTTGTAGCCGTCAGGGAACTGTACCGCCAAATGCACCGCAGTGTACCCTGTTTCATTTCTTACACTTTTTTCATTTACAAATATACCGTATTTATTTGAGGATGCCTGAGCAAGCTTATGCAGTTTGGCTTGTCCGACATATTGAAATCTTTTATCAAACGGGGTGTGGTTTTCTACTTCAGTAATTTTTATCTTGCCGTCTTTAACCGCTTCTATCAACTTATCAATTACAACATCCGCACTTCCGCTTGAATTCTCGCCAAGGATAATTCTTGCACCGACAATATCGCCAAGTCTGTCTATTACAGCCTCTTTTGAATAAAGATATTTTTGTGTTGCTTTTTCTCTTATGGAATTCGCACCTTTAGTTCTAAATTCAAGACTGTGTATGGGCTGCTCTTTACTGCAACGCTTAGCCCCAGTAGGAACAAGATAGCCAAGATAATTTCTTAGTATATTTTTAAGCATTCTTGTATCTGCTTCTGCTTCTTTATAAATTCTGTGAGAAAGTACATTTGTTATCGTTCTTTCTTTTTTATGCATAACCTTATCATCCGCATGCCTTGTCCTCGTCACAGCTTGTGGTTCTATAGGATTACTTACCGACTTTTCCTTGTGTTTTTTTCTACCTGAAAATGTCAAAGTATCTTCAGCAAGAGGAGCAAGATTTTTACCATTTAGACCAAATCCTTTGAAAGTCTGTAATTCTTGCCCATTTTGCGTTCTTCTTTCATTAATTTTTGGAGAGAAAAACCCACCACCGAGTGGAACAGAAAAAATTTTAATCATTAGCGGATACCTTAAACTAAACAACTATTAGACAAAACACGTAAATAAATTTTCTTGCTAAAATAAAATGCTTTCTAAAAAATCTATCTTTTCACCAAAAATCGAAAGGGCACTGATTCTATACGAACAAAACTCGCCTTGATGTTTTGAAATATAATAACTCACACCCTTTTTAATTTTTTCCAACTTTGATTTTGTGATAGATTCCAGAGGCATACCAAAAAAACTGTTTGTTCTGTACTTTACCTCTATAAAATAAACTATTTTGTCTTTTTTTGCAACTATGTCAATTTCTGAATATTTAGAGTATCTGAAGTTTCTCTCTAAAATTTCAAAACCTCTTTTGCGCAAAAAATCAACTGCGACATCTTCGCCATATTTGCCTTTAAGTTTGTTTGACATAAAATAATTGTAATACAAATTAGTGGAGCACATCAATGGAATTATTGAAAAAAACCGCAGTCGAACAAAGAAAAGCGCTTTTAAATAAAGAAATAAGCGCAGTTGAATTAACCGAAGAAACCTTTAAACAAATAGAAAAAGAGGACAATAAAATAGGAGCTTATAACTCCCTTACAAAAGAACAGGCGATTGAAACAGCAAAAAAAGTTGACCAAAAAATCGCAAACAATGAAGAACTTCCTCTTATGGCAGGTATTCCTCTTGCACTTAAAGACAATATGAATATGATAGGCTCAAAAACCACTGCCAGTTCAAAAATCTTAGAAAACTTTGTTTCACCGTTTGATGCCACTGTTACAAAAAAGTTAAAAGAAAACTTTGTACCGATTATAGGTAAGGCAAACCTTGATGAGTTTGCAATGGGTTCAAGTAACGAAAATTCAGCTTTTAAAATTGTAAGAAACCCTCATAACTTAAACAAAGTCCCCGGAGGCTCTTCAGGTGGTTCTGCAGCTTCTGTTGCAGCATATGAAGCAACGGTTTCTCTCGGTTCTGACACAGGCGGCAGTATCAGACTTCCTGCAAGTTTTTGCGGTATTAACGGCTTTAAGCCCACATACGGCAGAGTTTCTCGCTACGGGCTAATAGCTTTTGCCTCTTCCCTTGACCAAATAGGGCCTTTTGGCAGATGCGTAGAGGACATTGCAAATCTTTACATGGCAATTGCAGGCTGGGATGAAAAAGATTCAACATCTCTTAAGCTTGAAGTTGAAGATGTTAATAAAACCCTAAAAGACAATATCAAAGGTCTTAAGATAGGTGTCATTAAAGAACTTATGGCAGAGGGTGTCAGCGATGATGTTAGAAAATCAATTGAAAACGCTATTGAAGTCTACAAAAAACTCGGCGCAGAAATTAAAGAAGTTTCTCTTCCGCTTTTAAAATATTCAATAGGTATTTACTACATCGTTGCAACCGCTGAAGCAAGTTCAAACTTGGCGCGTTTTGACGGCGTTAAATACGGTTACAGAACAAAAGACGCTCAAAATCTTCTTGAAATGTACACAAAAACACGCGCGGAAGGCTTTGGAGACGAGGTTAAAAGACGTATAATGCTTGGAACTTACGCTCTATCAAGCGGTTATTATGATGCTTATTACAAAAAAGCTCAACAGTTAAGACGTCTTGTGAAAAACGATTTTGATAATGTATTTAAAGATGTTGATGTGCTTATTTCACCAACATGCCCGACAACGGCGTTTGACATAGGCTCTCGTAACGAAGACCCGCTTGCGATGTATCTGACAGATATTGCAACAATCAGCGCTAATCTTATCGGAGCACCTGCACTTAGTACACCTTGCGGTTTTGATAGCGAAAACATGCCGATAGGCTTGCAAATTATAGGTAAAAACCTGGATGAATCAACCATCTTAAGGGCAGCTTATAATCTTGAACAGGCGATAAAGTAAAAATATAAAAACATACCTAAGCACCCTTGCAAAAGGGTGCTTTTTAATATTTCTTTACAAAAGATAAAGTATTCCGGAATAAATGCCGAATTAAAAAGAAGTAGAAGTAAAGGAAGGTGTTGATGAGCGAAATAAATCTCGATGGAATACTAAAAGCACAGGGCATAAAAGATGAATTTGACAAAAAAGCATTAGAGGCATTTGAAAAAGCAAAAGCGCAAAGTGATGACCCGAGTGTTTTTGAATCAAAAGAAAAATTTATAGAGCATTACAATAATGAAATATTTGGCACTAATAATACTGAAAAAATGCCAATGGATGGCTTTTTACAAATGGCATATGAAAAAGGCTATCTGGATAAAGATGACTTCACTGATTTACAAATAGCAGTAGACAGAAACGGTGATGAGTATCTTTCGCATGATGAATCATCCAGACTGCTTGATAGCGTGTATGAAAGCGCAAATAATTCCACACAAAGCAGAACAGAGACAAAAACCGTAAAAGTGCAGCCATGGGGCACAGGCACAGATGACTGCTTGTCAAGGATAATTGCAAACCATGTAGACGGCATAAAACTATACAGCGAAGATTACAACCAATATCTGGCTAAAATATGTGAATTAAACGGAATTAAAGACCCGAATATTGTCTTTGGAGAAGTAGAACTTCCCGAACTTGAACGCGGTGCCGACGGAGAAATTCAAAGAGATGCCGACGGAAATATAAAGTTTAAAGAGTAGCTAAACTGCTCTAAAAAACCTATTGTTAACTCCCCCACTCCCTATCCTTACTCGAACAGTTTTTAAACACTTCGGGCACTTTCCTTCATAAAAAGTGCCCTCTTTATTTTTATAAATCCTGCCATAGACATGGCAGCATTCAAACATAACTCCTAAAAATTGTCTTTTTTCAGCCATAAAGATATTTTACAACTTATAAAAATTACAAACAAGTCATTTCATCTAAAAGGTTGTTTTCTTTTTTTAAAAAAATCATTAATTTTATTATAGGTTATTAACGAGGTTAGATTATGAGCACAAGATTAAACGGACAAGCACTTATGGCACAAGCCATATACGGGCTTTCTAACAATTTTGCAGTATTGAGTGCAGGCGCTTCGGGCGGATTAACACTGGAACAAATTATTAATCCGTCTGATGAAGTAAACAAAAACAATCTAAATGTTAGTTTTCAAAGCTATTTATCACAAAATTTTTCAAGTATTGACGCTGACGGCGACGGCAAGATAAGCGCCACAGACATGCAACAGTATACCAACAAACTATCTCAACAAGGACTTAGCTATCAAGAGCTTATGCAGTTATGCTACAGTTCATCAGCAGGCTCACAGCTGGAAGAGGTTCTTGCACACTTTAGTGAAATTGACCAAAACGGTGATGGCAGGGTAACAAACGCAGAAATTGCCGCCTACGGAGTCGACACTGAAATTGAAGAAATGGAGGAAAACCATCCTAAATTTCAACCGACAAACATTTCAAACTACGTTGACAATGACGATGTAACATCATCAACATAATCTTATAAACAAAAGACAACAACGACCATAATTTTTTTCTTTAAAAAGTTCCGATGAAGAGAAGTTTCCAAGTTCTCTTATAACATCGGGCTTTTTCTTTTTATCGCATTCAATAATTGCAACTCCATCAGGCAAGAGGAGATTTTGACATATTTCAAATATCTTACTATAAGAATAATCCCACGGCGGGTCAGCGTATATTACATCAAATTTAGAGTCTTTTTTAAAATTATACTTTAGAGAATCTGATTTTACGATTTTAGTATCAGCACTGAGGGCTTTTAGATTTTGTTTTGCAATGTTTATAACAGATGAATCTATCTCAAAAGATAGTGTTTCAAAACCTCTGGATAGCGCTTCAAGGGTCATAATACCACTGCCCAAAAACAAATCCAGAAATTTTTTACCCGAAAAATCCCCCATATATGAGTATAAAACATTAAACACGCTCTCTCTGACATTAGAAAGAGTGGGACGCACGCCCTTTGGAGTGATTATTTTTCTACCTTTATATTGCCCACCTGTAAGATGCATTTTTTAAAAACCTTTTGCATCATAATAACATGAAAAAAATAGTAATTATCGGCGGCGGCGCGGCAGGCCCAAAAACAGCAGCAAAAGCAAAAAGGATGAATCCCGAGAATATAGTTGAACTCTATACTGATGAAAACCTTATTTCATACAGTGCTTGCGGGCTTCCGTATTTTATAGAGGGAACGGTAAAAAATATTAATCAACTTATCATAAGGACACCTGAAGACTTTGAAAAACAAGGGATAAATATTTTTCTTGAACATAAAGTGGAAAAAATTATCCCCGAGAAAAAATGTATAATCGCAAACAATAAAGAGATAAGTTATGACGAGCTTGTTATATGCACGGGGGCTGAACTTATCAGACCAAATATAAAAAATATTAATATAGACGGAGTCTATTACCTTAAAAAAATTCAAGACGGTATAAAAATAAAAGAGGCAATGCAGGGAGCAAAAAAAGTAATTATAATAGGCGGCGGATATATTGGAATAGAGCTTATTGAGGCTTTTGTTGAAAACGGCATAAGTGTCACACTTGTTGAAAATTCAGACAGAATGATGAAAATTTTTGACAGTGAATTTAGCGATATGATTAAAAATCACATCCTTGAGCGCGACAGACAATGGGTTGATATGCATTTTAATCAAGAAGTTGAAGAATTTTTTGCAGATGAACAGGGAAAATTTATAAAACTAAGAACAAAAAGCGGGCTTGAGCTTGAGGCAGATTTTTGCGTTATCGCTATTGGGGTAAGACCAAATGTAGCTCTGGCAAAAGATGCAGGTGTAAAAATCGGCATAACAGGGGGGATTGAAACAGACAGCTCCATGCGAACAAATATAGAAAACATCTGGGCTGCGGGAGATTGCACCGAAGAGCACTGTCTCATTACAAAAAGGCCCGTTTATGTTGCACTTGGAACTATAGCAAACAAAGAAGGGCGAGTTGCCGCAATTAATGTCACTAATTGCCCAAAAGTATGCGAGAGGTTCGATGGTATTTTGGGTTCTGCTATTACAAAATATTTTAACTATACCATAGCCCTTACGGGCATGAATGCCGAAACTGCAGCAAAAATTGCCCAAAAACATGACCTGCAGCCAATAAGTGCCACAGTTGTTAAAAAGGACAAAGCGGGCTACATGCCGGATTCAGAAAACATCACAATAAAACTCGTTGCAGATAAAAAAACAGGCAAACTCCTTGGCGCACAGGGTGTTGGTACGGGAGATGTAAACAAAAGAATAAACACCGTTACATCAGCTCTTCAATCAGGTCTTACCGTAGAAGAATTTTTGCATCTTGACCTGCCGTATGCTCCGCCTTATTCTTCAACGATAGATATACTCTTAACTGCAGCATATAGGCTTGATGCGCAGATTAAGGGCAAAGAATAATTTATTTTATATAATCAAAAGCCAAATCAAGAGTATTTGCCTTAGCAACAATAGCGCTTGTTGAAATAATATCGACACCTGTCTTTGCTATAGCTTCAACAGATTCGAGGTTAACCCCGCCGCTTGCCTCAACTATTGCTTTTTTATCGATTAATTTAACGCACTCTACCATTTTTTCAGGTGGCATGTTATCGAGCATTATAATATCAGTGCCTGCGCTTATTGCAGCTTTTACCTGCTCCATTGTATCGCATTCAACCTCGATTTTATGAGCATGGGATATATTTTCTCGAACTTTTTTCACCGCAGTTTCGATTGAACCGCCAAGAAGAGCTATATGATTGTCTTTTAACATAACACAATCACACAGGTTAAACCTGTGCAGATAACCGCCGCCCACTTTTACTGCATATTTTTCAAAAATCCTGAAGTTGGGAGTATTTTTTCTTGTATCAACAACTCTTGCACCGTATTTTTTAGCAATATTTTGATACTTTCTTGTCATAGTGGCAATTCCGCTCATTCTCTGAGTATAGTTTAGTGCCAATCTTTCGCCTGTTAGAATATATCTGGCGCAGCCTGAAATACGGGCAATTTTGTCGCCTTTTTTAATTTCATCGCCGTCGTTAAAATAAAATTCAACCTCAACCTTATCTTTTGCAAGAACTTCAAAGACCATTCTAAAAACGTCCGCCCCACAGAAGACTCCGTCAGTCCTTGTAGTTAGATACACACAAAATTTTGCATCATCACTTAAAGAAGCGCAAACAGAATCGGTTGTAATATCGCCATATCCGATATCTTCAGCTAAAGCAGCTTTTATGTGCTCTTCTATCATAAAATCATTCAGCAAAAATTTCGCCATTTTCTACCTCGCAGTTTAAGCCGACCGCACAATTGGCAGCTTTATTTACAACTTCATCACACTGAGGAAAATCCTCTCTGTAGTGCGCACCCAGAGAATTTTCTCTTGCAAGTGCTGCTTCAACTATAAGCGAAGCCACAAGAATCATATTCTTTGCTTCGTAACACTCAACAATATGAGAACAGGTTGAAGAGTTTAAAACTTTTGAAAGCTTAGCAAGTTCAACTTTGGCATTTGTGAGTCTTTCCTTATTTCTTACAATTCCTGCATTTTCCCACATAATTGTTTTGATATTATTTTTGATTTCTTCAATGTCAGTGTCTATAAAATCACAACAGTTATCGGTATCTTGAACATATTTATCAAGTATTGTTTTAACCTTTTCATCATAGTTTTTAGGTGCATCAAGATTTCTTTCGGATAGAAAATCTGCAAGCTCGTATGCCCCTGCGGCACACTCTAAAAGAGAGTTTGAGGCAAGTCTGTTTGCACCATGAAAACCGCTGCAGGATGCTTCACCTAAGGCGTAAAGATTTTCTATATTTGTTTGTCCGTAAATATTTGTTTTTATACCGCCCATAAAGTAGTGAGCAGCTGGTGCAACAGGTATTAAACCATCTGAAATATCAATATTGTTTTCTTCGCAACTTTTTGCAATGTTTGGAAATCTGTTTCTGAAAAATTCTATTCCCATTTGTGAAATATCAAGAAAAACATTGTCATCGCCATTTTTTGTCATTGTAGAATATATAGCACGCGCTACAACGTCCCTTGGTGCAAGCTCACCTCTTGAATCAAAATCATGAGCAAAGTATTTGCCTTTCGAATCGCAAAGTTTTGCACCTGCTCCTCTAGCGGCTTCAGAAACTAAAGGCATAGTATTTTTATTACTTACAGCAAGAGCCGTGGGGTGAAACTGAACAAATTCCATATTTTCCACGTTTGCTCCTGCTCTATAAGCAAGCGCTATGCCATCACCTGTCACAACTTCAGGATTTGTTGTGTGAGTATACAATTGCCCAACACCACCTGTTGCAATTACAACAGCGTTAGAGTATACCGCTTCATAAGAATCCGCCTCACGATTGTAGACTATAACACCTTTTGCACTGTTTGATTTATCAACAAGTATTTCAACTGCCGAGGTATTTTCATAAACTTCTATTTCATCAGACTCTCTGACTTTTTGACACAATACATCTTCAATGGCTCTGCCCGTAGCGTCTTTAACGTGGAGAATTCTTGGAACACTGTGTGCCGCCTCGAGTGCAAAGCTTAATTTACCATCGGATGTTTTATCAAACTCAACACCCAGATTAATTAAATCTTGAATAACACAAGAAGAATTTTGTGAAATAAATTTAACCGTATTAAAGTCATTTAGCCCGCATCCCGCTTTAATTGTGTCACTAATATGCGAGCTTATGGAATCATCCTTGTTAAATTCGGGCAAGACTGCAACAATGCCGCCCTGAGCAAGCGTTGAACCTGATTTATCAAGCTCGGACTTTGTTACGACAAGTATGCCGTCATTTACATGCTTTTGTGATGCGATTTTAAGCGCGAGATACAGTCCTGCAACACCACTGCCAATTATAACTACGGAATATTTAGAATACTTCATTGTCGTCCTTTTTGTCGGAGTATCTAGTAATATTTTAATACAAATATTCTCTTATTCCATATTATTTTATAAATATTTAACCTTGGTTAATCCCTGCGCCAAAAAGAGCAAAGTCGTACTTGACAGGGTCGCTTGGGTCAAATTCTTTTAATTTTTCCGTAAGTTCAAGCACTGACTTAAAGTCGTTTGCATTTCTTTTAAGCAGCCCTAAAGAACGAGAAACCCTGCCCACATGAACATCTAGGGGAATTAAGAGCTCATTTGTACCTATAAAATCCCACAAACCGATATCAACAGGCCCGCGCCTTACCATCCAGCGCAAAAACATATTTAGTCTTTTCATTGCTCCGCCTTTCTCGGGACGAGCAAAAAGATGACAAAAACCAAGACCCGGAGGGCAATTTAAGCAAGAGTAAAAGTATTTACTTACAAAATGAAGCATATCGCCCTTTCTTTTGCCTTGGTAAAATAATTCCTCAAGCGAGATTTTATCTTTTTTATAGAGCTTTTCAAGAGAAGATAAAAAGCACACAAGGTCTATATCTTTTACAAACCTGTATACAAAACCTTCTACAAGCTCTTTGTTTTGAGAAAAATTTAAAACAAACTCATAGGGTTTATTTTCCATAACATCAAAAAGGCTATCCAGCTTTGCAATAAAAGCTTCACGCTTACCAAAAGCAAACAATGCCGCTATAAAAGAGGCTATTTCTATATCGTTTTTATTTTTAAATTTATGTGCAAAGCGCACGGGGTCATTTTTTATAAAGTCTTTTGTCTCATATTTTTTTACAAGCTTATCAAGATAATCTTTCATTTTCTTAATTCCAAAAAATATTTTTCAAGAACCCTGTTACACTCATCCTCCATAATACCGCCAAAAACTTTTGGTTTAAAGTCGGAAATATTTACAAGATTGATTTTAGAGCCAAAAGCGCCGTATTTTGTATCATATGAGCCAAAATAAATTTCATCTGCTCTTGAGTTTAAAATCGCCCAAGCGCACATAGGACAAGGCTCAAGCGTTACATATAGCTTACAACCACTCAAGCGCCAGTTGCCCAGAACTCTTGACGCCTCCCTAAGTGCTATAATTTCAGCATGGGCACTTATATCATTTGTCTTTTCTCTTGTGTTTACTGCTTTTGCAATAACTTTTGAATCTTTGACTATAACACAACCTACAGGTATGTCCTTACCCGAGGTTAAAGCCATGTCGAGAGCCAATTGCATATATTTGTTATTATTTGACATAGTCATTAAATACAAGGGTTAAGTTAAAATAACCATCTTCACAATTAAGTATTATATCTATATTCATTGCAGCACATAGTCCTTTAACAATATAGAGTCCAAGCCCCGTGCCTCTTGTAGTACGCGTAAGCTCAGAATCCATACGAATAAACTTGTCAAAGAGTTTTTCTTTCATATCCTCAGGAATTGGCTGCGTCTTATTTGTTATAGATATACAGGGACGTCCGGAAATATTTGCAGCATATATTTTTATCGGTTCATCATCCTGATTATATTTAACCGCATTATCACACAAGTTAATTAAAACCTGTTCAAGCCTGTCACTGTCTGCATAGACCTCTTTTAGTTCGGGAGATATTTTTACATCAAACTTTGAATTATTGGAGTTAGCGTATAGTATTGAATTTTCTATCATCTCACCAAGGTTAATTTCAACCTTGTTTAATTGAATACTAAAACTTTCTATATCAGGCACAACAAGCAAATCCTCAACCATTCTGGAAAGCCTTTGTGCTTGTTGTTTAATAATTTTTAGCGATTTTACTCTTGTTTCGTCATCAATTTTTATATCATGACGCAAAAGCCTGCTTGAATATCCGACAATACTTGTAAGAGGAGTCCTGAACTCGTGACTTATGGCGTTTACAAGGTTTGTTCTAAACTCATTTAAGCGCTCAAGTTCAATATTTTTCTCTGATAAATCCTGATAAGATTGATGAATTTTTTTTGCCATATAGTTAAATTCTTTTGCAAGAAAAACAATCTCATGCGGGGTAAAAGCGCTTTTTAGCAGGTGGATTTTTCTCTCATAGCTGCCTTTTGATATTGCAATAATACCTTTAAAAAGCTGTCTTATGTTGATATAGAGGTAAAAAGTATAAATACCGACTATTGCGATTATGAAAAACGCCGCAAGAGAAAGTGAGAGGATTATTCTAAATCTCGCCTTATCAATCGTAGCATTTGTGATGTTTTCGGTCGTATTTACAATTACGGTCCAATCGGGATTTTCGAGCGCGTAGTAGGCGCTTGGCTGGTTTTTGTACTTATTAAACAAATCGGGAAACTCAAGTTTTTTATTTTGAGGAAGATTTTTTAGTAAACGCCCAAACTCGGGAGCATCAACAGTATTTGTCGCAACAAGAGAGTTATCCTTTGCAACAATATAAATCTGGCGTTTTTCATCTTTATATCTTTCAGACACAGCGTTTTGCATATCAGTAGCATCAAGCAGCGCCACAAGGGAGTACTCGTCGTTTATGTCGCTATGCAATTTTATTTTTGAAGTCTCTTTATCAAAAGCGTATATTTCATTTGGCACTTTAGATTTTTCAACTATGTCAAGATTACTTATAGTAGTATTTTTTCTCTCTACTTCAGACAAAAAATCTGCCCTATCTGAAGCATAGGGAATAAAAGTTATGGCATCTGCCACCTGATTAAGCGCTTCTTGAGAGGATTTTAGGTAAGCTTGAACATTTTCACCGATTGTACGAGACATTTCAAGGGCGCTGTAGTTGAGTTCTTTTCTTACAGACTGCTGAGAAATGTTTGAAATAATAAGTCCTATTGTAACAAAGGGTATAAGAACCGCAAAAAGCAGCACTATTATTATTTGTTGGGCAATTTTAAGCCTCTGCATTAAATTTCCTCCAAAGAACCAAAGGGTGTTAACTTATAGCCGACATTTGTTACCGTATGTAAGTATTTTGGCTTTCTTGTGTCCTCTTCGATTTTTTGTCTTAAAGAACCCACATGCACTCTTACCATGCGAACATCTTCATCCGACCCATAACCCCAGACCTCATCAAGCAAAGTGGCAAGTGTCACAGGATTATTCAAATGCTGCATAAGGCAGTATAAAATCTCAAACTCGGTTGGGGTAAGTTTTTTCTTTTTATCTTGAATAACCGCCTCAAGTGAATCGGGCAAAATCTCAATATCGCCAGCCCTTAAAACTTCCTTAGAATTGGTTTCATCGGAAGAATTTTCGCTGCGGCGAAGAAGAGCCCTGATATGCAGCAGAACTTCCTGAACATCAAAAGGTTTAACAAGATAGTCATCCGCACCACAGTCAAAACCCTCGGTTTTATCGTTAATTGTACCTTTGGCAGTAAGCATAAGAATAGGAACGGCAGGCTTCACAAGCCTTATATTTTTACAGACATCATAACCGTTCATCTTTGGCATCATAACATCGAGCAAAATAAGGTCATAGTTGTTCTCTAATACCTTCTTAAGACCGGCCTCACCATCTGAAGCGCTATCTACAATATATCCGCTCTGAGCAATATCAAAAGTCAAAAGCTCTCTTATTTGCTCATCATCATCTACTACCAGTAATCTTTTGTTTGTTTTTGTCATAAATACCTTACTTTTTATCAAACATCTGTTTAATACCGTCAACAGAGCTTAAAACGCCCGTTGCCTCATATGGCATATAAACTACTTTATTATCCTTGCCGCTTGTAATGTCTTGAAGAGTTTCGATATATTTCATAGCAATTAAATACTTATCGGGCTGCCCGTTTCCGCTTAGCGCCTCTATGATATTTCTTATTGCTTGTGCTTCACCCTCTGCCTCTCTTATACGGGCTTGAGCCTTACCTTCGGCTACAAGGATTTCGGCCTGTTTTTCACCTTCGGCTTTATTTATTTGGCTTTCTTTAACACCCTCAGCCTCAAGGATAGCGGCCTTTTTAAGACCCTCAGCCTCAAGAATGGCTGCACGCCTGTCACGTTCAGCTTTCATTTGTTTTTCCATAGCATTTTGAATTTCTTTAGGCGGGATAATATCTTGAAGCTCAACCCTGTTTATCTTAACGCCCCATTTATTTGTAGCGTCATCCAATATTGCTCTTAGTTTTTCATTAATTATGTCACGAGAGGTAAATGTTGTATCTAAATCCATCTCCCCTATTACGTTTCTAAGAGTTGTTTGAGTTAATTTTTCAATAGCCTCGGGCAGATTTTCAATTTCATACACGGCGCTTTTCGGGTCAATAATTTGAAAATACAAAAGCGCATTTATTGAAATTGTAACATTGTCTTTTGTAATTACGTTTTGACGGGGAAAATCAAAAACACTTTCCCTTAAATCTATTTTATCAACAGTAGAGTAAACACTGTAAGATTCACCGTTTGCAAGTCTTAAAACCTTTTTCCAATGCACGCCTCGAACAGTGTCTACAAAGGGAATAATAAACTGCAGCCCGGGATGCAAAATACGGTTAAAGCGACCCAAACGCTCAATTATCATTACCTGAGCCTGATTAACAATTTTAAATCCACTGAGGAAAAATACCACAACGAGTACTACAAAAATTAAAAACAAAACCATTATTTACTCCTTACTAATTTTCTCAACGTACATAATCAGGCTTTCGTTTTTTACGATTTTAACTATTTCACCTTCTTTAATTTCTTCTCCGTTAATTGACTTTGCCTGCCAAACTTCGCCGTAGATTTTAATTGAACCGATGCCGTCAGTGTTTTTCACACCAATATCTTTAAGCACCAAAGCCTCGTTTTCAATATACTTAGCGTCAACTCCCGTTTGCTCATCGCCTGTTTCTTTTTTTCTCATAAAAGGACTTGCAACAATGAAAAACACGACCGCAAAAATAGCAAACATGCCGCCTTGAATCCAGTAGTTATCAGGGTATTTAAAAGCAGCTATTGCAGCAAAAAACGCAGCTCCGCCAAGCGGCAGAAAGAACATGGAGGGAGTCATTATTTCTATAAAAAGAAAAACAAATCCGACCAAAGCCCATATTTTGTATATTTCCATAATTTACCCCTTATATGTATTACACAAGTCTAGTGGTTTTTATGGCATGTGTCAATTAGCGAGATGCTATAACTCTGGCTACATGAACACCTGACGCGCTTGCTTGCATCAAGCCCCTTGTAACGCCTGCACCGTCACCTATTGTGAAGAGGTTTTTAACTCCTTGTGTTTCAAGTTCATTTGTTAAAAGAACACGTGCGGAGTAGAATTTAACCTCAACACCGTATAAAAGAGTGTATCTTGAAGCAACACCGGGGGCGATTTTATCTAATGCGTATAGCATTTCAATAATGCTTAAAAGTTGTCTGTAAGGAAGCACAAGGCTTAAGTCCCCGGGAGTAGCGCAAGTAAGCGTTGGAGTTATTATGCTTTCTTTAATTCTTTGGGCAGTTGAACGTCTGCCGTCAAGCAAGTCGCCAAATCTTTGAACCAAAATACCGCCGCCCAGCATATTTGCAAGGCTTGCGATGTGTTGACCGTATTTAATAGGTTCTTTAAAGGGTTCTGTGAATTTCTTTGACACAAGGAGTGCAAAGTTTGTATTATCAGTTTTTTTATTAGCGTATGAGTGTCCGTTAACAGTTGAAATGCCGTTGTAGTTTTCATTTACAACCTCTCCGTTAGGATTCATACAGAATGTTCTTACTTCATCACCGAAAGTTGGAGAATGATAGATTAATTTTGACTCGTAAAGTCTTGATGTAATAGGCTCCATAACAGCAGCGGGAAGTTCAACGCGAACACCCACGTCAACTGCGTTATTCACCATGCCTATTTTATTTTTTGCAAATTCATGAGTCAACCAATCCGCACCCTCGCGACCGGGGGCAACAACAATGTAATCTGCTAAAATTTTATCGCCCGTATTTGTAACAAAGCCTTTTACCTGCTCGTTTTCAACAATTAAGCTTTCAACTTTTTGGTTGTTAATTATGGTGATTTTTTCATTCAAATAATCCTGCATATGTTTTAGTACATGCAAAGAACGCTCCGTACCGAGGTGTCTTACGGGAGAATGTACAAGCTTAAGCTCGGCAAGTGTTGCAGCGCGTTCAATATCGGCAAATTCTTCTCTGTTTGTACCGTAAACAACTTCTGTTGCACCGTGCTCAAGATATAATTGGTCACAGTAGGAAATAAGGTCTTCTACCTCTTTATATGACATATAATCTACCAAGTGACCGCCAACATCAGGTGTTAGAGTCAATTTACCGTCAGAAAATGCACCTGCGCCGCCCCAGCCGCAGAGAAGCCCACAGTTTTTACAGTTTACGCATTGCTTTAAACCTTCTCTCATCGGGCATTTTCTGTTTTCAATTTTGCTGCCTTTTTCGATTAAAACCACTTTCCAATCAGGTTTTAATTTAGTTATCTCAAGAGCAGTAAAAATTCCCGCAGGGCCACCACCGATAATTGCAACATTATACATAATCAAAACTTCCTTTATTACTTACCAAACAGGGCAAAAAACCCACCAAGAGCAATTATACTACAAACAAATTATTTAAAAGCATTTAGAGTTGAATTTTTAACATTTTTAATAATATAATAGGGAGTAATATTTTTTTGAGGATAGCAAATGAACGAGTATAAAATTATTGACTATGTCCCTACGGTAATTGAATCTTCTTCAAGAGGAGAAAGGTCTTTTGATATTTTTTCAAGACTTTTAAGGGAAAGGATAATTTTTCTCGGTTCAGAGATTGATGACGATGTTGCAAACTCTGTTGTGGCACAACTTTTGCTCTTAGACAGCGAAAATCCCGAAAAAGATATTATGCTCTACATTAACTCCCCCGGCGGAGTTATAACTGCAGGACTTGCAATTTATGACACTATGCAGTTAATAAAAGCTGATGTTTCAACAATTTGCCTTGGTGATGCGGCATCAATGGGCGCATTTTTACTATCAGGAGGTACAAAGGGCAAACGTCTTGCACTGCCAAATTCAAGAATTATGATTCACCAACCTTTAGGCGGCGCTAAAGGTCAGGCAACCGATATTGAAATTGAAGCAAAAGAAATTTTAAGAATGAAAACTATGCTAAATGAGCTTATGGCAGAGCACACTGGTCAAAAAGTTGAAAAAATTAAAAAAGACACAGAGCGCGACAACTTTATGACGGCTCAAGAGGCCCTTGAATACGGACTTATAGATAGAATTATTTCAAGAGATAATTTAGAGAACAATTAAACTCTTTCAAACAAATAAACTCTCCAGCTGCCACTGTCCCAATGCCCCTTGTAGGAAAGTTTTTCTTTTGATTCTTTGAGTGCCTGATTTTTTGCATAAGAGCTCACAAGATACAAAAAAGGGATTCTATTGTACTGCTCATCATCAAGCACGATATTTTCAAGTCGCCTTTCATCAAAGAAAGAAACTGTCTTTAGTTCTACAATAAAAAGCTTATCCCCCTTGTTTAATTCCTTAAAATAACAATCGTTCATAAAAGAGGCAATTTTATCACTTTTTTTAAGCAAAAAAACATCTCTGTAAAGCTCTTTACCTCTCTTGTAAGCCTCGTAAGTATCGGAAGCCCCCGGATATACTATGTAGGGAAAATTATACTTGTCTATTGAATTTGCGTAAAAAAAAAGATTATTTTCTTTTGTATATTTTTCAAATCTTGAGGGCGGATAGTAAAGATACAGCACTCTATCCGTATTTTTTATACCCATATCTTTTAGCGCACTCACTGCCAATCTTTGCCCTTCAAGACGCGTCAGACGCACCGGCGAAGTGTAAGATACAACAATATAAAAAAGTGTCAAAACAGAAAAAATAGTAGCAAGAGAAATCTTTAGTCCTTTAAGCTTCATTGTTGACCAACCTACCGCAACAAGAAGAATTAAAATGGGATAAAGTTCTATTAAATACTTTGTAAGGAAAATAATCTTACCGAACAACGCCGCCACAAGGACGGTTAAAAAAGTAGCGACAAAAAGCGTTAAAAGATAGTAGTTAACTCTTCTGCCGTTTTCAAAAGCTTTAACAATAAAAGCAATGCATATAACAGTCGGGACAAGAGCGAATATTATAAAGCCAAAATTAAGCGCAGCATTGGAGAATATTTCATTTAAAAAGCTTGGCGGCGCATTTGAGATGTTTTTTAAAACAGGAGAGAACAGGTCGGTAAAGTAAAATAACAACTTTGACCAGCTAAAAGGTGCCCACCACTGACTAAAATAACGAGGATGTGCAAAAAGATTAAACAGAAATGGCACAAGCGGCAAAGATAAAATTACTATGGCTATAATGTTATTAAAAAGATTATTCTCTTTCTTTTTTCTCTGCATAAAAGCAATAAGCGCACAAACATTAAACAGTACAAAAACAAAACCTATTGTATGTTCAAAAATCAGTAACAACGAAAACAGTGTAAGCATCCAACAATTTTTATTTGACGGGTTATTAAAAACCTTAAGAGAATAAAAAAGCACCATTGACGCTATTAAAAAAGTAAGTGAATAAATTCTGACTTCTTGAGAAAAATAAATCAAAAAACCGCTTATTGCAGTAATAAACGCCGCAGCAAGCGCACAGAGTTCACCATGCTTTTTAACCAGATATTCTTTTGCGCAAAGATACATTGTAAAAATTGAAATCACTCCGGGGACCAAAGAAGAAACCCTTAATGACACATCAGAGTCTTTAAAAATTGCCATCCAGCCTTTTAAATAAAAATAATGCAGAGGGGCATGACAGTTATTTGCAACACCTTTAAAGAAATCTTGAGGAAATTTAAGATTTGCAATTGACCAAGTAAGGTATTCATCGTTCCACATACCCTCGGGTTTATCTATATTCCAGAGGCGGAGCAAAAGTCCCAATAATACTATTAAAATAAGATACAATGTGTGATTTTTATTCATAATAATGAAAGCATATCAAAACTTTTTTACTTTGTCATTTTTTTTAAAAATGTTAAAAAGTGGAAAAATTAAGATTTTCATTGTAATATTAATTTCAAAAGGAGTAAAAATGGGGTTTAACAATACCATAACAATTATAAGCAACAGTGAAAAACTTGTTGAGCAAATAAGTGAAAAGCTTGTTTTACTAAGAGATTTGGACAAGGTCACAAGCAGTTCACAAAAAGATGCAGTTGATTTTCTAAAAAACCAACTGCCAAATGTGATTATGCTGCATTGCGCAAACAATGACCCCGAAGCGCTAAATCTTATAAAACAACTAAAAAGTGAGGCTCTGCTCTCTCGCATACCTATTTTACTTCTTGATGAAAACTGCAGCAGGGAAACAGTAATTGACGCATTTGACGCCGGAGTATGCGATATTTTAAAAATACCTTGCGAAGACCATGAACTTTTAATAAGGGTTATTTGGTGTATTCAAAAGGATGAAATCAACACAAACAGGCAAACACAATTTGACTTTATGAAAGACCTCGGGATTATACAACCTGACACCGGAGTATATACCCAAAAATACTGCGAAGAATTCCTAAAAAATGAAGTTGAGCATACAATAAAGCACAAAGCACATGCCTGCCTTATGCTAATAACACCTGATGATAAATATCCCGGGTATAAAAATCCAAAAGAATTTTTGGATGTCATAAACAAATCGGTAAGATTGAATGACTCGGTTGCAATAAAAGATGTCGACGAATTTTATGTATTTTTACCAAAAACAAAATTAAACGGGGTCTACCCTGTATTTGAAAGAATAAACAACAATCTGGGGGTAGACTGTGGCGCAAACGCTTCTGTTATTGAAATAAAAGAAGAAAGATTTGAGGCAATTAAAAACCTGTTACAAGAAGCGCTGAATAAGGCAAAGCAAGAAACAAACGCCTTAATTGTAGCTTCTGATATCTATTCCAAAAATCCAAATGCAGGCATAAACCTTGCAAAGCAAGCACTTGTTGAACTAAAAGAAAAAACAACTGCCAAAAAACTTGCACAAAAAACAGATATGACACCTGATGAAAACAAGCAAAACAAGTTATTCAGACAAGCATACAGACAAAAGTGCAAAATAGTATTTGAGCCTGTTTTTGAAAAATACCAAAACCATATTAACAACAAAATAAAAGATGTAACCGTAAGATACGATGTAACGGTAGAAAAGACCAATTTTGTAATGTATAAAAACAATACACGTGCAACACTGTCTATAACGTACGGAGGGCTCTACAAGGCACGCATAGACACATCTATAGCACATTGCGATACAACAAAAAATTCAAACTCCGTGGTGCTTGATTTTGTTCAACTAAACTTTCAAAGACTTTCGCAAATCCTTGAAGAGTTGTACATAGAGTTTAAAAATCAATTAAAAGCTTCGGGTTCAAATTAATTATTGCTTACAAGCATTTTGAATGCTACAAGTGCGCGTGCAGAGATTTGTTTTGATGTGGTGCGTTGTTCTTTTGCAATATTAAATACTCTTGCAATTCTTTGTACTTCTTGAATTTTCTTTACACTGTCAAGTTTGTATACGTTTTTTTCAGGGTCGCAAACAATGTTAAAAATAGTGTTTAGTTCAATCTCTGTCATAATAAAAAACTCTCATAATCTATTGTTATATTAATAAAGTTTTTTTATGAAAGATAATTGACTATTTTTTATTTAATATTAACAAATGTAAACTATTGTATTGAGGGCTTTCTTAAATCATCAAAAGTAACGCCATTTACCTTTAGTAAAAAATCGCAAATTTCCCTGACTGCACCCTTCCCACCGGCTTTTTGTGTTACCATATCACAGTTTTCCACAACTTCTCTAACCGCATCACTTGGACAAACAGAAAGCCCGCATGCTCTCAGAACCTCAATATCGGGCAAATCATCGCCCATATACATAACTTCATCATAGCTGAGTGAAAATTCCGAGCAAATCTCATCCAAAGCCAACATTTTGTTTTTCTGATTCATAAAAAGCTTAGTGATACCAAGTGTTTTTGCCCTTTCAACAACTGCACGCGATTCTTTAGCAGTAATAATTGCCGTCTTAATTCCAGCTTTGTTTATCATAACCAAGCCAAGCCCGTCTTTAGCATTAAACGTCTTTGCCTGATTACCGTCCGGAAGATATATAAGAGAACCGTCAGTCATAACACCGTCAATATCAAAAGCAGCAAGTTTAATTTTTTTTGCTTTATGCTTTATATCAATAGAATTTTCCACTACACAACTCCCGCTTTTAGCAAATCATGAATATGTAACAAGCCTATTGGGACGTTAGTTTCATCCACAACCGCAAGCGAGGTAATAGAGTGTTTTTCCATAATAGCAAGAGCTTTTGCACAAAGTTCATTAACGCCGATAGTTTTTGGATTTTTTGTCATAACTTCACTAACTTTAAGCGAAGCAGAGTTTGGATATTTAATAACTGCGCGTCTAATATCACCATCTGTCAGCACACCGGTAAGTTTACTGTTTTTATCGACCAAAAGTGCCGTGCCAAGACGCTTCTCACTAACAATTTTTATTGCATCACCAAAACTAACTTCTTCAGACACTATGGGTAAACGCTCGTCTTTTACCATAAGCTCTTCAACTTTGTATAAAATTCCCTTACCAAGCGCACCTGAGGGATGATACAGAAGAAAATCTTCATAAGTAAAACCGCGTTTTTTAAGCAAACATACGGCTATAGCATCACCTAATGCCAAGGTAACGGTTGTGCTTGCAGTCGGCGCCTTATTCAGAGGACATGCTTCCCTTTCAACCGATATATCAAGAACCACATCACTTTTTTGAGCCAGTGTAGAATTCAAACCGCCCGTTATTCCAATCAAAGGAACACCAAAACGCATAATTAAAGGCAAAAGGTTTAATAGCTCTTGAGTTTCTCCACTGTTAGATATGGCTATTACAACATCATCTCTTGAAATTATACCGCTATCGCCGTGTGTAGATTCGGCAGGATGTAAAAACACTGCGGGAGTGCCTGTCGAGCATAGAGTTGAAGCTATTTTTCTGCCTACAAGACCCGACTTGCCCATACCGGTAACAACAACCTTACCTTTTGAAGAGTATATTATATCAATAGCTTTTATAAAGTCTTCGCCTAAGCGCTCTTTTAATTTAAGAACAGAATTTGCCTCAATATCAAAGACTTCCTTTGCACTTTTTATAAGTTCTAAACAGTCGACAACAGCAGAATTGCACATATTTTAGCCTCACATCCATACTTATAAGAAAATTATACACTAAAAGGTTTAGATTTTAAATTTTATTATAAAAAATTAAAATTTAACTCCGAGATAATAAACATACAAAAAAGCACCTGTAACAATGAATATTTTTAGTATAAAGGTTCCAAAATCAGACAATATGATTGAAAAAATTGAAAATTTCCTCAAAAATTCTTCCAAAGAAAAGATTAACGTGGATATAAGCAATTTAAATCTGATAGATGCGTCACGAATGGCGCTTTTATCGTCGGTAAGGTTTTTTGCAAAATACCCTGACAAAAAAATTTGTTGGTCAGTGAAAGATGAAGAAACAAAACGGGCAATTTCAAATCTTATGTTGAAAAATATGGAACTGGAAATAAAAGATAATACGATAGCAGATAAGGTATATTCAGTACAATGAGCGAAGCAATAAGAGAAATTTTTAAAACCAAAATTTATGGAATAATAAGAGAAGACAATCCCGAGAAAGCATTTGAAATAGCAAACGCCTACGCACAAGGCGGCATAAGAGTTATTGAGATTAACTCCGAAATTGAAGCAATAAAAAAAGTTGCACAAATAAAAGGAGTACACGTTGCACAAGGTGGTGTAATAACATCAGAACAAGCACACAACGGCATTGAAGCAGGCGCAAAGCTCATAGTATCACCAATTTTGCAAATGGGCTTAACAAAGGTATCGTCAAGCAGTAAAATTCCTCTCATATTAAGTGCTACAACTCCAAATGAAGCATATAGCGCTTGGAAAGTCCGCGTACCTATTATCAAAATATTCCCAATCAAAGATTTAGGTGGTGATACTTACATAGAAGACCTTCTGCGCCCTATGAAGTTTTTAAACGTAATGCCTTGCGGCAGCGTAAAAAAAGAACATATCAGACCGCTTTTAAAAGCAGGCGCATGCGCAGTTGGCATGGGACGCGAGTTATATCTTAATAAAAACTACGAACAAATAGTTGAAAGCGTTAAAGAAGCGGTAAAAGAAGCACTTTAGCTACTTATACACCTGATTTAGAGCATTAAATATAGCTTTTACGTTAGCTTTGGCAGTGTTTTTATCCGTAGCACGACCGATAATCTCTTCGCCATTTTTACCCACAAGCTTTATTACACTCATTGCGGTAGCGCCTGAGCCCATCTTGTCTTCATCTAGAGCATATTGTTTATAGTGTGATAATTTTCTTGGGAAACCTGCATTTTTAAGCGCATCCAGACAAGCATCCAAAGGCCCGTTTCCCGAGCCTTCAACTTCTTTTAACTCACCCTTATACTTGAAGCCAAGCTTAAATCTGTCACCCGAAATATTTTTAAAGGACAGAAGCTCAAAAGCGCCTTTAATATCAAATATTTCTCTGAAATAAATTTCAAGAATTTCATCAACACTAAGTTCACCCTTTACTTCAGAAACTTCTTTGACTGCAGGCGTTAAGCGCACTGCTTCTTCAATTGTAATCGGATAGCCCGCATTGTTGATAATTTCAAATATTGCAGTCTTGCCGGATTGAGAAGTAAAGCCAATTTTCTCATCGTCACCTCTCCCGATAAGTGAGGGGTGAATTGGCCTGTATGCACCAAATTCCATATCTTTTGTTTTAATGGCGCCATCTTGATGTATGCCACTCCTGTGAGCCAACGCCTCAGGACCCACAAGTGGAGCTTTTTCATATATTTGAACTTTTGACATTTGAGAAATTATCATTGCGGTTTCATAAATTTTATCCAGATTAACAGGAACTTCAACCCCGTTATTATGAAGTGCTACAGCCACTTGCGCAAAATCAGTATTACCTGCCCTTTCGCCAAGACCATTCAGACAACATTCAAGTTGTATTGCACCTGCAAAGTAACCCTCAACAGTTGTAGCCGTAGCCATGCCAAGGTCATTGTGATTATGAAGAGAAATTATAACATCATCAGGCAAAGACTCTTTTACCTTTTCTATCATATTAATGAAAGTCTTCGGCCGTGTTCTCTCTACAGTATTTGGAAGATTAATTACGCTTGCGCCTGCTTTTACTATTTCTTTCAAAGTATCTATTACAAAATTAAGGTTTTCGATACAATCACCAAAATGCTCAACACTAAACTGTACTTGGGCATTTTTATTTATTTTTTTCACGCTTGAATAAGCATACTCTACAGCCTCAATAGCTTTTTTTGCACAGTATTGAGGCTCTTTATTAAGAACATATTTCATATGAAAAGGGCTAAGTGTCAAAAACGTGTGTATTCTTGGAATTTTAGCATGACCAATTGAACTAATGGCAGAATCTATATCTTTTTGAACCGTTCTTGCCAGTGCAGAAATAACTAGATTATCCCATGCCATATCAGCCAGAGCCGAGCAAGACTCAAAATCCATATGCGAAGACGCAGGAAAGCCAACCTCTACCGCCTGCACATTTAATTCTTTTAATTTTTCAAAAATAAATTGCTTTTCATTCAACTGCCAAGGCTTTTTTAGCGATTGATTACCATCTCTCAATGTAATATCATAAAAAAAAGGTTTTTCCATATACTAAATTGTTCCATTAATTTGACACATATGCTATAATTGTAAAACAAACAACAAATATTGATGACAAATCACCAACTATGTAAATTTTTGTTAATCCAAATCCCTTTAGGAGCAGGTTTTTTGGCAATTTAATTTTATTTTGAGCGTTAGAAAACTTGGGT
Source organism: Candidatus Gastranaerophilales bacterium (assembly GCA_944325105.1). Classification (GTDB taxonomy): domain Bacteria; phylum Cyanobacteriota; class Vampirovibrionia; order Gastranaerophilales; family Gastranaerophilaceae; genus Galligastranaerophilus. Next base: position 18,285 of record CALUYW010000012.1, on the reverse strand, counting down.
TAAAGAAGGTATATGATTACTAGAATACAAAGCAACAACAACAAAACAACGAATTTTTGTGCACTTAAATCTAACCCGATAAAACTCGGTCAGGGCGCACAAAACATACTTGCAAAAGCCGGAGATTTCTCAAGCGTTCATCAAAGGCTTGCAATAGGCGCATCTGCACTTTTAATACAACCTTTTATAGACTTAAAAAACAAAGAGGTGGACAAAGACACAAAAAAAGTGTCTGCTGCAAGAAGTGCTGCAAAAGCAATAATAGGAACCGCAACAGGGCTTGTTGTAAGAAGCAGTTGCATGAAACTAGCAGAACTCAAATATGCCCAAAAAGATGCAGCCGGCAATATTATAAAAGAAGCAGGCAAAATTAAAATTGACCCTCAAAAAGTTAAAAGGTCATTTGGAGAAGGTTTTGAAGCTCTTAAACTGGATGAAAAAGCTCTCAGTGATGCAATAAAGAGAGTACCGTCAGTTGTCGGCACAATTGCTGCGCTTGGAGTTATGGTACTGACAAATTTCTTAATTGATGCACCGCTCACGAATTTAACCATGGAAAAAATAGATAAATTCATGGAAGAGCGCTTAAATTCCAAAAAAACAACCGATAAAACACAGGAAAGTGCAGGTGAGCAAAATGGCTAACTTTGCACAAAAAATTATTGCAAACTTTGCAAATGACAATGCCAAATTTCTTTTCATATCTGCAGCTGCAGGATGGTTTTTAGCAAGCTCGGCACAAACTTTTGGCATAGTAGCAAATAAAAAAATAGACAAAGAGGATAAAAAGTTTTTAATACCTCAGGAAATTGCTGACGGTACTGCAAACATAGGTCTTTACGCGTTATTTACAGCCCCTCTTATGCGACTTACCGAAAAAATGATTGACAACGGCAAGATTGCATTTAAAAATGTAGAAAAAGGAAGTGTTGAATTTGACAAACTAAAAGGCGGAGCAAGGGTTATTGCTTCTATTACAGGTGCTATAATTTCAAGCAATGTGCTAACCCCTCTTGTCAGAAACAAACTTGGAACAATTGCCCAAAGAAAAGCCTTGCATCAAAAAATAAAGGTAACGGAACCGACTTATGACCCATACTACCAACCGTTATTCCAAAAAAACTACGGCAAAATCCCGCTAAAAATGAGCAGCTATATGAGTTTTACCAGAAACCACGGCATGAAAGTCTAATAAAGATGCTGCTTTATTAATTTCACCAAGTCGCAAAATCTCATGCTTAAATCTGCTTGAGAAATTTTAAGTTTTTTTGCAATATCGCCTTGATGCATGTTTTGAACATAGCGCATTGTAAAGATTTCAAGATATTTCTTGTCAGGATTTCCTAAATCCAGCATATCAATTACATCAATTATATTTTTTGCCACCAAAGGATTTGTCTGTTTTTCGTTAAAAAACTCCTCGGGGTCAATAAGTCCGGAATACGGGTCCTTATTGACCGCTTCCTGCCTCTTTTCCACATTTGGCATACTATTATGCATTTGGATAGGTTCGGGTTGTTTTTGAACAACATGTTGCTGAACTTTTGTCTCAACCGTTATATCAGGTATATCTGGCAGCTTATTTATTTTACTGAGAGCATCATTTTCTTCTTTTGGCAAATTTTTTAACACGTTAGCAATAGAAGTATCGGCAACTTTAGTTAAATAATTTTTTAAACTCTCTATATTTGAAACAGAGTCCAAAAGAAGGTAGGATTTTTTATATATTTCAGCACAAAACTGGTCTATGAGATTTTCATGCCCAATATAATCAGGATGTTGCTTTATTATTTCCTCTATTAACTCGCGTTGCTTTATATCCAAAACAAGACTCTCCGAACTAACTACAATAGAATTTTATCATAAAGTGATTATATCTTTTAATATAATTTTTTGCATTTTTGTTACATTATTTGACGGGTTTGCAGGCTGGTATTTTTAGATATATAATGTATGTGAGATAAACTAGACATTTATCCGGAGTTAGATGAGAAGTATAAAAAAACTGTTTATAATATATACGGTTCTGGGGATATTTTTGCTCCAGCAGCCTTCTTATGCGGCATTTAACTTCAAATTCCCCAAATTTTTTAAGTCAAAAAAAGAAAAGAAAATAGAGGAAACCAAACAAGAGGAAACAACTACGCAAGAAGAAATTCCTCCGTATGACAAAGACATTGTCCCGCAAGAACAAAGTAATACAGAAAGCACTAAAAACACAACCACACAAGAAAATAGCGGCTTGACGGATGCTGTTTATATAAGTCAGCTTGAAATATTTGGTAACAATATCATCGAAACATCTTTTATAAAAGACCAACTAAGCTCAAAAGAAGGCTATATATACGACAGAAAGAACATCTCTGCCGACTTAAATAAACTATACAAAACAGGATATTTTACTCAAAATATAAGAGCAGTACCGCTAAGAGCAGACGACGGCGGCATAAGGCTCAGGATAATAGTTGAAGAAAACCCTCCAATAAAAGGCTTTACAATAGAGGGTAACAATGTCGTAGCAACAAAAGACATTATGGCTATACTTTCTCAATATGAAGGTCAACCCCAAAATATCTTAAGCATCAACTCCGCAATTGAACAAATCCAAGAGATGTATAGCATGAAAGGCTATATTCTATCAAGAGTAGTTTCAGTTCAGGATGACCCCGATGGCATGGTAAATATTGTTGTGGATGAGGGTGTCATTAACGATGTCATTGTGGAAGGTAACTACAAAACTCGCGATTTTATTGTTAAAAGAAACATCTTGCTTGAACCAGGGACTGTTTACAATGAAAATATTATGCGAGACGATATCTTAAGGTTGATGGGCACGCAAGCCTTTAAAGATGTCAAAAGAGACATTGAAATGGACCCCTCAACGGGAAAATATAATGTAACAATCTCGCTTGACGAACAAAGAACCGGTAAAATCTCCCTTGGTGTAGGTGTAGATTCAATGTCAGGCTTCTTTGGTTCAGTCGGTTTTTCAGAAAATAACTTTAGAGGCTTGGGTCAAAAGTTAAGCATTAACTTTATGGCAGGTACAGGTATTTTGATGAACGACAGTTCAATTATAAACAGGCCCAATCTGCAAGCCGAACTGGGTTTCATTGAGCCTCATTTTAAATCAGAAAATCAATCCTTAGGCTTCAGAGCATTTGTCAGAAACTTTGGCAGCTATCAAGTACCGCTCGCAATAGAAAAACGCTACGGTGCAGACATCACTCTTACAAGGAAATTTAAAGCATTTAAAAACTTGAGCGGCAGCATAAGCTTCGGTGGCGAAAGCGTTGACCTTGATGAGGGTGATGAATGGAAAGCAAGAAATGTATTTGCCTCAAGAGGAATTGACTACTCACAAAGAGCTCAGCAGCTTGATGGCGGAGTTTACGCCAAAATTACTCCTGCATTAATTTATGACACAAGAGACACTGTTGTTAACACAAGACGAGGTGTTTTAGCCCGCATCAGTCTTGAAGAATCAATAGGCTTTGGTGCAGATTCTTTTGGTAAATTATACGGTATGTTGAAAAAATTCGTACCTGTCGGTAAAAAATCAACATTCGTTCTTGCAGCAAGAGCGGGTGGCAAAATACACGGCGATATGCCCGAGTTTGCAGCGTACGCCCTTGGAGGCCCCTACACAATCAGAGGTTTTAACATCTCTGAAGTCGGTACGGGCAACGGCTTTATGATGGGTACAGCTGAATTTAGAACCCCTATACCATTTATGGACAGACTTACAACAAACACTTTCTTGAACAACATAAGACTTGCTGCATTTATGGATGCAGGCACACTTTTTGGCGATACGCTCACAAACAAACTGTATGACCGCCCCGGTTATGCTATAACCGCAGGTGTCGGCTTAAGAGTATTTATCCCCGGTCTTGGGCCTATCAATCTTGACTACGCTATACCGTTTACAAATACAGGCGGAAAAGACCGCAGCAACGGATTCTTTACATTTGGTATGGGCGAGATGTACTAAGAGAGATTTAACTTAACTTTATTTTCAAACAAAAAAGTACCGCACTTAACGCGGTACTTTTGAATATTACTTTTAGCTATTCTAAATTCAAATTGCCTTGTTCAAAATTATCTTGCGGAGCTTCCTGAGTTTGAGGTTGCTCTTTTATATCAGTATCATCGTCGGGATTAATTATCTTGTTTACCGACACCACAGTATCATTATCAACAAGGTTTTGAACCTTAACACCCGTTGCAGGACGTCCCTGACGAGAAATATCAGCGGCACTTACTCGAGTAACGATACCATTTGCAGTAACCACCATAATATCATCATGTTCATCTACAATAGTCAGCGCCACAAGTCTTGAGCTTGATGATTTAAACTTAGTAGCAATTAAACCTAGACCACCTCTGTTTTGAGGTCTGAACTCGCTTAATTTTGAGCGCTTGCCAAAACCGTCTGATGTTACTACAAGCAAGTCTGCATCATAGTCTCTTGGTACTACATCGCAGCCAATAATACTGTCACCTGTTCTTAATTTCATCGAGTTAACACCGCGAGCAGAGCGTCCAAGGGGTCTTAAATCCTCAATTGCAAAACGAATTGCCATGCCGCAAGATGTACCGATTATTATCTCATCGTTATTTTGAGCAAGTTTAACCCAGTTGAGAGTATCACCCTCTTCGAGTCCGATTGCAATAATACCGTTTCTTCTGATATTTACAAAGTTATCAAGACTTATCCTTTTAATGTAACCGGCATGAGTTAGCATAATCAGGTTAGTGTTAGGACTAAACTCGCTAACGGGAACTACCGCAGTTATCTGTTCATCCTGCTCAATAGGCAGAACATTTATAATAGGCAGACCCTTAGATTGGCGAGAACCCTCAGGGAAATCATATACATTTAGACTGTATACAACACCTTTAGATGAGAAGAACAGAACTTTATCATGCATCATAGCAGTAAAGAAGTGTCCGACATCATCATCCTCTTTTGTTTTCATACCGCCTTTACCGCGAGTTGCACGGTTTTGACGCTCAAATGTATCAAGAGAAATTCTCTTTATATAGCCTTGACGAGTAATAAACACTGCCATTGCAGTATTTGGAGTTAAATCCTCAATATTTAGCTCGCCTTGCTCGGGAAGAATTTGAGTTTTTCTGTCATCACCGTATTTTTCTTTATCTTCCAATAGCTCTTCTTTAATTAGAGCAAGAACTTTATTTCTATCTGCCAAAATTGCCTCATATTCAGCAATTTTCTTAATTAAATCGTCATATTCGGCTCTTATTTTATCTTGTTCAAGACCTGTTAAACGTCTTAATTGCATTTCTAAAATTGCATTAGCTTGCTCAGTATCAAGCCCAAATCTTGACATTAAGCCGTTTCTTGCTTCTTCCGTATTCTTTGATTTCTTGATAAGTTCAATAACTTCATCAAGCGCATTTAGGGCTATCATTAAGCCCTCTAATATATGAGCGCGCGCTTTTGCTTTTTTCAGGAAGAAAATTGTTCTTCTTGTAATTACATCTACACGGTGCTCAATGAACTCGTTTAAAACTTCATATAAGTTCAAAAGTCTTGGCTGCTGACCGACAAGAGCAACCATATTGACACCAAAGCTTGTCATAAGAGCCGTTTGTTTATATAAGTTATTTCTTACAACATCGGGCTTAGCGTCACGTTTAAGCTCAATTACAACCCTCATACCGTCACGGTCGGATTCATCTCTGATATCTGAAATACCCTGAACCTTACCCTCTTTTACAAGGTCAGCTATTTTTTCAATAAGGGCAGCTTTATTCACTTGGTATGGAATTTCTGTAACAACAATCGCCGTCCTTGCCTGACGACCGCCGCCGCCCGGTAATTCTTCAATTTTTGAAACGGCAGACATTTTAATTGAACCGCGGCCAGTTTCATAGGCTTTTTTAATTTCAGAAGTTCCAATGATTGTAGCAGCAGTAGGAAAATCAGGCCCTTTGATATACTGCATAAGCCCTTCAACCGTAATATCAGGGTTATCAATCATTGCTATTGTACCGTCTACCACCTCACACAAGTTATGAGGAGGAATGTTTGTTGCCATACCGACGGCGATACCTGATACACCGTTTAATAAAAGCATTGGCAACCTGACTGGCAATACCGCAGGTTCTTGCAGAGAACCGTCAAAGTTAGGCGTAAAGTTGACAGTTTCACAGTCAATATCAGCCAGCATGGATGTTGTAATTTTGTGCATTCTGGCTTCCGTATATCTCATAGCAGCAGCCGAGTCACCATCAACAGAACCAAAGTTACCATGACCGTCAATTGTTAAATATCTTGTTGCAAAGTCTTGTGCCATACGAACCAAAGACTCATAAACCGCAAAATCACCGTGGGGGTGATATTTACCGAGAACTTCCCCGACGATTCTTGCGCATTTTTTAAACGGTTTATCAGGCGTCATACCAAGTTCGTTCATTGCAAACAAGATACGCCTGTGAACAGGTTTTAAACCGTCTCTTACATCAGGTAGTGCACGCCCTACTATTACACTCATAGCGTAGTCAATGTATGAACGCTTCATCTCGTCACGAATATTAACGGGAACTATTTTTCCATGGTCAAATAAATTAGTCTGACTCAAAACTTTTACTCCTAAACTGCCTCTATATCAACATTTTATAACAAACACAAGCGCATGGCAAATAAATAGGCCTCATTAAAAGCTTGTAAAATCAATACTATTTTTATACAATTTGCATATGGAAAAGAAAATAAAAGTTGCATTAGTTTTTGGAACACGCCCCGAGGCGATTAAAATGGCGCCTTTGGTCAAAGAGGTTCAAAAAAGAGAAGAGCTTGAGGCGATTACCATAGTAACCGCCCAACACAGGCAAATGTTAGACCAAGTGCTTGAGCTTTTTGAAATAGTTCCCGATTATGACTTAAACCTTATGAAACCAAACCAAAACCTATGGGGGCTTACATCTGATGTACTTTTACAAACAAAAGAATTATATGAAAAAGTAAAACCCGACATTGTCCTTGTACATGGTGATACTACAACAGCAGGTGCTGCAGCACTTAGTGCGTATTATGCAAGAATTCCGATAGGGCATGTTGAGGCAGGACTCAGGACTTTTAATAAAGATTATCCATTCCCCGAGGAGATAAACAGAGTGCTTGTTGACGCAGTTTGCGATATGCACTTTTGCCCTACAGAGGGTTCTGTTGAAAACATAAAAAACTCGGGCATTAAAACGCCAAATTCTCTTTATAAAACAGGCAATACGGTAATTGATGCGCTTTTATACACGGTAGAAAACAAAGAGGCAAATCTTGATTTTATCGGTTTAGACCCCGATTTAAAAACCGTTCTTTTAACTTCGCACAGAAGAGAAAACTTTGGCAAACCGCTCAAAGAGATTTGCGATGCGGTTATTGACTTAATCAATAACAATAAAGATATTCAGATTGTTTATCCTGTGCACTTAAACCCAAATGTACAAAATACCGTAAGAGCAAAACTTGAGGGCATAGATAGGGTTAAACTTATTGACCCGCTTGACTATGCACCTTTTGCAACATTGATGAAAAAATCTCATATTATACTGACCGATTCGGGCGGAGTACAAGAAGAAGCCCCCTCACTGGGAGTTCCTGTTCTTGTTTTGAGAGATGAAACAGAACGTCCTGAAGCGCTTGAATACGGCTGCGTCAAACTTGTTGGCGCACACAGGGACAAAATAGCATCAACAGTACAAAAATTACTTGATGATAAAGAATTTTACAATTCTATGAAACAAGCCGCAAACCCATACGGTGATGGGCTTGCTTCAAAAAGAATTGCTGACGCTATAGTTGAGAGATTTAAGGCTATGCTACCACATAAGCACTAAGCGCATCTGATAGTGATGTTGAATTGATTTGCGAATTGTCGCTGCCAGATGAACCATGGAGCATTTCATAAATTATTATCTCAGAACTTGAAACCGTGCCGTCTTGATTTAAGTCCATTTCATCATACTCTCCATCTTCTTCATTTGACTGAGAAGAACCCGAAGTAGACGAGCCGCTTGTACTTTGTATCTCTTCCGTGCCTTCAATTTGCATACCTGCAGGGACACCGAGATTTAACATATCTAACTTTTGAGAATACAAGCTTTCGGTATCTTCACCAACAGAGTCAAGCGCATCTTGAAAAACATCTTCAAAGACTTCAGTATCGGTTTTATCAATTTGAGTGTAAGAACCTATTGAATAAGCACTTATACCTTGCAAGCCATACATAGAGTCGCTAATTGAGTCAACCATTTAAAACCTCCTTAATATAAGTATTTTTCCATGGTTTCTCAATAAATAAATCATGCAAAAAATATACATATATTTGCATACTAAAATACCACCCGTCAAATAATGCGGGCGGTATTTTGAATATTGAATGAAAAAGATTATCTTTTTGAGAATTGGAATCTTTTTCTTGCTCTTTTGCGGCCGTATTTTTTACGTTCTTTAACTCTTGCATCACGAGTCAAAAGACCTTCTTGCTTTAAGACAGGTTTGAACTCTTCGTTCATTGCAAGTAATGCACGAGAAATAGCGTGTTTAATTGCGTCAGCTTGAGCACAAACACCGCCGCCAACAGCTTTAACCCTAACGTCAAGTTTGTCTTGATTATCAGTTAAAACTAAAGGACGATAGATAGCCATCTCTAAAGAGGGACGGTTTCCAAAATAACCTTTAAGAGTTTTACCATTGATAAAGATTCTGCCTTTACCTGAAGCGACTTTTGCAACAGCTATTGAGCATTTTCTTCTGCCGGTTTTAACTACTTCTTGTTTAGCATCTGCCATTATTACTTATCTCCTTTGATTTCATATTTTTCTGGTTTTTGAGCTTCATGAGGGTGATTAGCATCAGCATATACTTTTAATTTTGTAAATTGCTGAGAACCCAAAGTGTTGTGAGGAAGCATACCTTTAACTGCTTTTTCTATAGCACGTCTTGGGTCTTTTTCCATAAGGGCTTTGAAGCTGATTTCTTTAAAACCGCCAGGGTAACCACTGTGAGAACGATACAATTTGTCAGTTTCTTTTTTACCGCTCACCTGAATTTTAGCAGCATTGATAACTACTACAAAATCACCTGTATCAACATTGGGTGTATATTGAGGTTTATTTTTGCCGCGAAGAATGTTGGCACATGCAACAGCAAGTCTGCCAAGAGTTTGCCCTTCGGCATCTATTACATACCATTTTCTTTCTACTTCAAGCGGCTTTGCGCTAAATGTTTTCATTTATTTGCCTTTCCTATATTCATTTGTTTCAGATAATTTAAACAATCATCGTATCCGACATATTCAAGAGTTAAACCAATGGCAGGTGCCGTTGCTCCTGAATTGTTTCTATCTTTTGAATTCAAAACTTCAGCCATCGCTAGCGGGACGAGAGCGTCTTTTTGAATTTTAAAGAGAGTGCCGACGATTGTTCTGACCATATTATAGAGAAACCTGCTTCCTATAATATCAATCACTATATATTTGCCATCATCCGACCTAAAGGCCCCAGCATGATAGATATTGCATACACATGCAGGGTTATCGGACTTTGACTTAAAAGCACTGAAGTCATACTCACCTACAAGGCATTTTAGAGATTTGTCAAAAAGCTTCTCATCCAAGTGCCATTTTACAAACAGGACATTTGTATCAAATGGAGAGCTTACCATGTCATTTCTTATTAAATATCTGTAGTGGCGAAACTTCGCGGATTTTTGAGCATGAAAGGTATTTTCAACTTTTTTTATCTCAAAAACCCTTATATCTTCAGGCAAAATCCCATTTAGAGAGTTGATAAATTTATTTGTATCAAGCTCCAAGGAGGTATCAAAGTGAAAAGTTTGAGATTTTGCACTCACACCTGCATCGGTTCTGCCTGAAAATATAGTGCTTGTTTTTGTTTTTATCAATGTACAGAGCGCTTTTTCAACTTCGTCTTGGATTGTATTACCGTTTGGCTGCTTTTGTGAGCCACAGTAGTTCTTACCCAGATATGAAATTCGCGCAAGGTAACGATTTTTGGTATTCATTATACCAATTGAATCATTGCCATTTCAGCAGCATCGCCTCTGCGGGGAGCAAGTCTGTAAATTCTTGTATAACCGCCGTTGCGAGTTGCATATTTTTTGCCAATAACCGAGAACAGTTGTCTTAAAACTGTCTGAGAAGGCAGTTTTTGACCTTCTTGAGGAGCATCAAAAATCTCACCTGTTTCAAGGTTCATATATTTTGAAGTTTCCTTGTCGAAAATATATTTAGCAGCTTGTCTGCGAGAAGCCAAATCGCCTTTTTTAGCAAATGTGATTACATTTTCAGCATAAGGACGAAGCGCTTTTGCTCTTGCCATAGTAGTTTTTATTTCACCATGCAAGAACAACTCTGTTGCCAAAGAGCGAAGCAGTGCTTTTCTTTGGTCAGCTGCCTTTGATAGATGGTGTCTTTTACACTGGTGTCTCATTTTATTTATCCTTTTATTATATTAGTTCCAAATCATCTACACCTTCAGGATTGGGTTGAAGATCCAAGCCCAATTGGTGAAGTTTTTCGATTACTTCATCAGAAGATTTTTTACCGAAGTTTTTAATATTCAATAAATCATGTTCTGATTTTTTCAAAAGTTCTGCCATAGAATTGATACTTGCTCTCTTTAAGCAGTTATATGCACGAACCGAAAGTTCCAAATCTTCAATTGTGAAAGCGGGAACAGCTTCAGTTGTTTCTTCTTCTTTCTTTTCCTCTTCAATTTTTACACTTACAGGCGTACCAGTAATTGCAGCAATTTGAGAGAAGTGTTCGATAAGAAGATTTGCACCTTTTGATAATGCTTGAGTTACATCAATCGAACCATTTGACCAAATTTCAAGAGTCAATTTGTCGAAGTCCAAGTTTTCACCTACACGAGCAGGTTCAACAAGGTAGCTTACACGTTTGATAGGCATAAATGCAGCATCAATCGGGAGCATGTCTATGGGCATACCGTTCTTTTGTTCTTTAAGAACATCTTGAGTAATGTAACCTTTACCAACCTCAACAACGATGTCAGCGTGAATTGAACCACCTTCTGCAAGAGTACAAATTAAGCAGTCAGGGTTAACAATTTTAACACCTGCAGGAAGTTCAATATCAGAAGCCAAAACCGCACCGGGTCTTGTAACATCTAATCTTAAGTGTTGAACATCATTATTATCAGTTTTTACAACCAAGCCTTTAAGGTTAAGCATGATATCAATAACATCTTCAACAACTCCGGGAATTGAAGTGTATTCATGTGTAATACCTTCAATTCTTACTGAAGTAACAGCGGCACCCTCAAGACTTGAGAGTAACACTCTTCTCAAAGAGTTACCAATTGTAGCGCCATAACCTCTTTCAAGCGGTTCAATAACAAACTTGCCATATTGTGAACCGTCTGAACTGGTTGTGGTATTAACATTTTTAATTTTAAGTTCCATATTCTTTATTCTCTCCTAATTACTATTTAGAGTAGTACTCAATAACAAGTTGTTCTTTGAACTCAGGGTCCATCTCTTCCCTTTGTGGTACTCTGTCAAAAACAATCTTTTGAGCAGCTTTGTCTACGTTTAACCAAGCAAACGAAAGTGCCATATCGATTGATTCTTGAACATTTTTTATGTAATTTTGACTGTTTGTTTTAACAGTGACTTCATCTCCTGCTTTAAGCAAATAGGAGGGAATATCAACTTTTTTACCGTTAACGAGGACATGTCCGTGGTTAACAATTTGTCTTGCTTGTCTTCTTGTAATTGCAAAACCTGCACGGAAGATTACGTTATCAAGTCTTGATTCAAGCATTTGTAACATAATTGTACCCGTTACGCCTGTTTTTCTTGAAGCAGTTTGATAGTATTTTGCAAATTGCTTTTCAGATACAAGGTAAGTAAGACGAATTTTTTGTTTTTCTTTTAATTGCAGAGCGTAATCAGATGCTTTCTTTCTCATTGCACCGTGCTGCCCTGAAGAGTTTTGTCTCATTGACGATGTCAATTTACGATTGGACAAATCCTTGACACCGAAGTTTCTGTATAATTTATTTGTGGGTCCAGTATATCTAGCCAATTTTATAGCTCCTTTTATTATTGTTATACTCTACGTTTTTTAGGAGGACGGCAGCCGTTGTGAGGAATTGGAGTTACGTCCTTGATTAAAGTAATTTCAAGACCAGCAGCTTGAATAGCACGGATAGCGGTTTCCCTGCCTGAACCTGGGCCTTTTATAAATACTTCAACTTTTCTCATTCCTTGGTCAACTGATTTTTTAGCAACCAATTCCGCTGCAGATTGTGCTGCAAACGGAGTACCCTTTCTGGCACCTTTAAAACCGCAAGCACCGGCAGAAGCCCATGCAACAGCATTACCTTGAGTGTCGGTTGAAGTTACGATAGTGTTATTAAAGGTGGACTGAATGTGTACAACACCTTGTAATACGTTCTTTCTTTCTTTCTTTTTTGTTTTTGTAGGTTTAGCCATTATATTTTCTTCCTTTTATTAATTTCTTTTGTTACGCCAAAATAAAATCAAATCCTATTTCTTTTTGTTAGCTATCGGGCCTGATTTTTTGCCTCTGCGTGTTCTGGCGTTTGTTTTTGTTCTCTGACCTCTGACAGGGAGTTTTCTTCTGTGACGAACACCTCTGTAAGAGTTGATTTCTGATAAGCGTTTAATATTAAGAGATTCTTCTCTTTTTAAGTCACCTTCAATTGTATAGTGTGATATTTCTGTTCTCAGCTTTTTAATATCGTCATCGGTCAAATCGTCTGTTCTTAGGTCTTGTGAAATATTGCAAGCCTCAAGAATTTTCGCGCTTCTAGTAGGTCCAATGCCGTAGATATAGGTTAATGCAATAACCATTCTTTTGTTACGGGGTAAATCAACCCCAGCCAATCTTGCCATTTATTTATGTCTCCTTTGAATTACTTTACTTATTAACCCTGTCTTTGTTTGTGTCTCGGGTCAGAACATGTAACCGTTACACGTCCTCTTCTTTTAATTACTTTGCAATTTTTGCAAATTGGTTTTACTGATGCTCTAACTTTCATTTTTATTTTCCTTTATTTACTTTAATCTGTATGTAATTCTGCCTCTTGTTAAATCATAAGGCGTCATTTCGACTTTTACTTTGTCACCCGGCAATATTCTTATAAAGTTTTTCCTGATTTTTCCTGAAATATGTGCCAATATCTCATGTCCGTTTTCAAGTTCTACTCTAAACATTGCGTTTGGCAAAGACTCAAGTATTGTTCCTTCAAATTCTATTACGTCTTTAGACATTAGTTTCCTTTATATATTTCAACAAATAAAATCATACATGTTAAATTTTTCAATGCAAGGCTTTTTGTACAAGTTTTTTGGCATTTTTGGGGATTTTATTAAATTGTTTTTTTAAAGTAAGGGTATATTTAGTATTTTCAATATGGTTAAAATAGCCGTTTTTATAGTAATTTTAGCGAATAATGTAACGATTTGTAAATTATTTAAAAAGTCTTTTCTTTACTTATACAAATAAACACTTGAGCAATTTGACTAATTTAAAAATTATATATAATATAAGCCTATGATTAAAGAAAAAATTTCAAATTTTTGCGAGCTTACAAGAGCATACTCGCTTCCAATGTCGGTTGCACCTTGGTTTTTAACCCTTATTTGGGCTCAAATCTACCTGCCGTCGTACTCGGATATGTTTTTGACTTTTATCGGTATTACCTGTGTGCACCTTGGCACAAATCTTTTGGATGATTATATGGATGTCACAAAAGAACTAAACCGGGGCAAAAACCTTAGCAGCATTGACTTTGGCACAATAAACAACAAAGCCAGGCTTATTTTAAACGGGACTTTTTCACTTAAAAAAGTTACCCGAATAATAGCAATTTTATACGCTATAGCGCTTTTAATAGGTATTTACTACACAATTACAATAGGAGCTGCAGTTCCTGTAATTATAGCTCTAACCGGAGCTATGTGCTTGTTTTATCCTTTTGCTACAAAGTACTACTCGGGCGAGCTCATTGTGGGTTTAATATTTGGCCCGCTGCTAATGAGCGGCACATATTTAGCACTTTGCGGACTTTTATCTACAAGAATACTTATTATGTCAATATCAGTGGGGCTTTTAACGGCAGCACTTTTGCACACTCACGCCATTATGGATTGGGAATACGACTGCACGGTGGGCAAAAATACATTTTGCAGGCTTTTTAAAAACAAACAAAATGCCATAAAAGCCCTTGAAACAATAGTTTGGTTATCTTATGCCAATGTTGCTATTTTTGTAATAGGCGGCTGGCTGCATCCAAACGCACTATATACATTTATTACAATGCCTATAGCAGTTGAGCTTTTTAAATCCATAAAGGATTATATAAATATTAAAGACGTTAAATTTATTCCAAAATGGTGGATGGGGCCAATGGAGGACTGGGATAATATCAACAAAAATCATATGGCGTTTTTTATGTACAGATTTTATCTTGCAAGAAATTTATGCTTCTTATTTTGCTTAATAGCGGGAATTGCTTGCTATTTAAGATAAAAATCTCTATAATTAACTTATGAGAAAAATTATTCTTGTTATTTCTGTTTTAGTATTTTTAGTTGGAGCAGGTGTTATTATGGCAAATTCTAATTTTACGCTTACAAGCGAAAGTATAAAAAATAACCAGACACTGTCTAATGAGCAGGTTTTAGACGGTTTTGGTTGCAGCGGAGGCAATGTTTCCCCCGATTTAAAGTGGCAAGGAGCACCCGAGGGCACAAAAAGCTTTGCACTTCTTGTCCATGACCCTGATGCACCTCGACCTAAAGGCTGGTGGCACTGGCTTGTAATAAATATCCCTGCTGATAAAACAGAGTTTAAAAAAGGAGAAAAACCAACCTCGCCTGCACTTGAAACAGTTACGGACTTTAATACCTTAGGCTATGGCGGAGCTTGCCCGCCTGTAGGACATGGGGTACACCATTACAACTTTACAATACATGCACTCGATGTTGAAAGTCTTGATGTAACAGTGGATACAGACCCAAATACCGTTGAAAAAATCGTAAAAGAGCACTCTCTTGCAAGTTCTACAATAACAGCATTGTATCAAAGATAATTTTTTTATAATATAATTATCTTATGAGAAAAATCGAGAACATAAGAAACTTTAGTATAATAGCCCACATTGACCACGGCAAATCTACTCTTGCAGACAGATTGCTTGAACTTACCGGTACAATAGCTCAACGTGATATGCAAAATCAGCTGCTTGATACTATGGATATTGAGCGCGAGCGTGGTATTACAATTAAGTTAAATGCCGCAAAAATGAATTACAGGGCGGATGATGGGAAAGATTACATTTTAAATCTTATTGACACCCCGGGGCACGTTGATTTTTCTTATGAAGTTTCTCGCTCGCTTGCAGCATGCGAGGGTGCGCTTTTAATAGTAGATGCAACACAGGGTGTTGAGGCTCAAACCCTTGCAAATGTATATCTTGCAATGGAGCAAAATCTTGAAATTATCCCTATAATAAATAAAATCGACCTGCCCTCGGCAGATGTTGAGAGGGTAAAACAGGAAATAGAAGATGTTTTAGGAATTGATGCATCAATGGCAATCCCTGTGAGCGCTAAAGAGGGAACGGGGATAAAAGAAGTACTTGAATCCGTTGTAGCACATATCCCACCACCGGATGATACATCGGATAAACCTCTAAGGGCGCTTGTTTTTGACAGCACGTATGACCAATACTTGGGAACCGTGTGCTTTTTTAAAGTAATAGACGGGTCAATCAAGCTCGGGGATAAAATTAAATTTATGGCAACAGGCAAGGAGTTTGAAGTTGTTGAGCTCGGATTTTTAAACCCAAATCGCGTTCAGGTGGAAGAGCTTAAAACCGGCGAGGTTGGCTATTTTGCAGGTTCAATAAAAGAAATTACTCGCTTTGTGGGAGATACCATAACTCATGCTCAAAACCCCGCCAAAGAACCGCTTGAAGGGTACAAAGAAGCAAAGCCTATGGTGTTTTCAGGACTTTATCCCGTTGATAATGACCAGTATCATGACCTAAAAGAAGCTCTTGAGAAGCTTAAACTCAACGACAGTTCTATAACTTTTGAACCTGAAACCTCATCGGCCCTGGGGTTTGGCTTTAGGTGCGGATTTTTAGGTATGCTGCATATGGAAATAGCCCAAGAACGTCTTGAGCGCGAGTATGATTTGTCACTTATTACAACTGCACCAAGCGTAATTTACAAAGTCTACAAGACTGATGGCACAATGGTTGAGATAGATAACCCGACAAATCTGCCCGCTCCACAGTATCGTGACTACATCGAAGAACCCTATGTCAAAGTAAATATTTTTACTCCGAACGATTTTGTAGGCTCGCTTATGGAGTTGTGCCAAGGTAAGCGCGGAGACTTTATAAATATGCATTATTTGGATAAAACCCGTGTCAACCTTGAATATCACATACCGTTAAGCGAAGTTATTACAGACTTTTACGACCAACTAAAATCCCGCTCTAAAGGATATGCCAGCCTTGATTATGATTTTTATGCATATAAGCGCTCAGACCTTGTAAAAATGGATATTTTGCTTGGTGGAGAGGTGGTTGACGCTTTATCTGTCATCTGCCATAAGGATAGCGCTTATAATATCGGGCAAAAACTTGCAACAAAACTTAAAGAAATTATACCGAGACAGATGTTTGAAGTAGCAATTCAAGCTGCAATAGGCGGAAGGATAATAGCAAGAACAACCATTAAAGCCATGCGCAAAAACGTGCTTGATAAGTGCTATGGCGGTGACATTACCCGTAAAAGAAAACTTCTTGAAAAGCAAAAACGCGGTAAAAAACGCATGAAATCAGTAGGTAGAGTAGACATCCCACAAGAAGCATTTATGGCAGTCTTAAGTCTAAACGAAGAGTAATCGTAAAGATAATTGATTTTTATTGACTTCTAAAAAACGCATAAATATAATAAAATTAATAAGCTTAGATTAGCCTTATTTATAAACTGGAGAAAAGATACGAAATGATTAAGAAATTTGCTTGCCACAAAAGTGGTGTGCGCCATTATGTTGCGCAAAAGGGGTTTACACTTGCAGAACTTTTAACTGCAGTACTTGTGATATCGGTTATTATGGTGGCGTTAGCTCCTGTTATAACAAAGAGGATGAAAGATAATATTACCGTACAGACTGATAATAGAGAGGGGTTAGAGATATATACCAATCCGGGTACTTATACATTTGATGTTCCTGTCGGTATTAATACATTATTTATTCAAGGTTCGGGAGGAGCTGGAGGTGGAGGAGGAGCAACCGTTAGTAATGAAAAAACGGTTAGCTTTACAAGTAATTCAAGTTGGATAATACCAAATGGTGTTAATCAGGTTACTCTTACTATCACAGGTTCAGGTGGTGGTGGAGGGGGAAGTAATGGAAGTGCAACAGGTGCTACAAGCTGCGAAAATAATCCTGGAGCAAACGGCAAACCCAATGCGAGTGAACTTGCAAAATATCCATTATTCCTTGCAATAAGGGGGGCGGATGACGAGTCTGACTTATGTATTTTTAAAAGAAATGCAGGGGATGATGGTTGGCCTTATATGAACATGGATACACAATTTATAGTGGCACAAACTGCAGAATTATGCAGTACTACTTTGTGCTGCTGGTATGGCGCAACAGGAACTTGTGTCAACTCTACAACAAGTAGTTATAGTGGTTGTAATAGAACCGTTTGTACGCAACAGGCAGGAATAAAGTTATGCGAGACATACGGTCGAAATGCTCCAAGCGGGCCTACATATAACTACAGATTAATTAGTGCGGGCGAATTACAAAAGGTAAGCAAATTTTTAACTGAATATTCTAGAAATGCGGGCAACAATGGACTCCAACTATGTACATATAACTACCTTACAAGTGAGCCAAGTACAGTAACACAATGCAGGGGCACAAATTGTGTAAGCGCAGCATATTTAAATAGGTGCGATGCATATAGAGTTTGGACAAATACAGAAACAATACTAGGGGACTGGGCAACCCCGTTCGGATTAGCTATAGTTGATGCAGATTTAACCAATACTGGAGGAAAAAATGCCTCAGCCTCCGTCCGTTGTGTAAAACCTCTGAAGTACTATAACGGTTTTAGCGGCGCAGGTGGTTCCTCCGGTGCTGTGATGGAGAAGACAATTAATGTTCTGCCTAAGGATGTGTTTGAGATAACGATAGGTAGTGGTGGTAATGG